>JADYZM010000040.1 GCA_020853105.1 Flavobacteriales bacterium | reverse complement strand
AGGCTGAAGCGGATGCAGCTCTTAAAAAACAAGAGGAAGAAAGACTCGCTAAAGAAAAAGCAGAAGCAGAAGCCAAAGCTAAGGCGGAGGCGGAGGCTAAAGCAAAGGCTGAAGCGGATGCAGCTCTTAAAAAACAAGAGGAAGAAAGACTCGCTAAAGAAAAAGCAGAAGCGGAAGCTAAAGCCAAAGCAGAGGCTGAAGCCAAAGCAAAAGCAGATTCTGAGTTTGCCGCTAAAAAATTAGAAGAAGAAAGAATTGCTAAAGAAAAAGCAGAGGCAGAAGCCAAAGCCAAAGCGGAGGCGGAAGCTAAAGCAAAGTCAGAAGCTGAGGCGAAAGCTAAAAAATTGGAAGAAGAACGTTTGGCTAAAGAAAAAGCGGAGGCAGAGGCTAAAGCCAAAGCAGAGGCGGAGGCTAAAGCAAAGGCAGAAGCGGAAGCTGCTCTTAAAAAACAAGAAGAAGAACGATTAGCAAAAGAAAAAGCAGAGACAGAAGTCAAAGCCAAAGCAGAATCTGAGGCTGCCACTAAAAAATTAGAAGAAGAACGTTTGGCTAGAGAAAAAGCAGAAGCTGAAGCCAAAGCCAAAGCAAATGCTGAGGCTAAAGCAAAAGCTGAACAAGAAGCTGCTGCCAAAAAACAAGAAGAAGAGCGTTTGGCTAAAGAAAAAGCAGAAAATGATGCAAAATTAGCTCGTGAAACAGAAGCTGCTAAGCAAAAAGAAATTGATGAGATAAACGCAAAATTAGCTGAAGAACAAGCCGCCAGAGAAAAACAATTAAAAGATTTGGAAGAAGCTCAACTGAAAAGGCAAATGGAAGAGGAAGCTGCTCGATTAGCTCATGAAAAGGAAAAAGCTGATAAAGAGAGAGAGCTTAAAGAAGCCGGTGAAAAATCAGGATTTAAAGTAAAATCTGCAACTGTTACCGAAAGTAAAAAAACAGGTAAACTTTCAGACGCTGCTAAACGTTTCTCTAGAGGGAGTAAAGGAATTAAATTTTAGTTTTATCATGAAATCTTTTGAAATACCAAATTTCTATAGAAGTTCATTTATTTCATTTATAAAAAATAGAAGAAAACTTACCGATCCTAAAAAAAAGAGCTTTACTCCTACTCTACTTGATTTTGGTCCAGTTCAGTTTTTAATTGCAAGGCATTTTGGTTTCTGCTATGGTGTTGAAAATGCTATTGAAATTGCATACAAAGCAATTGAAGAAAATTCAGATAAAAATATTTATTTGTTAAGTCAAATGATACACAATCCTATTGTTAACAAGGATTTAGAAGAACGCGGCGTTAAATTTATTATGGACACTCATGGTAGCCAATTTATTCCATGGGATAAAATTACAAGTGATGATATTGTTGTTGTTCCAGCTTTCGGAACCACATTGGAGATTGAAAAAATATTAAAAGAAAAAAATATTGAAACTCAATTATATAACACAACATGTCCTTTTGTTGAAAGAGTTTGGAAACAATCGGAAAAATTAGGGAACAATGATTTTACAATTATAATTCACGGAAAAGAAAAACACGAAGAAACAAAAGCTACCTTTTCACACAGCACAAACAATGGTCATTCATTGGTTATCAAAGACATCATTGAAGCTCAATTTTTGGAGGACATTATACTCGAAAAGAAAGCTTACGCCGAGTTTTATCAAAAATTCAAAGGGAGGCATTCCTTAGATTTCAATCCTGAAAAAGATTTAACTAAAATTGGTGTTGTAAACCAAACTACCATGTTGGCAACAGAAACTCAAGAAATAGCAGATTTTCTAAAAAATACCATGATAAAAAAATACGGTCAACAGGAATATAAAAACCACTTTGCCGATACAAGAGACACTCTCTGTTATGCAACAAACGATAATCAACAGGCAACTTTGGGACTCTTGGAAGTTCCTGCAGATTTGGCAATTGTAGTTGGCGGATATAACAGTTCAAACACCTCTCATATTGTGGAACTTTGTGAAGAAAAGCTTCCTACATACTTTATTAATTCTGCTGATGAAATTATCAGCCCAAATGAGATTAATCATTTCATTTACAATAGTCAAAAACATGTAAAAACTAAACATTTTTTGAAAAATAAAAACCCGATTAAAATTATATTAACAAGCGGTGCTTCATGCCCGGATAGGATTGTTGATGAAGTTTTGGATAAATTATTAAGCTTCTTTCCTGATGCAAAACAGAAAGATGAAGTTTTATCTAATCTAAACGCTGATGAATAGCAATAAAAACATCATCTTTCTGTTTTAAATTCGGTTTTTACTACTTTTGGTTTCCTTATAATATCACATTTGCAACTGAATTTTAAATTTTATCTGATATGCTTTCTCATCTTTTTGAGCACAATTACCTATGCTCAGAAAACAGCGACCATTAAAGGAAAAATCAAAAATGAAAGCAACGAAGCTATCGAAGGAGCAACAATTGCAATAATCGGGTCAACCAAAGGCACAATTTCAGATAAATCCGGTAGTTTTTCAATACAGGTTCCTGCAAACCAAGATGTTTCTATTGGCATATCTTTTTTAGGATATTCTCCAATAACAGAAAAATTTCATTTAGAAGAAAATCAAACGTTTATCTATAACAAAGAAATTCAAAAATTATCTACAAAAATTGAAGAATTTGAATTCAAAGACGAAAAAGAAAGAATTGGAACGATGGTAAAAATCCAACCCAACTTAGCCAGTGGTTTTATAAGTTCATCAGGTAGTTTTGAGGCTATTTTAAAAACTCTTCCAGGTGTTTCATCAAACAATGAGTTGAGTTCACAATATTCTGTCAGAGGTGGTAATTATGACGAAAATCTTATCTATGTGAATGATATTGAGATTTTCAGACCATTTCTAATTCGTAGCGGTCAGCAAGAAGGTCTGAGTTTTATTAACTCTGACTTGGTTAGTGATATTTCGTTTTCAGCCGGTGGTTTTGATGCAAAATATGGAGATAAAATGGCTTCTGTATTGGATATTAAATATCGCGAACCGGATAAATTCTCTGGCTCCTCTACTCTTAGTTTGCAAGGTGGTCAATTTAATTTTGGTGGAGCCAGTAAAAATCACCGTTTCACTTTTTTAAATGGTGTACGATATAAAACAAATCGATATGTGTTAAGCAGTCTAGATACAGACGGAAACTATCAACCCTCATTCTATGATATCCAAACTTACCTTACTTATGATATCTCAGAAAAATGGGAAATCGGATTTTTGGGAAATGTAGCACAAAATCAATATAAATTTATTCCAACAACTCGAAAAACAGAATTTGGAACAATTAACGAAGCTCTCCAGCTGTCAGTTTTTTTTGAAGGGCAAGAGGTTGACCAATTTTCAACCTATTTTGGTGCAGTAAGCAATACATACAGACCCAAAGATAATGTTGAACTCAAATTAATCAGCTCATTTTTTGCATCTCAAGAAGATGAAAAATACGACATTGAAGGAGCATATCGCATAGATGAATTAGAGCGAGATTTGAGTAAAGAAACTTTTGGCGATGTTAAATTCAACAGAGGTGTTGGCTCATTTTTAAATCATGCCAGAAACAGACTTGATGCAACAATTTTTAATCTTGAGCATAAAGGAAAAATTATTTCCAATAAACACACAACATTTTGGGGTGTAAAGTACCAACGAGAAATGATTGTTGACAAAATCAGTGAATGGGGAATTATTGATTCTACCGGGTATTTAACCCCACACTCATCTGATTCCGTTGGATATACAAACCCTAATGCACAACCTATTCAACTTTTAGAACTCAATGAATTGCTGAAATCTAAAATAAACATTTCCAGCAATAGATACAGCGGTTATTTGCAACGCACTTGGAAATGGGAATCTGAAGATTCGACTGCTTTTTCATTTTCATTTGGTACTAGAGCAAATTATTGGGATTTTAACAACGAATTTATTTTTAGTCCACGAAGTTCTTTTTCTATAAAACCAAATTGGAAACACGATTATTTGTTTCGTTTATCCGGAGGGGTTTATTATCAGCCACCTTTTTATAGAGAAATGAGAAATTTTGATGGGTCAATAAATTCATCAATAAAATCTCAAATATCTTATCAAGCAATCCTAGGTGCCGACCATAATTTTAAAGCCTGGGGACGACCTTTTAAATTTACAGCAGAAGCTTATTATAAATTAATGGATAACGTTATTCCGTATGAAATTGATAATGTTAGAATTCGTTACTATGCAAAAAATAATGCAAAAGCGTATACTTACGGAACTGATTTCAAAATAAACGGTGAATTTGTTAAAGATGTAGAATCATGGTTTAGCGTTTCGTTTATGAAAACTGAAGAGGATTTATTTGACGATTACTACTATGATTATTATAATAGCGATGGTGAAAAAATAGTTCCTGGATATACAGTAAACTACAAAGCTGTTGATAGCGTAAAAATAGAACCCGGATACATTCCAAGACCATCTGACCAACGAATTAATGCATCTTTATATTTTCAAGATTATATTCCAAAATTACCAAGTCTAAGAATGCATATTGCTTTGTATTATGGCATGGGACTACCCTTTGGCCCTACGAATACACACGAAAGATACAAACATACATTCAGAATGCCTGACTACAGAAGGGTTGATTTAGGTTTCTCTTACCATTTAAAGAGCGAGAAAAAAGAATTTAAAGGAAGCAACCCCATTAAGTATTTTAAAAACATTTGGATAAGTGCCGAAGTATTTAATCTTTTACAGATAAACAATGTTATTTCTTATCAGTGGATTGAGGATGTTTCCGGAAGAAGATATGCTGTTCCAAATTATCTAACATCACGTCAAATCAATGTTAAACTTCACATGGAATTTTAATAAAAAAGCTCTGCTTAAATAAAAAGCAGAGCTTTTACTTTCTTATTTTATTACCACTATTTTCTGATAATTTTCGACTGGTATTTATGAACTTCACCAATTATATTTATCATATATATTCCGTTATTAATATTAAAATCGGCAAGTGAAATTTTATTATTTCCTAATTCTAGCTGTTCAACACGTTCAGCAATTAGTTTTCCTCTGATATCAAACAGTTGAAGAGTAATTTTTTCGTTTTGTACACTGTTTATAATCATGTTTAAATTGCTCGACTCCAATTGTTGGTTTACAACTTCAAATTCTGTTCTATAACAGTTAGAAGCAACTATTCTATGATACATAAATTCACCATTAAAATCTACTTGCTTCAATCGGTAGTATGTAGTTGAATTGTTATAAAAATCATCAGTAAAACTATAACTGTTTGTAACATTAGAGTTTCCATTTCCATTAACCCTTCCTATTTCATAGAATTGAAACTTTTCATCACTCTTTTCTATTGCAAAATAATCGTTGTTGATTTCAGTCTCAGTAGTCCATTTTAGTTTAGTCTTTCCGTGTTCACATGTATTTTCAAAGCTGGACATAGTTACTGGTAAAGGTGGCGTACAATCCAATGTAGCTCCATTCGTAAGATTCCATGTGAGTGAAAAAGTGGTAACGCTTGCACTCCAGTTATCGAGCATCATAATATATACTTCTCCAGCAAGAACATTTAATGGTTTTAATTTTCCATTTTCATTAGCCCCTCCACCATACTCACCGTTTTGTTCGATGGTATCATTGGCAGGTGCAATTAATCCAGTAGTTCCTGGATTTCCGGTCCCAGCTAAACTTGTTGAAGAACATCTAACCGGATTATCATTTGTGAAAGCAGGACATTGTAAAGAAGAGTATGGTCCCCAGATAGCCCAATCATAGTCGCAAGCAGATGTGGGTGTTAAAGCAAACCCTATTGTTCCACTAGTTGCAGGAGAAAACACAGCCCAAGTTGATTCATATTCACCTCTGGTACCAGCATTACCTAAGCAAGAGTTCCATTGATCCGGTAATTCGTCAAATCCATAATTGTTTGTACCGCCTGTAAAAACACCGTTGTTGCAAATTGTATATGCTCCCTGACAGTCTTCAGGATTTTGTGTTGGAACTGTTGGAGAGGGTACAGCTGTACAGGTTACTGTTGCCTGCCAACCTGCTGTTGTAGTTGCTGCATCAGAATAAAATCTAAACGACAAACAACCTGATGTATTTGAATTTGTTGCTTTCACGGTAGTAGCATTTAAAGCTGTTCCTGTATATATTCCTAATATTTCATCTCCGGCATTGTTTCCATCAAAAACAATAATTTTATCGTACCCATTTTCTATATTAAATGCTGTAAAGTTTACACTTATATATTGACCGGGAGTTGAAGGACAAATAGTCATTAACCCGTTTTGATTGTTCCCATAATTTCCAGTAGTACCTGGATCATAATAGGTATAAGATGAGCCACAATTTATCGTTTGACTAGCAAATCCAGAGGCTGGATGTATAATATCACATGAAGCTGTGTATGATGATATAGAAGAATAAGAAGTAAACCACTGGTTACAGCAGCTCTGTATAATCTGGTAGCAGATGTGTTATGAACATAAGGGTCGGTTGTAGCACCTGCAATGTTTGACCATGTTGCTCCACCATCAGTAGAAGTTTGCCACTGAATACTTCCAGCTCCTTCTCCAGTTAGAGATAGGGTTGTGTTTGTTGCTCCACAACCTTGTGAAATTGATATTGATGATGTACCTCCAACAACAGCACAATTTGAAATCGCTTTTACAACAATATTATCTACATTAAAACCCGGAGCAGAACCAGTATTTGCATCATTTCTAAACCGAAATCCAAGATAAAACGATGTACCGTCAACTTCAGATATATTTAAGTTTGTAACTGTTTGTGTTGTTGTAGGTTGACCTACATACGTTCCACTATTTGTAAAATCAGTCCATGTAGTACCATTGGTTGACCAACAAACTCGACCGTAATCATAACTAACCTCTCCTCCACATTTCCAATTGAAAGATAAAGTTGTTGTGTTATATCCACTAGCATTAATCATTGTTGCATAATACGCAACTTCATTACCGTTATCATCCCAAGCATAATCACAATATGTCCCATACGAGTGTAATGTCATCGAATAATTACCTGTAATTGGACAATTGTTAGTAATTGACCAATCACTCTCAGTAGCAGTAACTGTATATTGCCTCCAGCCATTAAATGTAACACCGGAAAGTTCACCCTCAGAGGCAGCTTCAAAATTTTCAGAGAAAATAGTAACTTGAGAATACGTAATAACCGGTAAGAATAGAAAAAGCGTAATTAATTTTTTGTAGAAATTTTTCATAGAATAACACACTTAATTTGTCTAATGTTTTGCCAAATTAAACGAAATTATAATTTGTTGGTTGCTTCTTTACCGATGTGTATCTATTCGATTTAGAGGATATTTTTATTAAAAAACACTTAAAATATCAGATTTATCAATTGTTTTAAATACAATTGATTAAAATCAAAAAAAATAACTATTTTAATTTTTTTTAAATATGATTCATTCGTGTTAAAAATCAAACACTCAATTTTGCCATATTATTTTTTTCCCAAAACCCAAAGTATTATCAGTCATTTTGATGTATGACAACTTAATTCCCCAGATTGGAGAGGGTTTCATTCTTGCAAAGGGAAATCTTTTGTAATATTTATCATAGAATTCAGATGTTAAAAGCTTGTCAGGGACAATAAATTCACCTAAAAATTGAATTCCCCTTAGCTTAGATATGCTAATTTCATCATTTGTAATGGTTCCTGAAACTTTTGAATTAGACATTGCTTCCTTTATATGACGGGTTTCTTTATCTGATAAAAAGATTAGCGTATGATTTGCCTCATCAAAAACATAAAAACACAAAGCACAATAAGATTGATTATCAATTGAAGTTGAAAAAGTTAACACTTGATTTGAGTTTATATACTTAAAAATTTTCTTTTCCATATACTTAGGTAGTTTAGTTACGATATAACTATTTCAATTTTTTGCTAAAATAATAAAATTAACAGCCTAAAAATTTTAATTTTAATACATTTGCAAACCCAATAATCTGGGTGTAAAGAGATGCCTCTAATTATTTTCAAAAATAAAATCAAAGTTGATTTCAATCATTTGAATATCAAAAAACGTGATTCATTTAGATAAATTTCTTCCCATAAGAATATTAATTTCAACAAAATTTAATCTAATAAAATTGAACAATGAAACACAAAACAATTATAGAGCCTTTTAAAATAAAATCTGTTGAGCCCATTTTTATGAGTACGGAGGCAGAAAGAGAAAAATTCTTAGAAAAAGCTAATTTCAATACATTTTTACTGAAATCTGACCAAGTAATTATCGATTTTTTAACCGATAGCGGTACGTCTGCAATGAGTGCTGACCAGTGGGCAGGTGTAATGATAGGAGATGAATCTTATGCCGGTTCTAAGTCGTGGGAACGCATGGAAAAGGCTGTAAAACATTTAACAGGAATGGAATTTGTTTTGCCAACACACCAAGGACGAGCTGCGGAGAGAATTTTATATAGTCATTTAGGCGGAAAAGGCAAAACATTTATAAGCAATACCCACTTTGACACCACAAGAGCAAATATTGAATTCTCCGGAGCCGAGGCTATTGATATTGCAATAGATGAATCTCACGATCCTTCACTATTACACCCGTTTAAAGGCAATATCAATACCGATAAATTAGAAAAATTAATTCAAGAAAAAGGAGCTAAAAATATTGGTGCTGTAATATTAACTGTAACCAACAACAGTGGTGGCGGTCAACCCGTAAGCATGCAAAACACAAAAGATGTTAGTGCAATTTGTAAAAAACACGGTGTATTACTCATTCTCGATTGCTGTAGAGTTGCTGAAAATGCCTACTTTATTAAACACAGAGAAACTGGTTATGAAAATAAAACCTACGAAGAAATTGCCCAAGAAATGTTTTCTTTAACCGACGGAGCAGCAATGAGTTCAAAAAAAGATGCGTTAGTTAACATGGGTGGATTTCTTACTGTTAGAGATAAATCAATAGCTGAAGCATGTACAAATCTTTTGATTATTACCGAAGGATTTGCAACCTATGGCGGTCTTTCCGGAAGAGATATGGAAGCCCTAGCAATTGGATTAAAAGAAGTTTTTGACCCTGCATACTTGGAATATCGCATAAAAAGTACAGCCTATTTAGGTGAACACCTACACAAAATGGGTGTTCCTGTTATGATGCCAATAGGCGGACATGCCGTTTATATTGATGCAAAAAAATTATATAGCCACATACCGGTTGATCAATATCCAGGACAAGCTTTAGCCTGTGAACTTTACATTAAAGGTGGAATCAGAACTGTAGAAATTGGTTCGGTGATGTTTGGAAAATATGACGAAAATGGAAAATTAATTCCTGCACCTATGGAATTAGTTAGACTTGCAATACCACGTCGTGTTTATACACAAAGTCATATTGAATATGTTATTGAAACTTTTGATGAAATCCTAAAGAATAGAAATAATACAAAAGGATATAAAATTGTTAAAGAACCTAAGTTTCTCAGACACTTTACATCACATTTTCAAAAAATAAATTAAATCGAATTATCTTCTTAAATTAAAGCGACTGGAAAAATTTTCTTGTCGCTTTTTTTTAAATTGGTTTAGAAGGAATTTTTTGTGTTAAAAAAAATTCAACTATAAAGTGTAAATTCGCGACCTTAATTATTTAAAAATGATACATGTAACTTTACCCGACGGAGCAGTGAAAGTACTGCCATCAGGAAGCACACCGATGGATGTTGCCATGAGCATCAGTGAAGGATTGGCTCGTAATGTAATTTCAGCAAAAGTTAACGAAACTACTGTTGAAACGACAACACCAATAACTACCGATGCAAAAGTTACATTGTTTACTTTTGACAACGAAGATGGGAAAAAGGCATTCTGGCATTCATCTGCCCATATTTTAGCTCAAGCATTAGAAAAATTATATCCCGGAGTTAAACTCACTATCGGGCCAGCCATAGAAAATGGATTCTATTATGACGTTGACTCACCTACTCCGATTCGAGAGGAGGATTTTAAAAAAATTGAAGATACTTTTTTAGAATGTGCCAGAGAAAAGGCTGATTTTATAATGCGTAGCGTTAGTAAAACTGATGCTCTAGCTAAATATAAAAGTGAAGGCAACGAATACAAAATAGAATTGATAGAAAACCTAAACGACGGTGAAATAACATTCTGCGATCATTCAAATTTTACCGACCTGTGTAGAGGTGGGCATATTCCCAATACAGGAATTGTAAAAGCATTTAAAGTAATGAATGTTGCAGGAGCATATTGGAGAGCCGATCAAACAAAAAACCAATTGACTCGTGTTTATGGAATATCTTTCCCTAAACAAAAAATGTTAGATGAATATTTGGATTTGCTTGAACAAGCAAAACAACGCGACCATAGAAAAATTGGAAAAGAATTGGAATTATTCACTTTTTCAAATAAAGTAGGACAAGGGCTACCCATGTGGCTACCCAAGGGTGCAATGCTTAGAGAAAGATTGGAACAATTATTAAAAAAAGCACAATTGAAAGCAGGTTATTTACCGGTAATTACGCCACATATTGGTGCAAAAGATTTATACGTAACTTCAGGTCACTACGAAAAATACGGTGCAGATTCATTTCAACCAATTTTAACTCCACACGAGGGAGAAACATTTTTATTGAAACCCATGAATTGTCCTCACCACTGTGAAATTTATAAAAGTACACCACGCTCATACAAGGATTTACCCATTCGTTTTGCAGAGTTTGGAACAGTTTATCGTTACGAACAAAGCGGAGAATTACACGGGTTAACAAGAGTACGAAGTTTTACACAAGACGATGCTCACCTGTTTTGCAGACCAGACCAAGTTGAAGATGAATTTAAAAAAGTAATTGACTTAGTTCTTTATGTTTTTAAAGCTTTAGGTTTTGAGAACTACACCGCCCAAATCTCATTAAGAGACCCTGAAAACAAAACAAAATACATTGGAAGTGATGAAAATTGGATAAAAGCAGAGCGTGCTATTGTTAAAGCCGCTAATGAAAAAGGATTAAAAACTGTTGTAGAATTAGGAGAAGCTGCATTCTATGGACCTAAACTTGACTTTATGGTGAAAGATGCTTTGGGTAGAAGTT
This sequence comes from Flavobacteriales bacterium, assembly GCA_020853105.1. Lineage (GTDB taxonomy): Bacteria > Bacteroidota > Bacteroidia > Flavobacteriales_E > Vicingaceae > Vicingus. The sequence continues at coordinate 102,800 of JADYZM010000040.1, read as the reverse complement.
GGCAGCTAGGAACTATCCAAGTTGATTATAATTTACCCGAAAGATTTGAATTGGAGTACAAAGGAAACGACAATGAAATGCATAGACCTGTTATGATTCACAGAGCACCTTTTGGCTCTATGGAAAGATTTGTGGCAGTTTTGATTGAGCATTGTGCCGGAAAATTCCCACTATGGTTAACTCCTGAGCAGGTAGCAATTCTACCAATTAGCGAAAAATACAACGAAAATGCAGAAAAACTTTTGAATTTATTAAATAATTACGAAATTCGCGGCTTCGTTGATGACAGAAACGAAAAAATTGGAAGAAAAATCAGAGATACAGAACTTAAAAAAGTACCTTTTATGCTGGTTTTGGGAGAGAAAGAAGTTGAAAACAATACTGTTTCAGTAAGAAAGCATGGTGAAGGTGATATGGGAACATTTAAAATAGAGGAGTTTGCGAATATAATTAACGAAGAAATTAAAAAAAATTTAGTAAATAATTAAAAAATTTGGCTGAAGTAAGAAACTTTGAAAATAAAGGTCGGTTTGATAGAAACAAATCAAATCAAGATGCACATCGGGTAAACGAAAGAATTTTTGCAAAAGAGGTTAGAGTAATCGCTGAAGGAATTGAACCAAAAGTTTATTCAATTGCAAAAGCCTTAGAAATAGCAAGAGAAATGGAGTTAGATTTGGTGGAAATATCACCAAATGCAGTTCCACCGGTTTGTAAAATTGTTGATTATAAAAAGTTTTTATACGACCAAAAAAAGAAACAAAAAGAAATTAAAGCCAAAGCGCAGAAAGTTGAAGTAAAAGAAATACGTTTTGGACCAAACACAGATGACCATGATTTTGATTTCAAAGTAAAACATGCAATCAAATTCATCAATGAAGGCTCAAAAGTAAAAGCTTTTGTGTTCTTTAAAGGTCGTTCAATTGTGTTTAAAGACAGAGGAGAAATCCTTTTGTTAAAGATGGCTCAAGCAATGGAAGAAATAGCAATTGTTGAAAGTATGCCAAAACTAGAGGGAAAGAAAATGTTTATATTTCTTGCCCCAAAAAAGAAAAAGTAATAAAAACCATTAAATAAATTAAGTATGCCTAAAATGAAAACCGGCTCCAGTGCCAAAAAAAGATTCCGATTAACCGGAACCGGAAAAATTAAAAGGAAACATGCTTTTAAAAGTCACATCTTAACTAAGAAAACGACTAAACAAAAGCGTAGCTTAACCAAATTTACAACTGTAGATCCTACAGATGTGAAAAATGTTAAATTACAATTGTGTATCTGATTCAATCAGTTACTCAAAATTGTGTTACCTTAAATCGGTTATCGTAAATTAAAAAAAAGTTAAAAACCAGATAATTAGTTTAAAGATTCTTTCAAAAGAACACTAACTATCAAAAAACGTAAGAAATTATGCCAAGATCAGTAAACGCAGTAGCCTCAAGAGCTAGAAGAAAAAAAATATTAAAAAGAGCCAAAGGATTTTTCGGAAGACGAAAAAATGTTTGGACAGTTGCAAAAAATGCTGTTGATAAAGCAGGAGTTTATGCATATTCAGGTAGAAAACAAAAGAAAAGAAACTTCAGAGCTCTTTGGATTCAAAGAATTAATGCAGGAGCTAGAATAAACGGACTTTCCTATTCAAAATTCATGGGAAATGTTGCTAAAAAAGATATTCAGTTAAACAGAAAAGTATTGGCTGACTTAGCAATGAACCATCCGGAAGCTTTTAAAGCTGTTGTAGATTATACAAAATAACGAATCAAAAATAAAAAGTAATAAGATAAAGCCCAATCTGAGATTGGGCTTTATTATTTGATAAACCCGGTAGAAAAAACACCACAACCCTACTTTGAAGTTTGCGACCCTCTTTTCTTTTTAAAATCTTTTCCGATTTAAAAAACAATTCCGAAAATGGTAAACAATACTCCCATTGTTACCAGAAATAAAATAAAATCTCCGTCCATGGCTTTCTGTTTTAATTTGTTAAATTAGTTGAGAATAATACGTTTCGACGAAACAAAAAGTTGCATCGACGAAAATAGAGATATTAACAATTAATTCAAAATAACAATCTTTTTTACTTTTGTTAATTTTATGACCTGAGTTTTAAATTTAGCTAATCAAACCATTTTCGTATGAAAAATTCTTTAACTGCAGATGATTTATTTACCGGAATAAAAGAAAAAAACTTAACTCTTTTGAGTAAATCAATTACACTAATGGAAAGTACTCGCACTGACCATCAAACAATAGCTGAAGAATTAATTGAAATGTGCTTACCATTGAGTGGAAATTCAATAAGAATTGGTGTTACAGGCGTTCCTGGAGTTGGTAAAAGCACATTTATTGAAGCTTTTGGAAATTATATTTTAAATAATTATCAAAAAAAAATAGCAGTTTTAGCAATTGACCCAAGCAGTACAAAAAGTGGCGGAAGTATTTTAGGAGATAAAACCAGAATGAATACGCTGTCAACCCAATCAAATGCATTTATCAGGCCATCTCCATCATCAGGTAATTTGGGAGGAGTGGCAAAAGCTACTCGAGAAAGCATTATACTTTGTGAAGCTTTTGGTTTTGATACAATTGTGATTGAAACAGTTGGTGTTGGTCAATCTGAAACTGTAGTTAATTCAATGACAGATTTCTTTTTGGTGTTAATGCTTGCAAATGCTGGTGACGAACTGCAAGGAATAAAAAGAGGAATAATGGAAATGGCTGATGCAATACTCATCAACAAAACAGATGTTGAAAAAGAATCGGTAGTTAATATGGCAAAACAGAATTATAGAAATGCTTTGCACCTTTTTCCTTCTAATGAGAATGGGTGGAAACCAATTGTTGAAACCTGTTCTGCTTTAAATCAAGAAAACATAGAAAACGTATATGAAATAATTGAAAACTTTGTGAGTCTGACGAAATCAAACGGGAGTTTTTATTCCAACCGACAACTACAATCAAAATATTGGTTAACCGAAACAATAAATAATGCCTTACTCAACCATTTTTATCAAAACCCATTGATAAAAAATGCTATTGAAGAAATCGAAAAAGATGTAATTCAAAATAAAATAAGTCCGTTTCGTGCCGCAAATCTTTTATTGAAAAAAACCTCATTTTAAAATAGATTTAGAAACACGAAAAATCTACTTTTGTTTTGATTAAATTTTTTACATGAAAACCTTTATCAAATCAATTAGTATCCTTCTAATCTTACAATTCATTTCAAAAATTGGATATTCAGAAGATAATAAATCTGTAACGGAATACAGCAACAAAGGTAGGACATATATATTATGGGGGTGGAATCGTTCATGGTACACCGATTCGGATATTCATTTTACCGGTGAGGGATATGATTTTACATTGAGCCAAGTTAAAGCATACGACAGGCAAACTCCATTTGGGTTTGACCCCTATTTTAATATTGGTAGAATCACCATACCACAAACAAATTTTAGAATCGGATATTTTATTAACGATAAATTAGATATCTCTTTCGGATATGACCACATGAAATATGTAATGAAAAATTATCTTACAAATAAAATTAGCGGATATATCCATACAGGAAACAAATACGACGGTTCCTACCAAAACGATGATATTGTTCTACTAGGTGATTTTTTAACTTTTGAGCATACTGATGGTTTAAATTATTTTAATCTTGAAATTACAAGAAACGATAATCTTCTAAAACTATTTAAGCTAAATCACAATCAAAATAAAATCAAACTCAATACACTGGTTGGTTTTGGTGGCGGGTTCATGTTACCTCGCTCAAACGTTCAACTGCTTTTTGGAAAACGTTATGACGAATTTCATTTAGCTGGTTATGGAATTTCAGTTAAAACAGGTTTGGATTTAATTATCTACAAGTATTTCTTTCTTCGAGGTGAATTGCGAGGTGGCTTTATAGACATGCCAAGCATTCGGTCATCACCAGACCCAAAAGACAATGCTAGTCAACATTTTTTCTTTTTTCAACCCAATTTCTGTTTTGGATTCAATTATTACTTTTTAAAGTAACAAATTAAAAATACTGTCGTACTTCTTTTTTAATTTGATTAATTGCAACCTGAGTAGGTGAAGATTCTAAGGACAGAAGTATTTCAAAAACTTTTTTACTTAATTCTGAACCCATTGCATCTGGTCCAACTTGAACCGTAGCTATATTAATAATTTTAATAACCTCTTCTTTAGCTAATTTTATTGAATCCCATACTCCCGATGAAACATATAATTGTTGGGTTAAATTATGTTCATATTCTGCACGAATTGTAACAATTAAATCTGACTGCAACTGTCTTGCTGTCATTCCCTGTACAGCAACTCTAGACACTAAATTATTTAGTGAAATTCGTTCCATAAATAGCAACATTCTTTCATACGCTTGCATCCTTAAGGGTGTTGTATAATTAGAATTTGATTTACGAATTTCCAACAATTGTTTACGATATTCGTTGTCCATAAATTTTTTTAGAATTAAAAAAGTTGCAACAAACACAACTAAAGCAGGGATTGAATATTTAGCTATTTCAAAAAGTTCATTCATTTTTCAATTTTTTGAATTGTAAAGTTAAATACATTATACTTAAAAACCTTTTGATTGGTAATCATTTGTATAAATTCTTTGAAAAAATGAAGCCAAAGCAAAATAAATTGAAGTCCAACTGATATCAATTCAAATAAAAGTTTTACTTTTGCAACCTTAATTTATTATACATAATAAACATTTAAAACAATTTTGGCATGTATTTAACATCAGAAAAAAAACAAGAAATTTTTAAAAAATTTGGCGGAAACGCAAAAAACACAGGTTCAACAGAAGGACAAATAGCTTTGTTTACTTTCAGAATTAACCATCTTACTGAACACTTAAAAGAAAACAAAAAAGACAGAGGTACTCAGAAAGCTTTATTGACTTTAGTTGGTAAAAGAAGAAGTTTATTGGACTATTACAAATCAAAAGATATTATCAAATATCGTGAATTGATTAAAGAATTAGGAATTAGAAAATAATTTTGAATTCTAATCACAAAAATTAATACAACAAATGAGGGGAAGAGCAAATTGCACTCCCCTTTTTTGTTTTTTAAGGAGTAAATAATTTAACAAGAAAAGATACAAGGCGTATCTAATATAAAAAACAAAAACTAAAAATTATGTCACAAATTGGAGTAAAAAAATCCTATACATTAGGTGATGGAAGGTCCATCGAAATTGAAACCGGTAAATTAGCAAAACAAGCTCACGGTTCTGTAGTAGTTAAAATGGGAAAAACAATGTTATTAGCCACTGTTGTTTCTGATAAAGAAGCCGGTGAAGACTTAGATTTTTTACCTTTAACAGTAGATTACAGAGAAAAATACGCATCAGCAGGTAAATTCCCTGGCGGATTCTTTAAAAGAGAAGCACGACCATCAGACAACGAAATTTTAATTAGTAGATTAATTGACAGAGCATTACGTCCTTTATTTCCTGATGACTACCATGCCAACACACAAGTATATGTTCAACTTTTTTCATACGAAGAAGATTGTCAACCCGATGCCTTAGCTGGATTAGCCGCTTCAGCCTGTATTGCAGTCTCAGACATTCCTTTCAACGGACCTTGCTCCGAAGTTAGAATTTCTAGAGTTGAAAGCAAATGGATAGTTAACCCAACATTAACCCAACTAAAAAATGCAGATATTGACCTTATTGTTGCAGCTACTCTTGATAATATTATGATGGTAGAGGGCGAAATGAAAGAAGTATCAGAAGCAGAAATGTTGGAAGCTATTAAAGTTGCACATCAAGAAATTAAAAAACAGTGTCAGCTTCAACTAGATTTAGCTGCTTTGGTTGGGAAATCATCTCCCAAGAGAGAATATTGCCACGAAAGAAATAATGAAGATTTATTCAATAGACTCAAATCAGCTTGTTTTACCCCATGCAAGGAAATTGCAATGAGCGGAATTGCCGACAAAGCTTTGCGATCTGAAAAATTTGGAGCAGTTAAAGAAGCTTTTATTAATACACTAAACGAAGAAGAAAAAGCTGAAAAGTTTTTGTTGAGTCAATACTTCAAAAAAATTCAAAAAGAAGCAGTTCGAGATGTAATACTCGACCAAAGAATTCGACTAGACGGTAGAAAATTAAACGAAATTAGAGCGATTTGGAGTGAAATTGATTATTTACCTGGAGCACATGGCTCATCAATATTCACTAGAGGTGAAACTCAATCACTAACGACTGTTACACTAGGAAATAAATTAGACGAGCAAGTTATTGACGGTGCAACACATGTTGGCTCAGAAAAATTTATGTTACACTACAACTTTCCATCATTCTCAACAGGCGAGGCAAGACCAAATAGAGGTGTAGGAAGAAGAGAGGTTGGTCATGGAAATTTAGCTTTGAGAGCGTTAAAACCTATGATTCCTGTTGGAACTGAAAATCCATACACAATTAGAGTTGTTTCAGAAATATTAGAATCTAACGGATCATCATCAATGGCAACTGTTTGTGCTGGAACCTTAGCATTAATGGATGCCGGAGTAAAAATTAAGAAACCTGTTTCTGGTATTGCCATGGGATTAATATCAAAAGCAGGCAAATATGCAGTATTATCTGATATTTTAGGAGACGAAGACCATTTAGGAGATATGGATTTTAAAGTAACAGGCACTAGAGATGGTATAACAGCATGTCAAATGGATATTAAAGTTGACGGATTATCATACCAAATACTAGAAGAAGCATTAGCACAAGCTAAAGAAGGAAGATTGCATATTTTAGGTGAAATGTGCAAAACAATTTCAGAACCTAGAGAAGATTTTAAATCGCATGCACCAAGAATTACTCAAATAATTATCCCAAAAGATATGATTGGAGCATTAATTGGACCAGGTGGAAAAATTATCCAAGACATTCAGGCAAAAACAGGAGCTGTAATTACAGTTGAAGAAATTGATGGCAAAGGATTTGTTGATGTAATGACTAACGACGGTGATGCGATGAAAGCAGCCTTAGCAAGAATAAAAGCAATTACTGCCACACCAGAAGTAGGGGAAATATACCATGGAAAAGTTAAATCCATTACCAATTTTGGAGCATTTGTTGAAATAATTCCAGGTAAAGATGGTTTATTACACATTTCAGAAATCAAATGGGAACGAGTTGAAAAAGTAGAAGATGTATTAAAAGAGGGTGATGAAATTGATGTAAAACTAATTGAAGTTGATTCAAAAACAGGTAAATTAAAACTCTCCAGAAAAGTTTTATTGGAAAAACCACAAAAGGAAAACGCATAATAAAACAAAAACAATTGTTGATATGTATTGAAAGCCCCGATTAATCGGGGCTTTTTTATTGTTAAAAACTATTTTCTACGAATGAAACTAAATGTTCGACGAATCGTAAATTGCACCATACTAACTAATATAAAATTGTAATGAGACAATTAAAGATTTCTAAACAAGTAACAAATCGAGAAAGTATATCATTAGAAAAATATTTATCAGACATTTCGAGAATAGGAATGATCAGTTCAGAGGAGGAAATAGAACTTACACAAAAAATCAAACAAGGCGACGAACAAGCTCTTGAAAAACTTACAAAAGCCAATCTACGATTTGTTGTTTCTGTTGCAAAGCAATACCAAAACCAAGGCTTAACATTATCAGATTTGATTAATGAAGGCAATATTGGTTTAATTAAAGCAGCCCAACGGTTTGATGAAACCAGAGGATTTAAATTTATTTCTTATGCAGTTTGGTGGATTAGACAATCTATAATGCAAGCAATTGCAGAACACGCAAGAATAGTCCGACTACCATTAAATAAAATAAGCGGAATCTCTAAAGTAAACAAAACATTCTCAAAACTTGAGCAACAATTTGAACGAGAACCTTCATTTGAAGAACTAGCAGACTCTTTAGAAATTACTCTTTCTGATGTAACAGAATCATTTAGAATTTCAGGGAGACACTCATCTATGGACGCTCCACTTTCTTCTGATGAAGACAGTAATAGCATGTTAGACGTATATATGGACGACGAAATCGTTTATAGCCCTGATACCGACATTTTAAAAGAATCTCTACAAAATGAAATAGAACGTTCCTTATCTACTTTATCATACAGAGAAGCAGAAATAATTCGACTTTTTTATGGCATTAACTACAAAGCACCAATTAGCCTGGAAGAAATAGGAGAACGATTTGAACTTACGCGTGAAAGAGTAAGACAACTTCGTGATAAAGGGATAAAAAAATTAAAACATACTTCAAAAAGCAAATTATTAAAACCCTACTTAAGTTAATCAAAACAAATTTCCCAGCAAAAAGACCACATATTGTGGTCTTTTTTCATTAATTTTCATCCACAATAAATGAAAAATATTTCGGAAATATTAGACTATCTAAACACCTTCGTAAGTGAAAATAAAAAACAACTTTTCAAAAAAACTATCGAACACAGGACTAATCATATTACAGTAGTTCTAGAAGATATTTTTCAACCTCACAATGCCAGTGCAGCTCTCCGCTCATGCGATATTTTTGGAATTCAAAATGTTCATATTATCGAAAACTACAATACATACAAAATCAATCCCAAAGTAGTTATGGGCGCATCAAAATGGCTAACTATCACTAAATACAACAAAAGCACAAATAATAGCTTAAAATGTATAGAAGAACTTAAAAAAAAAGGTTACAAGATAATTGCTACTACTCCTTATGCACACGATAATCTGATATCAGACTTTCCAATTGACCAAAAAACTGCATTTTTTTTTGGGACAGAATTAAAAGGGTTGTCTAAAACTGTATTTGAAAATGCAGATGGTTTTGTTAAAATTCCAATGTATGGTTTTACTGAAAGTTTAAATATTTCAGTTTCAGTAGCAATTACTTTGTATGAAGTAACTAAACGACTAAAAGAATCTGATATTCCATGGCAATTATCTGAAAAAGAAAGACTTGAACAATTATTTGTTTGGACAAAAAAAATAGTAAAAAGCAGTTATTTATTAATTGAAAAATTTAACAACTCAAAATAAGTCAAAGCAAAACTATTGAAATTCAAATAAATACTTAACTTCGCAAAAATTCTACTAAAAAAGTAGATTGTAACGAGAACACCTGATTGGTAGTAGAATATTCTTGGCGATAAGGTCCCGCCGCAATAATCAAGATACCGGTTCGGTATAAAAAAATAAATAAATGACATTTAAAGAATTAGGTCTTGATGAGTTTCTTATCAAGTCAGTGGAAGAATTAGGTTTTGAAACCCCCTCTCCCATACAAGAAAAATCTATACCACAATTATTAGTTGGCGATAGAGATTATGTAGGTTTAGCACAAACCGGAACAGGAAAAACGGCAGCTTTTGGCTTGCCATTGTTGCAGCATATAGACACCGAATATAGAGCAATTCAAGGCTTGATTTTGTGTCCAACAAGAGAATTGTGTTTGCAAATTGCCAAAGAGTTAAAATCCTATTCAAAGTACTTGAAAGGCATCAATATTGTGGCTGTTTATGGCGGAGCAAACATTAGTGAACAAATTCGAGAAATAAAAAAAGGTGCAAATATAATTGTAGGAACACCAGGAAGAACCATTGACTTAATGGAACGAAAAGTACTAAAATTTGATACTGTTTCAAGAGTAATTTTAGATGAAGCCGATGAAATGCTAAACATGGGCTTTAAAGACGATATCAATCAAATATTAGAAGATACACCACCATTCAAAAGAACATGGTTGTTTTCTGCCACAATGCCTGCAGAAGTTGAGCGAATCGCAAAAAATTACATGGAGAATCCTATTTCTGTAACTGTTGGGACGAAAAACAGTACTGCTTCAAATATCTCTCACCTATATGCAATGGTTAGCGGAAGAGACCAATACCAAGCACTTAGAAGATTTATTGACTATTCTCCGGATATGTTTGGAATTGTTTTTACTCGAACCAGAAGAGACGCAAAAGAATTTGCAGAAAAATTAATGACTGATGGCTATAATGCCGATGCACTTCATGGAGATTTATCACAAGCCCAAAGAGATTCTGTTATGAATAAATTCAGAAACAGAGCATTGCAAGTATTAATCGCTACAGACGTTGCCGCAAGAGGAATAGATGTTGATGATGTAACTCATGTTTTTCACATAGACCTACCGGATGAAATAGAAAGCTATACTCATAGAAGTGGAAGAACAGCACGTGCGGGTAAATCAGGAAAATCAATTGCTTTGGTTAGTCCAAGCAAATCAAGTAGAATAAAATTGGTTGAAAAACAAATCGGTAAAAAATTAGAATTAATAAAAGTACCTACAGGAAACGAAATTTGCGGAAATCAATTGATTCAGTTAATAAATAATGTAAAAGAAGTTGAAATCAACAGACGAGGAATTGCACCTTATTTATCCCAAGCATACGACGAATTATCTTTATTCTCAAAAGAAGAACTTATTGAACGATTTATATCAACAGAATTTAATCGTTTTCTAAAAACTTATGAAAAAGCAGGTGATATTAATGTTGAACCAAGAGGTCAGAAAGGAAAAGAAAGAGATTTTGACAGAAACAACAGAAATAATGAAAGAGGAAACAATAGTGGTAGCTCTAGTAACAGTAGAGTATTTATAAACATTGGAAAACTCGACGGTTTTGAAAACAAAGGACAAGTATTAGGGTTTATTTGTAACCAGTCTGGAATTGATGGAAATAGCATAGGAAAAATTGATTTATTTGATAGTTTCACTTTTTTAAATATTGATCCTGAAGCAGGAGCTTCACTCATTAGTTCCTTGAATGGAAAAAGAGTTGAAAACCGAGATATTAGAGTTGAATTTTCAAAAGAAAGAAGCAGAAGCGAATCACGTTCAGAAAATCCTAGAAACAATAAATTTGGAAGGGGAGCAAAACAAGAAGGTGAACGAAGAAAAGGCTCAGGAAGGTTTGGAAATCAATCCGATAGAGGGTCAAAACCAAGACACACGAATGAAAAACGTATGAAACGATAATTCAAAAGAAAAAGAAGAAAAAGGTGTAGTAAAAAACTACACCTTTTTCTTTAAAAAATTATTGATGAGAAGATTCTTCTTCAGAACCAGCATTATAAATCATAATTGCTGCACATGCACCCAAAACAACAAGTGTCATTGCTAAAACTTGAATAAATTCAGATTCAATAGTAAAATTGATAAAGGCAGTTCTAAAAGGTAACAGAATTAAAAATGCTATTATTCCTAGAGCTATAAGTTTTTTCTTGTTCATAATAATTGATTTTATAGTTAAAAAAATTAAAGTGTTCCTCTTTTAGCTTGTTCTCTTTCAATAGATTCAAACAAAGCTTTAAAATTTCCTGCACCAAATCCTCTGGCACCCATTCGTTGAATAATTTCAAAAAATAATGTCGGTCTATCTTCAACAGGTTTTGTGAAAATTTGAAGTAAGTATCCTTCTTCATCAGCATCAATCATAATACCAAGACTTTTAAGTGTTTCAATGTCTTCATTTAACTTATGATTGTGATTTCTTAATCTTTCTGGTACTGCTCTATAATACTCTTCAGGAGGTGTTGACAAAAATTCTACGCCTCTTGCCCTCAGCTTTGAAACAGTTTTAATAATATCATCAGTTGCTACTGCTATGTGCTGAGCACCCGGTCCTTCATAGAAATCAATATATTCTTCAATTTGTGATTTCTTTTTTCCTTCAGCCGGTTCATTGATTGGAAATTTTATTCTACCATTGCCGTTGCTCATCACTTTACTCATCAATGCAGAATATTCTGTATGTATTTGTTTGTCGTCAAATGACAAGAAATTCACAAAGCCCATTACATCTTCATAAAATTTCACCCATTGATTCATTTCATTCCACCCTACATTTCCAACCATGTGGTCGATATATTTTAATCCGGTAGGCTCAGGATTATATTCTGATTTCCATTCTTGATAACCCGGCATGAAAACTCCATTGTAATTTTTTCTCTCGACAAAAACATGTACTGTTTCGCCATAGGTATGGATTCCAGAACGTACAACTTCACCAAATTCATCTTTTTCAACCGTAGGTTCCATAAATGATTTTGCACCACGCTTAGTTGTTTCCTCCCACGATTTACGAGCATCTTCAACCCATAAGGCTATCACTTTTACGCCATCACCGTGTTTAACTATATGCTGGTTTATTGGTGATTTTGAATTTAAAGGTGTGGTTAAAACGAGTCTGATTTTATCTTGTTTTATTACATAAGAGGCATAATCTCTACAACCTGTTTCAAGACCTTTATATGCTAACGACTGAAAACCAAAAGCCGTTTTATAAAAATGGGCTGCTTGTTTTGCGTTTCCAACATAAAATTCAACATAATCGGTACCCATTAAAGGCAAAAAATCTTGAGCTCCTTCAAAAATTTTTTCTAACCCATATTCTACACTTTTTATTTCTTTCATACTATTTTTATTTATTTTATAATTTCAGATAAGCCATGATTTATAATAATCATCAACTTGTAATTTTAATGCTTCTTCAGTAATCATTACAGGACTGAATGGGTCAATCATTACCGCTAATTCTTCTGTTGATTTTTTACCCACACTTCTTTCAATGGCTCCCGGATGTGGACCATGAGGAATGCCACCAGGATGTAAAGTAAGTTGTCCTTTTTGAATGTTATTTCTGCTCATAAAATCGCCGTCAACGTAATACAAAATCTCTTCAGAGTCTATATTACTATGATGGTATGGTGCCGGAACAGCTTTTGGGTGATAATCGTATAATCTGGGCACGAATGAACAAACTACAAACCCTGCAGATTCCCATTGTTGGTGGATTGGTGGTGGCATGTGTATTCTTCCAGTTATTGGCTCAAAATCATGAATTGAAAACGCATAGGGATAATTGAATCCGTCCCATCCTACAACATCAAAAGGGTGATTTTGGTGGGTATATTCCCATAAAATTCCTTGTTTTTTGGAAAGCACTTTAAATTCACCTTTAACTTCATGTGTTGTTAAATCTTGCGGAAGTCTAAAATCTCTTTCGCAAAAGGGTGAGTGTTCCAAAAGTTGACCAAAATTATTTCTATACCGAGATGGTGTTAATATCGGGCTGGTTGATTCAATAAAAAGTATTCTATTTTCTGTTGAATCAAAATCAATTTGATAAGTTGTTCCTCTAGGAATTATCAAATAATCACCGTATTTAAAATCAATATTTCCATACATGGTTCTTAATTTGCCTGAACCAACGTGTATAAACAACATCTCATCACAATCGCTGTTTCTATAAAAATATTTCTTTGAAAATTCTTTGGGTGCTGCTAATCCAATACTTAAATCTTTATTTGTAAATAAGACTTTACGACTTTCAATATAATCATCAACTTGAGGTAACGAAAAACCTTGAAAGCTCATTGCTTTCATGTTTTTTTGAATGGCAATTTTGGGTGTCAAATCCTTAATTTGTTTTATTTCGGAAACAACAGTTGGTGGATAAATATGATAAATCAATGATGACATACCAACAAATCCAGCAGTACCAAACAATTCTTCTTGATAAATCCCTTGATTATTTGGTTTATCAAACGTTGTATGTCTTTTTGGAGGAATTACTCCAAGAGTATGATAACGAGGCATAAATTTTAAATGTGATTAGTAATTAGTGATTAGATATCTTGTTTAGATTATAATATAAACAAACTTTTAATCACTCCGGATTACGTTTAAGTTCTTGTTTTAGACGATGTTTAATTTTGTGTTGCATAACATAAATTTACTACGAATGTAGTTATTTTATTTGAAAAAAAAACCGATAGTCGCCATTTGTGAAAAAAAGTCTGATTTTACATCTTATCGATTTATAGAAATTTTAAACAGGTCGGTTGTCCCGTCAACAAAAGCTAACCAAATCAAATACATTCCGTTTTTAATACTTGCGATTTGCTTTCGTTAAAAGAAAAAAGTACAACAAAAAGGAGTAAAAGTTTTTTCATAAAATTTAGTTTAAAAAGAATAAACTAATTTACTTAAAAAAAGAAAAAACTCAAAATAAATTAAGTAAAGGCAACAAAATATGGTGATTGAGATTAATTATCCTCTGCAAACCATTCGGCAAAAGAGGTATTAGTTTCTCTCAAAAAAAGTGAATATAGCTTAATGTTTTGAGGTAATTTTTGCTTAATTAAATCAGAAAAATGAATCAACATATTTTCGCAAGTGGGTTGGTAAGGTACACGAATTAATTTATTCATGAATGAAAAATTTGAAGTATCTATTTGTGCTTTTTCATTAAGAACCAAAGAATGGTCGAAAACATCGATAATTTGTTCTATTACAATTTTTTTAATCTCTCCAAAATCAGCAACCATGCCTTCATCTGAATCAAAAGTACCTGACTTTACAACTCCTTTAACGGTTACATTGAGCTGATAGGAATGTCCGTGAATGTTCTTGCAGGGACCATCATAATTTAACAAGGCATGAGCCATTTCAAAATGGAATTGTTTAGTAATTCTAACGATTGACATTATTGGATAATTTTTTTACAAATTTAAACCTATCTTGAACATTCCAAAAGGTATTGTTTTGATTAAAGTCTGCTTCCTATTACAATAACATCATCAACTTGTTCTAAATTTCCTTTCCATTCGTTGAAAGTAGCGTGTAAAATTTGCTGTTGCTCTTGCATGGTTTTGGCATTAATTTCTATAAGTAATTGTTTAAATTGTTTGTATCTGAATTTTTTTCCTGACGGACCGCCAAATTGGTCGGCATATCCATCAGAAAATAAATAAATAGTGTCTCCTTTGCTCAATTCGAAACTGTTATTGGTATAGTTCAGATGGTTATCTGAGTAACTTCCAATTGGAAAACGGTCTGCTTTTATTTCAAATAAGTTTAAATCGCCTATATTCATATCTACCTCAACTGCTTGTTTGTTATTTTGAATTGCGTTTTTTGAAACAATATATAAGGGGTTGTATGCACCTGCAAAATCTAACACATTTGTTTTTTTATTAAACGCACAAAGTGTAATATCCATACCATCTTTAACAATGTGTTTGTCCGTTTCTTTTTTAAGTGTTTCTTCTACTCCTCTATTCAATTTATTCAAAATTTCTGCAGGTTGAGTAATGCCTTGTTCTCCAACTATTTTGTCCAATAAATTATACCCAACTATACTCATAAAAGCACCCGGAACACCATGTCCGGTACAATCAACAGCAGCAAACAATGTTACGTCATCTTTTACATAAAGCCAATAAAAATCTCCACTTACAATGTCCTTCGGATTGAATAATACAAAAGTTTGGCTCAATTCTTTAACAAAGAGTTCTTCAGAAGGTAAAATAGAATCTTGAATTCGTTTTGCGTATGTTATGCTGTCGATAATATCTTTATTTTTTTGTTCAATTTCTATACTCTTTTGCACAACTTCTTCAGTACGTTCTTGAACTCTTTGTTCTAAAATGATTTTTTCTCTTACAAGTTGCCGTTCTCTGAATTTGATAAAAAAGACAACTATCAGCAGAATAAATAAAATACATAGCACAATAAACCACCAACGTTGCCATATTGGAGGGGTAATTTCAAAACTAAGGGTGACGGGTTCTTTGTTCCAAACACCATTGTTATTTGATGCTTTCACTTTAAAAGTATATTTTCCGGGTGGTAGTGGTGAATATGTTGCAAATGTTTGTTGGGTTGGTGCTCCCCAATTTTCATCTGCACCTTCAAGCATAATTTGATAATGTACTTGTTCAGGGTTAGTGAAACAAATGCTTCCATAATCAATTGTTATTGATTTCTCACGATAGTTAAAAACCAACTTGTCAGAAAGTAATCTGTCTTCCAAGTTAACCCTAAGTCGGGTGATGAAAGTGATTGGCTCTAATAAATTATCATTTGCTGATTTTGTATCCAATCGAACTACTCCATTGATTGTTCCAAACCATAAATAGCCCTCATCGTCTTTGAAACAGGCGTTGTTTTTTGATTCAATGCCAATAAAACCCATCTTTTGTGAGTAGGTATAATATTGTTTGTTTTTTTCGTCAATCTTATTCAATCCTTTATTTGTACCTATCCATGTATTACCGTTGTTATCAATAGTAATCAGAGAAATATAGTCAGATAAAAGTCCATTCTTTGTGGTTATTTCTTGATATTTATTTTTTTTATCAAACTCGATAATTCCTTTTCCTTCAGTACCAATGAATAGATTCCCTTTTTTATTTTCAATTATACAAGTGGGTGTAATGTGGTTGTATTGATCTACTTTTTCAATTTTGTCTCCATTAATTTTTGACAATCCCTTGCCTCTCGAACCAATCCAAATTGTATTTTTGGAATCTGTGTATAATGCAGTAATGTCATTTCCGGATAAGCCATGATTCTGAGTAAGTCGGTCTGCCAGTTGGTTTTTTATTTCATAGTATATCAATCCATCGGTAGTTCCAATCCATAAATTATTTGATTTATCAACTTCTAATGCTGTTATCAGTGGTTGATTCATGAATGAATTAATTCTAAAATTTATTTCAAATCTATCTGACCTCGGATTGTATTGAAGAACACCTCCTCCCCAAGTTCCTATCCATATATTTCCCTCTTTGTCTTGCTTAATAAATCTAACTTCTTGAAAAGGTAATCCATTAGATTCGTTATAATTCTTAACGACCTTATTGTCCCTGATTTTTGAAATCCCTTTGTTTGTTCCTATCCATACGTTGTTACTTTTATCTTTCAAAATAGCCCATACCTGATTGTCAACCAATCCTTCATCTTTTGTATAAGCAACAAATTGATCACCTTTATATAATAAAAGTCCGTTTTCTTTTGTTCCAAACAAAATATTTCCTTCTCTGTCTCCATCTATACATCTGATTTTATCGTCAACAATACCGTTTTGTAATCCTATTGACATCAATTCTTTTTTTGAATTAATTTGTGTTATTCCACCTCCCCAAGTTCCTATCCAAACGTTGTGTTTTTTATCTTCAAATATTGATGTAATCCAATTGTGTGCTAATCCATCTCGAGTGTCGTATATTTTGAGTTTATTTTCAGACTTTATGTATTCATAAACCCCACCGTTATATGTACCAAACCATAGATTTTCATTTGCAGTTTCATACATAGTTATAATTTGAAAATATGAGGGCATATCTTTTACCACAAAGTTTTTAAACTCATCCTTTTGTGGATTGTAGAATTTAACGCCAACATCAGTTACAAAGCAAATAGTACCATTTTTTAATTTAATAACTTGAAAAACAATGTCACTAAGCCCTTCCTGCCCTTTATATTGTTTAAATTCAATTTTTTTGGTATCAGTTTCTTGCGGATTGGTAATTTTTATTGCTCCACTTTTGAATGATGTTATCCATAAATTACCCTCGTTGTCTTCTGCTATTGATGTAATATCAGCTCCTATATTAAAAAGTAGCTTTTTTTCATTACTTGTAATTCGAGATATTCCACCTTCAGCATGACCAATCCATAAAGCATTGTATTTATCAATATAAATTGATTTGACTGCACCTTCAGAAATACCATCTTCATGAGTAAAATTTACAAAGTTTTTTCCGTCAAACTTGGATAAACCACTTGCTGTTCCTAACCACAAATATCCATTTTTGTCTTGTTTAAGGGTATAAACTCCAGATTGTGGCAAGCCTTCTTTTACGCTGTAATTGTCAAAATGATATTTTTGAGCATACGAATAGATATTGTATAAAAAAATAATCGACAAGAGTAAAATCTTGCCGATTATTTTTGAAAAAGAAAATGTCATTCTCTAAAATTTATTTTTTAATAAAGAAGAAAGTGCCGTCTTCGTCTTCTAATCCGGCAATTTTCCCAAATTTAGGTTTTTGTGAAGCTCCACTTTTTTCAACTGCACTACTCACCTTGTTCACAATTGTTTCAATTGGAATACAACTGTTGGGATTAGCAGCTAAAGTGCCGGCGAATGTTTTTGTAAATTGAGAATTATCTACTGCCAATTCATAACCTGCAGATGAGAACACTTGTGATGATTTAAACTTAGTAGCTTGCCAGTCGTTGCAGTTTTTTTCTTTAGGAGTTGATCGCATTGCTTGATAAAATGAGGGACCTGACTCACATGCATCAGTAATAACTAGAGTATGTGTAATGTATTTTGAATACGATTGCATTGCTGCTTTCAAATTATTGATATTGAAATAAGTAAATTCTTCATCACGTTTTGCGTCAACAGGCACCCAATATCCTGTTTCATTAATAAATTTACCATGACCTGCATACCAAACTAATATTGAATTCACTTGATTGCTTCTAACTAAATCCCTCAGTTCAATTGAAAAGAATTTTTCTAATTGAGATTTTGTCATGTTAGATTTATGTACGATATTGTTGATTTTGTATTTTGCAAATGCTGATTTCATCATTGTAACATCTTTGGTTGGACCATCTAAACTTGCAAAATTTTTATAATCAGCATTTTCGATAAAAACAACCCATGTTTTTCCCATTGGATTATCTGCTAAAATTGCGATGTTTTCTCTATTTATAGTAAAGGTTTTTTCAATTGAATTACCATAAATATCTTCAGCATAAACTTTGAAATTATCTTTGTTTGCAATAGTTATATTAGCCGAAAATTTTGGGTTAAGTTCTTCTGTGGCAAAACTTGCAACAGTCCCATCAATCATAATTTTTCCAATCAAACTTTCATCAGATAAAACCCCTTCAATATAAAGTGTTGGTGACTCAACATCTAAATAAACCATACCATTGTCTGAAGCATAAGGAGCCATTAATTTAATTTCAGGGGCTTTAACTTCTGTTTCTTTCACTTTGTATGTAAATGTTTCTCCGTTTTGATACACATCAAATGCTGAAACACTCACTTCCTTATCGGCTGAATTGATTTCAAATGTAAACGCAGGGTTCAATGAATCTTTATCAAAAAAAGCATCAGTTCCATTTACTTTAATGAATTCAATATTGCTTTCATCGTTTATTTTAGCTTTAATTTTTACTTTTTCGGTTCCTTTTGGTACTTGTAATTCTCCGGAGGCAGACAATTTTGGTTCTAAAATAGTAAGTTTAGGATTGTTACTTTCTTTATTCAAATCATACAATCTTTTTTTGGCTTCATCTAGCATTTTTAATGCTGTCCCATCATAAGGAGCATACTTTTTTATTGACTCATAATCTTTGATTGCCGATTTATAATCCAATGCAATTTCATAAGCTTTTGCTCTCTGATAGTACAACATATAATCATCAGATTTTAGTTGAATCGCTTTTGAATAATCTGCAATAGCGTTGGGGTGCTGACTCATTTTTAAATAAACTTCACCTCTCATTGCAAAATATTTTGGTAATTCTGGATTAAGAGAAATTATTTTAGTTAAATCATCAATTGCCTTAGTACTATTATTTTGTTCTTTATTGATTTCAACGCGAACAAGCAAAGCTTCAATATTATTGGCATCTAGTGCAAGTGCTTTATCTAAAGAAGTCATTGATTTTTCATAATCTTTTAATTTAGAAAATGTGAAGGCAGCCCCTAGATGTGCTTTAACATTTTTAGAATCGTAAAAAACTGCTCTGTTAAAACTGTTACTAGCATTTTGGAAATCCATCAAACTATCTTGTGCAACACCTTTGATATAATATAAATTTGAAGTTTTATTTGTTCCAATAGCTCCGTCAGTAGCGGCAACAGCTTCTTGAAATTTTTTCAATTCAATTAATACAATTGCTTTTTGCTCATAAGCCGATGTCATTTTTTTATCATTTTCTGCTGCTAACCCATAGGCTGAAGCTGATTCATCTAGTTTGCCTGTTTTGTATAACACTCTTCCTAAATCAAAGTGGTATTGAGCATTTTTGGGTTCAAGTTCTGTCGCTTTCTTTAGGTCTAACACTGCCCTATCCATGCTGTTGGTCTCTTCAAAGCTCAATCCTCTTAAGTTCCAAGCCTTATCGTGATCTGCTTTTGCATCAATTACTTTTGTCAATTCTTCGATTGCAGTTTTATAATCTTTTGCAGCATAGGCTTTCTCACCATTTTTAATATATGCAAAATAGGCTTGAGAAGAAACATTAAGGCTGCACAATGCAGCTGTAAAAATAAGTATCAGTTGTTTTTTCATAGTTGTATAATTAATTCATTTTCAAAGAAGTGCAAATTTATCTTATTTTTCGATTATCATCATGTTTTTATAGACGAATTTCGACGAATTTTTTTCATTTTAATTTAAATCACTTTGGTTAGATTTGCAAAAATCATGCAAAAAAAAGATAAAATAAAAGTTACTGTAGCTTTAACTCTTGTTGCTTTATTAGTAACAGCATTTCTTGTCTTTGGAAAAGAATCTGTGCAATTGAGAGTTACATCTGTTTTTAGCTTGATAGTTTGGCTATTTGTGCTTTTTTATTCTCGAAAAAAATAAAAATATGTTTGGAAATTTCTTAAACAAACAAATGCTTTCAAAAATGGAAGGCATGAAGCAACAATTTGAAGAAATAAAAATCAAATTGGAAAACATAAGTGTTATTGGTGAGTCAGACAACGGAACTTGCAAAGTTATTGTTAACGGAAATAGGATAATAAAAGAAATAGCTATTAATGAAACTTTTCAAATCTCAGCTAGTAAATCTGAAATTGAATTTGCTGTTCAACAAGCCTGCAACAGAGCCTTAGAACAAGCTTCTAGAGTTGAACAAACTGAAATGAGCCATGCGGCAATAGGTTTGTTACCAGGATTAGGTTAGTTGTTTAATTTTATTTCGAACCGGATTTGCATACATTTCATAAAAAAGAGGCTTTGCAAGTGGTTCGTTTTCCAACTGAACTTTCCGGATTTGCTTTTCGACATATTCAATAAAAGTTTGTTTTTCTTCTGGTGAATATTCATTCGCATATAGTGAAATCCCTTCAAGTAAGTCAAAAGCAATAAAATTGGATTTCCATAATTTATAATTTATCTGAATTTCTTTATCAATAATTTCAGCAACCAGTTTCAATAATTCATTTTTGTTTTTTGCTTCCCCAATTTTATTAAGTTTTTCATTGATTGGTTGTCCAAAATATATATGAACATTACCTTTAAAACCATCTATGCCTGTTGCCATATGAATATTATCTTCACCAGGCTGCTTTTGATAGGCTATTCCTTTTGCTTTTGCTACCAAATCGGGCAGCATAATACCGTCGCATGGGTTGTACTCATATGAAATCGTTACAGGAATAATATTTAACTCTTTTAAATGTTCAATTATACTTCCTTGTGCAGAGAAACATAACATTTTTAAAAGTCCTGGGTTTGTAGTATCGTTTCCATCTTTGGCACGACCTTCACGCTGAGCAATCCAAACAGATTTTTTTTTCACCTTGAGTACATGCTGAATATAATTTGATAGTTGTTTAGAAGCCTCTATCATTTCTTGCATTGGAAGATTTCTCTTAACCATAAAGCTTTTGTTTAATCTAACCAAAGCTTTAACAATAGGGTTTTTAAGTAAATTACTTCCTATTGCAATCTCACACCCAACAAAACCGGATTGTTTAATTAATTGATAATTTATTAACCCCGAGTCTAAAACTATATCTCGGTGATTAGACATAAATATATAACTTAAATTAGGGTTTAAATTAAAAAATCCATCAACACTGAATTCTGTCATGGTTGTTTTTATAACTCTTTCTAAGCTTTTTTTAACAATATTGAATTGAAATTCATCAAGCGAACGAAACGAAAGCAACAAATCTTTAATTTGATCAATTGTCATATCAGGATGATACTTTTGTATCCCATGTAATAAAATTGGCTCTTTTACTAACATGGTTGCTACAGATAAGTATTCATCATCATTATAACATCTTATATCATCAAAATTTTCCATCAAAAAATTTTTTTTCAAATTTATTACCTATTTTTAGATTTTACTAATTAAACTTGACCTTGCAAAATTTAATATCTTCATCAGAAATGAAAACAAAACTTTTTTTCTTATCCTTACTTAGTATTCTGTTGTTTGGCTGTCCATATCAAGGCAAAGTTGAGCTTTGCACGTATGAAGATGCTCTAAAAACTGATAAAAATTTAGAAGGAATCTGGGTAGCATTTCAAGAAGACGGTTCAAGAGATGAATTGTTAATTGAAAAACTAAATCGTTCTGTTTTACAGGTTTCTCATAAAACATTAGATAAAAATGGTCGTTCAAAAAGTGCTGCCCAATATCGAGTTTATTCCACGAATTTGAACGGAACAATTTTGTTTAATGTAGAAAATCAAGACAGCACCTATCTTTATTTAAAATATGGGTGGACCGGGAAAAATGAATTTTACATACAAACTATTGAAGAAGAATACATGAGTAAAAATTTCTCACCGGATTCTGTTACTACTGAGGTTTTAAAATCATTTTTATTTGATAAAGTTGACAAAAAAGAAATCTATTCTGAAAAAATTGAGTTCTACAGAAAAGATTCTCCAGAATTTGAAAAAGTAAGAATGTTTATGAAAAAATCGGGATTTTAGTTTTCCGTTTGATGTAAAGCTGCTTCGTGTTCGCGTTTAATGTTCCGAGAATAATCTGAATTAAAGTTAAATTCTCCCTTTCCCTTTTTGTACTCAATAATTGCTGAAGGAAAATCAAGTTCTGAATCATCTACTCCTTGTCTTTTTCTGATAAGCTCCATAACAAACATAAAAGGTTCAGCACCCTTATCGCCTTCAAAGGTTGAAATTGCTATTCTTTTGGGTATATATTCATCTTTAACCAATTCTAGTGTGTAATAACTCTGTAGTTTCAAATCATAAGTGAATTTTTTAGTCCATTTGGTTGTAGAAATCAGGTTATTTCCTTCATATAAATTGATAGTAACATCTTTCATGCTTTTATCGGTCTCATCAACTAAATAACCAGAAAAATTGACTTGTGAGAATCCGAAAAGAGAAGATAAAATAAGCGGGAAAATTGGTAGTAATTTTTGCATATATTTAATTTTAAAAGAAACTGATTTTACGAGTTAAAATTAAAACTGTTTCATTTTTAACAAATTCAACGAAGTTAAATAAAAAGTTAACTTCTTAATTTTTGATAAATTATCTGGAATTAACCGCCTACAACAAATTAAAACCGTTGAAATAATATTCAACATTTCTTTTTTTGACTTTGGTATTTTTGTGTGAAACAAACGTACTTATGAAATTTTTATCAACTATACTTTTTATTGTAATTGCAGTTTTTACTCAAGCACAGAATAGCTCTGGAGTTATTGTGTATAAAGAAATAATTAATACAAAGCCAGATTTAAAAAAAGCAGAAGAACAAGGATGGGCTGAATGGGCTACAATGGTTCCGGATTCAGTAGTTTTTCAACGAAAATTAGTGTTTAACAATACTATCTCTAGTTACACAAATATCCCAATTGAGGAAAATCCTGACGAGCAGAACTTTATTAAAATGATGATGAGAAGATATGCAAATGCAAACAACGAAACCTACTCAAATTCTGAAACTGGAGTTTTTATTGAGAAAAAAGATTTTATGGGTAAATCGTTTATCATTAAAGGAAAAGAAGAAATAAAATGGAAAATGA
Source organism: Flavobacteriales bacterium (assembly GCA_020853105.1). Lineage (GTDB taxonomy): Bacteria > Bacteroidota > Bacteroidia > Flavobacteriales_E > Vicingaceae > Vicingus. The sequence continues at coordinate 79,202 of JADYZM010000040.1, read as the reverse complement.
CTGGCGAAATGAAACCTATATTGGGATACCCGTGTTTGAAAGCTATCTTTGAAGATACGACCGGAGCATTAGAAGCTTGGTTTACAACTGAAATTCCTATTTCAAAAGGACCTGAAAAATATCTCGATTTGCCAGGTATGATTTTGGAAGTATATATTTCTAAGGAAAAAAGAACATTAACCGCATCAGAAATTACTTTCAAAGAAATAAAATCTGATGAATTTAGAGAACCTACCGAAGGCAAAATAGTTACCAGAGAAGAGTTTCATCAAATAGTTAAAGAAAAAATGGAGGAAATGAGGAAAAGTGGTGGATTCGGAGGCATGGGCAGACCTAGATAAGCTAGTTTAAAGATTATGTTTAAACACCTTTTTATTTTATTGATTACTACTATTTTTTGCAAAGAAATAATTGCTCAAACTCATAATTTCTCTGGAAAAATTGCTGACCAAAGTGGCCTTACAATGCCAGGAGCAACTGTAATGCTTTTAAATAAAACAGACTCTACTTTTTATAAGTTTAGCACCACTAATGCAGATGGTGATTTTTCAATCAAACAGGCAAAAAATGGTGAATATTTACTTCAAATTTCATTTGTCGGATACCAAACTCATTATCAAACAGTTTCAGTTACCGACCAAACTCCAGCAGAAACTTCATTTGGGACAATTACCCTGAATTTAAAAGCAGAGCTCATTAAAACTGTTGAAATTCAAGATGAACACGTGCCTATGTTGATAAAAAAAGACACTATAGAATACAATGCCGATGCCTTTAAAACCCAACCAGATGCAAATGTTGGAGACTTATTAAAAAAACTACCCGGGGTTGAAATCGATAAAACCGGTACAGTCAAAGCTCAAGGAGAAAATGTGAAGAAAATATTGATAGATGGTAAAGAGTTTTTTGGTGATGACACCAAATTGGCAACCGAAAACCTACCTGCCGATATGGTTAAAAAAGTTCAAGTTTATGACGATTACTCAGAAATTTCAAAAATAACAGGCATTGATGATGGCGACAGATCTAAAACAATCAACTTAAAATTAAAAAAAGATAGAAAAAAAGGACTTTTCGGAACAGTTGAAGCAGGAGGCGGAACAAACGACGACAAAAATGCCATGTATGATAATCGGTTTAACATTAATAAGTTTACAGACAAGATGCAACTTTCCACACTTGGAATGATTAACAATGTTAATAAGCAAGGTTTTTCATACAGGGATTATTTAAATTTTGTTGGTGGAGCACAAAATGCAGGTGGTGGATTTTCAGATCCAAATGCAAATAGTTATGGAGTTCCGATTGGTTCGAGAAACTCAAACGACGGATTGACAAAAACAATTGCTGGAGGTGCAAATCTAAACATTGAACTTACACCCGGTGCTTCATTTTCAGGAAATTATTTCTACAATCGCTTGGATAAAGACATTAAAAGTATTTCAAACCGACAATACATTACAGATTCTGATACTACAAACTTCAAGGCACTTGAAAATAACTCAGAAAACCAATTGAATCAAAACCATAGGGTGAACCTAAAATATACTCATAAACTCGACTCAACTCAAGACCTAACTATCAAAACCAGTTTATTGGTTTCTAACCTAAACAATACAAATTATACCTCAACTGATAACATTTCGTTAGACGGTTACTATCTGAATAGAAGCAACTCTAATAATCAAACTCTTGGCAATGATTTGTCGGGTAATGGCAGCATACTTTATGGAAAAAGATTCAGTAGAGTCGGTCGTTCTTTGGTCGCAAACGCTACAGTTGGTAGCTTCGAAAATTTAAGAGAAAATGAAATCTTAAATTATAACGATTACTTTATAAAAGACACAACCTTAAAACAACAACAAAATTCACTAAATGCTCAGTTTAACTACGAGGCTAAATTAAACTACACTGAGCCTTATGCAAAAGGAAAATACTTGGAATTGAGTTATCAGAGAAAGAATTTTCAAACCAACTATAAAAAAGATTTTTTTGATATCAATATTCTCAACCAACAAGAGTCCTTAAACTCAAGATTAAGCCAGAATTACGATAATACCTTTATATATGACCAATATGGTATCGGCACCAAAATTATCAAAGGAAATTCCAATGTAACTGTAGGTGTTGGTTTCCAAAATTCAAAACTTAGTGGAGATATAAAAACCATTTCTACAAAAGTTAATAGGGAAAATTGGGATGTTTTACCCAATTTAAAATGGACTTATCAAATGGCAACAACAGGGAGAATTATGTTTGATTATAAAACATACATTCAACAACCAAGTATAGACCAACTTCAACCTACAATAAATAACAGCAATCCTCTTAACCTTTATAAAGGAAACCCTGACTTAAAATCTGAATATAATCACAATGGAGTTATTCGATTTATGCGTTTTAACCAATTTTCTTTTACCAATATTTTTGCTACTCTTTCAGCAAATTATACCTTAAACAAAATAACCAACTCTCAAGTTATTGATAATTATTATATAACCACAACTACTCCAATCAATGTAGATAAAGATTATTCTATTTCTGGTTATTTTTATTACAGTACCCCAATCAGACCTATTGGCAGTAAAATAAATATTGGTCTAAGCTCCAGCTATAATAGAAGTATTGTATATGTTAATACAATTAAAAACAATGTTGACAGGTTTAGCCGTACTATTGATTTAAGCTTAGAAAATAGAAATAAAGAATTGTTTGACCTTAAAGGAGGTTCTCGAATCTCAATAAATTCAACCGAATACTCATCAAACAACTCCCTGAACCAAAACTATATTTCGAACCAAATGTATGGAGACTTTATGGTTGATTTTTTCAAAAAATATTCCTTTAACACTTCGATAGAATATACTATGTATTCTGGCGACCAATTTACCGACAATCCAAAAGTTCCAATTTGGCGAGCTCATTTTTCGAGAAAATTCCTAAAAGGAGATGCAGGATTAATCAAATTCGCAGTCTATGATATTTTTAATCAAAATATTGGAATAAACAGAACCAGTCAAAACAACTACATTGAAGACCAACGAATAATCTCTCTAGGAAGATACTACATGATTAGTATTTCCTATAAAATCACACGATTTGGTGGTAAAAAGAAAAGTGAGGAAACTACTAAATAACTATAGAAAATAGGAACTTGTAGGATTAAAATTTTTTCAATATTAATTTTTCATTCGAACCCCCTCCCATATAAGAAGAAGCCAACCTAAAATTAAAATAAACCCGCCGATGGGCGTAATAGGACCAACAAAACGAAGCTGCTCAAATACGAGTACAGATTTTAACGTAAGCACATAAATAGAGCCTGAAAAAAGTATTACACCTAAAAAAAACAAATTAATTGAAGTTCGTAACAACTTGCTCGATTTATTTTTCAAAACAATAGATAAAATTAAAATTGCCAACGCATGAAACAACTGATACCGAACTGCTGTTTCAAAAGCGACCAATTGTTCGGGTAAAAGATGCTGCTTGAGTGCGTGAGCTCCCAAAGCACCAAAAATAACAGCAAAAAAACTGAGAACAGAACCTTTAATTAAACTCGACTTTTCCATAATTCAACTTTGTGTGTTAGTAAATTTCAACAACTTCATTGTTTTTAGAGTTAAAAATAACGAATTTCGGGCAAGAATCTGAAAAATTTTAAGAAAATTTTATTCTATGAAAAGAATTTTGATAATTGGAGCCGGAAGATCAACATCATCTTTGATTCAGTATTTGCTGTTCAATGCCGAACAAGAAAATTGGTTCATCACTGTAGCTGACCAATCAAAAGAGTTAGCTTTTAAAGCTGTTAAGGAGAGCAAAAACGCCAGAGCAATTGCATTTGATGTAAACAACGATGAAGAAAGAACCAGACTTGTTGATGAATCTGATTTAGTAATTTCAATGCTCCCTGCCCACATGCATATTTCTGTCGCAAAAGATTGCATCAAATATAAAAAACACATGGTAACAGCTTCATACGTGAGCAAAGAAATGAGAGGATTGGATACAGAAGCCAAAAATGCAGGAGTTGTAATGATGAATGAAATCGGTGTTGACCCTGGTATAGATCATCTTTCAGCCATACGAGTTATTGATGAAATTCGAAAAAATGGTGGAAGAATAGAAGCTTTTGAAACTTTTACTGGTGGTTTAATTGCTCCGGAATGCGACAATAATCCATGGAATTATAAATTTACTTGGAACCCTAGAAATGTTGTTTTGGCTGGTCAAGGAACAGTAAAATTCATTCAAAACGGAAAATACAAATACATACCATACAACAAACTATTTAGACGAACAGAAATAATTGATATAGAAGGATACGGAAAATTTGAAGGCTACGCAAACAGAGATTCACTCCAATACAGAGAAATCTATGGTTTAAATAATATTCCTACCATGTATAGAGGTACGTTAAGACGACCAGGTTTTTGCAGAGCTTGGGATATTTTTGTTCAACTTGGAGCTACTGATGATAGTTATGTTATGGAAGGTTCGGAAGACATGACAAATAGAGAGTTTATCAATTCATTTTTGGCATATAATGTTACTGATTCAGTCGAGTTAAAATTTAAACATTACTTAAATATTAGTCAAGATGATGTTGATTTGTATGATAAATTTGTGTGGTTAGGTGTTTTTGAAAATACAAAAATAGGTTTGAAACAGGCTACACCTGCTCAAATATTACAGCATATTTTAGAACAAAAACTATCACTTGCCCCTGATGATAAAGACATGATAGTGATGTGGCACAGATTTTTATATGAAAAAGACAATCATTACCATGAAATTCACTCATCAATGGTTGTAAAAGGTGATGACCAAACCTATACTGCTATGGCAAAAACAGTTGGATTACCTGTTGCAATCGCTACTAAAATGATTTTAAATGGAACAATAAAAACCCCTGGAGTTCATATTCCTATTGCTAAAGAAATCTATACCCCGATTTTAAACGAGTTAGAAAATTATGGAATTCACTTCCAAGAGAAAGAAGTTGAACCCCGGTTTTATTAATTTTTATTATGAATATTCTGATAGTTTCTGCTACCTATCTTGAAATTGAGCCACTATTAACTCAACTGAATTTTATTGAGCAAAAAAATCAAAAATTAAGAAGTTATACCTTTAAGAACCATCGTATAGATGTCTTAATACCTGGTGTAGGAATGACTTACACAGCCTATTGGTTGGGAAAAACTTTACAACAAAAATTATACGATGCGGCAATTAATCTGGGCATTGCAGGGTCTTTTGACAATAAAATAAATTTAGGTGATGTGGTTCATGTTGTTTCTGACCAAATTGCTGAACTTGGGGCTGAAGATGGAGAAAAATTTCTTTCCCTCATTGACATGGATTTGATTGAAGACGAAGATTTTTCACTACAAAGTGGTGTCATGAAAAATACTATTCCATTGAAAAGCAAAACTATAGACTCTTTAATACACGCAACTGCAATTACTGTCAACACTTCACATGGAAATGAAGACTCTATTCAGAAAGTAAAAACATTATTTAACCCTCAGCTAGAATCAATGGAAGGAGCTGCATTTTTTTACGCATGTTTACTTGAAGGGATTCCCAACATCCAAATTCGAGCAATATCAAATAGAATAGAAAAAAGAAATAAAGAAAACTGGAATATTAAATTAGCTGTTGAAAAACTAAATTCTGTGGGAATAAAGATTCTTTCTGAATTGTAGCTAATAAAAGTGATTAGAATTTTTCTGCCAATATTTAATTAAAAAGAATCCAAACAGCATTCCTCCTAAATGTGCAAAATGAGCTACATTATCTCCGGGATTATTTGCCATACCTGAATACAGTTCTATTGCCCCATAACCCAACACAAACCATTTTGCTTTTATAGGAATCGGTGGAAAAAGCAACATCAATTCAGTATTCGGAAACAACATTCCAAATGCAAGTAATATCCCGAAGACACTACCAGAAGCACCAACAGTAGTTACATTCAACATCAGATTAAATTGCCCGGCAATGGGGTCGCTAAAGTTTTTACCTTCTTGAAGCAGCTGATACCCATTCTCCACAATATAGCTTATATCATCAGGAGAAATTTGGTTATACAAAGGAATCATGCGGATATAAATAACCAACAATTGGATTATTCCGGCACCAATCCCTGTTATCATATAATAAATCAGAAAACGTTTGCTTCCCCAAACACCCTCCAACACTCTTCCAAACATCCAAACAGCGAACATATTGAAAAAAAGGTGAGTTATGCTGAAACTATGAAAAAACATATAACTTACTAATTGATGAGGATAAAAGCCCTGACTTTTCCAGAAATGCAATCCAAAATAATTTGAAAGATCAATTCCTTGAGGAGCTAGCATAACCATTGCTAAATAGGCTAGCACATTGATAATTAGTAGGTTTTTAACTACAGGAGGCGTATTGTTAAAAAAATTGAACATTAGTATTTAAATTGAGTGTTTATGTCTTCTAAATTTAATGAAATGATTATAGGTTTTCCGTTAGGAAGATGGTATGGCATTTCGCAGGTTAATAATTTTTCTGTGATTGAATTCATTTCTTCGGGAGACAATTTTTGTCCAGATTTTATCGAAGCACTTTTGGCTAATGATTGTGCCAACTTTTCTTTCTTTTCTAATTTTAATTCATCTGCATTAGATTGAAATTGTTCTATTAAATTTTCAATAGTTAGTTTTATTGGAAGTCCGCTAATTTCAGCCGGAACAGCAATAAAGTTAAACGTATTTTCATCTATATTTTCAAAAATAAAACCTAGTGCAGCTGTTTCATACTTGATTTCAGAAAGAATTGCAGCATTCACAGAACTAAACTCTATAGTTTCAGGAAAAAGTAACTGTTGACTGCTACTCTTGTTTTCAGATAAATTTTTATAAAATTGTTCGAATAAAACCCTTTCATGAGCTCGTTGTTGATCAATTATTAAAAATCCCGATTTTAAAGGGGCAAAAATGTATTTTTTATACAATTGAAAATAATTTCTCTTCTCATTATTTTCAGTATCTTCCCAATCTGAAATAATTGTTTGAGAGGCTTGTTCAGGTTCGATTGAAGTTTCGGCAGGCAGATTTTGTTGTGCAGTTTTAATCTCTCCCGAATTAATTTCAAAGTCCGTATATAACTTCTCCCAGTCCTTTACATTGTTTCTGTTTAGCGTATGGGAAGACGATTTTTTATTTTTATCAAGAAATGGATCATAGTTGGGATTTACTTTGATTGTCGGAATTTTTACAGAGTCGGTAGGTTTAAAAAGAGGAATGTTAAAACTGGTTTCTTGTTCAAAATCTAGTGTTGGAGCAATGTTATTTTTTCCTAGAGCCTGTTTAACAGCAGTTCTAATTATGGCATAAATTGCTCTCTCATCTTCAAACTTTATTTCAGTTTTTGTAGGGTGAATATTAATATCAATTTTTGAAGGGTCAATTTCTAAGTTTATAAAATATGAAGGGTAGTTATCAGAACTAAGCAATTGGTCAAAAGCACTTTGGACAGCATGGTTCAAATATGCATTTTTAATAAATCGTTTGTTTACAAAGAAAAATTGTTCGCCACGAGTTTTTTTGGCAAATTCAGGCTTAGATACAAAACCATCAAGACAAACAATATCAGTTGACTCAGATACAGGCACCAACCTTTGATTGTATTTTTCTCCAAAAATGCCTACAATTCTTTGACGGAATGAGCCTTTATTTAAATTAAAAACTTCATTTCCATTGTTATGCATAGAAAAAGCAACTTCGGGATGGATTAATGCTACTCGCTGAAATTCATCAATAATGTGTTTAATCTCAATTGTGTTTGATTTTAAAAAATTTCTGCGGGCAGGAACATTATAAAATAAATTTTTTACTGAAAATGAAGTGCCTTTTGCACACGAGCAATGTTCTTGACTTTTCACTTCACTTCCTTCAATCTCAATACACGTTCCTAGTTCATCATCATCTCTTTTGGTTTTTAACTCAACTTGGGCTATTGCAGCAATTGATGCCAAAGCTTCACCTCTAAACCCTTTGGTTGTGATATGAAACAAGTCATCTGCATTTTTAATTTTTGAGGTTGCGTGGCGTTCAAAACTTAGTCGAGCATCTGTAGGAGACATTCCAATTCCGTTGTCAATTACCTGAATTAATGTTCTTCCGGCATCCTTGATAACTAACTGAATTGATGAACTCTTAGCATCTATAGCATTTTCAAGTAATTCCTTTACTGCACTAGCAGGTCGTTGAATCACTTCTCCTGCTGCTATTTGATTAGCAACCGAATCAGGTAATAATCGAATAATGTCGGACATTAATTTTTGGTTATAGCTACAAATTTACTAAGAACAATACTTAAATTACTTGTATTTTATAAACTTCTTTCTTGTTTCAGTAAATCAATCTATCCCAACAAATTAACTACCTTTGCTTTTTAATTGAATGATGATAAAAAAAAGCAAAAAAAGTAAAAATCCAAACGGAAGGCAATCAACTTTCGAAGTAGTTGAAGAAACAGTCCTTTTGGATTTCTTGTTGAAAACTATCAAGGACAAAAGCAGAACTAAAATAAAAGCGTTGCTGGCACACAAACAAATTAAGGTAGGAAATGAAGTTACAACAAAATTTGACTATAAACTTCTACCTTCTTTTAAAGTAACTGTAAGTTGGGACATGCCTTTTAAAAAGGTAGTTTATCAAGGTTTGAAAATTGTGTTTGAAGACGAACACATTATTGTCATCAACAAACGTTCAGGGCTTTTGTCTGTTGGAACAGCAAAAGAAAAGAAAACAACCGCATACAGAATCGTTCAGGATCACATCCAACAAACTGACCCGACAGCACATCTATTTGTTGTTCATAGACTTGACAGAGAATCGTCGGGATTAATGGTTTTTGCAAAAAACAGAAAAGCTCAACAAGAAATGCAAGATACTTGGAATCAAACAGTTGCAAAAAGAAAATACTTAATTGCAACTCAAGGAACTTTTGAAAAAGATGAAGACAGTATTGTTTCTTATCTCAAGGAAAGCAAAGCTCTTATTGTATATTCAAGCAACAATCCAAAGGAGGGAAAACGTGCAGAAAGTAACTATAGTGTAGTAAAGAAAAACGAATACTACACGCTGTTAGAGGCTTGGCAAAAAACAGAATTAAAACACCAATTGAGAGCCCAACTTGGAGCAAAAAAACATCCCATTTTAGGGGATAAAAAATACGGTGCAACAGAAAACCCTCTTGGAAGGGTTGCATTTCACGCACGAGTTCTTACTTTCATTCATCCTGCTTCGCACAAAGAAGTTAGTTTTGAAACAAATGTACCTGATGATTTTCTGATGATTTTCCGTCAAAAATATTATGAATAAATCTTTTGAGAAATTTTACAGAGCTAAAAAAGGAGTTTTTATAACTCTAGTTGTAGCTCTTCTTCTAATTTTTCCGCCAATTTTGATTTATTTTGATAGTCAAATTCCAAAAGTGTATATTTTCCTTATCGTTTATTATTTGCCAGTATCCGTACTCGTTTGGATGTATTTTGACACCTCGTATCGGATAAAAGAAAAAACATTTTTTTATACATGTTCATTCTTAAAAGGAGAAATAGCAATTGATTCCATAAAAGAATTAGAAATTGGTGTGAATATGTACTCTGGAATTAAACCTGCATTAGCTTTTAAAGGAATTATCATTAAATACAACAAATTTGATGATATCTATATTGCCCCAGAGAACAACGAAGAATTATTAAATGATTTGCTGGCTATTAATCCAACAATTAAAATCAATTATGGAGTCGGTAAGAATAAATAAATTCATCAGTTCTACTGGTTTTTGCTCCAGACGTGAAGCTGACAAATTGGTTGAGCAAAAAAAAGTAACCATAAATGGACAAATTGCCGTGATGGGTTCACAGGTTAATGCAAGTGATGTAGTTAAGGTTGGCGATACTTTAATTGAAATTCAAAGCAAAAAAGATGTGTACATTATTCTTAACAAACCTACAGGTATCACATGCACAACAGAGTTAAAGATAAAAGACAACATAATTGATTATGTTAATCATTCTGAAAGAATTTTTCCTGTAGGAAGGCTTGACAAACCTTCACAAGGATTGATAATTTTAACCAGTGATGGAGATATTGTAAATAAAATATTAAGAGCAGGGAATTTTCATGAAAAAGAGTATATAGTTACAGTAAATAAACCCATCACTACTGAGTTTATAAAAGGTATGTCTAGCGGAGTTCCTATTTTAGACACAATTACTCGAAAATGTATTGTACAGCAAATCAATCGATTTACATTTAGAATAATACTTACTCAGGGTTTAAATCGTCAAATCCGCAGAATGTGCGAATATTTTTCATACGAAGTTCAAAAATTAGAAAGAATCAGGATTATGAATTTGACACTAGATAATTTACCCCTTGGAAAATGGAGAGATTTAACTTCTATTGAACTAAATGAGTTGATGAAATTAGTAGATAAATCTGTAAAAAACTAAAAATTAATCTTTGCCTTTTTCTTTCAAAAGCGGAACAAAACGAAACACTCCAAATTCTTCAGTTTCATATTCATTTGACCCTATTTTTGTTATTCTTTGCATGATTTGCTCCTTCCCTTCTCCAACAGGTATAACAAGAACACCACCTATTTTTAGTTGAGATAATAAATCTTTCGGAATAAAAGGAGCTCCTGCAGTAACGATTACTTTATCAAATGGAGCATAGGTGGGCAATCCCAAATACCCATCACCATAAAATAATTTTGCAGATGTGTAACCTATGCTTGGTAAAAATTCTTTAGTTCTTTCATACAAAGCCTTCTGACGCTCAATAGAATATACTTTTGCTCCCATTTCCAACAAAACAGCCGTTTGATATCCTGAACCTGTACCTATTTCAAGCACTTTATCACCCTCAGAAATATTTAAAAGTTGAGTTTGGAAACCAACTGTAAAAGGTTGTGAAATGGTTTGTCCAGAACCTATCGGAAATGGTTTGTCTTCATAAGCATATTTATGAAAAGCAGTATCAGTTATGAATAAATGTCGAGGTATTTTTTCAATAGCTTTCAGAATTCGAGAGTTTGATATTCCCTTTTCTGCTATAATATCAACCAATTGTTTTCTTAATCCTTTATGTCTGTAAGTATCAATCACATTCTTGTTTTTCCTACAAAGGAAAGCACATTTATATTTTTTTTAAGAGTAACAATATCTTCTTATTAAAATAATGGTGTTAATAATATTGTCAATCTCAAATTTTTAATTTTTTCAAAAAATATACTTTTGAAAAAAAGAAATACAGTATGTTGAAAATTGGCGTAATAGGTGCAGGACACTTAGGTAAAATTCACATCAAACTACTTAAGGAAATCGAAATTATTGAATTGGTTGGGTTTTATGACGCTGATGAATCAACTCGAAAAAAAATATCGGAAGATTTCAATGTTAAATCGTTTACATCTATAAATGAATTAATTGAAGCAGTTGATGCAGTAGATATTGTTACTCCAACAATCTCTCATTTCGATTGTGCATCAAAATCTCTAAAACAATCCAAACATTTGTTTATTGAAAAACCAATTACCAACACTATTGAAGAAGCAAAACAGTTAATTTATTTAGCCGACGAAGCAAATGTGAAAGTTCAAATTGGTCATGTAGAACGCTTTAATCCTGCATTCGTTACAGCTGTTCCTTTTATCAATAATCCAATGTTTATTGAAACCCATCGATTGGCACAGTTTAACCCAAGAGGAACAGATGTTTCTGTTGTTCTTGATTTAATGATCCACGACATTGACATTGTTTTGAATATAGTTAAATCAAACATTAAAAAAATTAGTGCAAGTGGTGTTGCAGTTGTTAGCGACACGCCAGATATAGCAAATGTCAGAATAGAATTTGACAACGGATGCGTAGCTAATCTTACTGCCAGTAGAATTTCACTTAAAAACATGAGGAAAACACGAGTTTTTCAACGTGATGCATACATTTCAATTGATTTTCTTGACAAACAAGCAGAAATAGTTAAACTAAAAAATGTTGAGGGAGAACCAGACCCTCTCTCAGTTACACTTGATTTGGGTAATGGAAAAGGAATAAAACAAATATTTTTTGAAAAACCAACCATAAAAGAAACCAATGCCATAAAAGAAGAACTAACACAATTTGCTCTTTCAATTTTAAACAATACAAAGCCACTTGTAACTATCCATGATGGCTATAATGCACTTGATGTTGCTTATAAAATCATTGAAAAATTAAAAATTTCATTAGCTTTAATAGAAGATTAATACTTTTGCACAATAATTAAATAAAATCACCGTTTGGGTTGATATTTTATAAGTTGTGCAGAACGCTAAAAAATACATTTTATTACTTTTCCTTTTAACAACAGTATTTTCGTGTTCTAAAGAAGATTTGGAAGCTGAAATACCATCTTATATTCAAATTAATCCGTTTACATTTTCAACTACTGCATCACAAGGTTCCAGTTCCCATAATATTACTGATGCATGGGTGTATATTGATAACGATTTAGCTGGAATTTTTGAGCTTCCTGCCAGGTTTCCTGTGTTAAAAGACGGAGTTCATAAAATTGACATTTATCCGGGAATAAAAGAAAATGGAATTGCTGAACGCAGATCAAAGTACCTATTTTATAACGAATACTCAACAACAGTTACTTTAGAAAAATCAAAAACTACTGTAATCAATCCTTACAGTTCATATAAATCAGGGGTAACTTTTTATTGGATGGAAGATTTTGAAACAGCAAGTTTACCATTCAGCTACAGCACAGTATCAGACACTGTTGTATATAAATCTACAAGTGCATTTGAAGGGTATTATTCTGGGATTGTTACTATGGTTCCTGGTAATGACTTTTTTGAATGTATGACTCCTGCTTTTTCAGATATTCCTCGGTCAAAAACAGTCTTTCTAGAATTAAATTTTATAACCAATCAGCCGGTTTTAGTTGGTTTATATGCAGATTCTGAACAAATCGGTGTTTTTTATTTAAACACAACATCAACTTGGAAAAAAATTTACTTGAATTTTACAGAACCTATCAAAACCAGGTCATACGCATCACAATACAAAATATTCTTTGGAATGGAGTCAAAAGTTGATTACCCAACTTTTATGTTTGATAATCTAAAAATTGTTCATCTTTAAATGAATAAAACACTTCATACTTTAAAATATATCTTTTTTGATGTGTTGAGTGCGGTTGCTGCATGGCATCTTTTTTTTATCTATCGAAAAAAATTCATTGAACCCATAAAATTTGGGTACGATTTTGAAATTGTCTTTGATAAAAATTATTACACTGCAATTGTTTTATTACCTATCTTCTGGCTTATACTACATGCAGTTTCGGGTGTATATAAAAATATTTACAGAAAATCACGTCTCAAAGAATTTGGGCAAACTGTTTTAGTTTCAATCGTCGGTACAATTATCCTGTTTTTTGTATTAATCCTTGATGATGAAATTGCATCATACAAGCAATACTACAAAATGTATTTTTCTTTGTTGGCACTTCAATTTGGTTTTACCGAATTTTTCAGATTTATTTTAACAACTCATACCGGTAAAAGAATTAAAAACAGAAAAATTGGATTTAATACTTTAATAATCGGCTCAAATCAAAAAGCACTTGATTTATATCTTGAGCTAACCAATCAAAGATATTCTACCGGAAATGCTATAATTGGCTTTACTCATGTGAACGAAGCAAAAGAAATTTCTAAACTAGAAAAACATTTAACTCATTTAGGAAATTGTGTTGATTTGAGAAAAATTATTAATGACCATCAAGTTGAGGAAGTCATCATCGCTATTGAATCATCAGAACACAAAAGCTTAGGAAATATTATAACCGTATTGGAAGGACTACCGGTAATTATTAAAATAATACCTGATATGTATGATATTCTTTCGGGTTCGGTTAAAATGACATCAATTTTTGGTACACCATTAATAATTATTACTAAGGAAATAATGCCCGTTTGGCAGCAATCCATCAAACGGGCTTTTGATATCTTTTTTTCTATAATGGCAATCCTAATCTTATCTCCTGTATATGTTATTACTGCATTAATAGTTAAACTCACATCAAAGGGGCCTGCGTTTTATGCACAAGAAAGAATAGGACTTCACGGAAAACCATTTCTTATCTATAAATTTCGATCAATGACCATTGATGCTGAAAAAGATGGACCAGCCCTTAGCAGCCAAAAAGACGCTAGGATTACAAAATTTGGTAAATTCATGCGAAAAGTAAGGTTAGACGAGATTCCTCAGTTTTTTAATGTAATAATTGGTGATATGAGTTTAGTAGGACCTCGACCCGAAAGACAGTATTTTATAGATCAAATTGTAAAAGATGCTCCACACTACCACCACCTATTAAAAGTAAGACCAGGTATAACATCTTGGGGGCAAGTAAAATATGGGTATGCAGAAAATGTAAGCCAAATGATTGAACGTTTGAAATTTGATATAATCTACATAGAAAACATGTCGCTGATGGTAGATTTTAAAATTTTAATTTATACTCTTATGATAGTCGTTAAAGGAACAGGAAAATAATGAATATTAATATTAAAACTTTCTTTTTCACACTAATACTGCTTTTCATTTTAGCCTGTACTAAAAAAGAAAGTCCACGATTAAATTTAATAGCTACTCCCCCCCAACAAGCAAATTTAAGCTGCGAAAAACATCATCAAATAGATTTTTATTTGGATTGTGATATTGAATTTCGCCAATTTCCTGTAATGGTTTTAGATTTCGAATTTTACAAAGGAAACCAACAATTGATGAAGGGAGGAACAGACCCATTAAAATGCACAAACATAACAAAAGAGTCAAAAAAAATTAAAAAAGGTATAACACGATGGAAATTTTACGGAAAGCTCGAAGGAAATTTTATTCCACCGAGCGACACCATATTTAATATCGTTCCAACCTTAATTAAAAACAACCAACAAGATTTTATAATCCATAAAATGGATTTAGTATTTGTCTATAAATAGATTGTGTTTCTCATTAAAAATGTTCATTGACTATTATAGCTTTTATTTCAACTATAAATCTTACTTTCGCATGAACAAAATGATTAATTAACCTTTAAAATTAACTATAAAATGAGCTACGATGTAATTGTTGTAGGAAGTGGTCCAGGTGGATATGTTGCCGCCATACGAGCTTCTCAATTAGGATTAAAAACAGCATTGGTTGAAAAAGCAGAATTAGGTGGAATTTGCTTAAACTGGGGTTGTATCCCGACAAAAGCTTTATTAAAAAGTGCAAGTGTATTTGAATACATCAATCATGCTGCAGATTACGGAATAAATGTGAAAAATGCTGACGCAGACTTTCCGGCTATTGTAAAAAGAAGCAGAGATGTTGCCAATGGCATGAGTAATGGAATTCAGTTTTTGATGAAAAAAAACAAAGTTGACATCATCAAAGGAACTGCAACGCTAAAAAAAGGACAAAAAATAGACGTTGAAGGAGATGATAAAAAAGTAACTGAATATTCAGCAAAACACATTATTATAGCTACAGGTGCTCGCTCAAGAGTTTTACCAAACTTGCCTCAAGACGGAAAAAAAATAATTGGATACAGAGAAGCATTGGTTTTGCCAAAACTTCCTAAAAAAATGGTTGTTGTTGGGTCTGGTGCTATCGGGTCTGAATTTGCCTATTTCTATAATGCGATGGGAGTTGAAGTTACTCTCATTGAATACTTGCCAAATATAGTTCCTTTAGAAGATGAAGATGTTTCAAAACAACTAGAACGTTCATTCAAAAAAGCTGGAATAAACGTTATGACCAATTCATCTGTTGAAAGTGTTGACACTAAAGGAAACGGCTGCAAAGTTTTAGTAAAAACAAAAAAAGGAGAAGAAACAATTGAATGCGATGTTGTGTTATCAGCTGTTGGCATAAAACGAAACATTGAAAACATTGGTTTAGAAGACGTTGGAATTATTGTTGACAAAGATATCATTGTAACTAATGATTTTTACCAAACTAATATTCCTGGATATTATGCAATTGGTGATGTTACCAAAGGTCATGCATTAGCACACGTTGCATCAGCTGAAGGTATAATATGTGTTGAAAAAATAGCCGGATTACATGTAGAACCACTGAATTATGGAAATATTCCAGGTTGTACTTATTGTGTTCCTGAAGTTTCATCAGTAGGAATGACAGAGAAAATGGCTCTCGAAAAGGGATATGAAATTAAAGTTGGGAAATTTCCATTTTCTGCATCAGGAAAAGCAAGTGCAGCTGGGCATAAAGATGGATTTGTAAAATTAATTTTTGATGCAAAATACGGCGAATTATTGGGTGGACACATGATTGGGTACAACGTTACTGAAATGATAGCTGAAATTGTTGCTATTCGTAAACTGGAAACTACAGGTCATGAGTTAATTAAAACAGTTCATCCTCACCCGACTATGAGTGAAGCAGTGATGGAAGCTGCAGCAGCTGCATACGGAGAAGTAATTCACATGTAAATAAATTCTAATTTTTATCGAATCCCCTTTCCAAAATTTGGAAAGGGGATTTTTTTTATAAAATATCGAACCAATGAATTTTTAAAAAAGAGCATTTTTAAATTGATTTTGTTATAAATCAAATGATTTTTAATTTTTAATTCATAAAATTGCTTTGTATGATATATAGCCAGAAAAAAAATAGAGAATATTGATTTTAACTAAACACGGCAATCACAATTAATGAATCCTAATAAGAAAATCAAAGTTTTACATATAGTTAATCGCTTCAATTTAGGAGGGCTCACATTCATTACAGCATACTTGACAAGATTTATGCCTAATAATTTTGAATCACTTATTATTGGAGGTGAAAAAGATGATTCAGAAGAAAGTTGCAATTATATTTTCAATCAATTAGGAATAAAGCCTATAGTTATTCCCGAAATGAAGCGGAGTATAAATATTAACAACGACAAAATAGCCTATCAAAAAATTGTGAAAATCATCAAAGAGTTTAAACCCGATGTTGTTCACACTCACGCATCAAAAGCCGGATCACTAGGAAGAATAGCTGCTTCAAAATGTAAAGTACCCGTTATAGTTCATACATTTCACGGTCATGTTTTTCATTCGTATTTTAATAAGCCCAAAACTTTATTGATAAAAACAATTGAAAAATATTTAGCCAGAAAATCAACTGCTATTATTGCAATAAGCGATATCCAAAAAAAAGAACTTTCTTCTGAATTTAAGATTTGTAAAGCTTCAAAAATTCATGTGGTACCATACGGATTTGATTTGACTAAATTCAGTGAAAATCAATCCGAAAAAAGAATATCGTTTAGAAAAAACTATCTTTTGGACGATGATGAAATTGCCATTGGAATTATAGGCAGACTTGTTCCCATAAAAAATCATGTTTTTTTTCTTGATGCTATATCTTCTGTTTTAAATAAAACAAGGAAGAAAGTAAGAGTATTTATCATTGGAGACGGAGAAGAACGTAATAATTTAATTGCAAAATGTCAATTGTTAAATTTAGATTGTGTTGAATTTATTAAATCTCCAAAAAAATCTGATGTAACTTTCACATCATGGATAAAAGATGTTGATATTGCCATTGCAGGGTTAGATATAATAGCCCTAACATCGCTAAACGAAGGAACACCCGTTAGTTTAATTGAAGCTCAAGCCGCAAATAAGCCGATTGTTACTACAAATGTTGGGGGTGTAGAAAATGTAATAGTAAAAAATCAAACTGCATTTGTTTTAGAAATTAATGATACGAATGGATTTAGTAATGCTTTATTGAATTTAGTCGAAAATGAAAATTTGAGAATTGACATGGGAAAAAAAGGCTGGGAAAATGTTAACCAAAAATTTAATATTACACGAATGATAAACGATATGCAGAATGTGTACGTATCTTTGTTGAACAACACAAAATAAATTATCTTAATTTGAACAAGTTTTAATAGATTTGTTTTCTTTTATCAAGAGTAAATATGAATTTTAATACACTAAAAACTTCAGTAATTGTTATTCTCATTCTTGCATTATATGCATGTAATATCAATCCCAGTATAATGATGAGAACAAAAAAAGGTTATCCATACGATACCAATCCTAAAGACTCAACAACCGAATACAGAATTCAACCCAGCGACATATTAGAATTTCAACTCTACACCAATGAAGGTACACGTCTGATTGATTTAACAGCGTTATCAACAAATCCAGAAAACAGAATTACAACTCTAATCAACCCAACCTATCTCGTGGAATATGACGGTAATTGTAAATTTCCAGTTATCGGCAGATTAAATATTAAGGAGAAAACAATAAAAGAACTCGAAGTTATCCTTCAAGAAGAATATGCCAAATATTACATCAAACCATTTGTGCAAATCCATGTATTAAACCGAAGAATTACTATTTTCACTGGAATCGGGAAGGCTCAAGTTTTTACTTTAAAAAATGAAAACACAACTCTCATTGAGGCTCTAGGTGCTGTAGGCGGACTATCAAAAGATGCAAAAGCCCATAGGATAAAATTAGTCCGAGGTAATTTAAAAAACCCAAAAGTATATTTGTTTAATTTCAAGTATATGGAAGGAATAAAAGATGCAGATTTTGTATTGAAAGCTAACGATATAATATACGTAGAGCCGAGAAGAAATATTCTTGGAGAAGCTGTTAGTGATATTGCACCAATAGTTAGTTTATTAACAAGTACAATCACTCTAATCTTAGTTATAAACAACTTGAATAAATAAATTCATGTCTGAATATAAAAATCTGAAAGAAGAACAAGAATTAATTTCCAATTTCAATACTGATTTGGACATTATACTGCTTCTTCAAATTTTTAGAAGAAATTTACTTCTCTTTCTCCTTATTATTTCTACTACAATAGCCGCTTCATTAATTTACTTGCGATATACGGTTCCACTTTATCAATCTAATTTAGTACTACAAGTAGGCTCGGAAAACAAAGCCGAACAAGTTTTAAATATTAATAAATTTCAAGAAAGAACGGAAGGAAATGAAATTGCAAAAGATGTCGAATTACTCAAATCAAAATTTCTACTTAAAAGAGCCCTATCTCAGCTTCCTCTAGGAGTCAGTTACTTCAACGAAGGTAAGTTTTTATCATTTGAACTCTACCGAAGCTCACCTATTGAAGTTGAATTTGAAGTAAAAGATTCATCTGTAATGCAGATACCCTTCCACTTAGATTTTACCTCAAACGGAGAATTTGTTTTATCTAAAAATGGAACTATTTTGGGTCAATATAAGTTTGATGAATATATTGATTTTAGTGATGTTCGTTTAAAAATAAAAACAACAAACCCTATCGCTATTGAAGAGTATAAGTCGGAAATCAATAACAACAAACTTTATTTTATTATCAATGATGTTGAGAATTTAACAAATCGATATATCAAAAGTTTAAATGTGTATCCGCTAAACCCAGCTGCTAAAACAATAAACATAAATTTCCAAGACAACAACCCCAGAAAAACTTCTGATGTTATTACAGCAATTGCGAATGAATATATTACTTATGACCTTGAAGAAAGAAGTAAAAGTTCAAAAAACGTAATTGAATTCTTGGATAATCAACTCGACACTTATCTAAACAGAGTTAAAGAATCTGAAACTAATATAGAAGATTTTCAGAAAAACAATAAACTTTCTGATATTGACAGGTTTTCAACTCTTTATGTGGATAGAGTGAATAAGTTAGAAACCGATATGATTGATTTAGATTTACAAAGAAATGTACTCATAGAAGTTAATAATTCACTTAAAACCAAATTAAAAGAAATAAATGTATATAATCTTCTGCCTATTCTTTCCGGAACAGAATACGAAGCTAGAGTTACCGCACTAATTAACGATTTACAAAATTTGCTACTACAACGGCAACGAATTTTAACTGAATCTACCAATGAAAGTGAATCTTTAAAAGTACAAGACAAGCAAATTGAAATTCAAAAAGAAGTACTTTCAAAATCACTCACATCATTGATTTCAAAAATTGAGAGCAGACGTAAAGACCTAACAAAAAAAATTGGAGAAATTCAATCTAAATATTTGAATGTTCCGGCTAAAGAACTTGAATACGCTAGACTCCAACGAGTTTTGTCAATTGATGAAAAATTCTTCACTCTGATAATGGAAAAAAGAACCGAGTACTCTATTTCAGAAGCTGGTTTTGTCCCTCAACACACAATATTAGACAAAGCATTAGTTCCAAGCACTCCTTTCTCACCAAATAAAAAAGTGATAATTGCAACAGGTATTTTACTTGGTGTTGTAATTTCAATTGTTATATTAATTTTTAAATATATTCTTAAAAATACCATTTCATCAATTGATGAAATTACAAAACATGCAAATTCAATAATAGGAACTTTAGGTACTGTTCCCATTTATCATAAAGATATCCCAAACTCTCAACTGGTTATTAACAGAGACCCAAAATCTATTATTTCCGAATCTTTCAGAGCTATCAGAACCAACTTGCAATTCATTTCAAAAGCAGAAGGATGCAAACTAATGGCAATTACATCTACCATTTCGGGTGAAGGAAAAACTTTTTGTGCCTTAAATCTTTCAGGCATTATTGCCATGTCAGGAAAAAAAGTAATCATATTAGACTTAGACATGAGAAAGCCCAAAATTCATGTCGGATTTGGTGTGAGTAACGAAAAAGGAATGAGCACAATTTTAATTGATAAAGACGATATAAAAAGTTGTATTCACAAAAGCAGTTTAGAAAACCTACATTACATTACTTCAGGACCAATTCCTCCAAATCCTTCAGAATTGATTATAGGAGGAAAACTAGAGGAAGTTATTGAAAAACTTAAAACCGATTACGATTTAATTGTGGTTGATAATCCTCCTATAGGGTTGGTTTCTGATGCTATGGAAACTCTTAAAAAGGCAGATTTCCCGATTTATGTATTTAAAAATGATTATTCTCGTAAAAATTTCATAAATAATCTCAACAAATTGGTACGTGAAAATGGGATAAAAAAATTATCCATAATCTTAAATGGTGTTGACTACAACAATAAATATTATAGTTATGGCTACAACTATAGATACAGCTACGGCAATAAAGACGGTTATTATTACGATGACACAAAAAAAGAGAGCCGAATCAAAAGAATTTTAAAATCCAATAAAAAATCTAATTCCTGATGTTATTTGAACGTAACGAATTTGAAGGTCTTTGTATAATAAATCCTATTATTTTCAATGATGCAAGGGGATGTTTTTATGAAACCTACAATAAAATTATTTTTCAAAAAAATGGAATAAACACTGAATTTGTTCAAGACAACCAATCATTATCAAAAAAAAATGTTCTAAGAGGTTTACACTTCCAAAAAAATCCTCATTCTCAAGGTAAATTAGTACGAGTTATTCAAGGTAGTGTTCTTGATGTTGTTGTAGATATCCGAAAATCCTCTGAAACATTTGGAAAACACTTTAAAATTAAACTTTCATCAGAAAACAACACGATGTTATATATCCCCGAAGGATTTGCCCATGGTTTTTTGGCACTCGAAGACAATACCATCTTTTCATATAAATGCACAAATTTTTACAATAAAGAGTCGGAATGTAGCATCTTATGGAGCGATAAGTCTCTTTCTATTGACTGGGGTATAGAAAATCCAATCTTAACAGACAAAGACCATCAAGCTTCATCTTTTACCGATTCATTTAAAAATTTTTAAAATGAATAATACACTCTTAATAAAATACATTTCATTTTTTTTGGGAGTTATTATTTTCTCACTCTTGATTAATTTTATTTTCCTAAAATTTGCTAAGACATTAGGAATCCGCAATTTAGACGACACAATAATTAGGTGGAGCAAACAAGTAAAACCTGCATTAGGCGGAATTAGTTTTTATATCGTTTTTCTATTATCTTTTGTATTACATCCTTTTATTTTTTCTTACGACGCTACACAAATTGACTTTCAGTTAACCGGTATGATTGGTGCCGTATCACTCGGATTTTTAATGGGACTAGCAGATGATGCATACAACACAAAACCATTGTTAAAAATTTTGACTCAATCGCTTTGTGCCTTTATTTTAATCTATTCAGGATCATACATAAATATTTTTGATAATCAAATTATAAATTATAGCCTAACTGTAATTTGGGTTGTTGGCATGATGAATTCGATTAATATGCTGGACAATATGGATGGAATCACAACCTCGGTATCATTAATAATTATGATTACGATTTTTGTATTAATGATTTACTTGAATGAGTTTAGTACAATCTCTATGACAATAGTTGTAGGAATGATTGGGACTTTAATTTCATTCTTATATTTCAATTGGTATCCATCAAAAATGTTTATGGGCGATACAGGTAGCCAATTTCTTGGTGTTTTACTTGCAGCTTTGAGCATCAATTACTTGTGGAATCCAAACCTTAACATGGAGTTTTCAGTTGCAAAACAATTTTTATTAGCAATATTAACTTTTTCTATTCCTCTGATTGATACTACAACTGTTTCAATAAAACGCATCAGAAAAGGAAAATCTCCATTTATTGGTGGAAAAGACCACACCACTCATCATCTTTCATATTTGGGCTTCTCAGAAAAACAAGTTGCATTGATAATCATTGTTCTATCAATAATTTCGTCACTGATAGCATTAATCTCATACATTTTTATTTTTGACTGGAACCATAGCTATACATTTTTATTTTCTGCATATTTTGTATTGGTTTTTTTAATTTTGTTCATCGTTGCAAATAAAAACACTGAACGAACTAAATAAAACAATAATGAACTCTGAAGAAGATTTTATTGAAGTTGAAGGTGCAAGAGTACATAATCTAAAAAATATCTCTTTAAAAATCCCGAGAAACAAACTGGTTGTAATAACAGGTTTGAGTGGTAGTGGGAAATCATCACTGGCTTTTGACACTATCTATGCTGAAGGACAACGAAGATACATGGAAACTTTCTCAGCTTATGCTCGCCAGTTTCTCGGAAATATGGAACGGCCAGATGTGGATAAGATAAGTGGACTCAGTCCGGTAATTTCAATAGAACAAAAAACCATTAGTAAAAACCCAAGATCCACAGTTGGAACTATTACAGAAGTTTATGACTTTTTTAGACTCCTATACGCAAAAACATCAAATGCCTACTCATACAATACGGGCGAATTAATGATAAAATACACATCAACCCAAATTGTTGATTTAATTATAGATAAGTACAACGAAAAAAAAATTATCCTCCTCGCACCTCTTGTAAAAGGTAGAAAAGGACACTATAAAGAACTATTCCTACAAGTAATAAAACTTGGATTTACCAAGGTAAGAATCGATGGAGAAATAATTCCGGTAAGCGTTGGAATGCAACTCGACCGATATAAAACACACGACATTGAAGTGGTCATTGACCAACTAAAAGTAAAAGAGGAGGATAGAAAAAGAATTTATGACTCTGTAAATCTTGCTTTCAAGCACAGCAAAGGCACAGTAATGGTTTATGATTCTGACACAAAAACATTCCAATTATTAAGTAAAAATTTAATTTGTCCAAGTACAGGAATTTCGTATGACGACCCTGCACCAAATAATTTTTCTTTCAATTCACCTTATGGAGCTTGTTCAAAGTGTGGTGGCTTAGGTGAAATTTCCGAAGTAGATTTAAAAAAAATTATTCCAAACCCAAATTCAACAATAAAAAAAGGGGGAATAGCTCCACTAGGAGAATATAAAAACAATTGGACTTTTAGACAAATTGAAGCCATTGGTAATAAATTAGGATTTACAATAAACACCCCGCTTAAAGAATTTAGCGAAGAATCAATAGATTTTTTATTAAACGGCTCAACAGAACCAATTGTAGTTTCACAAAACATTTTAGGAACTACAAGCGAATACAAAATTGAATTTGAAGGAATTATCTCTATTTTAAATCGTCAGTTTCAAGAAAATAATTCGAAATCGGTTGAAAGATGGGCAGAAAGCTTTATGAACAAGGTTAAATGTCCGATTTGTAGTGGTTCTAGACTCAAGAAAGAAGCTCTATATTTTAAAATTGATAAAAAAAATATTGCTGAAATTTCAGAAATGGACATTCAATCACTAAGTGAATGGTCTGCAATTGTTCATACAAAACTTTCTGAAAATCAAAAGATAATTGCTCGTGAAATATTAAAAGAAATCAATAGCCGATTAAAGTTTCTCCTCGACGTTGGTTTAAATTACCTGTCCTTAAACAGAAGTGCAAAGACCCTATCCGGAGGTGAAGCCCAACGAATTCGACTTGCCACACAAATTGGTTCTCAATTGGTAAATGTTTTATATATTTTGGATGAACCCAGTATAGGATTGCATCAAAGAGACAATCAAAAGTTAATTCAATCGTTAAAAGAATTGAGAAACATTGGAAATTCAATACTAGTAGTTGAACATGACAAAGAAATTATGATGGAATCCGACTACATAATCGATATAGGACCAAGAGCAGGAGTGCACGGTGGAGAAATTGTAGCTTCCGGAAAACCAGAAGAATTTATTAAAATAAATACTCAAACTGCTCAATTTCTCAGCGGGAAACAACAAATTAAAGCTCCTAAAAATTTCAGAAAAGGAAATGGAAAATTTATTGAGTTGATTGGAGCCTCAGGAAATAATCTTAAAAATATAAATATAAAAATCCCATTAGGAAGACTAATCTGTATAACAGGCGTTTCAGGTAGTGGAAAATCAACATTAATCAACGAAACCTTATACCCAATTTTAAATAAGCAAATCTATAACGGAGTAAAAAAACCACTTACCTATCAATCAATAAAAGGAATTGAACATATTGACAAAGTGATTGACATCGACCAATCACCAATTGGAAGAACTCCTCGTTCTAATCCGGCAACCTATTCCGCAGTTTTTACAGATATAAGAAACCTATACAGCTCATTACCTGAAGCTAAAATTAGAGGTTATTTGCCCGGAAGATTTTCATTCAATATGAAAGGAGGACGATGTGAAACATGCCAAGGAGCTGGGGTTAAAACAATAGAAATGAATTTTCTTCCCGATGTATATGTTGAATGTGACGAGTGCTACGGTAAAAGATACAACAGAGAAACCCTTGAGGTAAGATATAAAGGAAAATCTATCAGCGATGTATTGAATATGACCATTACTCAATCACTTGATTTTTTCCAAAACATTCCGGTAATTTCTTCTAAAATTAAAACGCTCGAGGAAGTTGGTTTAGGATATTTAAAACTCGGACAATCTTCAACAACACTTTCAGGAGGAGAAGCACAGCGTGTGAAGTTAGCCTCTGAACTATCAAAAAAACAAACAGGAAATACATTGTATATTTTAGACGAACCATCAACAGGTCTTCATTTCGAAGATATTCGTGTTTTTCTTGAAGTAATCAATAAACTTGTAGATTCTGGCAACACCGCAATAATTATCGAACACAATATGGATATTATTAAAGTAGCTGATTATATTATTGATATAGGACCTGAAGGTGGAAAAAACGGGGGAGAAATCGTAACTGAAGGAACACCAATCGAAATAATCAAAAACACCAAAAGCTATACATCAACGTATTTAATGAAAGAATTAAAAAAAAATTAAATTATGGAAAACGAACGAATAAGAGAACGATTTAGAGATAAAGATTGGAATGAAATAAAATCAAACGATTCTTGGGCAATTTTTAAAATGATGTCAGAATTGGTGATGGGTTTTGAAAAACTTGCAAAAATAGGACCCTGTGTGTCCATCTTTGGTTCTGCCAGAACACAACCGGACAATAAATACTATCAGATCGGACAAGAAATTGCAGGAAAACTCGCTTTAAAAGGGTATGGAATTATTACCGGAGGTGGTCCCGGTATAATGGAAGCAGCAAATAAAGGAGCTTATGAAGCCAAAGGAAAATCGGTTGGTTTAAACATTGCATTACCATTTGAACAACACAGTAATCCTTACGTTGATCCAGACAAACTCATAATCTTTGATTATTTTTTTGTTAGAAAAGTAATGTTTTTAAAATATGCACAAGGGTTCGTTGTTTTACCCGGCGGATTTGGAACTTTAGATGAATTGTTTGAAGCCATTACATTGGTTCAAACCGAAAAAGTCGGAAAGTTTCCCATAATTTTAGTTGGAGTTAGTTATTGGAACGGATTATTTGAGTGGGTTAAATCAACTTTATTAGCCGAAAAGAATATCAGCCCGGAAGATTTAAATCTAATATCAATTGTTGACACCTCAGAAGAAGCTGTTAAAGTGATTGATGATTTTTATTCTCAATTTATGTTAAAACCTAACTTTTAGGTTATTAACATTTTTTAGTTTATAAATCTTTCTGTAATTCCTGCTTTTCCCCTTCTTTATGTTTTAGATTTGTTTGCGTTTAAAGTTATTAACATTGTTAATATCTTGCATAAAAATGCTATTATATTAAAAAATAGTATATTTTTATATGCAAAATTTAACTCTAGTTAACATGATAACCAAGAAATTTAAAATATCAATTGCTTTAATTTCGTTGTGTATAGCAGCGAAAACAAACGCTCAAGAAAAATCTGGAGCGAGCAAAATGCCATCAATAGGTGGACATGTCGGTGTACTTTCATATATGGGTGATGTTTCGGGTTCAAAAGGAACAACCATTTACACCTATTGGAAACCCGGTTTTGGCTTCTACCTTGAAAAAAAGTTCGGAAATATATTTGGTGTTACCGCAAATGGTCTTTTTGGTAAAGTTTCTAAATCTCAGCTTGACGAAACTACCTTCAGAAACTTTGAAACATCTATAATGAATTTTGATTTGAATTTATTGTTAGATTTTGACAACGGAAAATTGATAAATCAAACATCAGTATTTGCCCCCTATTTTTCAATTGGTGTTGGGTATTTAACTTTTGACCCAAAGGGTGATTTAGAAAATAAATACGGAAAATATTATCACTGGAGTGATGGAACATTAAGAGATATGGCTCAAAGTACACCGGGTGCTGATACCTTATCCTCTACTGTAAAACGTGATTACGAATATGAAACTAGTTTAAAAGATAGTACTAAAAGTTATCCAAAATCTACTTTCACTGTTCCAATTCGATTTGGTTTAAAATTTAAATTAGCCCCTAGATTAGATGCAAGATTAGGTGTTGCATACATACTTGCTTTTACTGATTATCTGGATAATTATTCAGCCGGTGGTAACAACGATAATATGTTTTACACCTCTTTTGGTTTACAATTTAATTTTGCAACATCAGAAAGAGATGCTAAATACAAAGATTTTGATTTTTCAAAACTAGATAAAGCTGATACTGACGGAGATGGCGTAAAAGACGATGATGACTTATGTCAAAATACTCCTCCAAATGTTAAAGTTGATGCAAAAGGTTGTCCTCTAGATGGAGATAAAGATGGCGTACCCGATCATCTAGACAAAGAATCGAATACAGCTTCTGGGGCAATGGTTAACTCTGACGGAGTAACAATTACCGACGATATGTTAGCACAAATGAATAGTCAAAAAGATTCTGTAAAAACCGAACGACGAGTTTTCAAAGCTGAAGACTTGTCAAAAACAGAAATGGATGACATCTTAAAAGACTATGAAAAGTACAACAGTGCAACACCTACTGCTGTTGCTATTCCTGAAAAATATAAAGCACTTGATATAGATAAAGACAATTATATTTCCGCCAAAGAAGTAACCAATGCAATTGACATGTTCTTCGAAGGTGAAAATAAATTAACTGCAAAAGATTTACATCAATTGATAGATTTTTATTTTCAGCAATAGTTATTTAATATTATGATAAAATACGTAATTATTTTCATTCAGCTAATAGGATTATCAATATACCAACTGTTTTTTGGCAACGTTACCGCCACCCAAAAAATACCCGATAAAATAAATGCTGGAGAAGAAGTTACCGTTGAAATAACTATTAACAAGGAAGATATTAATGGCTTTGCTAAAGTGCAACAAACTTTACCTGTTGGTTTTAATGCCGAAGTTATAGAATCTAAAGGTGCAACTTTTTCATTTAAAGAAAATACAGTAAAATTTATTTGGATGGCTTTGCCAACAGATAAACAATTCGTTATTTCATACAAACTGAAAACCACAACAGAAATAACCGGAGATTTTAAAATAGGAGGAAAATTCTCATTTATTTCCGACAATGAACGAAAAAATGTAGATATACCTGAATCTTCGATATCAATTGTAAAAGGGGAAACTTTGGCATCTCAACAAACCCCACAAAACCAGACAGAAACAACTGAACAAGCAGTTGAGAACAACTCTACTGAAGAACCAATAACTCAGAAAACAAATCAACCTACTTCAACTGATAAAAAAGTAAGTATAAATACTGTTAGAAAAATAGAGCAGTTGGGAGATAAATATAAAATTTCACTTACAATAAAACAGACTAATTTAGAAGGTTTTGCAAAATATTCTGATGTTATACCATCTGGATTTAAAGCGGTAGCAGACAATTCAGAAGGTGGTATTTTTTCATTTAATGAAGGTGAGGCAAAAATTCTTTGGATGTCAACACCCCAAAAAGAAGAATTTACAGTATCTTATTTCATTGAGAGTTCAGGAGCTCAAACTGGAAAATATGATATAAACGGAACTTTTTCATACTTAGAAAATGATATCACTCAAAATCAAATAATTAATTCATCAACAATTGATTACAAAGCTACCTCAACAGAGTTAACAGCTGAAAACACTACTAAAATAGAACAACCTGAACCCATTAAAAAAACAGAACCTATAACAAAAACAGAGACTCAAAAACAACCTACAGAAACAAAAACAGCCAGCACAGCTGTTTCAACACCATCTCCTGAAAAAGGAGTAACATACAAAGTTCAAATTGGTGCAGGACATCAACAAGTTTCTAAAAATTATTTTAACTCTAAATTTAATGTTTCTGAATCAGTTTCCATTGAAAACCATGAAGGATGGATTAAATACATCGTTGGTAAATTCACTGAATATAAAACAGCTCGCGACAAACGAAACGAAATTAGAAACAATGTTAAAACTGCCTTTGTAACGGCATACAATCAAGGAAGCAGAATCACTGTTCAAGAAGCTTTGATGATTTCAAATCAAAAATGGTTACAATAATTTTACATTTATTGTATCTTTACAGAGGATTAATCGTATAACGCACAGATTATCCAAAATTATGGTTGTTAGAATTTTATTAGTCATTACCATTTTTGTAGCTTCATATAGTTCTGCAAAGGCTAATAGTAAAGATACAACAGAAACAAAAAAGGAATCTCCTCAAAAACTTCAAAATCTTTTTTCACCATCAATCGGATTAGGAGTTGGAATGTTTAAATTTTATGGAGATGTACTGCAAGTTAATCGTGGTAGTGCTTTAATTAGTAATATTGGTTACGATTTACACGTAAAACAGCAGTTATCACCTTCATTTATAGCTAAATTTTATGTTCTATTTGGATCATTAAGTTCAAATGAACGCTCAATAGAAAGAAATTTAAACTTCCGCTCAAGTATTACAGTTGGTGGTTTTGCATTGATGTATAATTTCAATGGTTTATTGCCGGAAAAAAGAGTAATCAATCCATTTGTAACCTTGGGTATAGAATCCGTCGAATTTCATTCCAAAACAGATTTATATGATTCTTATGGAAATAAATACAACTATTGGTCAGATGGGTCTATACGAAATCTAGCAGAGGATGATGTAAATTCTTCTGATGCTATAGTAATTCAAAGAGACTACGTATATGAAACCGACCTAAGAGAGATGGACTACGATGGAAAAGGTAAGTATCCCGAAAGAACATTTGCTGTACCTATAGGAATAGGTGCTCAAATGCATCTAACAAAAAATATAGATTTTACTATAGGAACAACCATGCACTTTACATTTTCAGATTTAATAGATAATGTAGTTTCAGAAAGCGCCGGAGATAGGATTGGTACATTAAAAGCAAACAATTCAAACGACCGATTTTTGATGAGCTCCATAGCCTTTAGTTATAATTTTCAAGGGCACAAAAACGATAAAAAAATTAATGATCCTACTGAATTTATTGATTATTTGGCTTATGACAACGCTGACGAAGACAACGATGGTGTAATTGATTTTATTGATGAATGTCCATGGACACCTGCTGGTGTTGAAGTTGACGAAAAAGGATGTCCATTAGATAAAGACTCCGATTTTGTTCCAAACTATAAAGATGATGAATTAGAATCCAGACCGGAAGTTCCAGTTACGCCACAAGGTGTTGAAATGACTGATGATATGATTTATGAAGCCTACATGCGTTATATAGACTCAACAGGAATGTTTGCAACAACAGAAACCCGGTTGATAACAGCTCATGCACGACCAAAAAAAACGTATCGAGTTCAAGTCGGTTCATTCTCTGAAGCAATTGATGCAGAATTAGTAGATAGATTTTTAAGTATCCCAGATGTTGAAATTAAAAACTTAGGCGATACTCTCACAGTTATTGCTGTTGGAAACTACGATAATTTACCTGAAGCATTGAAACGTAAAATGCAGTTAACAAAAGAAGGATTTAATGCTGCTATTGTAGTTACCGAAGAGCGTGACGGGTCATTAAAATCAGTTGGTGATGAGGCTAACAATATGGCAATTGAAGGAAACACCAATGCTGCAGAGTCGAATGAATTATTTTTTAGAATTCAATTGGGAGCATTTTCTAAAAAACAACCAAGCAGTAGCTTTAATGGTTTGAAAAACATCATGGAAATAAAAGCTGATGATGGATTGTATAAATATTTATACACAGGAGCATTTAAAACTATTGAAGAAGCTGCAGCCAGAAAAATGGATTTAGCAGTTGATTATGGGGTTAAAGATGCCTTTATAGTTGCATATAAAGGTGGAAAACGTATTCCTTTAAACGAAGCCGGAGTTAAAACAAGCTATGTTGAAACAGATATTAAAAACACTCAAAAAGAATACTCAAAAGAAAATGTTAAATTTAAAGTTCAAGTAGGTATTTATAAAAACCAATTGCCTACCGAAGTATTATCTAAATTTATGGAAATCGGAAACGTTGAACAAAAATCTGTTGAGAATGGACTAACCCGATATTCTGTTGGTGAATTTAAAACTCTTGACGAAGCTGAGAAATTCAAACAAGAATTAATATCAAAAGGACTTGGTGGTTCATTTGTAATTTCTCTTCACAACGAAGAACTGATTCCAATAAATAAAGCTCAAGAGATTTTAAGTAAGTAAATTATACGGTTTCATCATTTAGCCTTGAAGAAACGTAATTCTCCCATTTTACCAAAACGTTTTGCATATCAGTTGGCAGGTCAGAGTTAAACTGTAACCATTCTTTTGTTGTGGGATGCGTAAAACCAAGAGTTTTTGCATGTAAAGCCTGTCTAGGTATAATTTCAAAACAATTTTCAACAAATTGTTTGTATTTAGCAAATGAAGTTCCTTTAAGGATTTTATCTCCACCGTATTCATTGTCATTAAATAAGCTATGCCCAATATGCTGCATGTGTACTCTTATTTGATGCGTTCTTCCTGTTTCTAATTTACATTCAATTAATGTAACATAGCCAAATCTTTTCAAAACTTTATAATATGTTACTGCGTGTTTTCCATGTTCGCCATCAGGAAAAACATCCATCACTTTTCTATTTTTTAAACTTCTTGCAACATTACCGATAACAGTTCCTTCATCACTATCAAAATCTCCCCAAACCAAGGCATTGTATCTTCTTTCTGTTGTTCGTTCAAAAAATTGATTGGCTAAATGGGTCATTGCAAATTCTGTTTTAGCAACAACCATAATCCCCGAGGTGTTTTTGTCTAAACGATGAACCAACCCGGGTCTATTTGTTTGGTTAATAGTGGGTAATTTATCAAAATGATAGAGAAGTCCATTTACAAGAGTACCTGTGTAATTTCCATATCCAGGATGAACAACCAAGCCGGCTTGTTTATTAACAACTATCAAATCATTGTCTTCGTATAAAATCTGAAGTGGGATATTTTCAGGAATTAATTCAAGTTCACGAGGCGGAAAAGGCAAAACAATTGAGATTTCATCAAATGGTTTTACTTTATAATTTGATTTTACTGTCTTCTTGTTTACAAGTATATTTCCTGAATTTGCTGCAACTTGAATTTTATTTCTTGAGGTATTCGGAACCCTGTCAATTAAAAATTTATCTATTCTGAGTAAAGTTTGACCCTTGTCAGCAATAAATTTGTAATGTTCGAACAATTCTTGTTCTTCATCAAGTTGATCGTCGTCAATACTTTTTTGCAAAACTTTATTGTTTGGAAATAATGATTTTTTGGATTGCTGAGCCTTCTTTATCTGCTATTTTAAGAAAAAACACACCGTTAGGAAGATAACTTAAATCTATACTAGAATATGTATCATAAGAAAATTGTTTAACTACATTTCCAAGCATATCAAAAACACTAATTTCGATAGGTTTCTGTACATTAAAATGAAAAATTCCATTGCTTGGGTTCGGGAAAACAGCAGAAGATAAGTTTTTAGACTCCTCATCTATTCCAACTACAGGTTCGCTATTCATAAAAGCGGGTTGCAACATCAAAGAACCAGGATAATTGGAATTTTCCCACACTCCTTCAGCGTTAAAATATATCCTATTGCTGGTGTTGTTATTAAAATCGTATCCAAGAGTTAAAAAATCTTGAGTAATATTTTGATAACCAAAATAATACAACCCTGCATTTAAAAATAATGGATATTCCAAATCATACTCTAAAAATTCATTCATCAAAGAATACTGAGGATTGTAATATGCAGTTTGTTCATATACTTTAACTTCAGGATTTAGGCTTGACCAAACACATAACTTAAACGATTTATCACTATGATTATAAGTAACAGGGTTAAAATAAATTCGAATACTTTTTAATGTATCGCTTTTTTTGATATAAAACTGATTTGCTAGTTTGGAATCTATTCCTTCTACCCCATAACCTGCTTCGGCAGAACCGTCATCATAAGAATAATGATTACCAAACACTTGGTATGAGTTTACAGTGTCGTTTTTCTGGTTAAAATCAATTATACTGTTTAAATCAAAATAATTCTTAATCTGAAATACTTTTGTTGTTGCCGTGTCATCAGTAGGAAAATAAAAATTATTTAATGGTAATTGATATACAGCTTGAGGTTCAATTAAACTGGAAAATGCTGTAACATTTTTTGAAGAAGTTGTACTTGGATAGGTTTCAATAACAGGTCCTGCTCCATTATTTTCAATTACTTGATATTTATAAAACACAGCGTAATTTGCGTTATGATTATTTCTATATTCAACATCAATAGTTTGTCTCATATTTGCGATACTATCAACCATATAGTGGCTCCAAGGCATAGAAGTAAGTTCATACAACATGTTATAGTTGTTTGTAACAAAAGACACATCATCTAAAGTAGTATCGGTGTATGTTCTATTATCATTCAAATACACATAATCGAGATGCCAATGATCAACATTTCCTGAAAGTGTTGCATAATTTTTAAATCGGAATTGAAAAGCATCATTTTGGTAAGATGTGTCAACAGGAATCATTACCAGTTGAAAAGGTGTTAAATCCATTCCCGGAGTTGCCCATTGTCTAACCCAAGTGCTATCAGACTTTCTAAAAAATTCTAACCTCAGGCTGTCTTTGTTTTCTGGTCTGTTTCCGTTTCCTTTCGGTTGAAAATAAAAACTAAGATAAACGCTATCTGTAATAGTTGTTAAATCTATTGTTTGTGAAGTTAAATAATCTGCAATACCATGAGATGTCGGATTAAGAAAGTCATACGGATAACCTGTCGAATCAAGCCCATCAAAAGTTGCAACTCCATAAGAAATCGGGTTAACCGGATAGTTAGAATTGATGAACACATTAACATCTTGCCATTTGGCATCATCGGGTAAATAATACTCTTGTGAAAAATCATCAAAAAATGGTAGAGTTAAGGTCAATTTCTTTTTTTGTGAAAAGATGTTTCTTTGGTTTAATAATTCCAACTGTGATTTTGAATGTAATTTTTTGTTGACAAATAAATCTACCAAAGTATCCTTTTGCGAAAATCCAATATTCGAACAAATAAATAAGAGTAATATGAATATGATTTGTCTCATTCAACAACAGCAGGTAAAGTTATGTTAATTTTTGATGAATCTGTTGTAAGCCAAATATCTATGGAGCTACCCAAAGTAGCAATAGAATTTGCAGGTTGAGATTGT
This sequence comes from Flavobacteriales bacterium, assembly GCA_020853105.1. Taxonomy (GTDB): domain Bacteria; phylum Bacteroidota; class Bacteroidia; order Flavobacteriales_E; family Vicingaceae; genus Vicingus. The sequence continues at coordinate 44,829 of JADYZM010000040.1, read as the reverse complement.
TTAAACACTTTTGCTCTGGCAGAATCTGCACTTGATTTACAATCTTCATAAATTTCAGCACCAACATTTAAAAATGCCAGTTGTAGGGCAGAAATTGCATCATTTTTGGTTAAATTAATCAATGTTGGAACCGGTATTTTCTCGCTACTGGTTCCACTGCCTAGGGTGATATGAACCGTTGAACCCTTGTCAACTAAATCATTCGGATTAACAGTTTTCCCTCCCATTGTAAGTTTAACAACACAATTTAAACACTCTGATGGAACATAGTCTAACCTACCGGCTTTTAATCCGTAGCTTTCAAGTTTAGCAATTGCTAAACGGCTCGACATGTCAATAATATCAGGAATTGCAATTTTTGGTGGAACAACTTTAGAAAGTGTCACATAAATCGTTCTATTTTCCTTTACCAAATCTTCTGCAGCTGGATATTGTTCAACTACAACTCCCTTTTCAGATTTTGCTAGAAAAACTGAATCTATTATTTCGAAACGTAAATTTTTATCTAGCAGTGTTTCTTCTATTTCACTTGGTTTTAATCCTTTCAAAGAAGGAACAGTAACTGTTTGTCCGTTTAAAGTATAACTATTCAAATACGAGAGTATTATCCATACACTTAAAATTATAACACCTAATGCTACTACCGCTTGTATGAAGAAGGTTTTATTAAAAATAAACTTAAGCATGTAACGTGTCGTAATTTTTTGAAAAGTATAGAAAAAGCAAATATATTAAATATCTTCTCAATAAATTTTCTTTAATCCGGCATTCTAAAACGGAGAAAAAATTGTTTTATTCTTATAAATAATAAGCAGGAGCAAAATAAATTCAAAATATGATAAAAATCATTTTATGAAATATCGATTCTATTTTATTTTGCGTTATTCATTTTAAAACATATTGATTTATATTGCAACAATAATCAAGGTCATTATAATCGTTATGTTTTTATAAACATATTAAAAATTTATCTTATGAAAAAAAAATTCAAAATTATCGGGTTCACTATTAGTTTATTATTCTCAAATACGACTCATGCACAAGATACCATAGCTGCATGGTATTTTCCAAATTCATCAGCAGATGCGGTAGTAGATGCAAGTCTTCCAATAAACAGTTCAAGATGGATTAGTTGCGAAAAAGGTTCAGGGTTTACTGTATTGCCAATTTATTACACAGATAACGGAGCAGATTATCCAACAATTTCAGATGATAAGTGTGGAAAGGCAACAGGGTTTCACAATGGAGGTGACTCGGCATATTGGATGGTAAAATTTAAAACCACAGGTTATCAAAACATAAAAGTTTCATCAAAACAATGGTCTAGTATGGCACCTGCTGTTGGGCCAAGAGATTTTAAATTGCAGTATAAGCTTTCTGGCGGTAGTGTATGGACAGATTTAACAACAGTAACTGTTGGAAATGATTGGACAACAGGACTCATAAGTGAATATATTTTACCTTCAGTTTGTGAAAACTCAAGTTCAAATGTTTCTTTAAGATGGTTGATGAGTTCAAACATGGACATTATGGGTGGAACTGTTACAGATTCGACTGCTGAAACAAGTATTGATGATATTGTTATAACAGGGGAATTAATCACTTCAGTTCATTCACTAACAGAAAATAATATCACAAACATATATCCAAACCCTAGTAAAGGTAACATTACCATTGAACTGAAGGATAAAATTAAAAATATTCAGATGTTCAATCTGTTGGGTACATGTGTATATAATAACACCACTGTTAAGGAAAATATATTGAAAATAGACGAGTTAGAAAAAGGTGTTTATTTGATTAAAATAATCTCTGAAAACGAATCATTAGAAATACAAAAATTAATCGTTGAATAGTTTTAAACCATAAAAAAATGAAATATTCGGTTGTTTTGATTGTGCTGGCACTTGCTATATTCTCTTGTAAGAAAGAAGAAGAGAAAATCTTACCTCCCACCATTTCTTTTTTAGCAGGAAATGAATATACACCTAATGGGGCAGTTGTAGAGGTAGGTCGAAAATTATTTTTTGGAATTAAGGCTGAGGGAACCGATGCCAACTTGACCAATTTTACGATAAAGAAAAAATTAACCAATGGACAGGTTATTCCAATTATGGACACTGCATTGTATAATCAAACCATTAATCTAAGCTATTTGTTTTATCAAAACATTGAAGACACAGCTGTTTGGATATTTTCAGTTATGGACAGAAACAGACAATCGGCTTTCGTTAGCTTAACCGTATATAAAGACCCAAATTCTCAGTTTGGCGGAATTTATTATTATCCATCAATCAAATTGGGTTATCAATCGAACACTATTTATGGTCATTTTTTGAATGCCGTTAGCGGAACAATTCATTCAAACGACTCAGCAAATACGAACCCCGATTTGATAGATATATTTATTTATCAATACATTGATTCTGATGGTGTCCCAACGCCAGCATTTTCCTCACCCGGAGAGATGGATAATTTCAGTACCTATCCACAAACATTTTATCCTGATATTACGAGTTGGTCGCCTCGAAACTACACCAAGTGGGATATTAGTATCGACAATGGAAACAATGCTCCAATTACAGCAACAGATTTCTATAATGCACAAAACGATAGCCTTTTGATTGTTTCCTACCATGATATTTGGGGAAAGAAAAAATTTAAGTATGTCTCTGCTGGAAAAATCATTCCTTTTAAAACAACTGCTGGTAAGTTGGGATTAATAAAAGTTCTTCATGCTGACAATGTTGACGGTACTGGTATGATTGAGTTTGAAATGAAAATTCAGCAATAGAACATGAAGGAATTACTTTTTCTTTTATGCTTTTGGTACAGTGCTATTCTAATGTGTCAAAATTCAAGCAGTATAACCGGAAAAATTATTGATTTGAAAACAAAAAATCCTAAACAAGGAGCATCTGTATATATTGTGGAACAGAAGATTGGTACGACAAGTGATTCTACGGGTTTTTTTCAATTTAACAACATAAAAGGCGGTAAATTAACAGTAAAAGTGTCTTTTATCGGTTACTCTGAAATTTTAAAGGAAATAGTTTTAAAAGAAAATCAAAAATTGAACCTGGTTTTTAATTTAGTTGACTCATCAATTCATATAAATTCATTTGAGATAGTAGCTCATAAAAACACTTATATAGAATCAACAACAGAGCCCCAACGCATTGAAAAAATTTCTTCAAAAGCCATAGAAACAGCACCCATTCGAAATCTGCCTGAATTGTTTGATTATTCTTCTGGTGTTTCATTGAACAATCAAACTGGGATTTTTTCGAGTAGTACTATTGTTACAATGCGAGGAATGCCGTCAAATAATCAATCCAGAACTTTGATTATTTTAGATGGAATACCTTTGAACAAATCCGACCAAGGTTCAGTAAACTGGAACAGAATAGATAAAAGAAATATAGAAACTGTTAAAATTATCAAAGGACCCGGACCAGCGTGTTATGGAAGTGGGGCAATGGGCGGAATTATTGAAATGACTTCCAAAATCCCACAAAAAAAAATTGAAGGAGCTATTGAAGCAGAATATGGAACCTACAACACAAAAAAGTTGAGTGTCTCTTTAGGAGGAAAATTAAATCTGGATACAACCAAAATCAATCAATTGTATTGGAAATTTAATGGCTTTGGCAGAGAAAGTGATGGATATATCATGGAAGTGAGTAAGTTTTTGGAAGCTTCAGATACATTTTTAGTTCCTATTTATCTTCAGGAATACAGTGCCAATAGCACAATAGGCTATAACTTTAAGAGCAATCAAAATTTAGAATTACAAATCGGATTTTTTGATGATATTCGAGGGAATGGAGTTAAAGTTTTTGAAGATTTAGGCACTTATTCTACCCATCAAACATTGAATTTTAATGGGTCATATTCAAAAAAAGGAGATTTTTCACAAATTAGTTTTAAAGCATATTCAATTCGTGAACATTTTATCAAGCAATACGAATCCATGTCTGAAGGAGAATATAGGCTTTACGAAGCCAATGTTTTTAGAAATGATTTAGGTAGCTTGTTTGACTATACATTAACAAAGTTCAAAAACCATGAATTTCAGACCGGTCTAAGTTTTAAAAGAGGAAGTGTTGATGGAAGCGATATCTATTTTACATCAACAGATATTATAACCAACCAAGGAATCATGGATAATTATGGTGTTTACTTACAAGACACCTATCGATTTTTGAAAAACAAAATGAAGGTAAACTTAGGTATTCGATATGAATTTGCTATGTTTCATGATTCTTATTTCAACATCGAAGAACCTTCTTATAGTTTAGAGTTTTACAAAAAATTTGAAACCACTGCCGGAGGGCAACAAAAACAGTGGGATGCAATCAATCCTCGATTGTTTGTTCAATACAATTTTACAGATTACAATCGAATTTATTGTTCTGCGGCGAAAGGTTTTAGAGCTCCAATCCTTGATGATATGACCAGAAATGGTAAAAAAAGAGGAACTTTTAAAATTGCAAACCCTGAATTAAACCCTGAACACCTAATTTCTGTTGAAGTTGGTGGTGATGTTTTACTTTCAAAGAATGTTTCAATTTCATCTTCGATATTTTACAGTACAGGAATAGATTTTATGTATGTAATGAGTACAGGAGATTCAGTTAATATGGGCTATCGTTTAGCACCACTTCTCAGCACTCAAAACATTAGTAAAGTTGTAATCTTTGGAAACGAAACCGAATTGAAATATGATTTAACAGATAAAATTGGCGTGTTTGCAAATGCAACAATAACAAGGGCTCAAATTAAAGAGCATAACGTTCAAAACCCGAAAGTAGATTCAAGTTTAACAAACAAATATCTCACTGACATTCCAAATTACAAATTAGGATTTGGAATAAATTGGCTAAACAAACTTTTAAGTATCAGCTTGCTTTATAAATACATTGGTGAAACTTGGGTAAACGACATGAATAGAGTTGATGAAGAAATAATAAAAAGCGAAAAATATCAGGCATACGGATTATTCAGCTTCAGAATTTATCATATAATCAAAAACAAATTAACTGTTGGCTTAAGTGTAGAAAATGTTTTTGATAGAATCTATATAAATAGTGATGCCCAAAGAAATCCGGGCAGATTAGTAACCGGCTCAATAGCATATTCATTTTAAATAATAAAAATAAGATTCAAAACCATGAAAAACAAAATCAAAATTCTTGCAGTAAGTTTAGCTTTAACTGCAATCTTATTCAGTTGTGAAAGTAATACTGAAAACAAACCAACAACAGAAAATAAAGAAACGGCAGGTCATTCGCACGGCGAAGAAAAAAAAGAAGGAAGTGTGTGCGGAATTCCATTAACGCCGGAAGATAGTACTGCTTATTTCAATCCGACATTAGAAATCAAAGGCGAAGTTGAAAATAAACTAAAATTAACTGTTGACTCATTAAAACAAATGAATGTTCTCACAGTAGATAGTTTCACTGTAGTTTGTCAATCTGGAGCAACAACATCTGAAAGTGTTCAATTTAAAGGCGTTTTGTTAAAAGAACTTTTAGAAAAAGCCAAAATTATTCAACACGGACACAAAGACAGAAACTTTTACATCGTTGCACAAGCTACTGATGGCTACAAAGCAACTTTCTCTTGGGCTGAAATTTTTAATAATCCAACTGGAGAAAACACCTATGTTATTTTTGAAGAAAATAATGCTCCGATTAGAAAAGGTGCTTATGTCCTAAACACAACAAACGATATAAAAACAGGTCCTCGTCATGTGTATTGGCTGAAAAGTATCGAAGTATTCAGAGTAAATTAATCTGGTTATTTTACACATTTAGCCCCTGCAATAGGACAATCCAATTGCAGGGACTATTTTTATAGTACAACTTCTTAATGATAAGAATCAAAGAAAATGTATTCATAAAAAAAGTTATTTTTGTTGAGTATAAACAAATTGACTTTGCCAAAAAACAAAAACATATCTGTAAGTTTTAGAGTGTGGTTTTTTGCCGGAAACGAAAAGTTTTTAGGAAAGGGTAGAGTTGAACTGCTTCAAAAAATTGAAAAATTTGGTTCTATATCCAGTGCTGCAAAAGACATGAAAATGTCTTATAGGCAAGCTTGGCAAATGATATCAGAAATAAATGAACATTCTGAACTTCCATTGGTAGAAAAAAAACTTGGTGGAAAAAGCGGTGGTGGTGCTACTTTAACTGATGCCGGTAAAAAAGCAATCAGTACCTTTAAGGAATTCGAAAAAAAAGTGGCCGATTTTATCCAAGAAGAATCCAAAAAAATCAAAATTTAGGATACCATATTTATTACGAATTGACAGAGCAAAAAAAGTAACTTTGCCCAACACTCAAATTAAAAAATGACAAAACAAGAAATAATCAGTCAAATCAAAAAGAAAGAATCATTTTTGTGTATTGGTCTCGACACTGATATTACCAAAATACCCCCTCACCTACTTAAAGAAAAAGATCCGATTTTTGAATTTAACAAACAAATTATCGACGCAACACATGATTTATGTGTAGCCTACAAACCCAACCTAGCTTTTTATGAAACTATGGGAGCCAAAGGCTGGGAAAGTTTACTTAAAACCATTGAATATATTCCAAACCATATTTTTACCATTGCCGATGCAAAGCGTGGAGACATTGGTAACACATCTACCATGTATGCAAAAGCTTTTTATGAAAATTTAAAAGTAGATTCCGTTACTGTTGCTCCCTATATGGGTTCTGACTCAGTTATACCATTTTTAGAATTTAAAAACAAATGGGTTATACTATTAGCATTGACTTCAAACAGAGGTGCTGATGATTTTCAATTTTTTGAATCCAACGATGAAAAACTATTTGAAAAAGTGCTAAAACAATCCCAAAAATGGGGAAATGAAGAAAACTTGATGTACGTTGTTGGAGCAACCAGACCTGAAATGTTTAAAAAAATCAGGGAAATTGTTCCCAATCACTTTCTTTTGGTTCCGGGTGTTGGAGCACAAGGCGGAGAATTAAAAGAAGTTTGTAAATACGGTATGAACAAAGACTGCGGATTATTGATAAACTCTTCCAGAGGAATCATTTATGCCGGTAATGACCTCAATTTTGCTAAAAAATCAAGAGAGGAAGCTCATAAAATTCAAAAAGAAATGTCTATCTTGTTAAAATAATTTATAAAACCAAAAAACTATGGAAAACCAACTATTTTTCTCTTTTTCAGAAATATTTTTTATTGTATTTATATTTCTAACACTATTTGCAGCAGTTTTTATCGTAAAGCAAAAAACAGCAATCATCATCGAGCGGTTTGGAAAATTTAGCCATGTTGCAAAACCGGGTATCAACTTTAAAATTCCTTTTATTGACAAAAAAGCCGGATTGGTTAATTTGAGAGTAATGGAACTTCCTGTGGAGGTTGAAACCAAAACAAAGGACGATGTTTTTGTTCGTCTGATTGTTTCTGTTCAATATTTTGTAGTTGATACCCCTGAAGGTATTCAAACTTCATTTTACAAGTTTGATAACCCGGCACGTCAAATTCAATCCTATGTGTTTGATTCAATCCGTTCTGAAGTTCCGAACATGCTTCTCGACGATGTTTTTAGTGAAAAAGACAAAATTGCTAAAGCAGTGCAAGAAGAATTGGCGGATACTATGCAGGAATATGGTTACGCAATAATTAAAGCCCTTATCACCGATATTGACCCTGATGCAAAAGTAAAACACGCCATGAACGAAATAAACGCTGCAAAACGATTAAAAGAAGCAGCAAAAGAATATGCTGAAGCTGAAAAAATAAAAGTTGTTGCTGCTGCTCAAGCTGAAGCTGAAGGAAAAAAACTACAAGGGGAAGGTATTGCCAACCAAAGAATTGCAATTGCAAACGGTATCAAACAATCGGTAGAAGAAGTTAAAGGAGCAATGGAAGATGGAGTAACCGGTCATCAAGTAATGAATATGTTGTTTATGACACAACACTACGATACTATTGCAAAACTCGCAGAACAAGGGGTTAATACCATATTTATGCCTTATTCTCCAAACACGGTTAGCGACTTACAAACTCAAATTCAATCCAGCTTGTTGGCTGCCGATTCCATTGTAAAAACTACCATGCCTAGCGATTTTGCTAAAAAGAAACCTCTTCCAAAATACGGCGAAAATCCGGACAACGAACAGACTTCATAGTGTATGATGTCAGAAGAATTTCTTTATTACGTTTGGACATACAAACTATTCAACACTACTGAATTAAAAACAGTTCAAAACGAAGCTCTGAAAATTATTAAACAAGGGCAAAGAAACACCGATTCGGGTCCTGACTTTTTTAATTCAATGATTCAGATTGATGGAACTACTTGGGCTGGTAATGTTGAAATCCACGTAAATTCTTCAGATTGGTATAAACATAAACACCAATCAGACGCTGCTTATAACAATGTGATTCTTCATGTGGTTTACAATCACGACACAACTGTTTGTAGAGCAAATGGACAACCTTTACCAACGTTGGAATTAAAAACAAAGATTAGACATGAATTTATTGATTCCTATTCGAAACTTATAAACGGAAAATCATGGATTCCCTGTGGAAATCAAGTGAAAAAATTAGATTCTTTTGTGCTGCAAAACTGGCTTGATAGGCTTGTAATTGAACGCTTGGAAAGAAAATCAGCCGAAATTGATTCCATACTGATAAATAATAAAAACAACTGGGAAGAAACATTCTTTCAATTGCTATTAAAATATTTTGGCTTAAAAGTTAATGCAGAACCTTTTTATATATTGGCAAAGAACACCCCTTTAAAAATTATTGAAAAACATAATAATTTACTATCTGTTGAAGCATTACTTTTTGGTCAAGCGGGTTTTCTAAACACAGACTGTTCTGATGAGTATCATCTGGAACTCAAAAAAGAATATCATTTTTTAAAAGCCAAATTCAATTTGGCTCCTTTAGATAAAAGTATTTGGAAATTTCTTCGACTTCGTCCATCAAACTTTCCAACTATTCGAATTTCACAACTGGCGTATTTGTTAACAAATCAACCTAGAATTTTTGCTCAAATATTAGATTGCAGTTCCTTGCCTCAAATTCAACAACTCTTTTTAGTTAAAGCATCGACATACTGGGATGAACACTATCAATTCGAAAAAAAACAAATCGAAAAAAAAGTTAAAAATACTGGTCAATTATTTATCAACAACCTTATCATCAATGTTGTTGTTCCTATCATCTTTTCTTATGCATCAGCTACAAAAAATGAAACTCTAAAATCCAAATCCATACTCTTATTAGAACAATTATTGCCCGAAAAAAATAACATTATTTCTAACTTCAATACACTAGGAATTAGAATTAAAAATTCTCTTCAATCTCAAGCCCTAATTGAATTAAAAACCAACTACTGTACCCAAAAGAAGTGTTTGCAATGCAGCATTGGCAACTACTTGATTAAAAATTAATTCTTATTTTCATTTAGGTTTTAAATCCCCATTATATATCGTACAATTTGGTAAAATAAAAAAAGCATAACTAATTTAGAATTAAATTGTTACGCTTTTTATCAGTGGAGAAGATGGGACTCGAACCCACGGCCTCTTGCATGCCATGCAAGCGCTCTAGCCAACTGAGCTACATCCCCATTGAGCTTACAAAAGTATAAAACTTTTTTAAAAAGCATCTATATCAATAGGGGTATTTAAATAATTTTCGTTTTATTATGGCTCTATATTTCAACTTGTTCTTAATTATCCAACCATTTTTTAAAGTATCTACTCCAATTTAAACTTATATGCAGTCAAACATATAAAATTTAATTAAACTTAAAAATATGGAATGTTATAGTTCACTAAAAATCATTAATTTCGCCTTTCTTTAAAATTGCCAATAATGAGCAAATATGCAGAATACAAAGGGCTAAACCTTCCGAATATTGCTAAGGAAGTATTAGAAAGATGGGAAAAAAACAAGGTTTTCGAGCAAAGTGTCGAAAGCAAGCCCGACAACAAGCCTTTTGTATTTTTTGAAGGACCACCTTCTGCAAATGGATTGCCAGGTATTCATCATGTTATGGCTCGTGCAATTAAAGACATTTTTTGTCGCTACAAAACATTAAAAGGCTATCAAGTAAAACGAAAAGCAGGCTGGGACACTCATGGTTTACCAGTAGAATTGGGCGTTGAAAAGGAATTAGGAATCACCAAAGAAGATATAGGCAAAAAAATTACTGTTGAAGAGTACAACAAAGCATGTCGTGAAGCTGTGATGCGTTACACCGATATTTGGAACGATTTAACCAAGAAAATGGGCTATTGGGTGGACATGAATGACCCCTACATTACTTATGATAATAAATACATTGAGTCTGTTTGGTGGTTGTTAGGAGAGTTATACAAAAAAAACTTATTGTACAAAGGCTACACCATTCAACCATACTCGCCGGCAGCAGGTACTGGTTTAAGTTCTCATGAATTAAATCAACCGGGGTGTTACCGAAATGTTAAAGATACTACCGTTGTAGCACAGTTTAAAGTAAAACCAAACGCTATTTTACCGGATAATACTTATTTTTTAGCATGGACAACTACTCCTTGGACCTTGCCTTCAAACACCGCTTTGGCTGTAGGCAAAAACATTGACTATGTTTTAGTCAAAACTTTTAATCAATATACTTTTTCATCGGTTAATTTAGTGTTAGCTAAAAATTTAGTTAACAAACAACTATCAAAACCATACGTTGAAAGCACATCTGACATAGATTTTAATAGTTATAAAAATGGTGATAAGAGCATTCCATTTAAAATAACTAGAGAATTTAAAGGCTCAGATTTACTAAGTATTCCATACGAACAATTGTTACCTTACACTTTACCATTTGAAAACGCTGACAAAGCTTTTGCCGTAATTCCAGGAGATTTTGTAACAACTGAAGATGGTACCGGAATTGTGCATATTGCCCCAACTTTTGGTGCCGACGATGCAAAAGTAGCTAAAGAAGCAGGAGTTCCACCCATGTTGGTATTGGACGAAAATGGTAATGCCGTTCCATTGGTTGATTTACAAGGTAAATTTCGTCCCGAAATGGGAGAGTTTGCAGGTAAATTTGTTAAAAATGAATATTATAATAAAGGCGAAGAACCTGAAAAATCTGTTGATGTAGAAATTGCAATTAAACTGAAAGAAGAAAACAAAGCTTTTAAAGTAGAAAAATACGAACACAGCTATCCTCACTGTTGGAGAACTGACAAACCGGTATTGTATTACCCACTGGATTCTTGGTTTATTAAATCCACTGCCGTTAAAAACAGGATGATTGAACTCAACAAAACCATCAACTGGAAACCGGAAAGTACAGGTACAGGACGATTTGGAAACTGGTTAGAAAATCTAAACGATTGGAATTTATCTCGTTCCAGATATTGGGGAATTCCTATCCCAATTTGGAGAACAGAAGATGGAATAGAATCGGTTTGTATCTCTTCAGTGGAGCAACTCAAAAATGAAATAGAAAAATCAATAAATGCCGGATTAATGAATCAAAATCAGTTGGCAAACTTTATTGTTGGAGACATGAGTAAAGCAAATTATGAAAAATTTGATTTGCACAAAAACTATGTTGACGAAATCATTTTAACATCTCCATCAGGAAAGCCCATGAAACGCGAGTCGGATTTAATTGACGTTTGGTTTGATTCGGGTTCGATGCCTACAGCTCAATTGCATTATCCATTTGAAAATAAAGACTTAATTGAGAAACAACACCTAGGCATAGCCGATTTTATTGCGGAAGGCGTTGACCAAACACGTGGATGGTTTTTTACCCTGCATGCAATTGCTACCATGGTTTTTGATAATGTAGCGTACAAAAATGTTATATCAAACGGATTGGTTTTAGATAAAAACGGACAAAAAATGTCAAAACGATTGGGAAATGCAATAGACCCATTTCAAACACTAGACCAATACGGACCAGATGCTACACGCTGGTATATGATTACCAATGCTCAACCTTGGGATAATTTAAAATTTGACATCGAAGGAATTACAGAAGTTCAACGTAAGTTTTTTGGCACATTATACAACACATACGGTTTCTTTGCTTTGTATGCCAATTTAGATGAATTCAAATATGCCGAAACAGAAATTCCGTTAACACAACGCCCAGAAATAGACCGTTGGATAATTTCTAAACTCAATTCGTTAATAAAAGAAGTTGAAACTTCTTATGAATCTTATGAGCCAACCAAAGCAGGTCGTGCAATTCAGGATTTTGTTAACGACCATTTAAGCAATTGGTACGTTCGTTTGTGTAGAAGACGTTTCTGGAAAGGGGATTACACTACTGATAAAATTGCTGCATACCAAACTCTCTACACATGCTTGGAAGCAATAGCCCAATTATCTTCACCTATAGCTCCATTTTATTCTGATTTGTTATATACCGATTTGAGTAAAATAAGTGATAGAGGAAATACAGTTTCGGTACATTTATCTGATTTTCCTAAAGCAAACGAAAATGCAATCGATTTAGACTTAGAACAAAGAATGGAAATTGCTCAGCAAATTTCTTCTATGGTGTTGAGCTTGCGTAAAAAAGAACAAATTAAAGTACGCCAACCGCTTCAAAAAATAATGGTGCCGATATTAGATACAACTTTTAAACGTCGGTTACAAGACGTTGCTGATTTGATATTGTCAGAAGTAAATGTTAAAGAAATTCAATATTTAGAGGATACAACGGGAGTTTTAGTAAAAAATATAAAACCAAACTTTAAAACTCTTGGACCTAAATATGGAAAAATAATGAAGCAAATAGCTGCAAGCATTTCTCAGTTTACCCAAGATGATATTCACAATTTTGAAAAGAATAACGGAAAAAAACTCTTAGTTGAAGGCGAAGAAGTTCATTTAGATTTTACAGATGTTGAAATCTCAACACAAGACATTCCGGGGTGGTTAGTGGCCAATGAAGGAGTATATACTGTTGCTCTAGACATTACTATATCACAAGAACTCAAAGAAGAAGGAATCGCTAGAGAATTTATCAACAGAATTCAAAATCTAAGAAAAGACACTGGACTTGAAGTAAACGACAGAATTTCGCTTAAAATTCTGCAACACAATAAAATAAATGAAGCTATTCTTAAGAATAAAAATTATATTTGTTCCGAAACTTTAGCAACAGAACTAAATTTAGTAGAAAACCTGGAACAAAATAAAGGAGTTGTCGTTGAACTCGATGAAAGCGTTTCAACTATGATGTCAATTGAAAAAATGAATTAATTTAAACATTAGATTATGGTAGAAAAAAATAGATACTCAGATAAAGAATTAGCAGTTTTCAAAGAATTGATTGAAAATAAAATTGCTGCAGCAACTGTTGATTTAGAAGAACTTAAAGCTTCACTTTCTCACAAAGATTATAACGGAACTGATGATACAAGTCACACATTTGATATGATGGAAGATGGTGCTGGGGCCTTAACTCGTGAAGAAATTGCACAACTTGCATTGCGTCAAGAAAAGTTTATTAAAAATCTTGAAAACGCTTTAATACGTATAGAAAACAAAACCTATGGGGTGTGTAGAGTTACTGGAAAATTAATCCAAAAAGAACGATTAATGGCTGTGCCTCATGCGACCTTAAGTATTGAAGCTAAAGAAGCTCAAGGATAAAATATTAATAATCAAAAAAAAATCGCTTCACTGAATAACTTTGAAGCGATTTTTTGTTATCTCAATGAACAAGTTTTTAAAATTTATTTCTCACCCAATATTTATCATTGTATCAGTATTGTTAATAGATCAATGGTCAAAAATATTGGTTAAAACGACAATGTATCTCGGGCAAGAATTTCCTGTTCTCGGGAATTGGTTTTTTATACATTTTACAGAAAATCCAGGCATGGCTTTTGGAATGGAATTTGGCGGAGAATACGGAAAACTGTTTTTGAGTTTGTTTCGAATTGTTGCCGTATCAGCTATCGGATATGTGCTTTTTACTTTACCACAGAATACTCCCAAAGGGCTTAAAATATGCGGAAGCTTTGTTTTAGCCGGTGCTATTGGAAATATTATTGATAGTGTTTTTTATGGTGTAATTTTTAACGACAGCTTAAATCAGTTGGCAACCCTATTTCCAGAACAAGGCGGTTATTCTTCATTGCTACATGGACGAGTGGTAGATATGTTTTGGTTTCCATTGATTGAAGGTGTTTTCCCCGATTGGTTCCCAATCTGGGGGGGAGAAGAATTTTTATTTTTCCGACCAGTCTTTAACGTGGCTGATGCATCTATATCTGTCGGTATTGTTGCAATTTTGTTGTTTTATCGGAATTTTTTCAAAAATCAACCTTCTCAATCAAATTAAAAAAAGATACACTGTGTTTGAAGAAAATTAATTCAACACTATCATTTTTTTACTTGGAGTCTTCTTGTTATTGCTTTCAATATAATAGTAATAAATACCTTGATTTAATTTCTGCGTTGAAATTGTAATTTTACTTTTTTCTGAAGTAATTGGCGTTTTAAGTATGACTTGACCCAGTGTATTTGTTAGAACCAAATTGGTATTAGATGCATTTTTTGGTAAAATATAATGAATTGTTGCACTGGTTTTTGTTGGGTTAGGATAACTTTCACCAAGAACGGTTAAAGACTCATTAATTTCTTCAATTCCTGTTGTACCATAAACCGCATTTACTTTTAAATCATCAAAATAAAACCCATCTGCATTAACTGCACCATCTGAAACTATCAGAAATCGTACTTTAATATTTTGTCCCAAGTATTGGCTTAAATCTATTTCCTCAAATACCCAATCGTTTTGAACTCCGTCATAAATGGGTTTGTTAGCATCTTGGTATAAATTTCCTATTTTAGTGTATTTTCCACATTGGGGTTCCCACGAAACTCCATTGTTGGTTGATATTGCAACTTGTGCATAATCCCAACCCTCTTCAATATCCCATTTGGCATAAAATGAAAGATTTGCAGAAATTGCTCCAGCTAAATTTACAGCGTTAGCAAGTGTAATAGTTTTGCTAATATTATCGTTGTAGTATCCTGAAGGAGAATCCGTAATAGAACTTGATGGAGAATAAAATGTAGAAGTAGTTGTATTCCAAGTTTGAGAAACTACCCAGTTGGTTAAATTATTTGCATTGTCATTTAAAATAGACTGTTGTGTCCCGAATATTTTTGTAATGGTATCATGAGTTAAAAACAAACCATTATCAACAGAAATAACATAGGTAATTAAATCACCAATTTGAATTGAAGGATTTAAGGTATAACTTATAGAATCAAATAGTGTTTGAGGCAAACTCATGCCTGTATGAGTATTGCTATTTCCCACACTTAAAATATTTGATGAAACCGATGTTATTGAAACAGTAAAATTTCCAGAGCCTGATAATCCTAAACGTTGGATGCTGTAATGCAAAAATCCATTTTGATTTTCAACCATTAGCGACTGCATGTCAGTAGCTTTTGCATAATTATTAACCAAATGAGCTGATGTTAAATTGTGATACATCATAGCTTGGCAGAGCGGATCAATATCGGCTTCGATTGGCCAAAATCCTTGATCTGCCGAACCTATCTCTGGTGTGAAAGAGAATATTTTATTGTGGTTCTGTGTTTCACCATACATCCAGTCGTCAGAGCCGCCTGAAGTTTCATACAATGCCCATCCCGGCTGATTTGCAAAATTGTTTTCTGAAACCATTTCGTCTGAAATTGCTTTGTATGTCAATGAATCCGGGCATTGTCTTCCGGTTTCAAAACCATACGGATAAAGTAACAAATTACTATACGAATGGAAGTTTAAAGCCAATTTAAAATCATGTTGTTCTACAAACCATTTTACAGCCTTATTTTCCGGTTCGGAAAAAGCATAAGGCCCGCAGTGTACATCACTCGTAGAATCAAAGCTAATACCTACTGTTCCCCATGTTGGACCATTAGCACCATCTGTAAAGTCATAATTTCTATTGTTATCAACACCAAAAACGCCATTTCCAAAAACTCTTCTGTTTTTTCTCCACATTCCACCACCGTTTGGGTCAGTTGATTCATTATACAAGAACCCGTCAGGATTTATAAAGGGAACAAAATAAAGTTCAGTGTTGTTCAATATTGCTTGAATTTCCGAACTTGACGCATAATTTTCCAATAAATACCACATGAAGTATATCATTTGATGAACTGATATTGCTTCTCTGGCATGATGAACTGCATCATACAGTACCTCAGGCTCACTTTCATTGATATTGGCATTATCAGACATTCTTACCCAAAACAGGTAATTTCCGTCATGAGTTAAAAATGTATCAATAGGTGCTTTCACAGTAATTAAATTGGGATATAACGAAGCCATATCATCGATTTCTTGCATTACCTCTGTATAAGTTAAAAATCCACCCATTGACCCATGGTTAAAATTTGTTGGGTTGGTATATGAGGTAGTGCCTCCACCAGTACTTGAGCAGGTAGTGTTTTTTAGGGTTGATGTTTTGGTATTTTGATTTCGCTCTCTGTAGAATTGCTGAACATCATTGATTAATATTTCAACTGTTGCACCTATGTTTTGAGCAATAGTAATTTCTGTTTCGGAAAAATCACTCTCAAAAAAAACACCTTTTTTGTGTGTTCCGTGATCCATCGCAACTCCACTTTGAAGTAATTTCTGAAATTCTTCGGCAGAATGATAATAAATTCTAGCTCTGCTGTACGTTTCAGCTTGTTGTGCCGACAAAAGTGTTGATACAAAAAGTAAAGCAAATAAAAGTGCTGGTTTCATAATTTTAAGTTTTATTCCCAATAAACGGGATTGATTTCTGTAATATATTCTAATTGAGAGAGTTTGCATAATATTTTTTTAATATCCTTTTGGTGGCTGTTTCCTATAAGTAAAATAGAATTTTCTGAGCATTTTGTTCGTCCTTTTCCTTTTACAGGTTTAATGCCTGAATCAATTTCTTTTATTTCATTCAACACTTCGTTATTGTTTGGCACACAAAATTCATATTCTAAGGCTACTTTTCCATCCTCGTCTCCTATAAGACCATTTTCATCAAATTCGGACAGTTTTATTTTAATTTTATTCAGGTTGCAATTTTCTTTACCAAGATTATTGTTTGTTTTTGTTGATGTACAAGAAAAAAAAACAAAAAATAGTAAAAACAAAAAAACAGCATTTGTTTTCATAAAATTTATTTTCCCAAATATAAAGTTAAAAATAACAATGTTGACTACAAGATTATGCTGTTATTTTCATTAAAAATTATCATTGTTTAGCCATTCTTCAACTCCCATTTTTTGAACTGATTGATTATATTAGTTCATTCATTTTTTTAATTTTGTAGTATGGATAGCAATAAAACTTTTGATAAATCCAGAGAGCATCAAGCCAACGAGCGTACTTTTTTATCATGGGTAAGAACAAGTATTGCTTTAATGGGTCTCGGGTTTGTTATTGTTAAGTTTTCTCTTTTTGCCGGTGATTTTTCTGCTTTAATAGAAAGTCATAATACATCTACAAAATCTTTTTCTAAAATTGTTGGTATTACAATGATAATTCTAGGAGTACTAATCTCATTTTTTTCCTTTGTTCAATATAAGATTCATGAAAAGGAACTCTTTGAAAACAGATTTAAACCCAATAATTTTCTACTTTTTTTCATCACATTGGTCTTATTAGTTGGAGGTAGTATTTTAGTTGTTTTTTTAATACAAAATGTTTAATCTAAACATTTTGCCCAAGGCTTGTATTTATTTTAAATAAACTTACCCCCCTTCTATTCCTCAATTCCTCAAATTAACCTTGTAATCATTAAAAAAAAGTCAAATTTACTATAAATTATTCTTTTTCTTAAGCCGTTATATTCTTAATTACAAAGGCATTTTTTGTTGATTTTAGTATATTTGCAGCCTCAAAAAATATTTCATGGAAAGAAAAGTACGAGTAAGATTTGCACCCAGTCCAACAGGACCTTTGCACATTGGTGGAGTTAGAACAGCACTTTATAATTATTTATTTGCAAAGAAAAATGGAGGAGATTTTTTACTGAGGATAGAAGACACCGACCAAACCCGTTATGTGCCAGGAGCAGAAGAATATATTTTAGAGTCCTTAAAATGGTGTGGATTAACTTTTGACGAAGGAGTTGGAATTGGAGGTAGTTTTGAACCATACCGTCAATCCGAGAGATGCAAATTAGGAATTTATAAAAAATATGTTGACCAATTGCTTGAATCAGGGCATGCTTATTATGCTTTTGATACACCTGAAGAATTGGAAGCCATGCGAGAAAGACAGAAAATAGCTGGAAGTTCATCTCAGCAATACGATTCTGTTACAAGAAACACAATGAAAAACTCGTTAACCTTATCGGCAGAAGAAGTTCAGCAAAAAATTGAATCGGGTAATTCGTACGTTGTTCGAGTAAAAATTCCTAAAAATATAGAAATAAAATTCAAAGATATTATTAGGGGTTGGGTGGTTGTTGACTCATCAAATTTAGATGATAAAGTTTTATACAAATCAGATGAAATGCCAACTTATCACATGGCAAATGTAGTTGACGACTATTTGATGAAAATATCCCATGTTATACGTGGTGAAGAGTGGCTGCCTTCATGCCCACTTCATGTGCTGTTATATCAATTTTTGGGTTGGGAAAATGTGATGCCTGAATTTGCTCATCTTCCATTGATACTCAAACCAGATGGAAACGGAAAACTGAGTAAACGTGATGGCGATAGGCTTGGATTTCCTGTATTTCCAATAGAATGGAAATCTTCCGAAGGAGAATTATTTTCAGGATACAGAGAGGGCGGGTATTTCCCCGAAGCTGTAATCAACATGTTGGCTCTGTTGGGTTGGAATCCAGGCACAGAACAAGAGATGTTTTCTTTACCCGAATTGATTC
This sequence comes from Flavobacteriales bacterium, assembly GCA_020853105.1. Taxonomy (GTDB): domain Bacteria; phylum Bacteroidota; class Bacteroidia; order Flavobacteriales_E; family Vicingaceae; genus Vicingus. The sequence continues at coordinate 25,903 of JADYZM010000040.1, read as the reverse complement.
ATTCGTTTTCGTTGGAAAAAGTTGGAAAATCAGGTTCAAAATTTGACCCTGAAAAAACAAAATGGTTTAACGAAAACTATCTTCGTGCAAAATCTGATGTAGAATTAGCAACACTTTTGAAGCCAATATTGGCACTGAATGGAATTTCAAGTTTGAGCGATACGTATTTGATTTCAGTTTGCAGATTAATGAAAGAAAGAGCTACCTTTTTAAAAGACATTTTAGAAAAAGGAACGTATTTCTTTGATGCTCCCAAAACCTATGATGCAGAAACCGTTAAGAAAAAATGGAAAGACGATTCTGCAAAAATTGTTTCTGATTTAGTTTTGTTGTTTTCGGCATCTGATTTTACTGCGGCAAACTTAGAAACCACTTTCAAAAAATATGTAGAAGACAATGGAATTGGGTTTGGTGTTGCCATGATTGCTATCCGACTGTCAATAACCGGACAAGGAGGAGGTCCACAGTTGTTTGAAATTATGGAAATAATTGGAAAAGAAGAAAGTATTGAACGGTTAAAATATGCCATTCAAAATATAAACAAAGAGTCAATCGTATAATGGAAAAAACTAACGAAAATTACAAAGCCCTTAATTTTATCGAACAAATTGTTGAAGAAGATTTAACAAACGGTTATTCTGTAAATCAACTCAAGTTTAGATTTCCACCCGAACCCAATGGATATTTACATATTGGACATGCCAAAGCTTTTTGTTTGAATTTTGGATTGGGAGAGAAATACAATGCACCCGTAAATCTTCGATTTGACGATACCAACCCATCAAAAGAAGAGCAAGAATTTGTTGATGCCATTAAATTTGATTTGAATTGGATGGGATTTCAATGGGCTGAAGAATGTTATTCCTCCGACTATTTTAGTCAACTGTATGAGTGGGCAGTTCAAATGATAAAAAATGGAAAGGCATACATAGATTCACAATCTTCTGAGGAAATGGCAGAGCAAAAAGGTACACCAACTCAACCAGGAACAGACAGTCCTTTCAGAAATAGAACTGTTGAGGAAAATTTAGAACTTTTTACAAAAATGAAAAAGGGCGAATTTAAAGAAGGGGAGCATGTGTTAAGAGCCAAAATTGATATGAAACACACCAATATGTTGATGCGAGATCCAATCATGTATCGAGTAATGCATAAACACCATCACAGAACTGCAAACAATTGGTGTATTTATCCTATGTATGATTGGGCTCATGGCGAATCAGACTATATTGAAAAAATTTCACATTCTCTTTGTTCACTTGAATTTAAACCTCATAGAGAACTTTACGATTGGTTTTTAGATCAAGTTTATGATTCCGGCAAACTACGACCAAAGCAACGTGAATTTTCAAGAATGAATCTTAACTATACCGTGATGAGCAAAAGAAAACTCATGCAATTGGTTGATGAAAAAATTGTTGACGGTTGGGATGACCCCAGAATGCCAACAATATCAGGGCTTAGAAGGAGAGGATACACGCCAACGTCTATTCGTGATTTTATTGATAAAGCCGGTGTTTCAAAGCGAGATAACATTATTGATGTTGCACTTCTTGAATCTTGTATCAGAACAGATTTAAACAAGTCAACTCATCGAGTTATGGCTGTTTTGAATCCTTTAAAACTAGTGCTTACCAATTACCCAGAGGGTCAGACAGAAAATATTATTGCAGAAAATAATCCTGAAGATGAATCTGCAGGAAATAGAAACTTGATTTTTTCCAGAGAAATTTATATTGAACAAGATGATTTTTTAGAAGATTGTCCGAATAAAGTTTTTAAACTTGGTATTGGCAAAGAGGTACGTTTAAAGCACGGATACATCATCAAAGGCGAAGAAGTTATTAAAAATTCTGATGGCAAAATTGTCGAAATCAGATGCAGTTATGACTCCAAAAGCAAGAGCGGTAGCGGAACAGAAGAAAGCAAACGAAAAGTTCAAGGAACTTTACATTGGGTAAGTGCAACTCACTGTGTTAACGCAGAGGTTAATATTTACGACCGATTGTTTACTGTCGAATCGCCTGATTCAGATAAAGAAATAGATTTCAAAACATTGATAAATCTTAATTCTTTAACCGTACTAAAAAACTGCAAAGTTGAAATGGCTTTACTTGATGCAAAACCTCTTGAAAGGTATCAATTTCAACGAATAGGATATTTTTGTGTAGATAAAAACTCAACTGCAGAAAAATTAATTTTTAACAGAACAGTTACACTCAAAGAGGGCTGGTAATTTTTATTTATCCATGGGAAAAATAGTTGTAGAAGGAATTAAAATTTATGCTTATCACGGATGTTTTAAAGAAGAAACTCAGATAGGCACTCATTTTTTGATAGACGTTGAGCTCGATTTAGATTTAAGTAGAGCATCACTATCTGACCACTTGTCGGACACCGTAAACTACCAAACTGTTTTTCAAACTATAAAAAAAGAGATGGAAATTCCATCAAAATTATTGGAACATGTTGCCGGAAGGTGTATTAAAAGTTTGCTCGACCAATTTAAAACCATTCAAACAGTTTCTATAAAAATTTCAAAATTAAATCCACCACTGGGCGGACATATTGATGCAGTAGCTGTAAAACTCGTTGAACATCGAAAATAATATTAAAACAACGAAGAAAAGGTGCTCAAAATGCGATAAATATTTTGACTGCCAAAACTTTGAAAGCGGCTGTTGGTGCGAAAATTATCAATTGAGTAAAGAAACTTTAGCATATTTGAGAAAAAACTACGACAACTGTCTTTGTCAAAACTGTATAGTTTCTCTCTCAAAGCAACTCAACACTAATGTTTCTTAGTTTTTGAAGAAGTTAACTATATATCCAAAATATTCATTGCGGATTTTACTAGATGTAAAAACACCCTTTACAATGTTCCAAGTATTCAATTTTTCAGTATCAATTTTTTCTTCTAATACTTTTGAAGCTGAAGAATCAAGTCTATTTTCAGGCTCATACCCAATAATCTGATTGGATTTATCAAAACTTTTTTTAGCTTCCTTATAATTTCCCCTCTGTTCTTGAAGCAAACCCAAATTGTTATACGCAATTTCGTCAGAAGGGTCTAATTCAATAGCTTTTTGATAATCAGAAATGGCTCCGTCAATATCAATATTTGCTCTAATAAATGCTCTACTTGTATATCTGAATGGATTTTTAGAATCTAAAATTACAGCTCTATCCAGATCATTCAATGCAAGATTTATTTGTTGATTTTTAAATAAAGAAATTGCTCGTTCACAGAGCAAAGTTGGTTCATCGGGTAGTTTAATTAAAATTGCATTAAAATCTTCTATCGACTCATTAAAGCGGTTTACTTTTCTTAAACAGATGCCTCTGTAAAACAAACCGTCAGCATGGTTTGGATTAGAAAGTAAAAACTCAGATAAAACAATAATCGCTTTTTCATACTCAGTTTGATTGAATAATTGGATACCTTCTTCTAATTTTTTCATATAGGGTATAATTTTGTATTCCAAAGTTAAGCAGTTACAAATAGAATTTAATAATTTAGAAAGCCGAAAAACTTTTACAATGACCGAAACTGAAGCAAAGCAAAAAATTCAAAAACTTAGTAAGGAAATAAACCAACATAACTATAATTATTACACGCTGTCTGAATCAACAATCTCTGACTATGAATTTGACATGATGTTGGAAGAATTGATACGATTGGAACAAGAATTTCCACAATTTGCAGACAAAAATTCTCCAACACAACGTGTGGGAGGAGAAATTACCAAGGTTTTTGAACCCGTAAAGCATAGATATCCTATGCTATCATTGTCAAACAGTTATAGTCGTGAAGAAATTATTGAATTTGAAAATAGAATAAAAAAAATCATAGAAAATTCATTAGAATATGTATGTGAATTGAAGTATGATGGTGTCGCAATTGGAATAACCTATATTGACGGGAATTTATTTCGGGCTGTTACTCGTGGCGATGGAGTTCAGGGTGATGATATAACAGCAAACATAAAAACCATAAAATCTATTCCATTAAAACTTCAAGGAAACGACTATCCCAAAGAGTTTGAAATTAGAGGTGAAATTTTTATCCCAAAAAATACATTCGAAAAATTAAACAGAGAACGTGAAGAAATTGGAGAACAGTTGTATGCAAATGCAAGAAATACAGCCTCAGGCACTATAAAAATGCAAGATTCTTCTGTTGTAGCCCAACGTGGATTAGACAGTTACTTGTATTTTGTTTTAGGTGAAAAGTTACCATTTAAAACCCACTTGGAGTCTATCGAAAAAGCAAAAGAATGGGGTTTTAAAGTCCCCACTCTTCATAATAATATGATAAAATGCTGCAAATCCATTGAAGAAATAGTTTCGTTTATCGATTATTGGGACAAAAATCGTAATCAATTAAACTTTGAAATAGATGGTGTTGTTATAAAAGTGAACAACTATCAACAACAAGAAGAACTCGGATTTACAGCAAAATCACCAAAATGGGCTATTGCTTATAAATTCAAAGCTGAAAAAGTAAAAACAAAATTGTTGGAAATTACATACCAAGTAGGACGAACAGGAGCTATAACACCTGTAGCAAACTTACAACCTGTTTTTTTAGCCGGGACAACAGTTAAGCGAGCTTCACTACACAATGCCGACCAGATAGAAAAGCTTGATATTCGAATTGGTGATGAAGTGTATGTTGAAAAAGGAGGAGAAATTATCCCAAAAATTGTTGGAGTTGAAATCACTCAACGTGATATCTTTTCGCAACCCACTAAATACATTACCCATTGCCCCGAGTGCAACACCCTGTTGTTAAGAACAGAGGGAGATGCAAAACATTATTGTCCAAACGAATGGACTTGTCCGCCACAAGTAAAAGGAAAAATTCAACATTTCATCAGTAGAAAGGCTATGAATATTGATGGTTTGGGAGATGAAACTATTGAACAACTATACAATTCAGGACTGATAAGTAAATCAAGTGATTTATATTTTTTAACTGCAGAACAGTTGCTTCCACTAGAACGTATGGCTGAGAAATCGGTTAATAATATGTTATCAGGAATTGAGAGCTCAAAAAATATTCCGTTTGAGCGAGTTTTATTTGCCATCGGTATTCGGTTTGTTGGAGAAACTGTTGCTAAAAAATTGGCTAAACATTTTAAAAATATGGATTCTTTAGCCGCTGCATGTTATGAAGAACTGATTGAAGCAGATGAAATTGGAGAAAAAATAGCACATAGCATTTTGAATTTTTTTAAAACCGAAAACAACACCTCAGAAATAGAGAAATTAAAATCAGTAGGGCTGCAATTCTCACTGTCAGAACAACAATTAGAAAATTCAAGCAACAAACTTAATGGGTTAACTTTTGTTGTTTCAGGAGTTTTTAGTTTGTTTTCTCGTGATGAGTTAAAAAATAAAATTGAACTTAACGGAGGCAAAGTTGTTGGCTCCATCTCTAAAAAAACAAATTATGTTGTTGCCGGTGAAAACATGGGGCCAAGTAAGCTTGAAAAAGCCAACGAACTGGGAATACAGATTATTGATGAGAATCAGTTTGTTTCAATGCTATAAAAAAAAAGGTGAAGAAAACTTCACCTTTTTTTGTTTTAGAGATATATTATTCAATCAACAACTTTTGTATAGAATCAAAAGTGTCATCTTTTAACCGAACTAAATACATTCCTTTGCTCAAACTGGAAACATTTATTGTGTTATAATTGTTTCTGAACTGATGATTCATAATTACTTTTCCGGAAATATCAGAAATCACAACAGTTAAATTGCTTTTGCCATTATATTCAATGTGAAGCATGTCTTTAGTTGGGTTTGGGTACATCATTGCTCTTTCATTTCTCTGAATCTTGTGTATTGAAAAAGGAGTGCCATCGCAAGAGTCTATTTCAAAATTGGACGAATCTGTACAAAGTGTAATATCAAAAGTTGAGCTTGCTGCATCTAATGTTATTTGCCCCAAACTAATTGTATATCCATAAATATCTGCATTTACTGTATAAGTGCCGAAAGGCAAACCTTCTGTAAAGAAATTTCCATTAATATCAGTAACGGTAGCAGCCATAACTTGTCCACCGGGAGATTGGTCAACAGTTATGTCAATATCCGGTATAGGCTCACCGGGGGCTTTTGTTCCCTGTCCAAATCCCTCTCCCTCTATTAATTGTCCGCTTATAATTCCTATACCGCTATTTAATGGTAGTTCAACTAAATCAATATCTACACTAATAAGTACATCATTACAACCGCCAAATGCAACTGAGGAAGCTTGGCTCCAAAGGGCTGTATTTGGATAGTATGTCGAGACACAATTGTATAAATTTGTATCACCATAAGCTTTTAAAACATAGGTTCCAACCGGAAAGCTAATAAACTGGTAATTTCCATTTCCATCAACTTGAGTTTCAGAATAGTAACTTGTTAAATTGTTTGCTGTGTCTTTTTTATATAAATACACTGTACCTGAACTGATAGGGTTGGATAGATATTTTACTTTTCCTGAGATTGAAGTAGTGCTTGCTCCAAAAGAAATATAAGCAGTATCTGAAAAAGTACAATAATTATAATCAATAACATCAACAATGTATGTTCCTGAAGATAAGTTTGATATTTGAAGTGTGTCGATTTGTCCATTCGACCAAATAATGTTGTATGGAGCTGTACCACCGGAGATATAAGCATCAATTATTCCATTTTGAGTACCCGAACAAGTTTCATCTGTTATAAAAAAGCTATTGTCTAATGCGAATAAAGGTTGATTAATTTGTGCGACGTCTGAAATCATACAACCGTTTGCATCGTTTATATCAACAGGGTATGAGCCGGCTACTAAATTCGTAACAGTTTGTGAATTAGAGGATAAGCTAGTCCAATTGTAATAGTACGGTGGAGTACCTCCTGTTGGTATTGCCGATGCTGAGCCATTTGAGCCGCCATTACACGACACATCAGCTGTATTAAATCCATTAGTAATCAAAGGATATACTGTAATGAAAATAGCGTCACTTGCCGCACATCCGTTAATGTCATTTACTATTAAAGTAAAATTTGTATTGGCAGTAGGAGTTGCAATAGGGTTTAAAATGTTTTGATTAGAAACATCACCTGCAGGAATCCAAGTGTATGACAACCCATTACCACTGGCTGTGGCATTCATTATATAATTACTGCCAGGACAAAGACCAACATCAGTTCCTGCATCTACAATTGGCAAAGAAAAAACTGTTACATTATTGAAAGTTGTATCTGAGCCTCCCCCATTAGTAGCAACAAACATAACAGAATAAACACCTGGAGCACTGTATAGGTTTGAAGGATTTTGAAGGTTTGAAGTATTTCCATCTCCAAAATCCCAATAAAAAGTTAATGGAGTTCCTGTGGAAGTATCCGTAAATTGCGTTACACTACCATAACAAACACTTGTAAAAGTGAATCCTGCATCAGGAATTTGTGCTTTGATAACATTAGTAATAAGCAAAAAGCCAATAAAAAAAGTAAAAATAGATTTCATAATAAATCAGTTTATCTTCAAATGTATTAATAATTTTATGACGATGAGATTTTTCTTATAAAATTCAGTTTTAAAATACTTCGTTTTTGAGTAATTCTGTTAAATTTGAAAAAAAATAACTCATGAAAAAAATTCTCACCCTATTATCGTTATCAATTATTTATTCTTGTTCAAATCAAGAAAAACCTGTAGAAGTTAAAGAAGAAATAGAAGTTATTGTTACAAAACACGGGAAAGACATCACAGAAGATGGTGCACTAACCGCTGCAGAATTTTTATCCAAATTTAATGGAAAAGATTCATTGCAAGTCAAGCTGATGGCTCCAATAACTGATGTTTGTCAGAAAAAAGGCTGTTGGATGACATTGGATTTAGGAAACGACCTGGAAATGCGAGTTAGTTTTAAAGACTACGAGTTTTTTGTTCCAAAAGATGCTTCAGGAAGAATGGCTTTTGTTGAAGGAATTGCTCGTATCGATACTACATCAGTTGAAGAATTGAAACATTATTTGAAAGATGCAGAAGCCAGTCAAGAAGAAATTGATGCTGTGAAAGAACCGGAGATTAATTACTCTTTTGAAGCTGATGGTGTGCTTATAAAGGAAGAAAAATTAACAAAAGGTGATGGACATAATCATGAAGAAGACCATGGTCATGAGCATTAAAAGTTATCCAATACTATCTTTACTGGTTTTGTCCATTGTTTTTGTTTCGTGTTACGACAAATCAGAAGAGATTTGCGATTCTGAAAACGTTGAAATTTCTGCTGTAAATCCTAATGGAGATAGTGAATTGGCTCTACTGATGCGTAAAATGTATGACGATGCCGACTCAATAAAAAAACTCATAACCGACAGTGCAGGAAATATTACTCCCGAGTTTATTTCTGAGTTGGAAAAAATTCATACTGCAATTCCAACCGACTCAACGGTTAAAACACCTGAGTTTGAGGCTTATACAAAGTTAATGATTAACGAAGCCAATAAACTATTCAGCAGTACAGAAAATAAAGTTCAAGGGTTTAATCAATTGGTGAATAGGTGTATAGAATGTCATCAGAGTTTTTGCCCCGGACCCATCAAGAAAATTAAAAAATTAAATATTTAATAAGAACAGAGAAGTAAAACATCTATTTTCTCCATTCCAACAGATTTTCCTTATTTATTATCAATTTTCCATTTTCAGTTAACCACTGAATCACTTTTATAATTTTATCTTCTCTGGAAATTTCAATTTTTGATATCAAACCGCTCATGTTTAGAGGAGTTTGATTCAGTATTTTTTTAATTTGGTCGGAAATGTTTGTAAATTCAATATCACTCAGTTCAAGTTTATTTCTTTCCAAACAAACATCACAAACACCACACCTAAACTCATTTTTTTCTCCAAAATACGATAGAAGTAGCTGACTTCTGCATTTGTGTTTCGAAAAAGCATAATAGATTACACTTTCCATTTTTTGAACAGCAACGCTTTTTCGTTCAGAATAATGCTGTTTTGAGATGTATATTGATTTTGCTTCAACCCTTGCTTGCAAATATGTCAATTGAGGTAAATTAGATTGTTTTACATAACTGATTACATTCGAATTTGCTAAATAATCCAACTGTTTTTCGATATTATCTTTTGTGTTATTTAATTTTCGAGCAATATCAAATTCATCTATTTTCACAAAATCATCAAATAATCCGCCATACGAACGAAGTAAAATTTTGATTAGTAAATCCAGTGAAGGGTTTCTAAGCTGAATATCGTACAATTCTACATTTGAAACTTCAATTTTAATTCTTGAAGGTGAAAAAACGGATTCGCTCACAATCAAATATCCTTCTTTTTCTAAAAACTTCAAGCAATTGAAAACAGTAAAAACTTGAAAATTGAACTGCTTACTAAAAAGACTGATGTCAAAAAAGAAGGTTTCGTTTTGAGCAGAACCGATTGGGAGTTGATAGAAATTCGCTAAAGCTTGATATACTTGCTTAATTGTATCAATTTCAGGAAAGTTGCTGATGATTTGTTTTTCCAATTCAATACGGTCAGTTTTTTCTACCAACAAAACGGCATACGCCTTTTTTTCATCTCTACCAGCTCTACCAGCTTCCTGAAAGTATGCTTCCAATGAGTTTGGAAGGTCTAAATGTATAACACTTCTCACATTGGGCTTGTCGATGCCCATTCCAAAGGCATTGGTTGATACAATTATACGGGTAATATTATTAATCCAATTACTCTGTTTGAGGCTTCTTTCATTATTGGTTAAACCGGCATGGTAATAATCTGCTGAAAACCCTTTTTGAACTAAAAAATCAGCAATATTTTGGGCTTTTTTTCGAGTTCCCACATACACCACCGATGAACCTTCAATTTTTGTTAAAATTTTTAATAACCGTTTTAATTTATCTTCTTCTTGAATTACCACATAGGCAATGTTTTTTCTCTCAAAACTTTTTTGTAAAACATTTTCTTTTTTAAACCCCAATTGAAACTGTATATCCTTAACAACATCAGCGGTTGCAGTAGCTGTTAATGCAATGAAAGGGATTTCCGGCTTCATTTCCCGTAGTCTTGAAATATTGAGGTAAGATGGTCGGAAATCGTACCCCCATTGAGAAATACAGTGAGATTCATCTACAGCAAAAAGATTCACATTCATTTTCTCGAATCGAGCAGCAAATATTTCTGTATTAATTCGTTCGGGAGAAATGTATAAGAATTTATAACCTCCATAAACACAGTTGTCTAAAGCAACATCAATTTCTCTTTTTGACATGCCAGAATATATGGAAGTAGCCTTAATTCCTTTTTTTTTTAAGTTTTCAACTTGGTCTTTAATCAATGCAATGAGTGGTGAAATAACAATGCAAATGCCATCTTTTGCCATTGCCGGAACTTGAAAACATATAGATTTTCCTCCCCCCGTGGGTAACAATGCCAAGGTGTCTTTTCCTTCCAAAACACTCAAAATTATTTCTTCTTGAAGCTCTCTAAAATTGGAGTACCCCCAATACTGAAGTAAAATTTGATGTATGTATGATTTGCTTTGCATGGAATAAAGTTACAAAAATCATCTTTTTTAAACCCAGAAAATGAGTTGAAAATATCTATTTAAACGATTTCGAGAATATATGTATTTTTGTTTCATGAATCCTATTCTTGCATTTCTTAAACTCATTCGTTTACCCAATTTACTTATTATTGTTCTTACCCAGTACGTTGTCAGGTATGCAATTATCAATCCATTCCTTGCTGTTAATTTAATCCCATTGAAACTTACCGATTTCCAATTTTTTTTACTTTCGTTAACAACCGTTATGATTGCTGCAGCAGGCTATATAATCAACGATTATTTTGATACTAAAATTGACCGAATAAATCGCCCTAACGAGGTTATTGTTGGAAAATATATAAAACGAAGATGGGCAATGGGCTCTCATATTGTTATCAATGGAATTGCTTTATTATTGGCAGTTTATTTAGCTCGATTGGTTGATAATTATAAACTTGTCCTCATACAATTGTTTTCTGTAGGTGCTTTGTGGTATTACTCTGTATCTTTTAAAAAGCAAGTTATAATCGGAAATATACTTGTTGCATTGTTAACAGCAATGGTTCCTTTAGTGGCAGGCTTATATGAATTGTTGCTTCAATACCGATTTGCTGATGAAACCGTAAATTTATTTTTATTTTCTTTAGATGAAGGCACCAAGTTTGATGATGCTTATTATATCTTTAATCAAATACTGGTGAATTGTTGGAAGTGGATTATTGGGTTTTCACTTTTTGCATTTGTAAGCAATTTTGCACGTGAAGTTATCAAAGATTTGGAAGATTATGAAGGAGATTTAGCATGTAACTGCCAAACTCTTCCTGTTGTGAAAGGAATTGATTTTGCCAAACGAATTGCCCAAATAATATTGGCAATTATGATTATACTTTTGGGAACTCTTCAATATTTGCAGTGGATTTCCAATGATATAACCTCTTTTATTTACTTTCTATTTGCTCTTCAATTGCCTTCAATTTTTATAATTTATAAGCTTCAGTCAGCAACTGCTAAAAATGACTTTTCTTTTTTGAGTAAATACACCAAAGTGCTTATGTTTTTGGGTATAATATACATGTTTCTTTTTGCATATATTGTTCTAAAATCACAATGAATCCATTAAATTTAAAGGATAAAGAAATTGTTTTGGCTTCAAAATCGCCACGCAGACAACAATTATTAAAGGAGTTGGGTATAAAATTTAGTGTAAAAACAAAGGATACAGAAGAAAATTATCCTGAAAAATTAAAAAAGGAAGAAGTTGCTTTGTTTTTAAGCAAACTCAAAGCCGATGCGTTCATTCCTGAATTAAAAGAAAATCAACTTGTGATAACTTCTGACACCATTGTTTGCTTGGACAATAGAATAATTGGAAAACCTAAAGACAGAGATGATGCGTTTAACATGCTTTCTGATTTATCAGGAAAAATGCACGAAGTTGTTACGGCTGTTACTCTAACTTCAACTGCCAAACAAAAATCATTTTTTGTAAAAACCGAAGTTTATTTTAAACCACTAACCAACTTTGAAATTGATTATTACATCAATACTTTTAAACCATTTGACAAAGCAGGAAGCTATGGAATTCAAGAATGGATTGGTTATATAGGTGTGGAGAAAATTGTAGGTTCTTACTTCAATGTAATGGGGCTACCACTCAAAGAATTGTATGAAGAACTAGAAAACTTCTAATCCAATTCAGCAAACAATTTATCGTTTACTAAATTTGGTAAAGTTATTTTTAGCATAGGTGTTCTTTCCATTTCTCTTTTTATTGCATAAATGGCTTCTTGATTTCGTGCCCAGCTTCTTCGAGCAATACCGTTGTTTACATCCCAAAACAACATATTTTTTAGTCTTTTTTCAGCTTCTGTAGAGCCGTCTAAAGTCATTCCAAAGCCTCCATTGATAACCTCTCCCCAACCTACTCCTCCGCCATTATGAATAGACACCCATGTAGCACCCCTGAAACTATCGCCAATTACGTTATGAATAGCCATATCTGCCGTAAATGAAGAACCGTCATAAATATTTGATGTTTCTCGATAGGGGGAGTCAGTTCCACTAACATCATGATGATCTCTGCCTAACACAATTGGTGCTGAAAGTTTACCGTCAGAAACAGCACGGTTAAATTCTTCAGCAATTTTTATTCTGCCTTCGGCATCGGCATATAAAATTCGAGCCTGAGAACCAACAACAAGCTTATTTTCTTTGGCACCTTTAATCCATTTTATATTGTCAGCCATTTGCTGTTGAATTTCTTTTGGTGAGTTTTTCATCATTTCTTCCAGCACTTCACAGGCAATTTGGTCAGTAATTTCTAAATCATCAGGATTTCCAGATGTACAAACCCATCGAAAAGGTCCAAATCCATAGTCAAAACACATGGGTCCCATAATATCCTGAACATATGATGGATATTTAAAATCCTTTCCATTTTCTGCCATCACATCTGCACCAGCTCTTGATGCTTCTAATAAAAAAGCGTTCCCATAATCGAAAAAGTATGTTCCTTTTGCTGTGTGATTGTTTATTGCTTTCGCTTGTCTTCTCAAACTTTCTTGAACTTTTTCTTTAAAAAGATTAGGGTTTTTTGACATCATTTCGTTGCTTTCATCATAGCTCAAACCGACAGGATAATAACCTCCAGCCCACGGATTGTGTAACGATGATTGGTCTGATCCTAAATCAATAAAGATGTTTTCTTTATCAAACTTTTCCCAAACCTCAACAACATTACCATCAAATGCAATTGACACTATTTCTTTGTTTGCTTTTGCTTGCTTAACTCGTTCGCACAGCTTGTCTAAATCACTTATAATCTCATCAACCCAACCTTGTTCATGTCTTTTATGTGTTGCAGCACTGTTTACTTCAGCAGTTACAGAAACAACTCCTGCAATATTCCCTGCTTTGGGCTGTGCCCCACTCATACCACCTAAACCTGCTGTAACAAAAAGCTTACCAGCTGTTCCTTTATCGTCAATTTTTCTACATGCATTTAAAACAGTAATTGTAGTCCCGTGTACAATTCCTTGAGGTCCAATATACATGTAACTTCCGGCTGTCATTTGTCCATATTGAGATACACCCAGTGCATTAAACCTTTCCCAATCATCCGGTTTTGAATAGTTTGGAATCATCATTCCGTTGGTAACAACTACTCTTGGAGCTTCTTTATGGGAGGGAAATAATCCCATTGGATGGCCTGAATACATAACCAGAGTTTGTTCATCAGTCATTTCGGCTAAATATTTCATGGTAATTAGGTATTGAGCCCAATTTTGAAATACAGCACCGTTTCCACCATAAGTAATTAATTCATGCGGATGCTGAGCTATGGCATAATCCAAATTATTTTGTATCATCAACATGATGGATTTTGCTTGTACAGATTTTCCCGGATATTCGTTTATTGGTCTTGCATACATTCTGTAATTTGGTCTGAAACGATACATATAGATTCGCCCGTATTTATCAAGCTCTTCTTTAAACTCTTTAATGAGTTCAGTATGATGTGCTTCATCAAAATATCTCAAGGCATTTCTGAGAGCCAATTTTTTTTCTTCCAGAGTTAGAATGTCTTTACGTTTTGGGGCATGACTAACAGTTATATCGTATTGTTTTTTTGGTGGAAGTATTTTCGGAATACCTTGCAAAACAGCTTCTTGGAAATCAGAAACATTCATAATCAATTTATTTTTTTTCTTTTTTATTTGTTTTTTTATTGAATCCATACGGACAATGTTTGCATCCGTTTTGGCAGCAATATCCTCTTTTTAGGAGATATTTTTCAGTAAATACTTTATATCCTTCTGGAGAGTAATAGAAGTCGTCTTTCTCCAATTTGTTTATTTTTGACAAATCGTCCATTTGATTGAGCGAAGTTAAGAACTATGTAGTAATTATTCATGTATAGAGTTGATGAAAATAACGTTCCTCTCCAAGAAGTTACTGAAGATTTTTTAGTGAAGAAAAACATCAAACTGTTTGTGTTGAGAGAGGATTTGATACATCCTGAAATTTCAGGAAATAAATGGAGAAAACTTAAATACAATTGTGTTGAAGCTAAAGAAAAAGGATATTCTCAACTTCTGACATTCGGTGGTGCATATTCTAACCACATAGCTGCAACTGCTGCTGCTGGCAAAGAGTTTGGTTTTAAAACGGTTGGAATAATCAGAGGCGAAGAAACTTTACCACTAAACAATACCCTAAAACAAGCTTCTGAATATGGAATGAAATTTAAGTACGTAAATCGATGTTTTTATCGGAATGAAAAATACAATTCCGAGTTTTTAAAAAACCTTAAATCTGAATTTGGCGATTTTTATTTAGTTCCTGAGGGTGGGTCAAACTACTTTGCTGTAAAGGGATGTTCTGAAATTATTTCAAATATTTCAATTGATTATGATGTAATAACTTGTGCCTGTGGAACAGGAGGAACAATTTCAGGAATTATTGCTTCAGTCGATAAGTCTAAAGAAATAATTGGTTTTCCTGCTTTAAAAGGAGGTGAATTCTTGATTGAAAATATTCAAAAGCTGTTACACGATTTTTCTATACAATTTGATTATCAAGTTTCCAAATCCAATTGGATTTTAAATACTGACTTTCACTTTGGCGGTTATGGAAAAATTACTCTGGATTTGGTCGAATTTGTAACACGATTCAAACAACAAAATAAAATTCCGCTTGATTTGATTTATACTGGAAAAATGCTTTTTGGAATTTATCATTTAGCAAAATTTTCTGATGTTTTCAACAACAAAACCATAGTTGCTGTTCATACCGGGGGCTTACAAGGAAATGCAGGTTTTGAAGAAAGGCTCGGGATTCGAATCAACTGATTCTAACTTTTTCTTCTCTCATACACAACAAATTATGATTTTTATCATACTAATTAAATTGATTACTTTTGGAAATTGAATGTTAACACATCAGATGTTTATGGTAGAGAAATTACTATTATTTTTTGAAAACATTGATAGTCCTATTTTACAAGCTGTTTTGGCAACCATTTTTACTTGGGGACTTACAGCTCTTGGGGCATCTTTTGTATTCTTTTTTAAAACAGTCAACAGAGCTGTGTTTGATGGTATGCTCGGATTTACCGGTGGCGTTATGGTTGCTGCCAGCTATTGGTCATTATTAGCTCCGGCTATCGAACTCACAGAAAATTCCGGTGGAATAGCATGGATTCCTGCTGCAATAGGTTTTTTAGGCGGTGCATTTTTCTTATTTACTCTCGACAAAATATTGCCTCATCTTCACATCAATTTTCAGCAACATGAAAATGAAGGGTTAAAAACAGATTGGCACCGATCAACCCTTTTGGTTTTAGCCATCACACTTCATAACATACCCGAGGGATTAGCTGTTGGAGTATTGTTTGGCGGTGTTGCTGCGGGCATTGATGGTGCTACAATGGGAGGTGCTATTGCCTTGGCTATTGGTATAGGTATTCAAAATTTTCCTGAGGGAATTGCTGTTTCTATGCCACTCAGAAGACAAGGATTGTCTAGATGGAAAAGCTTTAATTACGGACAGCTTTCTGCTATTGTAGAACCTTTTGCTGCTGCACTTGGTGCTTGGGCTGTGATTGCTTTTCAACCAATTCTTCCTTATGCATTGGCTTTTGCCGCAGGAGCTATGATTTATGTTGTTGTAGAAGAGGTTATTCCCGAAACCCAACGAGACAAATACACAGATATAGCCACCCTTGGATTTATATTAGGCTTCGTAGTAATGATGATTCTTGATGTTGCTTTAGGATAGATAGTATTCTAAAACTTTTTGTTTATTTTCATAAAAAAATTACGCATTATGAGTAAAGTTATTGTTTTAGGTTCAGGTATGGTTGGAAGTGCTATGGCAATTGATTTATCAAAAAAACATACTGTAACACTAACCGACAGAAGTCAACAAGTTTTAGATAAAGTAAAAGCGAAATGCCCTAGTTTAAACCTTTCAGTTCTAGATGTAACAAACATAGATTTATTAAAATCAACCCTAAAAGAGCATGATTTGGTAGTTTGTGCTGTACCCGGGTTTCTGGGTTTTAATACGTTA
The DNA here is from genome assembly GCA_020853105.1 of Flavobacteriales bacterium. Lineage (GTDB taxonomy): Bacteria > Bacteroidota > Bacteroidia > Flavobacteriales_E > Vicingaceae > Vicingus. Next base: position 9,278 of record JADYZM010000040.1, on the reverse strand, counting down.
AAAGCCATTATTGAAGCTGAAAAAAATGTAATTGATATTTCGTTTTTTCCGGAAAACTCATTAGAGTTAGATGCTTTAGCTAAACAAAAAAAGGTAACTGCTATTGTCGATTGTGGCGTTGCTCCTGGTATGGACAATATTATTTTGGGATATTATAACGAAAAACTCAAATTAAACTTTTTTGAATGTTTGGTTGGCGGTTTGCCAAAAGTGAAAAAGTGGCCATTCTGTTACAAAGCACCTTTCTCACCTGTTGATGTTATTGAAGAATACACTCGACCAGCTCGGTATATAGAAAACGGACATTTGGTAATAAAAGATGCTTTAACCGATTGCGAATACATTGATTTTGATAAAGTTGGAACCTTAGAGTCGTTTAATAGCGATGGTTTACGTTCCATTATTTTTACCATGCCCCACATTAAAGACATGAAAGAGAAAACCTTGCGTTATCCGGGACATGTTGAATATGTTAAAGTATTGAAAGAAAGTGGATTTTTCAATACAAAAGCTATTGAAATGAACGGTCAAAAAATATCACCTCTCGATTTTACCAGCAAAATATTGTTTAACGAATGGAAATTGGGCGAAACCGAAGAAGAGTTTACTGTAATGAGAGTTACAGTTAAAGGTACTAACGTACAAGGCAAAGAAGAAACCATTGTTTACAATTTACATGATGAGTTTTGCGGAAAAACCAATACTTCATCAATGGCACGAACAACGGGATATACAGCAACAGCTGCTGCAAATATGTTTTTAGATGGTCTGTTCCAAGAGAAAGGAGTCTTTCCTCCTGAGTTGGTAGGAAAACATGAAGATTGCTTTCTCTATATTTTGAACTATTTGAAAGAAAGAAATGTGATTTATACAAAAACTATCCGCTAGTTTTAAAAATCATCAATTTGTCCTGAAGCATTTCGTTAATGGTATATTGAATGCCTCCTACTCCAATTCCAGATGTTTTTCTTCCGCCGAAAGGCATCCAATCAACCCGAAATGCGGTGTGGTCATTAATTAAAACAGTTGATGCGTGAAGTCTCCTTGAAATTGAAAATGCTTTATCGATATTTTTGGTAAAAATTGCCGACTGGAATGCAAATTCCAACGAATTAGCTTGTTCAATTGCATCATTTATATTTTTGTAACCATAGAGACAAATAACCGGTCCAAAAATTTCCAGTTTAGATACTTTTGATTTTTTTTTCGGGTTAAGCAAAATAGTAGGCATAAAACAAGAATTCGTTATACGTTTACCGCCAAAAACTAGTTTTGCACCTTCAGCAATAGCTTCATTCACCCACGCTTCAACTCTATCCACTTCTTTTGGCAAAATCAAAGGTCCCACTTGTGTTTTAACATCTAATGGATTTCCAACTATCAGTTTTTTAGTCTCTTTTACAAGAAGTTCTGTAACCTTTTCAAGTATTTTTTCATTTACAAATATTCGTTGAACAGAAACACACACTTGTCCAGCATGATAAAATCCTCCCTTGATAAGATTCGGTATTAATTCTATTAAATCTGCATCATGTTCAACAATAACCGGAGCGACTCCTCCGTGTTCTAGAGCAATTCGTGTTCCGGGTGCAATTTTACTTCGTAAATACCAACCTACTTTTGCTGAACCAATAAAGGTTAGGTAAGAAACCCTTTTATCTGTTGCTAATTTCTCAGCCAATACATCATCACAAATTATTATTTGAACCCACCCTTCTGGAAGTCCTGCCTCTTTTAGCAATTCAACAAATTTTATACAAGAAAGAGGCGTAGTCAATGCCGGCTTAACTATCACCGGGCAACCGGCAGCAACTGCAGTTGCCACTTGGTGTACAATCAAATTGAATGGATGGTTAAATGCACTTATTGCTACTACCACGCCAATAGGCTCTTTGGTTGTAAAAGCTATTCGATTTTCCGAAGAAGGTGTTAATCCCATGGGTATTTGCTCTCCATGAACTTGAGTGATGGTTTGAGCAGCTAGTTTAACACCGTTTATAGCTCTTGTGATTTCTATTTTTGAATCCTGATAAGGTTTACCGCCCTCTTGAGAAGCAAATTTGGTTAACTCTTCTTGTTTTTCTAAAATTAATACCGCTAGTTTTTCAAGGATATTAATACGTTGATAGAACGGTATTCCTTGGGGTGATTGATGGTAGCGTTGGGAAGCAATAATTAAAGCATTTTCAACATCCAAAGCATTGTTTAACGAAAGTTCTTGTATCAATGAATTATCGTAAGGCGAATAAACTTTTAGTATCATATTAGAATATATTTTAAATACTATATCACATTAAATTCAAATTTAAGCGAATGAATCTGTATCTATTTCATTCAAATAAGAATCAAATTCATTATCCCAGATAAACGCAATTAATCCCAGTATCAATGAAAAATCATTAAATTCAATAACACGAGTGTCATGCTTAAATAAATCTTTATAATTTTCCTCTAAACACCATTTTGTAAATAATTTTGATCTGCAAAATCCTCTACCGTCAGTTGTATCACAAACATAAATTAATGGACATTCATGTTTGACTAAAAATAAATGAATTATTTCTTGAATAGTGGCACTTACCTTGTCATCTTGCGTAGGATTAATAATAGATGGTGTAAATGAAATCTCAAATATATTCTGACAAGAAGAACAAATTGAATTAAAAAGATGATTTGCTTTATTGAACTTTACAAAATACCTTATGTTATTATTAGTATCGAAGATATAGGTATAAGTATCTTCATCATATCCTAATTCGTAAATTGGATATTTATGCAATTCTTTTAGGTTTGCTCAAGATAATAATCCCACCAGTTTGGGCTTTTTTAATCCAATCTTGTTTTTCCTTAATAGCTTCTTTAATTCTACTAGGAACTGGTTTGTTTATTTTTATTTTCTTTGACATAACCATAAATTGTTATACAAAGGTACATAAAAAAATGAAATCTATTTCAGAAACAACTATTTATACTTTAAACGCGTTATAGCAACCAAACCATAAAGTTTGCTTTTTGAAACTATTATAATTTAATTAATAAAGTAAATCAATAATTCCGCAACCCTTTAATTGCAGTTGCAACCTTTTCTGCATTTGGCAATAATGTGGCTTCCAACACAGAATTGAGAGGTATAGCCGGTGTATCAACAGAACCAACAATTTCAATAGGAGCATCAAGATGTTTGAAGCAATTCTTCTGAATACGAGCTGCCAGCCCTAATGTAAAACTATTCTCTATTGATTCTTCTGTTACTAGCAATATTCTACTGTGCTTACGAGCTGCAGTAAACATGGCATCTTCATCTATAGGGTTGAGTGTTCGTAAATCAATAATTTCTATTTGACCAGGAAATTGTTTTTCAGCTTCTAAACTCCAATACACACCTCTACCATAAGTAATTATAGCAATGCTTTCTCCTTTCTCAATTTTGTCAGAATCAGCTTCAATAACTGTCCTTGCTTTACCAAAAGGAATCACATAATCTTCATCGGGTTCAATGGTTTTAGCACCTTCTGTTCCTTTTATTTTACTCCAGTAGAGACCTTTGTGCTCAAATATCACAACAGGATTAGGGTCATAGTAGGCTGATTTTAACAAGCCTTTTAAATCGGCTCCTGTTGAAGGATATGCTACTTTAACACCTCGAATTTGAGTAACAACAGATTCTACACTAGATGAGTGATACGGACCACCAGAACCATACGCACCAATAGGAACCCTTAAAATCATACTCACTGGCCACTTTCCATTTGATAAATAACATGAACGGCTAACCTCAGTGAATAATTGATTTAATCCGGGCCAAATATAGTCGGCAAATTGTACTTCCACAATCGGTCGTAATCCAACAGCTGACATTCCAACTGTGCTACCTACTATAAATGCTTCTTGAATAGGTGTATTAAAAACCCTTTCGTCTCCGAATTGCTGTGCTAGTGTTGCTGCCTCACGAAAAACTCCGCCTAATCTCCTACCAACATCTTGTCCGTACATCAAACATTCTTTGTGTTTGGTCATTAACTCACGAACTGCAAATAAGGCAGAATCAACCATCACCGTTTTTTCTTTTCCTTTTGGCTCTCTCTCTCCTCTTTCAACTGTTATTGGTGTTGGTGCATAATGATGTTTTGTTAAATCTTCAGGGTGTGGGTCTTCTTCGGCTAATGCCAATTGATAATCATTAGCAACCAATTCTTTTGTTTTATTTTCAATAGCAGTTAGTTCTGTATCCGAAACTCCAAAATCTTTTAGATTTGCTTTTAATTTTGGGAAAGGATCTCTAGTTGCCGCTTCAACTAAATCATCACGATACCACTCCTTACGAACTCCTGAAGTATGATGATTAAGTAATGGAACTTTTGCATGCACTAAAAATGGGCGGCGTTCTTTTCGAACAAGCGCAATAACTTCATTCAATGTAGAATAAGATGCTATAAAATCGCTTCCATCAATGGTTCTAACTTCTAATCCTTTAAATCCTCTTGCAAAATAAGTAATATCTTGAGCTCTAGTTTCTTTAGCATTTGCAGAAATATCCCATTCGTTATCTTGCACCAAGTAGATAATCGGCATTTGTTTCAAAACTGCCATTTGAAAAGCTTCCGAAACCTCACCTTCTGTGCAAGAAGCATCACCCAAGCTACAAACTACAACTGGATTTTCTCCATCATAGTTTTCTGCAATTCCAATTTTTTCTTTGTATTGAATACCCATCGCCACACCAGTTGCAGGAATAGCTTGCATGCCCGTTGCCGATGATTGATGTGGTATTTTTGGTTTATCAGCATTATTCAAACTGGGATGAGAATAATACGTTCTACCTCCCGAAAATGGGTCGTTTCGCTTAGCTAAAACTTGGAGCATCAACTGAAATGGAGTCATACCAATCGACAACAAAATACTATCATCTCGGTAATAAGGGAAAACATAATCTTGTGGTTTTAATTGTAAGCCTGTTGCAATTTGAATGGCTTCGTGTCCACGAGATGTAGCATGAACATATTTGGCAGTAACCTCTTTATTCTCCTCATAAAGTTCGGTTAGCGACTTAGCTGTAGCCATTAATCGAAACGCTTCTAAAGCAATCTCTTTAGTTACTACTGTTTCCTTTCCCACTTTTTTTTCGATTGTTTCCGCCATAGCTTTATTTTGTCATCAATGTACAAAGATAGTTAAAAAGTGTTTTTCAACACCAAAACAAAAAATCTTAACCCTTTACAAGTTAAGATTTAAATATTTAAAATTGTTGGTTTTAATTGTTTTTCTTCCTAACTTGCAACAGTTAAAAAACAAAACCTCCATGTCATGCAAATAATTAATCAAACCCTTATTGCAGGAGAGAGAGAGAGAGAGAGAGAGAGAGAGAGAGAGAGAGAATAAGAAACTCTTCACCATAGATTCATCTTAGTTATTTATTCATTACTCAATTCAATAATTGAGTCTAATTTTTTATTTTCTCTATTTTTTTAACTAACTTCTGAATCTATGCAAACAATAAATAAAACAATACTAGCGTTAACATTGATTATGTTAACCTCAAACATTTTTTCTCAACAAAAAACATGGACAACCCCTGCAAAAAAGTGGAACATGACCATAACAACTCCTACATCAACTTCTCTGCCCGGTGGTGCTTCTACTTACTCGGTAGCTAATGGAGCTTACGATGAGGCTGGAAACTTACTTTTTTATGTGCAAAATAATAATATTGTTGATGCCTCTGGTAGTTCAGTAGGTGATCTTGGCTTTTATAATTCAGCCACATGCTACGAACAATACGAACTTTTAAACGGTGAAATTGCTATAGTTCCCATACCTGGTACGTGTAAAGAGTTTTATGTAATTTATGGTATGAGCAACGCTTATTTTTCACCATTGCTGTATATAAAAGTAGATTGCTCTAGCGGTTCTCCATCTATCACCTATAATGGAAGTGTTTATGTATCTTGTCCTTATTATACTGGTTACGTTAATCAAGCTTTTCCAATTGCCAACCACGGCGGTTTAGACAACACCGCTTTTGCTGTTTCTAAAGTTTATACAGGTGCTGGTGCTACTGCTAAACGATTTTTACTTTCGGTAAGTTCTACGGGTATTGTACGTAGCGAAATTTCTTCTTCGGGTATTAGCTCAGGAATCACCACTACTTATACTACTTTAGGGTTAAGTTATCCTGATGATTTTGAAGGGATTGAAGCCGAAATATCGTGGGGTAGCAATTATTTTGCTTGGTCTTCATCGAATGGCAAAGTGTTTACTATTGAAATAGATCCATTGGATGGTAGCTATATTGATCTTTCTACCGAAACCTACTCCATTTCAGGAGCAAAAGGTATTGAATTTAGCAATTCAACAGGCAATCCTTATTTGTATGTAGCTAATGCCAGTAATATAAAACGAATTTATACTTACAACCAAAGTACTACCAACATTTCGTGGGGAACCAACGATTTAGCGAATACTTTTTTAGAATATGGTAAAAATGGTCGAATTTATGGAGTTTCGCCTGTTTATAGTGGCAGTACACTTACAGGGTCTAAATTAGTAGGTATTGTTGGTACAACCGTTATAACGGGTATAACCGCCGATATTGATTCGAGGTATATCGTGAGTAATCACCTTCAAGGCATTTTTACCTTACCCGACCAAATTGATGGCGAAGATTACACCTACTTTAACGGATTGCCTAAAGTAACCATTGCTAATTTTACTTTAAACAGTAATGTGGTAAGTGATGTATGCGACAACGGTACCGATAAATATTGCCAAAATGCAGCCATAGCTTTTAATGCTACTTACAACAACGGTACTCCTGCCCAATACAACTTGATGATACAGGCTTATGCCGACAATACCTGTAGCCCAACACAATTAACTGGTACTGGATATATTGATTATCAAAGTGGATGGGTTTCAGGAACACCTACTACAAACTTAGATTTACGTACACTTACCGACACCAACAGTTTAAATTTGGGTAATATTACGGGTACAGTAAAAATTACCTATAGCATTAAAGATGATTGTGGTGCTGAAAGTACGTATGTTCGTTATATTCAAATTTACGACCCTGTTCCGCTTTCTATTGAGCTGGGTATTAAAAGACCTTCAGGATGGACTACTCCATCACACAGTGTAAGTACACCAGTAAATGTTGGTTCCGCATCTTTAGCTTATCGAGTAGATAACAGTACTGGAACACTTTCTCAACTGACTGTACTGATTGAAGAAGTGGATAGTACAGGTACATTTATTCAAACTGTTTACAATAAAACTATCAATACTACCAATCCAACTTTGTACGATGATGTAAACTTAAACACCCTATGTGTAAGTTCAGGAGTTTGGGGATTCAATCCTGGTTTTGGAAGTTGTACTGGTGGTTATACAGGGTATTTTGCTTATACCAATGGACAACTTTCGTATCAAAATTATTACAAAATAACAATTACCTTGAGCAATCTGTGTGGAACTAGTTCAGACTATAGCTATTTTTATGTTGCATCTCAAAATAATAGTCCTATTAACCCTAATTTTACCGAAAGAAAGCAACAGGAAGTAAAAGTATTGGCAAACTCAACTAATTTGTTGAATATTTATCCAAACCCTGTTACCAATCAGTTGACCATTGAATTTAATCAATCAACGGACGACGCTGTTGAAATTTTGTTAACCGATGTGTTGGGAAAAGAAACCACTGTTTTAATGCCTTCCACTACCATAAAAAAGGGTAACTTTAACCAAACGTTTGATGTGAGTACATTGCCTGCTGGGTTGTATTCTTATCAAATAAAAACAAGTAACACCATTCAAACTGGTATGATTAGTAAAAATTAATAAAACACGTCATTGCGAATGAAGTGCAACGGAACGAAGCAGTCTTTACAATTATAAAGATTGTTTTGTTCCTCGCAATGACAAAAAATGAAAATGAAACCATTTTTAATAAAACACACCATAATACTTAGTTTACTCTTTTTAACAAGTGTAAATAAAAACTTATTTGCACAAAATTTGGTTAGAAATCCTTCTTTTGAAGATATATATTCCTGTCCAACAACAAGCTTATTAGACAACCATGTAAAAGACTGGTTCGGGTTTAATACTACTCGTTATTTTAATTCATGTGCAACTACTGCTTACGGTACACCTAATAATCCGTATGGGTTTCAAGTAGCACGAACAGGAGGAGGTTACGCTCTTCTTTATGGATATCCATGGAGCTATGATAAAAATAGGAGGTCTTATATACAGTGTCGTTTAAATGATACCCTAACAAAAAATCAGATATATTGTGTTCAATATTTTGTAAATCTTTGCGATAATGCAGGTGGAACAATTAAAGAAATTGATGCTTTCTTATCAACAGATTCGATTTATTGGAATAATGGTATCAGTAGAGTAATAAATGGTATTACCCCACAAATCAAATCACAACAACTACTTAATGACAGTATAAATTGGATACTTGTGAGTGGCTTATATAAAGCTAAAGGAGGAGAACAATTTATTATTATTGGTAATTTTAATATAGATGAGAACACTACTGTTCTATCATTTAAGCCATTAGGAGAACCTATCCGAATTGATTACTACATCGACGATGTAAGCGTAACCCCTTTTAATATAGCACCGCCCAACTTGGGTAACGATACTATACTTTGTGCAAACACGCCGTTTACTTTAACCGCACCCACAGGCTACGATGCCTATTTGTGGAGCAACGGCACTACCAATAATACTCTTGCTGTTATAGATAGTGGCACGTATTGGGTAAAATGTATAGCCAACGGCTGTGGAGAAATTACCGATACCATACACATTGGGTATTACAGCATACCTACTTTAAAATTACCCAACGATACCATATTGTGTTTAGGTAACAGCATTAATATAGAAGCTCAACAAGGTTTTAATACCTATAACTGGAATACTGGAGCAACAACTGCAAATATTACAGTAATTGATTCAGGCTTGTACATTTTAAATGTTACTTCGTTTTGCGGTACTCAAACCGATTCGGTTTACATTGGGTTGGATTCGTTGCCTACCTATACTATTTTGATTGGCAACGACACCAACATTTGCCACGAAGGGAAAAATGTTTCGGTTACCCTTTTTGCAGATACGTTACTACCTAACTACTTTTGGAACACAGGAGCTACTACTGATTCGTTGGTGATAAACACCGAAGGATTGTATTGGCTAACCACCAGCTACTTTTGTGGAAACATCAATAGCAATACAGTAGCTATAGAACAATGCCCAAAAGATTCGTT
>JADYZM010000039.1 GCA_020853105.1 Flavobacteriales bacterium | reverse complement strand
GTTGATTATAAGGGAAACCTATTCCATTTTGCCATCTGTAAGAACTTGCCCCAGCCCCTGCATTAAGAACAAGAGAACTACCTGCACAGAAAGCAGTGTCATTACCCAAATTCACATTGTGGCTTGGGCTAACATTCAATGTTTGAGAAACAATACTGTCGCAACCATTGATGCTGGTAAGGGTATCAGAATAAGTTCCTGCAACAGATTCGTAGTTTCCAAGAATCAGGGCACTGTCGCCTTGACAAATAGAAACAGTACCTAAATTTTGGTTGTAAACTGGGTTAACAATAAGCTGTTGAACCAAAATACTGTCGCAACCCGTAGAAGCGGTAAGAGTATCGTAATAATTTCCTGCAATGGTTTGATAGTTTCCAAAGATTAAAATACTATCACCTTGGCAAACGGTTTGGATAGATAAATTAGTTGTTACAATTGGATTTACTGTAACTTCAATAGAATCTGTATCTGAACAAACACCAAAAGATGCTGTTACATAATATGTTCCGCTTGTATTAACGGTTAGCGTTTGGTTTTGATAAAAAGGAATTGGATTATTTTGCCATACGTAGGTAGCCCCGCTGTTTCCGGCATCTAATACCAAACTATTTCCTTGACAAAATGCCGTATCGTTTCCTAAACTAACGACAAGAACCGGATTCACCGTGATAGTGATTGAATCAACACCTGAGCAACCCGAAGTGTCAGTTACATTGACATAATACACCCCGGTTGTATCAACCAAAAATGTTTGAGAAGTAGAGCCGTCTTGCCATAAATAGGTTGCACCTCCTGGATAATTACCAGCGTTTAATGTTACTGTTTGTCCTTCGCAAAAACTAGTGTCATTACCTAGAACAACAGCCAACACACAACCCAAAGGTTCATTTGCACAGCCATTTATTTGCCCGTCCCCACCGATTCCACCACTAAAAATAGGGTTCAAATTTGATGTTTGAGTGTAGCAATCTTTGCTGTGTCCGTCCGCATCACCACCACCAAAAGCTATAGTTGGCACAATACTTTGAGTATAACAATCTTTGCTGTGTCCATCAGCATCGCCACCACCAAAAGCTATTGATGGAATAATGTTTTGAATGTAGCAGTCTTTGCTGTGTCCGTCTGCATTACCACCACCAAATGTTATAGAGGGGGTAATACTTTGTATATAACAATCTTTACTGTGTCCGTCTGCAATTCCTCCTGAAAAGTTAACAGAAGTAGTCATAGCTTGCTGATAACAATTTCTATCGTATCCATCTGCACTTCCACCGTTGAATATTGCATTGTTTTGTGCAAATACAACCGGGTGAAACACTGATAAAAGTAAGATATATAGAATGCGCTTGAACATTATTATAGTTCTACAGAGTATTTATTGTTTACAAATAATTTTATTGGGCAGTTCTAACACCTCTTCCTCCTATATAACCATATCTAGTTTCATCAGTATTATAATAATGAGCATATTCCCTAGATGAGGTTCTAAGTGAATAATCGTAGTTTGCGTATGAACCACCCCTCACCCCAGTACCATACGGTCCAGATGGCCAGCTTGTAACATTATACCTTCCAGTACCATCTAATGAACCATTTCCATGAGCTGTTCTTAAAAATGGTCTTCCTTCCGGTCTTCCAACTGCTATCGTATATTCATACTGATTACCTGAAAGTTCCATGATTCCATAGTATGAAGCACCTGCTTCTACACGGGTAGGATTCACCTTACTCGCTGCAAAGGCTCCAACTCGGTATGGGCGAGCATTATTGGTATAAATATCTGCGGCATTACCAATTGAGTTTGAAACGTTTACTGTTTCATTGGGTAATCCGGAATTTGTAACCGTGTATGCTGTATTTCGTATTGAAACATCACCCCATGCATATTCATCAGGAGTTGGTAAAAAACCTACACCCCTAGAACCTCTACTGGCTTTTTCATATTCCATCTCAGTCATTGGGCGTAATCCACTCCAATCTAAATAACTATACAAATCAGCATAATTACAATTCATTAAAGGACGATCGGGCGATGTTGCATTAAAATTAGGATGGGTACCGGTTATGCTTTGATAGTTAGCACTATATCCACCCATATATCTGGTTGTGGCTTGTGTTAAATTCAGTTTGTTTAAAAAATCAGCATACATACCTTGTGTAACTTCATATTTCATACAATAAAAAGCATCGTATCCTTTAGGAAAAGCAGCGGGTAGCGTTTTTGTAAGAACATCGTTAAAATCTTCCCAAGAGGGTGTTACCATACCAGCAGTATTATTATTACCAAGAGAACCAACGCCTCCACCACCAAGAGTTAAAGATGCTTCAGAAGAAAGATAAAATGGATTACCGCTTGTACCGCTTTCAAAATTTCCCTGAATACCTACTGGAGCACCCGTACAACCATCACCTAAATAAAACGCACCTTGTGGAACATAAACCATTTCAATAGCAAAGACACAAATTTCAACACTGTCTTGGTCGCTTAGACCATCAACACCGTAATTCCATCGCAAACGAGCGTTAGTGAAGCTAATGTTTCCAATACCGTTTGCACTCCTGTATAGAAAAGCTCCTTTACCGTCAGAAGTTGTATTAATGGTTCCTCCCGTAGGATTTGTATTTCCATCGTTGGCAGCAGTTCCATCAACATAATTTAATGTAGCATGATACCAAGTGTTCATTGGGGGTATTCTGTATTTAACAAAAACATAGGCAGCATCCCAATTGCTTTCTAATGTTGAAGTACGCCAAGAGTTTTCCCAGCTTACATTAAACTTTACATGGGTAAAATCACCTACGGTGTTTTGAGCAACAATTGAGGAATTAGAAACAGCAATATTGTTGGCTGTTACAGTTGTAGCTGATGAAGTTGCCAATATTAATGCGGCAACAGCTACTTTTTTGGTGTTTTTTAAAAATGAATGTTTCATTTGTCTATTGCTTTTTATGATTTGTCGAATAAATAATATAATTAAGGTGGCAAATATTAGAATTATTTTTTTAATAAAAGATACGTCATTTGTCGTATTTTTATTTTTTTTGAAAAAAAGAGAGTTTTAAGTTCATTTGAAATTGATACTTTTGTTTGGCTCAATACTATGGAAACACTCAACAAAGTCAAAAATAAAATTGTGGATAAGGTACAACTTATTACACAAGTAAATATGTGGAAAAAAAACAATCAAAAAATTGTTTTTACAAACGGCTGTTTTGATATTTTGCATCGAGGTCATGTTGAGTATTTGGCTCAAGCAGCAGATTTTGGCAACAAATTGATTATTGGTATAAATACCGACATTTCAGTTAAAGGGCTAGAAAAAGGCAGCTTAAGACCTATACAAGATGAATATTCACGAGCGTTGCTAATCGCTTCTCTTGAGTTTGTTGATGCTGTAATACTTTTTTCTGAGCCAACACCTGAACTACTAATTGGTTCTATAATTCCAAACGTATTAATTAAAGGTGGCGACTATGACCCTACTTGCACCGATAAACAAAATAAAAAATATATCGTTGGTTCTGATATTGTTAAACAAAATGGTGGTAGGGTAGAAGTAATCCAATTTGTACTCGGTTTTTCAACAACTAAAATTGAAGAGAAAATAAGGAAAGCGTAAAAACTTTATTCTTATTTTAAAAACTTAATAAGGTAGTTTCATGATGTTCGTAGATATTTCCAAGAGTTACTTCCCACGATTTTAATTTTCATTGTTATCCTTTGGTTGTGAGGCTTGGTAGTTATAAGTAAATATAAAAGTTGCGTGTAACATAATCTGCTATAAATCATTTCAATCCAATGGCAATTCAAATAATTTTCAATTGTACCTGAAAAAGAAAGTAAGTGTTAAATCAAGAAAGAATTAGTCGGTTACATTTGCAACACCTACCAATTTATTATAATCAGAAATTACAATATCCTTACCAACAAGTTCTATAATCCCATCTTTAAACAATTCGGATAAAATTCGAATAGAAGTTTCAGTAGTTGTTCCCGCAATATTTGCAATTTCTCTACGGGTTAGATTAGAGTCTATGGTTTGTTTGTCGTCTTTAAAACCATAAGCTTCTATTAGTAATAAAATTGCCCCGGCGATTCTTTCTTTAACATGTTTCTGAGCCATGTGGGTAATTTTTGCTTCTGCTTTTTTTAAATCGTCAGACAAAAGTCCAATTAAAGATAAGGTAAAGTTGCTGTTGGATTTAATTAAATTAATGATTGTTGATTTTGAAATAAAACAAGCTTCTGTATCCTCTAAGGCAGTTGCAGATGCAAAGTAGCTGTCGTTGTTTAAAATGGAACGATATCCAATTATATTTGAAGACTTAGCAAGTCTAACAATTTGTTCTTTACCTTCATCTCCCATTTTATGGATTTTTACTTTACCCGAATGGATACAAAAAATGCCATGAGGCTGATTTCCTTCACTAAAAATTACTTGCCCTCTTTTAAAAACCATGTTTCGTTTTCCAAGTGAAATTGCCTCGGTTTCATCTTTACTGAGGCAACAAAAAATTGATTCACCATCGTGTTTGTGATGACATTCTTCACATTTTGGAATTTGGGGTTTATTGCGAGCCATAATTTAGGATATTTATCATTCAATTGAATCTAACCAAAGTTGCAACAAAAGTTACAAAAAAAAACTGACTTAAATCAGTTTTTGAAACTTGACAAAATAAATAACTTTACACAGCAAAAATGAAGTACACCAAAAGTGTTAATTTCTATTAATTGTAAGCAATCATGATTAGTGTAGAAAAAGCAAAAGAGTTAATTTCTGAAAATGTAAAAGTTTCAAAAACGATTGTTTTACCTTTAAATACAGCGATTAATTTTTACCTGGCAAAAGATATAATCAGCCCTGTTGATGTGCCATTGTTTAACCAGTCTGCAATGGACGGATATGCCTTTAAATATTCCGACAAAGAAATTACACTCACATTAGTTGGAGAAATTGCAGCAGGAGATACTCATGTTGTTGAAGTTCAAAATGGTGAGGCAGTTCGAATTTTTACAGGCTCTAAAATTCCAGACAGTTGTGATGTTGTGGTGATGCAAGAGTTGACTGAAATAGTGAATGAGAAACTAATTGTAAAAGACTTTGGCTTAAAACCATCTGGAAACATAAGGAAAAAAGGAAACCAGTTGAAATCAGGAGATGTTGCACTAAAAAAAGGCACTCAAATTAATCCCGCAGCAGTTGGGTTTTTATCCACTTTAGGAATAAGTACAGTAGAAGTTTATGCTTCGCCAAAAGTAACTGTTATTGCTACCGGTAGTGAGTTGCAACCTGTTGGAACCCATTTGAAAGAAGGACAAATTTATGAATCAAATTCACAAATGCTAGAAGCAGCATTAAAAAACCTAGGCATAAATTCAACAGTAATTGTAGTGCAGGATAATGAAAAATCAATTGAAAAAACCATTAGAGCTGCAATCACTGACTCAGATGTGGTTTTAATAACAGGAGGAATTTCGGTAGGAGATTATGATTTTGTTAAACAGTGTTTAATAAGCAACCAAGTTGTGGAGATTTTTCATAAAATAAAACAAAAACCCGGGAAACCCATGTATTTCGGTACCAAACAAAACACATTAGTCTTTGCATTGCCAGGCAATCCGGCCGCTGCCCTAAGTTGCTTTTATAATTATGTTTTCCCTGCAATACGAATAATGTTAGGCAATCTCAATCCGTTTTTACCTAATCTTAAACTCCAGTTAGACGAAACGTTTATAAAAAAAGAGGGAAGAGCAGTGTTTTTAAAAGCAGTTATTAATCAGAATAAAGTAACCTTACTAAAAGGGCAAGATTCAGATGCACTTCAATCATTTGCTATGGCTAATGCTATAGCCTATATTCCTGCTGAAAAACAATCTGTTCTCGCTGGCGAGTTGATAGATGTTTATCTTTTACCTCAATATATTCAATGAGTATTTTTAGATACCATAGCAAACACAAGATAATTGTAGGAGTACTCATTCTTTCGTATGCTGCCTATCATTTTACAGGTAAACGAAAAGAACAAACCTATTATGATAATGGAAACACTTTGCAAAGTGGCTCAATAAAAGAAGGAAAAAACCACGGACAATGGATTTGGTATTATCCGAATGGTAAGAAAAAATTGGAGGGAAGTTTTAATAATGGAGCTCGTGAAGGAGTTTGGAAAACCTATAATGAAAATGGTAAAATATTAACAGAAAGCCATTACCTAAACGACAAGCTAAACGGAAAGTATTCCATTTGGGATAACGAAGGTAATCTTGTCAAAGAAATGAACTATATAAATGATATGATTACCGAATCTGACAAGTCAAATCCCTGAACATCATAGGATAGAACTAAAGAGGAAGTTCAAATTTGGTTTCCCAGAGTGCCTTATCAGAAATGTTTTCCAACTTTAATTTCAAATAATTAACATCACCTTCCTTCACAATCATTCGGTCAATTACTTTGCTGAATTGTTTGTCCTGAGTTTCGTTGTTTGAAATTTCATCATCTATTCTGGGTAAAAAAGGATACTTAATAGTAATTTTCTCATCTTCGGTATGCACTAAGTTCATGGCTGTTTCAAAAATAACTTCCTCAAATTTTTCGGCAATCATTTCATCATTCACCTCTTCTTTGGCTTTTGGGTTCAAGTTACTCACCCATTTAAAAAAACCGTCAACGGCTTTTTCTTTCAGCATTGGGCGTATATATTCAGGAAATGGAGAGCGAATATGCTCATTATCGGTAAACCAAAAATGAAAAGTTTGTTCAACTAGTTCGCTGCTCTCAACAGTATTTGGTAATAAAACATTCATTATTTTTTTTCTTTCAAAATTACCACTTTTGGGCTGTAGATAAATGATTTATGTCATAATTTAATTTCAATCAAAATCAATAGAAAACAGAAAGGTAGCTTTATGATTTAAATCATTTTGATGAGTAAATAAAAATGTAATTTAGTGGGCAAATTTTTTATACCCTTATAAGTAGGCATATTTCATAAGTTAGAAACGAATAAATGAGAAAAGTCATATCGTGCATAGATTGTGAAGTTAGCGAATGTATGGTTAAGAAATTTTGCAATTCGGAATGGGTTGAAAAGATTAGCGAAGGAAAACAAACAGTTTTTTATAAATCCGGACAACATATAGTATATGAAAACAATCCGGTAATGGGGCTATATTTTATACAGTCCGGAAAAGCTAAGATATTTTCTACCGGAATTTACGGAAAAACACAAGTAGTTAGATTAACAAAAGCATCTGACATAATAGGGCATAGAGGATTTGGTGGAGAGTTATATCCAATTGGAGCTGTTGCCGTCGAAAATTCATACATCTGCTTTGTTGATAATGATTTCATCTACAAAGCTTTTATGGCAAACCCAAAGTTTACTTTCGGTTTAATGATGTATTATTCCAAAGAGTTAAGAAACTCTGAAGCCAAAATAAAAAATTTGGCACAAATGAATGTAAAAGAGAAAGTAGTTGACGCTATTCTCTATGCTGATTCAGTATTTAATGAAGATAATAACTCTAAAGTAATAACTCTTAATAGAAAAGATTTGGCAGATCTTTCAGGTATTAATGCTGCCCAACTTTCAAGAATACTATCAGAGCTAAAAAGTGAAAATCTGCTACGGGTCGAAATCAATGAAGTGGAAATTCTTAATTCAGAAGGAATGCAAGCAATCGTTGACCCATTCTACAAAACCTATTAATAAGAAAATCACAAATCATATTAAAATATGATTTGAATCATGATTTATCTTGCCAAAAAACAATTTTACGGTTGAGTAATATCACCTAAAAGGACTTTTAGCCTCCCTACCTTTGTTTCGTTGAATCATCTCTCTCATCGATGAAAATGATTCAAATCAGAAAAGAAACATAAAACAATAAAATAATGGGAAACTTTAAAACATTTTTAAAAGCAGGACACGCACCAACGTTGTTCTCTGCTTTTTTGTATTTCGATTTTTGCTTTGCAATATGGGTGCTCAATGGTGCAATGGCTCCTTTCATCAGTGAAGAATTTAATTTATCACCCGCTCAGAAAGGGTTTATGATTTCTGTGACAATTTTAGCCGGGGCAATCATGAGATTCCCTCTAGGTGTATTAGCACAATATATAGGTAGAAAAAATGCTGCACTTACTGAAATGTCTCTCATCTTTTTCTCAATGCTTTTCGGATATTATTTTGTTGAATCTTATTCAGATGTGTTAAAAATGGGTGTGTTATTAGGTATTGCAGGTGCTAGTTTTGGTGTTGCATTATCATTAGGTTCAGGTTGGTTTCCACCAAAATATAAAGGACTTGCAATGGGAATTTCCGGAGCGGGTAATAGCGGTACTGTTTTGGCAATGCTTTTTGCACCACCTTTAGCAACAAAATTCGGATGGCAAGCAGTTTATGGAATGGCAGCTCTATTTATGCTTATACCTATAATTGTGATGATTGTATTTGCAAAAGAACCACCGGATAGAGAAAAACAATCTTTAAAAGAACATTTGAGTTGTCTATTTGAAAAAGACGGTTGGACATTTAACTTTATTTATATCATAACTTTTGGTGGATTTATTGGGTTATCTAACTTTTTACCCACTTACTTCTACGACCAGTTCAACGTTTCAAAAATTGAAGCGGGACAATTAACCATGCTGGCTGCATTAATGGGTAGCGCCATTAGAATTGTTGGAGGATGGGCTTCCGATAAATGGGGTGGAATTAATACACTTTCTGCAATATTTGGAATAATTATTATCACTATGTTATTAGCCGGCTTACCTATTGGGGTTACTGCAACTACAATATTGTTTATGATATGCTTTGCAGCTTTAGGTGCAGGAAATGGAGCCTTGTTTCAACTTGTTCCGCTTCGTTGGCCTCTTGCAACTGCGGTTGCTGGCAGCATGATTGGTGAAATAGGTGCATTAGGAGGAAGCATAATACCAAATGCAATGGGAATATCTATGCAAACTTCCGGCAGTTATACTTGGGGATTCGTTTCATTCGCCATACTAGCTGCACTTGCCTTTATAGTTCTAAGGATAGCTCAAAAAGGATGGACTAAAAAATGGGTTGGAAAAGGCGGAACTGCCATTATTAAAAAACAAGAGATTGATGCTGAAATCGAAGAAAGAGCTTTAGCATCATAAATTCAATAAAAAGTAAATAAAAACCTAACTAATAAAAAATAATAATTATGACAACATGGCTTAACAAATGGGAACCCAATGACGAGAAGTTTTGGGAATCCGAAGGCAGTAAACTTGGATGGAAAGTTTTATCTATCACAACATTAGCATTGATTCTTTCATTTGCCACATGGTTTATGATGAGTGCAATAGCTACAAAATTACCGGGAATCGGATTTAAATTCGATAAAGATCAATTGTTTTGGTTAGCTGCAATGCCTGGATTAGCTGCCGGAATATTAAGAATGGTACATACATTTCTACTGCCTATTTATGGCTCAAGACATGTGATAACCATTTCAACAATTATTAAACTGATACCTGTTGTAGGTTTGGGATTAGCTGTAATGAATCCAACAACACCATTTTGGGTGTTTATGGTGTTGGCTTTTACCGCCGGATTTGGTGGGGGAGATTTTTCTTCTTATATGCCAAGCACTAGTTTGTATTTCCCAAAAAGACTTCAAGGAACTGCATTAGGAATACAAGCCGGTATCGGAAACTTTGGGGTAGCGGTGGCTCAATTTATGACCCCTGCAATGCTTGGTGTTGCTACTTTTGGTGCATCTCAAGTTTTTACAAAAACAGACCCTAAAACAAACGAAGTTATTGGCACATCTGATATTTATTTGCAAAGTGCTGCCTTTTGGTATGTTCCGTTGTTAATAATATTAGCCATTGCATCATGGTATTTGATTAAAAGTATCCCGGTTAAAGCTTCATTCAAAGAGCAATTGGATATTTTTAAAGATAAACACACTTGGTTTTGTACAATTACTTATGTAATGACTTTTGGAGGATTCTCTGGCTTAGCTGCAATTTTTCCGTTGATGATTAAAACTGTTTATGGTGGTTTTGAAGGAGCTCCAGATCCATTGAAATATGCTTTCTTAGGACCACTTATTGGTGCTTCAAGTAGAGTGCTTTTTGGTTTTATTGCCGATAAAGTTGGTGGAGCTATATTAACCACATTAACTGGAATTGGATTGATTATCGGCTGTGTGGCAATGGTTCAGTTAGGATTATTAACTCCAACATCGATAGAACAATTTCCAATGTTTCTATACTTAATGTTATTCTTGTTCTTCATAACAGGTATGGGTAATGCAGCAACTTTTCGTCAATATCCGATTGTGTTTGGACATAATCCACGTCAAGCTGCTGGTGTTATAGGTTTTACTGCTGCTGTTGCTGCTTTTGGACCATTTATTTTTGCAACTTCTGTTAGTGCATTTATTTCTAACACTGGAAATGCAAATGGATTTTTCTACGTATTAACTGCTTTTTTCATATTTGCAACTATTATCAATTGGTGGTTTTATAATAGAAAAGGGTGCGAAAGACCAAGCTAAAAAAAAGAGGGTACAAACCCTCTTTTTTTTAAATGTGATTATTAGCATTATGTTGTCTTCTAAAAAGAAGCTAAAGACTTGATAACACTCATGGTTTGTTTTTAAAAAAGGAAAGAAATTCAACATAAACATAATATAAAATACTTTATGAAAACAAAAGGTAAAATTGTCGCTGGAGCTTTACTATTTTTAGCATCGGCTGCTAATGCACAATTCACATTAGATGGTGAAATTCGTCCAAGATTTGAATATCGTCATGGATACAGTACGGTTGCAGATTCCTCTCAAGATGCTGCTGCGTTTGTAAATCAAAGAACCCGTTTAAACTTTGGATATAAAACCGAAGGATATAATTTTAGAGTATCTGTCCAAGATATCCGCACATGGGGTAGCCAGCCTCAAGTAATTGGGGCAGCATCTTTTCAAAATAATGATGGAGCATATATTGCAGTTCACGAAGCTTGGGCAGAGGCAATATTAAGTCCAAAATGGTCTGTTCGATTTGGTCGTCAAGAAATAACATACGATGATCATAGAATATTTGGAGATTTGGGTTGGCAACCACAATCCAGAGCTCATGATGCTGCACTTTTGAAATTCAAAACCGATAAAACACTTGTTGATGTTGGATTTGCATACAATCAAGATAAACCAGCAAACTTTGGTAGAGATGCTCAGTTTGGCTCATACAAAGCTTTTCAATATCTATGGTTAAACAGAAAATTTGGTGAAAATTTTACTGCAAGTTTGTTATTTTTAAACTTGGGTAAAGAACAATTAAATTATGACAGTACAATTACCACTCCTGCTCCATACTACACAGACAACTATACCCAAACTACAGGAACTCGGTTGGCATACAAGAAAAATAAGCTCACTGTAGCCGGTGCTTTTTATTATCAATCTGGAACAGATGCGAGCAGAACAGTTATCTATAAGGACAAAGATGGCGAATACAACAAAAAAGTTGAAGCAATGAACTATAGATTTGAAGTAAATTATGACATTACAACAAAGCTATCAGCCAATGCAGGATATGAGCACTTAAGCGGACAAAGTCAAACAGATACTGCTTTCTCCTACAGAACTGTAAACCATTCGTTTAACCCTCATTTTGGAACCAATCATAAATTTAATGGATACATGGATTTATTCTATGTTGGAAACCATATCAATAATGTAGGTTTGAATGATATTTTCTTCGGATTAAAATATAAAGTTGAAAAGTTTTGGATTTCTGCTGACGCTCATTTGTTCTCTTCACCTGTTGATGTTTTTGATGGTTATAAATTCAATAAAGAACTTGCTGATGCAAACAAAGCTCTATTGGCTGCAACAACTCAAGCTCAAATTGATGCTGCTAATGCTTCTATTAAGTCGATAAACGACAACAAATACTCCAAATATAAAATGGATAAAAACTTTGGGACTGAATTAGATTTTACCTGTGGATTCAACCTTGCTAAGGGTGTTGCTGTATTAGCCGGATATTCAATTTTTGTAGATACAGAAACTTTAGCATATTTGAAAGGTGTTACTTACAAAAACAACAATATTAACGCAGGACAAGGAAGAATTGACCAACTGAACTCTTGGGGATTCATAATGTTAACTTTCAAACCAACTTTTATAAAAGGAAATTAAACAATATTTAAGATTA
Organism: Flavobacteriales bacterium; assembly: GCA_020853105.1. Taxonomy (GTDB): domain Bacteria; phylum Bacteroidota; class Bacteroidia; order Flavobacteriales_E; family Vicingaceae; genus Vicingus. Next base: position 96,342 of record JADYZM010000039.1, on the reverse strand, counting down.
CAATTTAAGGCAACTTAAATTGTTATTAGTTAGGTGGATGAAGGGGAGCAGAATTTCTGCTCCCCTTCTATATTTCATTGGTTTATAAGAAATAATTCAACGAGTTAAAATTTAGATATGATTTATGTCATTTTTTATCGAACTTTGATAATCGTAATTTTACAAAAAATATAACGCCTAACTAAAAATAAATATATACAATGAAAATAGTTGACAGAGAAACAGGTAAACGCCTCAAAGAGGTTGATCCGGTAAAAGCAAATGTTGAAAAAGACGCAGAAATCTCCGAAGGTGAATTGTCGCCTATGGATCCGCCAGATGCATACTCGTCTTACGCTTCAATTGAAGTTGAAAACGATAAGATGGACGAGAGTTTGATGCAATTTAAAAAAGAACACGAAAATCTTACCGAAGTATTAGAAGTTTTTGAAAAAGCAATACATGAATTTAAAGAATTGGGTTATGTTTTAAACAATAATATCAACGATGGATTTAAAAAGTTTTTTGACTTTTTTGATAATGATTTATTACCCCACAACAGAAAAGAAGAAAAAGTTTTGTTTCCGGTACTACAAAAAGCGTTGTTAAAAAACAACGAACACGGTACGGGAAAAAAACCTGTAACTGCTGTTGATATTATGGAAGATGACCATGTGAAATTTATTCAATTAGGCTCTTTAACATTTAATCTATTAGGTTTAGCTCCAAGGTTTAGAGATGAGCAATCAAAACTTTTTACCTATGATGTAGCATACAACTCAGCTAAAGAACTTATAGAAATGATTCGTCTCCACATATTCAGAGAAGACAATACACTTTTTCCTCTGGCTCAAAAATACATTTCTCAAAAAGAGTTTGAACAAATTTGCCTCGAAATGAATATGCACGAAAACGAAGATATTGAATCAACACATCACGACCACAATCACGACCATGATCACCACCATCACCACTAGAAATGACAGACAATAAAAATCATATAATTGACCAATTTGGTAGAGAACATGACTATCTCAGGATATCACTTACAGAAAGGTGTAACCTAAGATGTTTCTATTGCATGCCTGAAGAAGGAATAACACTTACCGAAAAGGCAAATTTGATGACCCATGAAGAAGTAATTGAAATTGCAAAGAAGTTTGTTGAGTTGGGGGTTAATAAAATCAGACTTACAGGCGGTGAACCTCTTCTTAAAAAAAATCTGGAAAAAATTATAAGAGAACTTTCCAGCCTTCCAATCAGTTTAGGAATTACAACCAATGGAATTTTATTAGATAAATACATGGATTTGTTCTTAGAGTGTGGAGTTAACGACATCAATGTTAGTTTAGATACACTCAATAAAGATAAATTTAACACTATCACTCGTAGAGACTATTACGCTTTAGTTAAAACAAACATAGATAAATACATTAAAAGTGGGTTTAATCTCAAAATCAACTGTGTTTTGATAAAAGGTGTAAACGATAACGAATTAATCGATTTTATCGAATATACTAAAGACAGGAACAGTTCTATTCGTTTTATCGAGTTCATGCCTTTTGACGGAAACAAGTGGGACGTTAGTAAGGTAGTTTCATTACAAAATATTTTAGACAAACTTTATGATTATTACGGTCAAAATCAGGTAATTAAACTTGACGATAAACCAAATGATACTACAAAAAATTTTAGAATTAGCAATTACACAGGAAGTTTTGGAGTAATAAGCACCGTTTCAAATCCATTCTGCGATAGCTGTAATCGAATACGTTTAACAGCAAACGGTAGAATAAAAAATTGTCTTTTTTCATCATCAGAAACCGATTTATTAACACCACTCAGAAATGGAGAAGATATAGAGGGGCATATTTTAAAAGGAATGTATAAAAAATCAAAATACAGAGGGGGCATGGAATCGGATAGAGATTTTTTTGATAAAGATAATTTTTCAAAAAATAGACAAATGACAATTATCGGCGGATAAGAAGATTGAAACATGTCTTTTATCATGTTTTTCAATTAATTTAACAATAACTTTGTTTTGAAAATCGGTTATGGACTCATTTTTAAAGCAATATTGTTCAAAAGAATGGCAACAATTTGTTGATTATCACAAAAAAACTATTGTTTTTGAACCAAACAGCTTTATTTTTAGAGAAGGAGATACTGTAAAAGGGGTATATATTATCAATCAAGGAAAAGCAAAAGTTTTTTTTACCAATCTTGATGAAGGAAGACAAACTATTGTTCGCCTTGCTTCAGATGGTTATATTATTGGTCATCGTGGATTCGGAGGAAATTGGAAATATCCAGTATCTGCATTAACTTACACAAAGACGAAAGTAACTTTTATACCGATAGATATTTTTAATACCATTGCTCGGGCAAATGCTGAATTTACATATCAATTAATGATGTTTTTTGCCGAAGAATTAAGACATTCTGAAGAAAATAATAATTTAATTCCGGTTAAATCAAAAATTGCTAAAGCTATTTTAATGAATTTTTCAGTTTTTGGAGGTCAAGAAAATGATCCTTACCTACTGAACTATACAATTAGTAGAAAAGATTATGCTGCAATTGTTAATACAACTTATGAGTCTGTAATTCGTGTTTTAAGCGAACTTAACAAGTCAAAAATTATAGAAACCCAAGCTAAATCAATACGAATACTAGATATTCATAAACTTACAGAAATTGCATCACAGACTTTTTTTGAACAATCACAACCGGTTTAATTTTCTTTTAAAGATGATTAAAATCATCTTTTGATATGATATGAATCATTTTTAGTTTGTATCTACTTAGGCAATTTTACTTCGTCTAAAAGTGTATAAAAATTAATAATTGATATAAATCATTAAAAGAGCAATGAACATGAAACTAAAATTAATTGGAGTATCTGTTTCAATGGCGTTGAGTAGTTTGTCAGCTACTGCACAAGACGGAGCTGCTGTTTTTAAACAAACATGTAGCGCCTGCCACTCAATTGGAAAAGGTAAATTAGTTGGACCTGATTTAAAAGGTGTCAACACAAAAAGAAGTGAAGAATGGATTATCAATTTTGTTAAAAATGCTCAAGCATTTGGAGAGAAAGATGCTGATGCAAAAGCAATGATTACTGAATACGGATATCCTATGCCTAACCAAAACGTATCCGACGCTGATATTAAAGCGATTATTTCATATATTGCTGAAAATAGCCCGGCAGAAGCTGTTGCAACAGAAGCTGCTCCTGCTACAACCGCATCTGCACCTGCAGCTCAAGACCCTGCACTTGATCCGGCTAACGCTTCTGATGAAGATATTTTGGCAGGGATGAATATTTTCTCTGGAAAACAACGGTTAGAAAACGGAGGAGTTTCTTGTATCTCATGTCATAATGTAAACCACAACGATTTAGTTGCGGGTGGGTTGTTGGCTAAAGATTTAACTAAAGTTTATGAAAGAATGGGTGCTGCCGGAGTTAACGGAATTTTAAGTGCACCTCCATTTCCTGCAATGGCATCATCATATAAAGACAATCCATTAACGGAAAAAGAAATATATCAACTTTCTGCTTTTTTTAATAAAGCCGCTAGTGCAGATGTATATTCTCACCAAAGAGCATATAACTCTAACTTGCTGATATATGGTGGAGGTGGAGCTTTTGTAGTTATTGCCTCAATTATTATGTTAATGTTTATCGAACGTAAACGTAAATGTGTAAAAGAGGATATCTATAAAAGACAGATAAAATCAGCTTGTTCAAAATAATTAAAAATTTAAACTAAATCAATAAAAAATAAAAAGATATGAGTTGGATTGAAGATATAATATCACCTAAAACCCGCAAATGGGAAGAATTTTATCGAAATAGATGGCAATACGATAAAGTTGTACGTAGCACACACGGTGTAAACTGTACAGGTGGTTGCTCATGGGCTATCCATGTAAAAGATGGTATTGTTGTATGGGAAATGCAACAATTGGATTACCCTCAGTTTAATAAAGAAGTACCACCTTATGAGCCAAGAGGATGTCAAAGAGGTATTTCATATTCTTGGTATTTATATAGCCCAATTCGTGTAAAATATCCAATTATGCGAGGCGCATTGTTAGATTTGTTCAATGCTGAAAAAGAAGCTGCAGGAGGAGATTTAGTTAAAGCATGGGAAAATTTACAAAAAGACCCGGTAAAAAGAGCTAGATACCAAAGAGCAAGAGGTAAAGGTGGTTTTAGAAGAGTTAGATGGGACGAAGCACTTGATTTAATTGCTGCAGCAAATATTTATACAATTCAAAAGTACGGTTCTGATAGAATCATCGGATTTGCTCCAATTCCTGCAAAAAGTATGTTAAGTTATGCAGCTGGTGCAAGATATATCCAATTGATGGGTGGAGTAAATTTATCATTCTACGATTGGTATTGCGACTTGCCAAATGCTTTCCCTGAAATTTGGGGAGAACAAACAGACGTTTGTGAAAGTGCTGATTGGTATGTATCTAAATTCATCGTATCAATGGGGGCAAACCTAGGTATGACTCGTACTCCGGATATACACTTCTTTTCAGAAGCCAGACACAACGGAACAAAAACTGTTGTAATGTCTCCAGACTTTAGTATGGTTACAAAACACGCAGACCAATGGATTCCTGTTCATGCAGGCTCAGATGGTGCATTTTGGATGGCTGTTACTCATGTAATCTTACAAGAATTCCATGTTAACAAAAAAACACCATATTTTATTGATTATGTAAAAAGATATACCGATTGCCCATTCTTAGTTCGATTAAATAACGAGAATGGAAAATTAGTTCCTGGTCGTATGGTTAGAGCCAATGAAATGTCTCAATACAAATCAATCGACAATGGTGATTGGAAATTCTTAAATTACGATACTAAAACGAACAACTTGGTTGTTCCAATCGGTACAATGGGCCAAAGATGGGATGGAAAAGACGGAAACTGGAACTTATCATACACAGATGATGTTACTGGTGCTGAATATGACCCTGAATTGACTTTCATTGATAAATATGACGAAGTTGCTCAAGTTGAATTTGTTGAATATGGTTTGGATAAAAAAGCCATGAGAGGAGTTCCTGTTCGTTATTTAACCCTTGGAAATGGTGAGAAAGTTGCTGTAGCTACGATTTATGACTTAACCATGTCTCAATATGGTGTGTCAAGAGGTTTAGCAGGTGATTTTCCACAATCCTATAATGATAAGGATCAAGCATATACACCTGCTTGGCAAGAAATATTCACAGGAATTGGTAGAGATACAGTTATTCAACTGGCTAGAGAATGGTCTAATACAGCAGAAGTTACAGAAGGTAAATGTATGGTGATTGTGGGTGCTGCTATTAACCACTGGTTCCATGGAAATCTAATGTATCGTGCAGCAATCATGGCTCAAATGCTTACCGGTTGTAATGGTAAAAATGGTGGAGGTATGAATCACTACGTGGGTCAAGAAAAACTTGCACCAATGGAATCATGGTCAACTGTAATGAGTTCGAAAGACTGGGGAACAATTCCAAGACTTCAACAAGGACCAATTTGGCACTATATCAACTCTTCTCAATGGAGATATGATGGTAATCAAAGATATTACAACTCTGTTCCAGATAACAAGTTGGCTCATTTACACACTGCCGACTGGGCTGTAAAAGCTGTTAGAAATGGGTGGATGCCATATTATCCTCAATACAATAAAAACAATTTTGAAATCGTAAAAGATGCTCAAAAAGCAGGCTGTAATTCCGATGACGAAATGAGAGATTATATTGTTAAGCAATTAAAATCTGGTGAACTTAAGCATGCTGTTGTTGAACCGGATGAGGAAATCAACTTTCCAAGAAACTGGTTTATCTGGAAAGGAAATGCGATTGGTACATCAGCAAAAGGTCATGAATATTTCTTAGATCATTATTTAGGAACTCATACCAATAAAATTGCAGATGAAGTTGCCGGAAGCTTAGTAGAAGATATTACTTTCAAAAAAGAAGGTGCACGAGGTAAAATGGATTTAGTTGTTGATATTAACTTCCGTATGGATACTTCAGCTTTGTATTCAGATATTGTATTACCAACAGCATCTTGGTATGAAAAAGCAGATATCAATTCAACAGATATGCACTCATTCATACACCCACTTTCTGCAGCAATTGATCCGGTTTGGGAATCAAAAACTGATTGGATGATTTTTGAAACATTAGCTGAAAGAATCAGTATGATGGCACCAAAATATTTACCAGGTGTGATGAAAGATGTGGTTAACTCACCGCTTTCACACGATTCTAAAGATGAAATCACTCAACCACGTCTTCAAGATTGGAGTAAAGGAGAGTGTGAGGCTATACCAGGAAAAACAATGCATAAAATAGCATTTGTTGAAAGAGATTACTCAAAAATTTTCAAAAAATACATCTCACTAGGTACGGCTGTTGCTAAAAACGGAGTAAGTGCTCATGGTGTTGGATTCCCTGTAGAAGACGTTTATCAAGAAATGTTAGAACATCGTCAACACATTACTAAATGGGAAGATGGAACTGAATATCCATCACTTAAAGAAGATGTTGAAGCAATTAACGCAGTTCTTAAACTATCATCTTTGACCAATGGTAAATTAACCAAACGTGCCTACGAAATAATGGGTAAAAAAATTGGTATCAAAGAAATTGAAACTTTAGGCGATGGTTACGAGCAAATCGAAATGGAATATAGAGATTTACAAGCACAGCCAAAAAGATACAATTCATCACCATTATGGTCTGGTTTGATGCACGAAGGAAGAACTTATGCAGCATATACTTATAATGTTGATTGTTTAGTTCCATGGAGAACCTTAACTGGAAGACAACATTTTTATCTAGACCATGATGCATACATTGCATTTGGTGAACATCTATCAACTTACAAACCATCTCCAACTCCAGAAGCTTATGGTGACTTGAGAGTAACGGTAAATGACGGTAAAGCTAGAGTGTTAAATTGCTTAACTCCACACGGAAAATGGCATATCCACTCGACCTATGGTGACACCCTTCGAATGCTAACATTATCAAGAGGTGGAGAACCATGTTGGTTAAGTGAAAAAGACGCCGAGGAACTTGGTATTAAAGATAACGACCATGTGGAAGTTTATAACGACCACGGTACTTATGTTACTAGAGCTTGTGTTAGTGCACGTATTCCAAAAGGAGTTTGTATAGTATATCATGCTGTTGAAAGAACATATAATATTGCTAAATCGCAAGAAAGAAGAGGAAAAGACGGCGAAGCAAGACGAGGCGGTATGAATAACTCTTTTACACGGGTTCACTTGAAACCAAACTTAATGTGTGGAGGTTATGGACAATTCTCTTATCACTTCAATTATTGGGGTCCTGTAGGAGTTAACCGTGATACTCACGTATTGGTACGTAAAATGACAAAAGTAGAATATTAAAATATATAGAAACTAAAGTGTTTAATTCATAAAGTTGAAGGTTACACATAAAACTAAAAAAAACAAACTATGAATGTAAGATCTCAAATATCAATGGTTTTCCATCTCGACAAGTGTATTGGTTGCCATACTTGTTCTGTAGCTTGTAAAAACATTTGGACAGACAGAAAAGGTGCAGAGTACATGTGGTGGAATAATGTTGAAACAAAACCTGGTACAGGCTATCCTACAAAATGGGAAGACCAAGACATATATCAAGGCGGATGGGTAAAAAATGGTGATACTGTTTCATTAAAAGGGGCAGGAAAATTGAAAGGATTGAAAAATATTTTTCATAATCCAAACATGCCTGTATTAGATGATTATTATGAGCCATGGGCTTATCGCTATCAGGACTTGTTTGATGCTCCTGAAGGGAACGACCAACCAATAGGTAGAGCTGTCTCTTTGATTACTGGAGAGCCAATGGAAATACAAGCTGGACCTAACTGGGATGACGATTTATCTGGTACTCCAGATTATGCTAGACAAGATGTTAACTTTAAACATTTGAGTAAAGCAGAACAAGAAGCTATGTTCCAATTGGAAAAAATGACTTTCCACTATTTGCCACGTATTTGTAACCACTGTTTAAACCCTGCATGTGTTGGTTCTTGTCCATCTGGTGCATTATATAAAAGAGGTGAAGATGGAGTTGTTCTTATTAACCAAGAAAGATGTAGAGCATGGAGAATGTGTGTTACTGCATGCCCATATAAAAAATCATACTACAACTGGAATACAGGTAAATCAGAAAAATGCGTATTGTGTTACCCACGTTTAGAATCTGCACAAGCTCCAGCTTGTATGCACTCTTGCGTTGGTAGAATCAGATACCTGGGTGTTATGCTTTATGATGCTGATCAAATACAAGCAGTTGCGTCATGCGATGAATCTCAAATAGTTGACAGACACCTTGGAATTTACTTAGATCCACATGATCCGGCTGTTATTAAAGCTGCTAAAATTAATGGAATAGCTGATTCTACAATTAAAGCTGCTCAAAACTCTCCGGTTTATAAATTTGTTAAAGAATGGAAAATTGCTCTACCACTTCATCCGGAGTTTAGAACATTACCAAACTTGTTTTATGTTCCACCATTGTTACCAGCTATGGCTTCAGTTAGCGAAGATGGAAAATACGATACAGTTTCTGAGCATTTATTAACTGGTGTAGAGAAGTTAAGAGTTCCAATTAGATACTTGTCTTCATTATTTACTGCTGGAAATGACCAAAAAGTGGTTGATGTATTTAAACGACTACATGCCGTTCGTGTGTCTAGAAGAAATACTACAGTGAAAGATGTTTCAGAATCTCAATTGAATTCAGTAATGAATGATGCAGGAATAGATGTTCACATGGCAAATGCTATTTTCAGATTAACTTCATTAGCTACTTTTGAAGAAAGATTTGTAATTCCTGCTGCTCATCGTGAAGAGGCTATAGAAATGCTCGAAAATACAGGAGATTATAAAGGTAGTACCGGTTTTGGTTTCAAAGAAAAACCAGCTAGAGGCTTATAATAAAAGTAACTGAAATTAAAATGCAAAATTTAGAACATTACAAACTACTTGCTGAGGTATTTATGTACCCGAAAGAGAATGTCTTTTCTACAGTAAAAGAGATTCAAAACTTTCTGAATACTAAATATCCTGAGGCAGGAATTGAATTTGAAAGATTCTCAGATTTTGTTGCAAATTCTACTTACAATCAAATTGAAGAAATTTTTCAAAAAACTTTTCACATCCAAGCTGTTTGTTTTCTAGATATTGGGTATGTTTTATTTAACGAGGATTACAAAAGAGGTGAATTCCTAGTTAATATGAAGGCCGAACAAGAAAAACACAACAACAATTGTGATGGAGAATTAGCTGATAATTTACCTTACATTTTGAGATTATTACCAATTCATACAGATAATAAATTTATTGATGAATTAGTTGTAATGGCTTTAATACCAGCACTCGAAAAAATGCTTTCTGAATTCAGTGACCAAAAAACTCACATTAGAGAGAAGGTTATGAATAAAAAACAGAAAGTTATTATTATGGAAGGTATAAAAGACGGTAACATTTATAAAAATGCTATCAGTGCTTTGATAAAAGTGTTCAAAAAAGATTTTGAAAAAATAAATTTTGAAAAACAAGTTGAAATAATTCCTGCTTATGCAAAAGCATTTTTACACAGCGATTGCAAAGATGGATGTTCGGTTTCAGTGCCTACTCCTGAAGAAATTAAACAACGATCAAGACAAATATTAAACAATATCAATTAATAAATTAAAATTTAAAACTAATAATTATGCTAGATTTTTTATTATTCGGAGCCTTACCTTATGTAGCACTTGCGGTAATGCTTATTGGTTCAATTTATAGATATACCAAAAACGGATTTCAAGTTTCATCATTATCTTCTCAATTTCTTGAAGGAAGACAATTGTTTTTTGGTAGCCAGTTTTTTCACTGGGGAATGATTATGCTTTTCTTAGGACACTTGATTGGATTTTTGATTCCAAGTGCAGTGTTAGCTTGGAATGGCGATCCCGTTCGATTATTAGTATTGGAATTTTCTGCCTTTGGATTTGCCCTTTCATCACTAATTGGAATTCTTTTGTTAATCAAAAGAAGACTAACAACAAAAAGAATCCAAATGGTATCTAACAATATGGACTATGTTGTTTATGCTGTAATACTAGTACAAATTATCTCAGGATTAGCAGTTGCTTACTACGGAAGATGGGGTTCAAACTGGTTTGCATCAGTTATGACTCCATATTTACGCTCGGTTTTTGCTTTCAACCCAAATGTAGATGTGATTGCTCAATTATCAACAAGTAATGAAATGGCTTTATTGATGGTTAAAACCCATATCACTTCTGCATTCGTTATCATTGGAATTATACCATTTACAAGATTTGTTCACTTTTTGGTTGCTCCGGTTGATTATATTTGGAGAAAATACCAATTGGTTATTTGGAATTGGAACAACAAAGAAATTAGAAATTCTCGTAACTATTTCCCTGGAAAAAGTAGAGATTTCAGAAATAATTAAAAGTTTAATTTGTTAATGTTTGAAAAACTGTCTTCCTATTTAGGGAGACAGTTTTTTTTGATAAATACAAGCTTATGACATTAATCATTGTATCAAGATTGATAAAGTTATAATTTCGTTATATAAATTAATATATAACCTATTCTTTATTTTATGAAGTATAAAATAAAAAGTCGAATTTGGATAGATGGAAAAAATGGAACTTTCTTAGCTGAAGGAAGGATTGACTTATTAAAAAAAATAATCGAAACGGGTTCAATTAGTAAAGCTGCAAAATCAATGCAAATGAGCTACAAAAAAGCCTGGGAAATTATCGATGGTATGAATAAAGAAGCTAATCAACCATTAGTGGAAAGAATATCCGGTGGAAAAGGCGGGGGAGGAACAGTTGTTACAAAAGAAGGAATTAGAACAATAAAACTGTTTGATGAATTGAATACCAAAGTTCAATTGTTCTTGAGTAGCGAAATAAGTAAGATAAAATGGTAATTGAAGTTAAATAATGGAAGTAGGAGCTATTATTTTAGCAGGTGGCAAAAGTTCTCGTATGGGAACGGACAAAGGTTTATTGTTGTTTGAAAATAAACCTATGGTGATGCATTTGGTTGAAACAGTAAAAAAAATTACAAAACATATTTTAATTATCGCTAATGATTCTCGTTATAAATCATTTGGAATACCAGTGTACGAAGATTTAATAAAAAATGCTGGACCACTAGCTGGAATATATACTGGACTTTATCACACTCCATTTGAAAAAAACATTGTTTTGAGTTGCGATACTCCATTGGTTAAAGTTGATTTACTTCAAATTCTAATTGATAATTGTGAGAACTGCCAAGCAACTATACCAATCAAAGATGATAAAACTCACCAACTAATTGGAATATATTCTAAAAGTTGTTTGCCCATAATTCAAAATGAAATTGATAAAAAAAGGTTGAGAATAAAAGACGTTCTTTCCAAAATTGATTTGAAAACTATAGATGCAAATCAAATTCATTTTCAAGAGTTTTTAAATTTTAATACACCAGAAGAATTAAAACAGTATTATGAAAATTAAAGTGTTGTATTTTGGAATGATTGCAGAAGTCATTGGACATGATTTTGAAATTATTGAAATTTCAAATAAAAACAGTACTGTCAATGAATTAATAAAATTGCTTCAAGCAAAATTCCCCAAACTTGAAGATATGAGCTTTAAAGTAGCTTTAAATCAATCAATTGTTGAAGAAAACACAAAAATTGGGATAAACGATGAGGTTGCAATTCTTCCACCATTTGCCGGAGGTTAATCATGTTAAATGAACAAGAAAAAATCAGATATAGCCGACATTTGTTATTAGATAAAATCGGAGTAGAAGGTCAGGAAAAACTGAAATCTTCTAAAGTATTGGTTATTGGGGCTGGAGGACTGGGATGTCCGGTTTTACAGTATTTATCAGCAGCAGGGATTGGAACAATCGGAATAATCGATTTTGATTCAGTTGACGAATCAAATTTACACCGACAAATACTTTTTAATTCAGAAGATGTAGGAAAAAATAAAGCATCTGTAGCAAAAGATAAATTACAAAAACAAAATCAACATATTAGTATTAACTCATATCCTGAAAAATTAACATCCAAAAATGCACTCAGTTTGTTTAAAAATTACGATGTAGTGGTAGATGGTACTGATAATTTTTCTACTCGATATTTAGTTAATGATGCTTGTGTAATTACCAATAAACCGCTAGTTTATGGTTCGATATACAAGTTTGAAGGGCAAGTAACGGTTTTCAACTATTTAAACGGACCAACTTACAGATGTTTATTCCCTGAGCCTCCACTAATAGGGAGTATTCCAAATTGTGCTGAAGTTGGTGTATTGGGAGCTTTACCAGGAGTTATAGGTACATTACAAGCCACAGAAGTTATTAAAATAATTTTAGGTATTGGCTCTGTACTTTCCGGTAAGTTGCTAATCTATAATTTATTGACATCAGTTTTAACAAATTTAAAAATTAAGTCAAACCCTGCTCAAATTAAAAAAACTAAGGCTTTAGAAACTAATTTTTCTGAATTTAACTACGATGTTTTTTGTGGAATTGCTCAAAACAATTCAATTAATCAATCTGAACTGAAAGAGTTATTACAAAAGGAAAATATTCAAATAGTAGATGTGCGAGAAGAGTGGGAGTTGCCAAAAATTATAAATACGAATGTGATAAATGCTCCATTGAATCAATTAGAGAAATACATTTCACTAATTTCCAAAAATAAAAAAGTTGTTGTTGTTTGTCAAAAAGGAATCAGAAGTTTACATGCAATTAAATTATTAAGTACAAAATATGGATACAACAATCTTCTAAATCTTGAAGAAGGACTAAATAACTGGAAAAATGAATAAAGAAAAAAAAATAAAAAATGTTTTTATTGAAGGACCTATAACTCCTGCAAAAATTGCAGATTCAATAGCCCATCATCAAGTAAAAACCAATATTGGAGCACATGACATCTTTTTAGGTCAGGTTAGAGCTGATGTAATAGCTGGAAAAATTGTAAAAGCTATAGAATATTCTGCGTATGAAGATATGGCAAATAAAGTTTTTGATGAAATTAGAGAGTCAGCATTTGTTAAATACGACCTAACATGTGCTCATATTTATCACAGCAAAGGAATTGTTAAAGCGGGTGAATTGTGCTTATTTGTTTTTACATCTTCAAAGCATCGAACAATGGCTTTTGATGCATGCAGATATATTACAGAAGAAATTAAGGCAAAGGCTCCGGTTTTCGGAAAAGAATTGTTTGAAGACGATAGTCATGTGTGGAAAGTAAATCATTAAAAATAAACCAACAAAAAAATTATGGTAGATATAACATATAAATCACCAACTTTAAGAATTGCAACAGCTTCTGCTATAGTTAAGGTGAGCAAACAAGAAACTATTGATGCAATTATTAATAAAACAGTTCCAAAAGGAGATGTCTTTGCTATGAGTAAAGCAGTAGGATTGTTAGGTGTAAAAAATACAGCTTTGATTTTAGCAGACTGCCATCCGATGCCAATTGAATATACTGGAATTGACTATGAAATTGCAGGGTTAGAAATACATATTAAAATAACTGTAAAAACAATATACAAAACAGGGGTTGAAGTTGAGGCTATGCATGGAGCTAGTGTCGTAGCCTTAAATATGTATGACATGCTCAAACCAATTGATAAAGGAATTGAAATACATCAAATAAAACTCGAAGAGAAAAAAGGTGGCAAATCTGATTTTAAAGATAAATTCAGAAAAGATTTAAATGCGGCAGTGATTGTATGTTCAGATACCATTTCAAAAGGGCAAAAAGAAGATAAGGCAGGAAAAGCTATAATTAAAAAGTTAGAAGAATGTGGGGTTAGCATAATGGATTATATCATTATTCCTGATGAAGTTTTGGATATTCAAGAAAAGGCAAAATTGTATTCAGAAAAGGGTGTAAATATGATAATTTATACCGGAGGTACAGGACTATCGAGTAGAGATGTTACACCTGAAGCTTTAAAACCATTAATTGAGAGAGAAATCCCAGGAATTGATGAAGCTATTAGAAGTTACGGACAAGATAGAACTCCATACTCAATGTTGAGCAGGAGTGTTGCCGGTATTATTAATGAATCATTAGTTTTAGCTTTGCCAGGTTCAACAAATGGGGCTAAAGAAAGTATGGATGCAGTTTTTCCGGCTGTGTTGCACGTTTTTAGAATACTTAAAGGTGCCCGTCACGATTAAACTCTCACACCAATAACACATACATCATCTACTTGTTCAAGGCTGCCTTTCCAAAGATGAAAACATTCTTCAAGAGCAAGTTTTTGTTCATTCATTTCTTTTTGTTGGATTGAAATCAAAAAGTCTTTCAACTGTGACGATTTAAACTTTTTACCTTTTTCACCTCCAAATTGGTCAGCAAAACCATCAGTAAAAATATAGATAGTATCTCCTTTTTGAACTTGTAGCTGGTGAGTAGTAAAAGGTTGTCTATTTTCAGATTTTCCAATGGGTTGTTTATTGGGTTTTATTTCAATAATGTTACCGTCTCTAATTATCCAGGCTGGATTGTTTGCTCCTGCCCAACGTAAAGAATTTTCTTTGAAAGATATTGAGCATAACGAAATATCCATACCATCTTTCACTTCTTCGCCACTCTTTGAAAACTCTTGAACAACTAAATCTCTTGTTTTATCTAAAATTTCCCCAGGTAATGTTAAGCCAAACTCTCGAACCGAACGGTTTAAAGCGTTGTTACAAACAACACTCACTAATGCTCCGGGTACTCCATGCCCTGTGCAATCTGCCGCAGCAAATAAAATTATTTCATTATTTTTAACCATACTTTTTTCCATCCAATAAAAGTCTCCAGCTACTATATCTTTTGGTTTATACAAGATAACCCCATTTTTTAAAGTTTCGTTTAACGATTCTCTTGATGGAAGAATTGCTTCTTGAATACGTTTAGCATAAGTGATGGAGTCTGTTATTTCTTTACTTTTTTCTTCTACTTCATTTTTTTGAATCTCAATAATTTGCTTTTGTTTTTGTGATAGTTTAAAACGATTATAAATAAATCCTGAAAATAGCAACACCAAAAACAGTCCTCCGAAAAGTGCAAACTGTTGATTTCGTTTTGCTTCTAGCTCTGATTTTTGTTTTGCAATTTCTATTTCTTTTATTTCATTTTCTTTTGCAAATGCAATACTGTCGGTTGCCAATTTTTTATTATACTCATATTGTAAATTTTGTTTAATAGCTGCTTTTTTGTTCTCTTGGTTGATGATACTATCTCTAATTTCATAGTAGAGTGAGAGTAATTTATAAGCTTCCTTAAAATTTTTTTCTTCCTTATAAATTTTTTGAAGAAGCATGGCTGCTTCTTTAATGTTGTGGATAACTCTTGTAGATTTAGCAATTTCTAAACTTTTTAAACCAAATGTTTTGGCTTTTTGAAAATTATTTTTTTTAAAGTATAAATATCCAATATTTGTATATGATGCAGGTAAACTAAAAGAATCACGTTGTTCTTCTTTCATATGTAAGCTCAACATATAGTATTTAAGAGCTGAATCTAGTTTTCCTGTTTCTTTGTATGCAAGTCCAATATTATGAAGCGAATTTGCAATTCCTTTGCTGTCATTAATCTCATTTCTGATTTGTAGGCTTTTAAAATTGTATTCAAAGGATTTTTCGTAATTTTTTTTCTGAAAATAGACGTAAGCAATATTATTGAGAGCTATTGCTTTAATTCTCATGTCTTTTAACTCCTCCTGTATTGCAAGTGCTTTAAAGTATAATGCTAATGCATTATCAATTTCACCTTGGCTTTCATATATAGAGCCCATGTTCAAATATGTTGATGAGGCTCCTTTTTTATCGCCAATTCGTTCTTTAATTTTTAAACTTTTATCGTAACATTCAATTGCTTTTTTTATATCACCAAGAACTTTATAACTATAACCTATGTTATTGAGAGTAGCTGCTAATCCCTTGTCATCATCAATATTTTCTCTTATTTTTAATCCAATCAGTAAAACTTCAAGTTGTTTATTAATGTCTCCGTAATTTCCATACACATAGCTAATGTTGTTGTATGCTGCAGCCATTGTTAATTTGAATGAATTTATTTCGAATTTCTTTAAATTCGATTTTTTCAAATTTTTATTGCAAATTTCAATCGCTTTGTTGCACAAAGGAAGTAACGTGTCAACATGATATACATACATTATTTCAGAAATACCCACCAATGATGCAGCAACGGTAGTATCATATTTTGAGGTTTTAACCTCGTGATACAAAGAGTCTATTTTCTTTTGTTGTTCTGTAGAATATTGTGCAAAAACAACATTTGAGAAAAAAAAGAGTGCTAGAAAAAAATGAATGTTTTTCATTACCTAAAGATAGAAAAAATCAAATATAATTTTGAAAAATGTGCCTAATTGGTAGAAAATAAAAAAGGAAACTACCAAATATGTAATTTCCTTTTGTGGGCCCACTTGGAATCGAACCAAGCACCTACTGATTATGAGTCAGTTGCTCTAACCGAATGAGCT
Source organism: Flavobacteriales bacterium (assembly GCA_020853105.1). Taxonomy (GTDB): domain Bacteria; phylum Bacteroidota; class Bacteroidia; order Flavobacteriales_E; family Vicingaceae; genus Vicingus. The sequence goes on along the minus strand of JADYZM010000039.1, from coordinate 79,754 downwards.
ATAGGCCCCTTTTATAATTTTTATCTTATAAAATTAACGGCTGCAATTTTACGTATTTGAAATGTAATTACCAATAAATGCCAATACTATTTTACTAATTTTGGACACTTATTTATGTTAACCGGTATAGAAAATATAGTGTTTGATTTAGGTGGAGTAATAATCAATCTCAATCATGAATTGACATGGAGAGCCTTTAAGGCTCATTTTCCAACTAATTTTACTGCTTTACATCAACAAATTAAAGACAATCAACTTTTAGAGAGATTTGAGACCGGTAAAATTGAAAGCTCAACTTTTACTCATTTTTTTATAGAAAATAGTTCGATGTCACATCATGAAGTTATTGAGGCTTGGAACAGCATGTTGTTAGACTTACCCGACGAAAGAATTCAATTGATAAAGAGACTATCAAAAAAATATAGATTATTTTTATTGAGTAATACCAATGAAATTCACTACAGTTTTATTGAAAATATGTACCATGCAAAAGAAAATAATAATTTTTCGACTCTATTTGAAAAATGTTATTTGTCCTTTCAAGTCGGCTTTAGAAAGCCTGAAAAAGAAATATTTGAACATCTCATTAAAACCTCAAACTTAAATCCATCAAAAACACTGTTTATTGATGATACTGCTGAACATATTGTTTCAGCTAAATCTATTGGAATAAAATCTGTGTTTCTGGATATTAATAATAATCAGTCAATCAATTCTCTTCTTAATGAATATTAACGGAAAACACCATCACACAATTTGGGTTAACTCCAAAAATAAAAATTGTATTGATGTTATAGATCAACGCTATTTGCCCCATAAAATTGATATTTATAAAATTCAAAATACCGATGATGCTGCTTATGCAATAAAAGAGATGGTTGTTAGGGGAGCTCCACTAATAGGTGTTACAGCTGCTTATGGAATGTATTTAGCTTGTATTGAAGCGTGTGAGAAAAGTTGTAAATTATCATATATTAAAGACGTTGCAACTAAACTTTATAACACACGACCTACAGCAGTCAATTTGAAGTGGGCTATTGATGAAATGTCTAAACTTATTGAAGAAAATAGTAATAATAAATTATTGCCTGAACTTGCTCTTGCAAAAGCAGAAGAAATCAAGCTACAAGATATTGACGTATGTTTTAACATAGGAAAACATGGACTTGAAATTATTCGTCAGTTAGCAGCTAAAAAAAACAATAAAACAGTAAATATACTCACCCATTGTAATGCAGGATGGCTCGCTACAGTCGATTGGGGAACAGCAACATCACCCATTTATCAAGCACATCAAGTAGGTATTGACATACATGTATGGGTTGATGAAACCAGGCCTCGAAATCAAGGTGCTAGTTTAACAGCTTTTGAACTAAATCAACAGGGTGTTAAGCACACTTTAATTAATGATAATACTGGTGGTCATTTAATGCAACATGGTATGGTTGATTTGGTTATTGTTGGTACTGACAGGACAACCAGAAATGGTGATGTGGCAAATAAAATCGGGACGTATTTAAAAGCATTAGCGGCTTTTGATAACAATATACCCTTTTATGTTGCTCTACCCTCATCAACATTAGATTTGACAATTGAAGATGGAGTTAAAAATATTCCAATAGAAACACGTGATGAAAATGAAGTTAAATATGTGCAAGGATTAGAAAAAAAAGAAATAAAATCAGTATTGATTTGTCCTGAAACTACTCCCGCCTTAAATTATGGTTTTGATGTAACGCCAGCTCGGTTGATAACCGGTTTAATTACAGAGCGTGGAATTTGTGAGGCTTCTGAGGCAGGCATCAAAAGTTTATTCCCTGATTTATTTTAATTGATTATGAAAAATAAAAAATTTATTGATGAAGGGTACATAAAGTTTAATTGTAAATGGATTGATGAAAAACTATCAGTTGAAGTCCCTCAAAGTCTAAAATTTTGGAGAGATAAATTATTTCAACTCAAACAAATCGGTTACGATAAAAAGTTGAAAGTAGGATACGGCAATATTAGTGTTAGAATCGGTAAAAACATTTTAATTTCAGGAACACAAACAGGAAGTATTTTTCCTATTGAAGACACACATTTTACTTTAGTAACAAATTATGATATTTCAAAAAATGAAGTTGTTTGTAGGGGAAAACTTAAAGCATCATCTGAAACAATGACTCATGCGGCAATATATCAGGCATCTGAAGATGTAAACGCAATTATTCATATCCACAACAAATCATTATGGGGGCATTTATCAAACAAGGTTCCAGCAACAAATAAAGAAGTTGCATACGGAACTCCTGATATGGCTTTTGAAATAGTACGTTTATTTAATGAAACAGATGTGATTAGAAAAAAAATTATTGTAATGAAAGGTCATGAAGATGGAATAATTGTTTTTGGAAGCAATTTAGATGATGCGGGAAATGTCCTGTTAAGTTACTTGTAGTTATTTGATTTCCTGGCAAAGTTCTATTAGTACGCCATTTGCAGACTTAGGGTGAACAAAGCATACCCATTTATTATCTGCTCCTTTTTTCGGAATTTCGTTCAGAACAACAAATCCTTCCTTTTTTAATCGACTAATTTCTGAGTGAATATCTTCTACGTCAAATGCTATATGATGTATCCCCTCTCCTTTTTTCTCTATAAATTTTGCAATTGCACTTTCAGAACTGGTTGCTTCTAACAGTTCTATTTTACTATCACCGATTTTAAAAAAAGAAGTTTTAACGTATTCGCTTAGAACCTCTTCAATCTTGTACGGATTTTGGTTTAAAAGCTTGCTGTAGATTTTATTTGATTCATCTATATTTTTTACTGCAATTCCTATGTGTTCTATTTTTTTCATGAATTAATCAGTTGATAAAAAAAATCCCGACTTTATTTAAAGTCGGGATTTTAAATTTCTATAGTCAGAATTTATTTTTTAACAAAAGTTTCAGTTTTGTTGTCGTAATTCAAGTAATAAATACCTTTTTTCAGATTTGTTACATCAACTTTTTCGCCAAAACCTTTTTTAACAATGTTACCAAAACTATCGTACACTTCAAAAAGAGTTTCGCCAGTGAATGTAACAAAGTCTTTTGCTTTTACAGGGCTAAATGTGATTTCTCCAGATGTTGACATATATCTAGAAGCTTGTGAATATCTTGGTTTGCTAGAATAATCAACTTGTTTTACTCTAAATTTGTTTTCGCCAGAATGTGGTGTAATTTTAAATTCATAGCTATTATTCTCAGCAGAACCATTTCCGTCAATTTCACCAACTTTTATCCATTTGTTCCATCTGAATTGTTCAATTGTGTATGCCAATTTTCCGGTTTCGTTTTTAGTGGTCCATGTAAAGTTTCCATCTTTAGAAATATCCATAGAAACGATTTCGAATGTGCTTTTTGGTTTAAGAACCTCAGGGTTTAATACTTTTGGCTTACAATCATCTTTGTGCTTGATTTTTACAATTACAGGATCACCAACCTTAAGTTGAAAGTTTGCAAAATCTATTTCAAATGCACTTGAGTTTACCTCATCAGTAGTTACTTCTCCATTTATGGTTACTTCAAAAGTACAAAAACCAACTCCGCTTCCTGCAAATGGATTTTGTACGTATAAATTTTTGCCTTGATAATGACCTTCTAAAACGATTACACCAGCAGTAACATTGGCCACTAATGTTAACATTGTAAGTATGGAAAGAATACGTTTCATTATTCGATGATGTTATAAATTATAAACTAGTTTAGTTTGCAATATTAAAATATATTTAGGTAAAAGTAAAATTTTTTTTAATGTTTTATCTAAAATAAAACCCTTTTTATCGGATTTGCTTAACTATTCGTATTCAACTTTTTACCAATTACCCACAAATATATGAAAAATTAATTCAATAATACAAGCATAAATATTAGCATGTCAAGAAAAATTGTGGTGTGTTTTAACCAATATTAAGAAGCAATAATATCAACAGTAGAGGGATGGTTATTATTCTTTGAGCATAAGTGTTTTTAACTAGCTTGTGTGAAGATTCTTTCATTTTGTATAAATGATAAAGAACTTCTGAACCGATAAGTAAAACAGCAGCCATCAGAAAATATATCAAGATAACCTCTCTCGTAATACCCCAAAGAATAGCTGTAAGAAGTACGGAGTTGATACCTATAAAGGATATTATCAAAAATAGTTTCTCTTTTACATTGTAAAAATTATTTACAAGTACCATAATGAATAAAACAGGAGAATAGATGAAACATAAAACAGCAGAAATTATTATGAATAAGCTGTTAGAAAACGGTAAATCAAACTTTATTAATGCTAACATAAAATATAGTGAAACTAATAAAATCTGAATTAAAATTACTGTACGGTCTTTTTTCATTTGATTAAAATTTATGTGTTTACCTGCCCGATATTGTTAAACATTTTTTGGTTTAGGATTATGTGAAACAGCAAACAAATAAATCCTATCGCCATGCTTAAACTTGAATAAGCAATAAGTTTTTGAAAAATTATTCTTAAATAAAATTGGTTTACAACCATCATACATTCGCTGACAACAAATCCTAAAATAAGTAGATAGAGTGCAATTTTTACAAATACATTTGAAATGTCGATTATTTCCTTTTGAATATAAAAACTTATCAGAGCAAATGAAACAAAACCAATCAAAACCATGTGCATAAACGCCATAATTATAAAGCGATTTATAGAAATCATTTCGATAAATAAATCAGATACTGATATAGATTGAATGAATAGTTTTAGTAAAAAAGCTAAAAAACAAATAATCAACACCCATGAAAACAACGAGCTTTTTTTATTAATAAGATTTAAAGTTCCTTTGTTTATGGATTTAATGAAGTAAAAACAAGCGATAAGTTGAATTACCGCTGAAAAATATGCTACATATATTATATAACTTCGAAAACTCATGCCTATCAGCGATAAAGTATAGGAAGGAACTATTGCAAGCAGCATTAAATTAAAGAATAGTTTTGTATTTTTTTTATTAAAAGAAATAGCATTTAATTCAAAAAATCGGAACAGTAGCCCAATAATCGCAAAAGTAAACCAGCCGTTATACTGAAAATGTAAAAAAGCGTATATAGCAGAGTTGTATATCTCATCTTCCCCTAATTTTAATGCTGAAATAACTGCAATACTCCATGTGGCAAGCGTGGATATTAAATTCAACCACAGTGATATTTTTATAAAACTTACAGAAATTGGGGTATCTTCAATTGAAAATGATTGCTTTAAATCGCCCAAAAATTTAAAAATAAACCAATAACTGATAAATTGAAAAATTGATGAAAAAACTATTGAATATATTCCATAACCCTGGTATATAAATGAAACAAGAATGCTAAAAATTACTATACTTGTAACATAAAATTGTATTTTATAATTTCCTTTTTTTATTGCTTTTTCACTCAAAAATGAAGTAATCAAAAAATAAAACAAACTAAGATATACCCAGCCCTGAAAGGCAACATGGGAATGGGAGTGTAATACGTTTGAATAGGGAATACTGTTTGGGTAAACAAATGAAAATCGCATAATTGTACCAAGAATCGCGACTATACAAAGAAAAACTATACTTACTATTGGTATTGATTTAATCAACTTTTTTTCCTTTTTGATTTAAAAAATGAAATAAGCAACTTGTTTGACTGTTCTGCCAGAATATTCCCAATAACTTCTGTTTTTGGATGTAATATGGATGGGGTAACTTTACTAAATCCTCTTTTTGGATCTGGTGCACTGTAAACAATCTTTTTTATTTGACTCCAAAACAAAGCTCCTCCGCACATTATACAGGGTTCTAAGGTTACAAAAAGAGTACATTCGCTGAGATATTTACCACCAATTGCATTTGTGGCTGACGTAATTGCAAGCATTTCAGCATGAGCTGTTACATCGTTTAGTTTTTCTGTCATGTTATAAGCCCTTGAGATTATCTTGTTGTTGCAAACCACAACTGCACCAACCGGAACCTCATCTTCATCAAAAGCCTTCTGGGCTTCTTTTAAAGCTTCGTTCATAAAATGTTCATCGGAAAAAATACTGAACATGTTATCCTTTTTTAGAAAACAAAAATGTTGATAAAACAGACCAAATGATATATAGCAAAATCAACAAAGGGATTGCTGAAATGCTAAACAAAAATAACATTACGATAAATAAACCTAAAAAAATAAAACGTTGCTCATTTCCTTTCCAGCTCAATGATTTTGCTTTTAACGAAAACATAGGAATTTCTGAAACCAGTAAAAATGAAAATACAAATGATAAAATCAAAAGAAGAAGTGGATGAGAAAAAATAGGAATCAGTACATCTTTTATATCGATAACTTGGAAATGTTCAGGAAATGAATAAACCAATACAATTGAAATAAAAAAACTGGCATTTGCAGGCGTGGCTAATCCAATAAATCCATCTGTTTGACGAGTGTCAATGTTAAACTTTGCCAATCGTAAAGCTGAAAATACAGGTATTATCAACACCAAATAAACTAACCAAGGATACTCTAATAATAATGGATATTCTGTTTGGGAAATCAGTTCTTTAATAAACTGATATAAGATAATCCCCGGCGCTAAACCAAAAGAAATAACATCTGCCAAAGAGTCAAGCTGCTCGCCTAATGGGTGAGAAACTTTTAGCATTCTTGCAACAGCTCCATCCATAAAATCAAAAAATGCAGCTAAAAATATAAGAATTGCAGACCAATATAATATTCCTTCAAAAGCATTGATAATTGCAATACAACCACACAATAGATTTAGAGAAGTTATTGCGTTAGGAATATGTTTTTTCATCTGGAAAATCAATTTGAAACCGTAAAATTATCAAACTTTAGTTAGTTTCAACAATAAAAATAAATTCAAATAGTTTCTCTAAGACTAAATCAATACACAAACTAGTGTCACAAATAATTATTAATTTTCAGCCGAATTTATTTTTATGTATAAAATAAAACTCACATTACTTTTACTTGTTTTAGGGATTGAAATACATGCCCAATCTACTGCTCCAAAATATAGCAATGAATTTTTAGCTATTGGAATTGGAGCTAGAGCATTGGGTATGTCGAATTCATGTGTTACTACTGTTAATGATGTAACCTCTGGGTATTGGAACCCAGCAGGATTAACTAAGCTAGAAAAGGATTTTTCTGTTGGATTGATGCACGCTGAGTATTTTGCTGGAATTGCAAAGTTTGATTATGGCGGTTTTGCCGCTCAAATAGATTCTATGAGTTCTTTTGGTGTTTCCGTTATTCGTTTTGGTGTTGATGATATTCCTAATACAACCCAATTGATTGATTCAGATGGAAATATTAATTACGATAGAATTTCATCATTTTCAGTTGCTGATTATGCCTTTTTATTTTCCTATGCAAGACGATCAAAAATTTCAGGTTTAAGGTATGGAGCAAATGTTAAAATAATATACAGAGGAGTTGGCGATTTCGCCCAAGCGTATGGTTTTGGAATTGACATTGGCGGACAGTACGACTTTAAAGGTTGGAATTTTGGACTTATGGCAAGAGACGTTACCACAACTTTTAATGCGTGGAGTTTTTCTTTGGATGAAAAAACAAAAGAAGTGTTTGAAATGACAAACAATGAAATTCCTGAAAATTCAACGGAAATAACACTCCCTAAGATAATCTTAGGTGTTGCAAAGAATATTAAAATAAGTAAAAAATTCAATGTTTTAAGTGAAATAAACTTTGATTTTTCTACTGATGGACAACGAAATACTCTTATTTCGAGCAATCCTATTAGCATTGATCCACACATGGGGTTAGAGGTAGGTTACGATCAGCTAATTTTCCTAAGAATGGGTGTGGGAAATATTCAAAAATCAACTGATATTTATATGAATGACAAAGTTTCTTTTCAGCCCAATTTTGGTGTAGGCGTTAAATTCAAAGGAGTTTCACTTGATTACGCATTATCTGATATTGGAGACCAATCAGAAGCGTTGTATTCAAACATTTTTTCCTTGAAATTTGATTTTAATAAGTTGATTCACACAAAAGAACAGAAGTGAAAATCAAGCAAATGAAAAAATGTGTAATTTTCTAATTCAATTTAAGAAGCGATGAAAATAAGCTTACGAATTTATATTAGAAATCTTTTTTTTATAACTTTTCTCTCACAAACGCTTGTCGCTTTATCTCAACCGTATAATAACAATTGGATAAATTATAATCAATCGTATTATAAGTTTAAAATTTCAGAAAATGGATTGTATTCAATAGATTCATTAACGCTTTTCAACTCAGGAATTCCAATAGGTTCAATTGATCCTAGAAATTTTCAAATATTTGCTAAAGGAGTGGAAATTCCTCTTTATATAGAAGGTGAGGGCGATGGAATTTTTGATAACTCTGATAAAATAATATTTTATGCTTTAAAAAATGACGGATGGTTTGATGAGGGCTTATATGGAGCTCAAAATTTACACCCAAACCCTTACTACAGTTTATTTAACGATACAATTAATTATTTTTTAACTTGGAACAACTCTACTTCTAATTTGAGATACACAATTGAAAACGATACAAATTTTACATCTTATACTCCATCTAACTACTTTGAAAAAGAAGTACTAAATTGTTTTTCAAATAAGTATTTTACCGGCAAAACATTGCTGCTTGGCAGTTCTTCTGAAAATTTATTCGGCTACGATAAAGCAGAAGGCTGGTTTGATTATGAATATTATTTAGATGGATTTTCTTCATATACTATTTCTACACCAAACATATATAGTTCTTCAGGTGGAGCTACTTTAAAAACTACTGTTTTAGGAGAATCAGATTATTCACAAGTGTATTACGATCAGCATTTACAGTTAAAAATCGGAAATACTACAATTGACACTATATTTGAGGGATACGATAAAATTGACTTGAATATTCAAATCCCAATTGCAGATTTAACTTCACCCTTCACCGGATTAACATATTCTAGTATCAATGACTTAGGTTCAACAGTTGGCCGACAAGCAGTTTCATACATTAAAATTAATTATCCGCATACAACCGATTTAGAAGGAAAATCATCATTCAATAAAATATTTATCAATGATGATTTATTACAGACAAAATCCTACTTCCAATTTTCTAACCTAATTGGCTCAGGAAAAGTTTTTTTTATTGATGTTACCAACAACAAACTGATAGAAACAAATGTCAATGGGTCTAATTTTGAATGCTTGATTCCAAACTCCGGAGGCTTAAAAGAATGTGTGGCAATTCGTGAATCTGAATTGGATACAATTTACGGATTATTTCCGGTTACCCCAACTACCAAATTCACTGATTACTCGCAAACTGTGGATACGGCATTTATAATAATCACACATTCATCATTGCTTAATGAAGCTAATGCATACTCAAACTATAGATTATCAAGTTTTACAAACCCACAAAACAGTTTTGTAGTTGATATTCAAGAATTATATGACCAGTTTGCTTATGGAATTGATAAACATCCCTATTCAATAAGGGGATTTGTAGATTTTGTGTATGATAATTGGTCAACACACCCAAACTATTTGTTCTTAATTGGAAAATCAATTAAAGCTAATTTATCAAGAAGCGGTGTAGATTTTCACAATAATTTGGTTCCATCATTTGGTCACCCTGCTTCTGATATTATGCTAATTTCTGGTTTAAATGGTAGTATCACAGAGCCACTTATTCCAATGGGAAGAATTGCAGCTTTAACACCTGATCATGTAAATTATTATTTAAATAAGATTATTGAATACGAAAACCCTGTTCCAAATCAATCTTCTTCACCGTATGGAGAAACAGATTGGATGAAACAAGCTTTACATTTTGCCGGTGGCGATGATGCTAATTCTGCATCATTATTCATGAGCTATTTAGATAGTTATAAGGCTATTTTTGAAGGAAGCAATTTCGGTGGTAATGTAAATTCTTTTGCTAAAACTACATCTGCTCCAATTCAAACCACAATGTCTGATTCTATTCGACAAGCAATCGGAAATGGTGTTTCCTTGATGACATTTTTTGGACACGCATCTGCAACCGGAGGATTTGATCAAAACATTGATGACCCTGATGATTGGCCAAACCAAAACGGAAAATACCCATTTCTGTTAGGAAATGCCTGTTTGGCTGGAGATATACATTTACCTTCTGCAAATAGTATTAGTGAAAAATACGTGCTAAATGATAACAAGGGGGTTATTGGTTTTTTGGCTTCGGTTGATTTTGGTGTAGCAAGTTCGTTGAATACATATTCAGCAGAATTTTATAGAAATTTATCGTATAAAAATTATGGAGGAAGTGTTGGACAGCACATTAAAAACACCATTCAAGAAACTCAAGGTGCAGGGCAAAATATAATAACCAATTCTTCATCTCTAGGAATGACGTTACATGGAGATCCTTCGATTTCAATTCATTCGTATGAAAAACCGGATTACATGATTCAGAGTTCGTCGGTTTACTTTACCCCTGAAAATGTAACTTCAGATATAGATTCATTTGATGTGAACATCGTTGTTGCAAACTTGGGAAAATCTATAGATACAAATATTACAATTGAGCTAACTCGAGTTTTTCCAACAAACATGATGGGTTATACCGATACTACTTATTTTCAGTTAATAACAGCTCCAAAATATAAAGATACTGTAACTTTCAAATTACCAGTCGATTTAATCAGAGGGTTAGGCATTAATATGCTTAATATTTTTGTTGATGCCTTAGGTGAAATTGATGAAATACATGAATCAAATAATCAAATAAATGTACCTTTAGAAATACTTTCCGGAGAAATTATACCTATTTTTCCTTACAAATACGCAATAATTCCAAATCAAGGAATTACTCTAAAAGCTTCTACCGCCTTCCCTTTTGAACCGGCTAAAAATTATATTTTTGAAGTTGATACTACCGATTATTTCAATAGCCCAATCAAAGAAAGTACAATGATTTATAGTGCAGGTGGAATAATCACTTGGCAACCTAATATGCTGTTGAACATGCCTGATAGCACTGTTTATTATTGGAGAGTTGGAAAGGACTCTGTTGACGCAAGTGGTTACAAATGGAGAAACAGTTCATTTCAATATATCAATGGAAAAGAAGGGTGGGAACAGGCTCATTTTTTGCAATTTGATTATGATGAATATGAATTTATTAAACACAATAGGGCAACCAGAAGATTTGAATTTACTCCCAATGTTAAACAATTAAAATGTATAAACTATGGTGCTGCTACTGCAGATGAAGTATGGGATATAAAATATTTAATTGATTTAGATAGAATGGGATATAACGGTTGGTCAACTATGTCTGCCTTTCATGTGGCTATCTTAGACAGTAAAACATTTAAACCATGGAATGCTGAAGAAATGGATATGGGACAAGCAAATACTTTTGGAACTGGTAGCTATAAAAAGAATTTCTTCATATTTAGGCATTCAGACTCACAACAAATGAATGCAATGACAAATATGCTAAACGATAGCGTCCCGAATGATAATATTGTTTTAATATGGACTTGGTATTATGAAACCTTTAGCTGGTATTCGCCTATACCGGCAAATCTTCGAAATGCATTTCAAAACCTCGGAGGAACAAATGTAGCAAATGTTCAAGATAGTATTCCATTTATATTTTTTGCTAAAAAAGGAGACACATCGTCAGCAATTGAAGTTATAGGAGATTCTGTAACTCATAAAGAGCTAATCCTTACAACAACCTTAACTTCAACAGCAAATTATGCTAATATTTTTTCAGAAATATTAGGGCCCGTTAAAAGTTGGGATTCTCTTTCATGGGAAATGACTCCACTCGAAGACCCCACTCAAGACAGTTCGATTTTGAATGTGTATGGAATAAATAATCAAGGTGTAGAAACATTACTTGTGCCCAATTTGCCAACAGATTCAGCCAACATTCGATTAACTGATATTATTGATGCAACTGTTTACCCATACATGAAGTTAAATACATTTCTGAAAGACACTCTTGATTTTACTGCACCTCAACTCAAACGTTGGCAAATTACTTACGAAGAAATTCCTGAATGTGCACTAGAACCTAGTTTCTTTTACTACTTTTATAACGATACGGTTCAAGAAGGAGAAAACATAAAATTATCCATAGCTATTAAAAATATTAGCTTGCGAGATATGGATAGTTTATTGATTTCTTTTAAAGTAATGGATAGAAATGGACAATTTCACACCATTCCTTATGCTCGTCAAAAACCTCTATTGGCAGACAGTATAATTATTGCAACAATCGAATTCTCAAGCTATGGATATCCCGGATTAAATTATTTGATGATTGATGTGAATCCTGATAACGACCAACTTGAAAAATATCATTTTAATAATGTCGCTCAAATTCCTTTTTATGTAGGGCAGGACAGAATAAATCCAATTCTAGATGTTACTTTTGATGGGATTCACATTTTAAGTGGAGATATAGTCTCTCCTCAACCTGAAATAGTGATAGAGCTGACTGATGAAAACAAATATTTAGCGTTAGACGACACATCTGATTTTCAAATCTATATCAAAAACCCTGCGGGAGTAGAAAAAAGGAAATATTTCAGTTCAAATGGAGTAAATGATATACGGTTTTACCCGGCTTCATTACCAAAAAATAAGGCTAAAATGATTTTTAAAGATATGTTTCCAGTTGATGGGATTTATCAATTACGCGTTCAGGCGACTGATAAATCTAAGAATCAGTCTGGGTTAAATGACTATAAAATTGACTTTGAAGTAATAAATAAATCGACCATCACAAATTTATTGAACTATCCAAACCCTTTTACAACAGCCACCAAATTTGTTTTTACACTCACAGGAAGTAAAATCCCTGATATTTTCAAAATCCAAATTTTAACTGTTTCAGGAAAGGTGGTTAAAGAAATACACAAAGATGAATTAGGTTCTATCAGAATTGGAAGAAATATTACTGATTATACTTGGGATGGAACAGATACCTATGGGGATAGACTAGCTAATGGTTTGTATTTTTATAGGGTTGTAACTAAAATTGGAGATAACGATATTGAATTGAGAGAAACAAAGGCTGATTCATACTTCAAAAATGGATTTGGCAAAATGTATTTATTCAGATAAATTGTTTTGAAGAGAATAATTTTTACAATAGTATTTCAATTGCTTTTTCTATTTGGGTTTTCAAGTATTTTAGATAGCAATTCAATAAAAAAAGATTCAATTGTTTATTACAAAGATCATTCAGAAAAACTTTTAATCAAGCTTGGAATAACAACCACTACTCCAACTTTGGATATAGTTAATACGCACAACAATTCTACTTTAACATTAAAACCTGTTGGACAAACAAGTATTTCAGCAGCAATGGAATACAAATGGTTTGGAATTGGATTGGGTCTTGGATTACCACAAAGTGAAAAAGATATCAATACTAAAGGACGAACTACAAATTTGGATCTTCAATTTAATATCTATTCAAAAATTATTGGTGGGGATGCTTATTTTCAACACTACAAAGGGTTCCACATGTTGAATCCAAACAGTTTCACCCAATGGAAATCCGACACCATGCCGCAACTTGGTTCAATGAAGCAATATGCAGTTGGAGTTTCAGCTTTTTATATCACTAATCACAAGCGGTTTTCCTATGGGGCATCGTACTCACGAAGCAGTACTCAACATAAAAGTGCTGGGAGTCCACTTATCGGATTTTATTTTAATCTTGATGCAGCCGCATCTGATAAAGGGTTTGTGCCATTTGACAGTTTACTAATTGCAGCCAGAGATTCTTTTTCAATTTATGCATACTCTTCAACGAACTATGGAATTTCACTTGGATATTCATACACATTATTGCTTGGAAAGAAATTTTTTACGAATATAACCTTAATGCCTGGATTCGGATTTAAAAATATCACCATGAAAAACTTTACCATAGACTCAACAGGGGTAGATTTAAGTTCATCTTTTTCAAATAGGGGAACATCTTCAAGGGTAATGTATAGATTTGCATTTGGATATGAAGGTGAAAAATACTTATTTGGTATGACTTTTTATGGTAGCTATGGAGCAATTCAAATAGAAAATTTTCAGTTTAAACCCAGCCTAGGTACCTTTCGATTTTTTATTGCTAGAAGATTCGATGTTTCAAGTAAAAACAAACCGAAGAAACAATAAAAACTAACATTTCACTGTTTACAATTTTACTATTGATGAGTATTTTAAAGATATTCTATAAAGTACCTTAGTCAATCGAAAAATAAACTTATGTTAAGTCAAATTTTACTTCAAGTTACTTTGGGTAACGGAACAGCAGTAGCTGTAACACAGGCACCAGTTACAGTTCAAAAAACACTATCGGTTTGGGAATTGGTATCATCAGGAGGTATCGGAGGAAATATTATTATGATTTCTTTGTTGATTCTTTCTATTGTTGCTGTTTATATTATCATAGAAAGGTATTTGGCAATTGTAAAAGCAGGAAAAGAAGATTCAAACTTTATGAATCAGATAAAAGACTATATTTTAGACGGAAAAATTGATTCTGCTAAATCCCTATGTAAATCTAACCATTCTCCTATTGCAAGAATGATTGAAAAAGGGATAAGCCGAATTGGAAAGCCGTTGAATGATATTGGCGCAGCAGTAGAAACTACAGGAAAATTAGAACTGAATAAATTAGAGAAAAATCTTTCAACTTTAGCAACAATTTCAGGAGCTGCTCCTATGATAGGATTCTTGGGTACTGTTGTTGGAATGATTTTGGTTTTCCACCAAATGGCTTCAGCAGGAGGAAATATTGACGTAGAAATGCTCTCTGAAGGTATATACACAGCAATGATTACAACTGTTGCTGGTTTAATAATTGGAATTATAGCTTATGTTGCATACAACATATTGGTAGCTAAAGTAGAAAAGATTGTTTTTGTTATGGAAGCACGAACAACCGAATTTTTAGATATTTTACATGAACCTGCGATTTAAAAATGGCATTACGAACAAAAAATAAGGTTAGTACAAATTTTAATATGGCAAGTATGACAGATATAGTATTTCTGTTACTCATATTTTTTGTAATCACTTCTACCTTAATAAGTCCAAATGCTTTAAAACTATTGCTCCCTAAAAGTTCTAGCAAAACATTAACTAAACAAACCGTTTCTATTTCAATTAGTAAAGAATTAGACTATTATGTTAACCTTCAAAAGGTTACTTTTGAAACAATTGAACCTGAGTTACAAAAACAATTAGCAGGAGAGATAGAACCTGGAATCATTTTACATGCTGAAAAATCAGTACCAATTGAAGAAGTTGTTAAAGTAATGGATATTGCCAATCGAAATAAATACAAAATGGTATTGGCTACTTCACCTAAATAATTTTTTATGGAAATTATTAAATTTTCCATCTAAACTATATCATGCAAATTTTAAAAGATAAAAATAACAGAGCAGGTATTATTGGAACAATAGGAATACATTCTTTGCTATTGATTTTGTTTCTTTTTGTTGGTATGTCATATCCTGACCCTCCACCGCCTGAAGAGGGGATAACAATTAACTTTGGAAATAGTGATGAAGGTATGGGTGAAACAGAGTCGCAGGAATTGATGGGCTCCACCAGTAAAAATACAGAAAGCAGTGAAGACCAATTATCGCAAACATCAAATACCGAGCAAAGTATTACAACTCAAAACACATCTGAAACAGTTCCTGTGAACGCAACTAAAAATAATGAACCTAAAAATAACGAACAACCAATAGAAGAAAAAAAACAAACAACCAGTAAAAATCTCTCCGAAGCATTGAACGCTTTTAATCAGTCCGGTTCAAACTCAAATAGCGATGGTATTACTGGTAATCCAGGTAATCAGGGCGATCCTAATGGAGACCCAAATAGTAAAAACTATGTGGGAGGTGGCAATAGAAACGGAGTTGAATATTCACTTTCAGGAAGAGTTCCTCTTAGCTTACCAAAAATTGATGATAATTCACAGGAAAAAGGATTTGTTTTTGTTGATATTGTTGTAGATAAATACGGTAAAGTAATTCGTGCAACAAATGGTAGGGGAACAACAATTTTGAACGAAACTCTTATTGATAAAGCCATTAAAGCTGCTTTTAAAGCCAAGTTTAATGCAAAACCTGAGCTAAACACAGACCAAAAGGGAACTATGAAATTTACATTCCTTTTGAACTAAAGGAATGGATTATTTAAGCACGATAAATTATTTATACAAACAACTGCCTGTTTTTCAACGTGTTGGAGCTCCAGCATACAAGGCAGACTTATCAAACACAGCGGAGTTATGTAATTTACTGGATAACCCTCAACAAACATTCAAATCAATTCATATCGCCGGAACTAACGGAAAAGGTTCAACTTCTCACATGTTGGCTTCTATTTTACAAGAAGCTGGCTATAAGGTTGGATTATATACATCACCACATTTAATTGATTTTAGAGAAAGGATAAAAATTAACGGTAAAATGATTGGGAAGAGAGAGGTTATTAATTTTACTCAACAATATAAATCAGAATTTGAAAAAATTCAACTGTCGTTTTTTGAGTGGACTGTTGGTTTGGCATTCAATTATTTTTCTAAAAATAAAGTTGATATAGCGGTTATTGAAACCGGGTTAGGCGGAAGATTGGATTCTACAAATATTATTTCACCAATAGTGTCTGTTATTACCAATATAAGCAAAGATCACACTCAATTTCTAGGTGATACATTAGAAAAAATTGCAGTTGAAAAAGCAGGCATTATCAAGTCGCAAATTCCAGTTGTAATAGGAGAAACACAACCAGAAACTAAATTTGTTTTTATTGAAACTGCCAAAAAGAAAAATTCCCCAATTTCTTTTGCGGATCAAGTTGTGAAAGTTTCATATAAATCCGATTTAATAGGAATTTATCAAGAAAAAAATAAGAAAACAGTAATTGAAACAATCAACAAAATAAAGGAAAATGGATTTTCAGTAGATGAGAAATGTATTCAAAATGGGCTATCAAGAGTTATTAAAAATACCGGATTAATGGGTAGATGGCAGAAACTTCAAGAAAATCCATTAACTATATGCGATACTGGACATAATGAATCTGGAATTAATGAGGTGTTAAAGCAAATTGAACAAACCAAGTATAAAAAATTACATTTTGTTTTTGGAGCGGTTAATGATAAAGATATTGATGCTGTTTTGGCAATGTTGCCCAAGAGTGCAAATTATTATTTTTGTCAAGCAAAAATTCCAAGAGCTTTAGATGTAAATATTCTCTACGAACAGTCAGGCTTGTTCGGTTTAAAAGGAAATAAATTTAGTTCTGTTGAATCAGCATTAATGGCTGCAAAAAAAGTGGCAAAAAAGGAAGATTTAGTATTTATTGGAGGTAGTACATTTGTTGTAGCAGAGGCTCTTGAGCTATATTATAAAAAGAAAAAGGAGAAATAAGAAATTATTTCTCCTTTAACAGTTTTGCAAAAAAAATTATTTTGCAGCTTCTTCAGTAGCAGGAGCTTCTTCAGTAGCAGCTGAATCTGTAGTAGTTTCAGCAGTAGCTTCTTCAGTAGCTGTTTCTACAGTATTCATTAATTCATTAACAGCAGCTTCAGCCTCAGCTTGAGCAGCAGCTTTTTCTTCTTCTGATGGTCCGCAAGAAACTAATCCTAGCATAGACGCAATCACAATCATTGAAAGATACTTTTTCATTTTGATTAAAATTTAGTTATTGGTTAATAATTTAGTTGTCGCAAATTTAAATATAAATTGTTAATTATCAAAAAATTATATTAACAGGTGTTAATTTTCGGAATATAGTAGTGTTAATAAAACCTCTCCAACAACTGATAGTGTTGCTTTATTAATTATTTTCATATCGTCTTTATGAGTATGCCAACTGTGATGAAAATTCCCTGTATTTCTGTCGTAATTAATTATATCGATACTAGGAATATTTGCAATTGTATTAACATATTTGTGATCATCAACACCAACAAAATAAGTGAGTTCATTCGTGAAATATTTGCTGTAACCTAATGAGGAAGCAATATTCCATACTTTATTTACAACATCTGGTGCATACTGCATAGAAATACTTTCTTTAGTAAAGATGGCATTCTCTGTTCCAACCATGTCTAATAAAATACCATATTGAGCTTTATAATTAGGTTTGTGTGGATTTTTTGCCCAAAACTGAGAGCCCAAACACCAACTATCAGAATTCATAAGCGACATTGCTGATGATGGTTGTCCGTAATCTTCTGCATCAAAAAAAATGATGTCAACACCAACTTTAGGGTTTAAAATACTTATTTGTCTGGCAACTTCTATGAGTACACCAACACCGCTCCCTCCATCATTTGCACCCAATATTGGTTCGGTTAGTTTTTCTTTGTCTTGATCTGCAAAAGGGCGAGTGTCCCAGTGAGCAAAAAGTAAGATTCGTTTCTCTATTTCTGGTTTGAATTCACCGATAATATTCTTTATTGTGATTTCTTTATTATTAAAAGTTTTTGCTTTTCCTTTTTGTATTTGAGTTTCAAATCCATAGGATTGTAATTTGTTTTTAAGATATTCTGCACAATCTGTATGAGCTTTATTGTTTGGAAACCTTGGGCCGAAATCAACTTGTTGTTGGATGAAAAAATAGGCAGAATCTGAATTAAAATCTGGCCTGTGTATTGTTGCTTTTACTGTTGAGCTTTCATTTTTAATACTCTGTTTATTTATAGGTTTATCATCACCACAAGATAAAATAACAATACTTATTAGTAATAAATATATTGAATTAATTAAACTCCCACGTTGTTTCATCTTTTGAGTCTTTTAAAGAGATATTTAGTTTATTTAATTCATTTCTGATTAAATCTGATGTTGAGTAATCCTTATTTTGTTTGGATTGATTCCTTAACTGAATTAAAATTTGTATCAAATTATTGGTTAATTCTGAGTTTGATGACTCATTTTCTTCTTTTAACCCAAGAATGTTATAAATAAATAATGAGTATTGATCTTTTAAGAAATCTAAATCTACTTTAGAAATAGTATGTTTACCTTCCTT
This sequence comes from Flavobacteriales bacterium, assembly GCA_020853105.1. Classification (GTDB taxonomy): domain Bacteria; phylum Bacteroidota; class Bacteroidia; order Flavobacteriales_E; family Vicingaceae; genus Vicingus. Next base: position 60,676 of record JADYZM010000039.1, on the reverse strand, counting down.
CAGTAAGTTAATGTATTTTGTAATTTCAAATAAATTAGCAATAGTCACCGGAGTATTAAAATCATCTCTCATGCTATCTTCACATTTTTCAAACAGAGCTTGAATATTGAACGTACTTTCAGCTGATGGGTTTATTTTTTCTAATGTAGAAAAACTAGAAAGTAACCGATTAAGACCTTTTTCTGAGGCTTGTAACGCTTCATTAGAAAAGTCAACAGTACTTCTATATTGTGCTTGTAAGAAGAAGAATCGTACAGTCATTGGTGAATAGCCTTTTTCTAACAATGGGTGGCTTCCTGTAATTAATTCAATCGGTAAAAAGGAGTTTCCAAGTGATTTACTCATTTTTGTTCCGTTTACAGTAAGCATGTTGCTGTGCATCCATATTTTTACCGGTTGAGGTCCGCCTGAACCAACAGACTGGGCTATTTCACACTCGTGATGAGGAAATTTTAGATCCATTCCACCTCCATGTATATCAAATTGTTGCCCCAAATATTTTGTACTCATTACTGAACATTCTAAATGCCACCCGGGTACACCTTCTCCCCAAGGAGAATTCCATTTCATTATTGTTTCTGGTGAAGCTTTTTTCCAAATTGCAAAATCTGCAAAAAAACGTTTTTCATTACCTCCTTCTAAGTTTTCTCTAGTTTGTTCTAATAATTCATCAATTTTTCTTCCTGATAATTCACCATAATTAAACTTTTCTGCATATTTTTTTACATCAAAATAAACAGAACCATTGGTTTCATAGGCATATCCGTTTTCAATTATTTTTTTAATATAGTCAATCTGCTCAACGATATGTCCTGTTGCTGTAGGTTCTATGCTTGGGTTTAATAGATTAAAAAGTTGGGTAGTTGTATGGAAGTTGTTAGTGTATTTCTGAACAATTTCCATAGGCTCTACTTTTTCAAGTTTTGCTCTTTTTTCAATTTTATCTTCTCCAAAATCAACATCATCTACTAAATGTCCAACATCTGTAATGTTCCTCACATATCTAACCTTGTATTTCAGATGGGTTAAATACCTAAAAACAATGTCGAATGTTAAAAATGTTCTTATGTTTCCTAAATGAGCTTCATTATAAACTGTTGGACCACAAACATACATGCTCACAAAAGGGGCATTTATGGGGACAAACAACTCTTTTTTGCGAGAAAGGCTATTGTATATATATAAAGAGGGTATGTTCATTTAATATTTTTCGGTAAAAGTAAAATTTTTTAAACGATTTGGACAATAAAAAACCCGATAAACAGGTATCGGGTTTTTGTGTGGTGATTTATTTCTATTCTTTAGGAAGTGGAGCATCTCCAATATATCTTCCAGATTTATATTTTTCTATTACAATTAAAATTCCATTTGTATCATATTTATACCACAATCCGTCCATTAATCTGTAGTTTTGGAAGAAACCTACTTTTGAAAGCTGCTTGTCTTTGTTGTACATGGTGTGTTGTCCATTTCCATTGAAACTTCCAGAATTAACTTCATCATTTTGGTCAACCTTAACAACTTTAACAGGTGCCTTAGCTAATTCTTCTTTTTCTCTGTCTTTAACTGGTGTTTTAGGCTCGTAAACTTTAGTTTTTGTAACATCAATTTCTCCTTCATTAAAGTATTTTTCAGCTTTAACAGATCCGTCTTCGTAAAATTCTTTAACAAATTTTTCTTTACCTCCAGCAAGATCAGCTTCAATCATTACTTGCCCATTTTCATAAAAATAAGTTTGTTTTCCATCTCTTTTTCCGGTTTCATTAAACACAAAGTCTTGAGATTTTTGACCATTTTCGTAGTATCTTTTAAAGCCCCCCGTGTTCCTATTATTTTCCCAGCTGCCTTCTTCTTCTATTTGTCCATTTTCAAAATAGGTTCTGTAAACACCATTTGGTCTGCTGTTTACATAAGCAATCTCACTTTTTGTTTTGCCGTTTGGAAAAAAACTTTTCCAAAGACCTTGTTTTCTGCTACTTTCATAATTTCCTTCCTCAACAACTTGATCGGGTTGGTATTCAGGAAGTTTTTTCATGCTTCCAAAAATTCTCCAAAAACCTTGTTTAAGATTATTTTCGTCAATTCGATTAATAGTGTCTCCATTGTTGATAACATAGGATTGAGCAGGGCTAATGCTACAAATGAAAATAGGAATTATTATATATACTAATTTTCTCATATAACTCGAGTGAATTTATCGCAAAAATAAAAATACAAAACTCTTTTCAATACTTTTTTAAAATTTAGCCGAATATTATTTTTTTATCGATAAAATTAAAAAACATTTCCTTTACGTTATCAGTTTTTATTTTGTTTCAAAACTGGAACTAAATTTTTTATCATGTCTTCAGTCATTGTTTTCAAATTGTATTTTGCTTGCCAGTTCCAATCTCTATTTGCTTCACTATCATTAATACTTTGAGGCCAACTATCTGCAATTTGTTGTCTGAAATCAGGTTTGTAACTGATTGAAAAACTAGGAATTATTTTTTTTATTTCTTCGGCTATTTCTTCAGGTGTGAAACTTATTCCGGACAAGTTATAACTCGAACGAATTTTTACGTTTTCAGATGGGGTATTCATCAACTCTATAGTTGCTCGAATAGCATCTGGCATATACATCATCGGCAAAGCTGTATTTTTTTGTAAAAAACATTCGTAAGCACCTCTTTTAATTGCATGATGAAAAATATCAACCGCATAGTCAGTAGTTCCTCCTCCTGGTGAAGATTTATAGCCAATTAATCCGGGATATCTTAAACTTCTAACATCTACGTTATACTTATTGAAATAATATTCGCACCATCTTTCCCCAACTTGTTTACTGATTCCATATACAGTGCTTGGTTCCATTATGGTTAACTGCGGAGTTTCAATTTTAGGTGTTGTTGGTCCAAAAACTGCAATTGAACTGGGCCAAAATACTTTATTTATTATTTTATCTTTAGCTAAATCAAGTACATTAAATAAGCTGTTCATATTTAATTCCCAAGCAAATTTTGGATTTTTCTCAGCTGTAGCTGATAGTAATGCTGCTAGTAAATAAACTTCTTTTACATTGTGCTTTTTTACTACATTTAATAGTTGTTCTTTGTTGAGTATATCTAACTCTTCAAAGAATTCTAAATTCGAATTCGATGGTTTACTAATGTCAGATGCAATAACTTTTGAATTACCATATATTTTTCGTAATTCTTCAACAAGTTCTGTGCCTATTTGACCTGAAGATCCAACTACTAAAATCGAATGATTCATAAAGGATGTTATTTGATTTTTGTTAAAAGTATATATTCTTTAAAGAATACCTTGCTTTTTGTTAAATATTTTAGCTGAAATGCTTATATTTTTAGATTAATTTCAGTTATTTGATTTTTTCAACTTTTATAATTTTTACCGGACATGCTTTTGCAGCATTTGTGTTTGCTTCAAATTCATCATCACCCACAATAGCCGTATAAAAACCTTTGTTATTACTCCCTTCTATTAGTGTACATTTTCCGTCTTTCTTAGACATTCTCCACCTGTCATAAGCAATTTCTACACAGTAATTACAACCGATACATTTTTCTCGTTGGTGAGTAATTCTAATCATAATTTTATGATTCAATCAACTTATAGAGTTTGTCAGATGGACGGACTATTTCATTAATTGGTGTTGAAAAATTATCGCCTTTTTCAACTTTTAGTACATTTTCATTGCCAATCCTGAGTTCTTTGATGGTTGTTTCAATAACTCCTGTGGTTGGTCCTATGATTAATATTTTGTCTCCAACGCTAAGGGAATGTGTTTCCATTTGAAATTCAGCGACGTTAATTTTTGGAAAATATTTAATTCCATTCCCTAAATATTTTTTTCTAGTTGTAGCTTGTGAGCCGTATCCATCTGACCATTCACCCAATTTTTGACCTAAATAATAGCCGTCCCAAAACCCACGATTATAAACTGTGGCAAGTTTCTTTTCCCAATTTGCAATTTTTTCTTTGGTATAACTGCCTTCAGCATATGACTCTACCGCATCTTTATAACATTCTGTAACTGTTTTGACATATTCCGGAGATCTTCCTCTACCTTCAATCTTCAACACTTTTACTCCTGAATTTATAATTTCATCAATAAAACCTATTGTACATAAATCTTTTGATGACATGATATATTCATTGTCAATTATCATTTCGTTTCCTTCTTCGTCTTTTACTTCGTATGTTCTTCGGCAATTTTGAACACAAGCCCCTCTATTTGCTGATGAGTTATTTGTATGAAGGCTCAAATAACACTTTCCAGAAACAGCCATACATAAAGCTCCATGAGCAAAAATTTCAATCTCAACTAAATTTCCTGAAGGACCTTTTACATTGTCTTTTATAATTCCATCGGTAATGTCTTTAACTTGTTTCAAACTAAGCTCCCTTGCAAGTACCATTACATCAGCAAAGTGAGCAAAAAATTTAATTGTTTCAAGGTTTGTTACATTTGTTTGAGTAGAGATGTGTACCTCAAATCCAATTGATGATGCATAATTTATTACAGCTTGGTCGGAGGCTATTACTGCAGATATTCCTACTGTTTTTGCTTTATCAACAATACGTTTCATTACTGATAAATCATGGTCATAAATAATTGTATTCAATGTTAGGTATGACCTTACTCCGTTTGAGCTACACAAGTGTGCAATTTGTTCTAAATCGTCAAACGTAAAATTGTTAGCTGCTTTTGCACGCATATTTAATTGTTCAATTCCAAAGTAGATTGAGTCTGCTCTGCCTTGAATTGCTGCCATCAACGACTCAAAAGAGCCGGCAGGTGCCATGATTTCAATTTTACTGTCCATTAGTTTTAGTCTGTTTTCGGTAGCAAAAGTACTGAATTTGTTAATTTTTGATTTTATTTCAATAAAGATGTTTTAAGTTCTGTTTTTTTTGATTTATTACAAAAACGAGGTATGATTGGAATCATGTTTTTATAAAAAAAATTATGTACTTTAGTTTTTTAAAAAACTTTTTAAACTTATAAAACATGAATAAAAAATACTTTCTTACTTTATTAATTTCGGTTCTGTTTAGCTCCGAAATTTTTTCAACAACTTATACATCAGCTACAAACGGTAATTGGATGAACTTTATGACTTGGACTCCTTTTGGAGTGCCTATTCCTGGTGACATTGTAATTATTAACCATGCTGTAGTTATGGACACATCTTTTGTTTACTCAACAGGCTCTATAACAGTCAATAGTTCTGGTAGTTTGATACACAATGGAGCCGGAAGAGACCTCTGGTTAAATGGTGTAAATGCTACTTTTACAAATCATGGTACAACCACGATGAGGTATATGTTACTTGATTTTGGCACATTCACAAATACCGGGACTTTGAATGTTAAAGCACTTCAAAACAGTGTTAATTTGAGTAATACTGGCACAATGCAAGGCATAGACAGTTTGTACAACAAAACCGGTAATTTGACAAATAATGGTACGATGAAGATGAAAACCTTCTTCAACCAAAATATCTGGCACAACTATGGAACTATAGAAGGTTTAACAACTGTAGTGGATAGTATGTATAATTTAGGAACGTTCCAGAATTATTCTGGAGCTATTTTAAAAGCGGATAGTGCAACAAATAATGGTGTTTTTACCAATAACGGAACTATTGAGTATGCTCAGTTTACAAATTTTATTAATGGAAATTTTACTAATAATAGTTCTTTCACCTTTATAGATATGACAAATGCAGGCATCTTCACAAACACAGGGATGATAACTGGAACAAATGATATGTGGAATAATGAGGTTTTTAATAATCAAAGTATGGGTATTATCAACCTGAGCAATAGCTTCTTAAATGCTGATAGTATTAATAATACAGCAACATTTACAAATGATGGAATTGTAACAATAGGTGATAGTTATTATAATTTCAACTTAGTAACCGGTTCTAACACCGGAAGTTTTACAGTTCAAGATTCGTCTGTAAATGCTGGGAATATGACTGGTTCATTTGATTTTTGTGATCAAACACCACCTGTTTCACCGATTAAAATAGACTACAATTATGGTTCGGTTGATCCTACAATCACTTATTGTCTTGCGTCTTCTGTACAAGATATAATTTCTCATACTTATATTGTTTATCCAAACCCTACATCAGGAATAGTAAGTGTTGGAAATCAACAACAATTTATTGAAGTTTATTCAATTGATGGAAAATTACTTTTACAAGATTTTACCAATCGAATTAATATTGGTAACTATCAAAGTGGTTTATACTTTTTGATAATAAAAGATAAAGAGGGTAATCAACTTTATACTGAGAAATTGATTAAAGAATAAAAAAAGCCGCGTTAAGCGGCTTTTTTTATAATGTTACTTTTATATTTAACTCGTCCAATTGTTTCTTGTCAATTGTTGCAGGAGCATCAATCATTACATCTCGTCCGCTGTTGTTTTTTGGGAAAGCAATAAAATCACGAATGGTTTCTTGTCCACCAAATAAAGCACATAATCTATCAAAGCCTAAAGCAATACCACCATGAGGAGGAGCACCGTATTCAAAAGCATTGAGTAAAAACCCGAATTGTGCTTGAGCTTCTTCTTTGGTAAATCCTAACAAATCAAACATTCTCGATTGTACCGCTCTATCGTGAATACGTATGGAACCACCGCCGATTTCAGTTCCGTTTAGTACTAAATCGTAGGCATTTGCTCTAACTTTTCCAGGTTCGGTTTCTAACAAATGCAAATCCTCAGTTTTTGGGGAAGTAAAAGGATGATGCATAGCATGGTAACGACCACTTTCTTCATTCCATTCTAACAACGGGAAATCATATACCCAAAGCGGAGCATAAATATCAGGGTTTCTTAATCCCAATTGGTTTCCTAAATGTAAACGTAAATCGTTCATTTGTTTTTGTGCAGCTGCTAAATCACCCGAAAGTACAAAGATTAAATCCCCGGCTTTTGCATTACATTGCTTTGCCCATTTTTTTAATTCCTCTTCACTGTAAAATTTATCAACTGATGATTTGTATGTTCCATCTTCGTTGCAACGCAAATAAATTAATCCTTTTGCACCAACTTGAGGTCGTTTAACAAAGTCAGTCAATTCATCTAATTGCTTTCTGGTAAATGAAGCACAATTATCAGCATTTATAGCAATTACACTTTCAGCATCATCAAAAATGGCAAATCCTTTTCCTTTTACTAACTCTGTGATGTAATTAAAAGTCATTCCAAATCGGATATCTGGTTTGTCGCAACCATAATTCAGCATAGCATCTGCATAACACATTCTTGGAAATGAATCAAAATCAATTCCTTTGGTTGTTTGAAACAAATGAACCATTAGTGATTCAAAAGTTTGGATAATATCTTCTTGAGTAACAAAAGCCATTTCGCAGTCAATTTGTGTAAACTCAGGCTGACGGTCGGCACGTAAATCCTCATCCCTAAAACAACGTACAATTTGATAATATCTATCATAACCACTTACCATCAACAATTGTTTAAATGTTTGTGGCGATTGTGGTAAAGCGTAAAATTGCCCGGCATTCATCCGGCTTGGCACAACAAAATCTCTTGCACCTTCGGGTGTCGATTTTATTAAATAAGGAGTTTCGATTTCTAGGAAATTTAATGAATCTAAATATTTCCTAACTTCAATAGATAAACGATGACGAAGCTCCAAATTTTTTCTTAATGGATTTCTTCTCAAATCCAAATATCGGTACTGCATGCGTAATTCTTCACCACCGTCAGAGTTATCTTCTATGGTAAATGGAGGGGTTTTGCTTTTATTTAATACAACGAGTGAGGTTACGATAATTTCTATGTCTCCTGTAGGTATATTAGTGTTTTTACTCTGTCTTTCAGCAACTTTTCCGGTAGCCTGAATTACAAATTCTCTACCCAAATTCATTGTTAGTTCACTTTGACTCTCAGAAAATACCAATTGAGTAATACCATAACGATCTCGTAAATCCACAAATGTCATTGCACCTAAATCTCGTTTTTTTTGAACCCATCCACAAAGGGTTACTTCTTGATTTACGTTATTAATTCTTAATTCTCCGTTGGTGTGTGTTCTGAGCATTTTTTTTGATTTTTGAGCGGCAAAGGTAACAAAAAAGCTTAACTGTTTTTAGAGGTATTTTTCTTTCAAAAATGTTGGTGTAATGTTTTGTAAAAATTTAAATAAAGTATTAAATTTGCACCACAAAACAGTTTGTTGGATATCCACTTGGATTTTGAGGGCGTTGGCAAGAGCATTTATCCTTACTGTAATAACAAAAGCGAAAGCTTCTTGTTTAATGAAGTATCTAAATATTTGTTAAAAAATAATACATTATGGCATTTGATATTGAAATGATTAAAGCTGTTTATGCAAAATTTCCTTCGAGGGTTGCAGCAGCTCGTAAAGTTGTGGGTCATCCACTTACCCTATCAGAAAAAATACTCTATACTCACCTGTGGGAAGGGGAAGCAACAGAGGCATACAAAAGAGGAGATTCTTATGTGGATTTTGCTCCTGACAGAGTTGCTATGCAAGATGCAACAGCTCAAATGGCACTACTTCAGTTTATGCAAGCCGGAAAGAAAAAAGTTGCAGTTCCTTCTACTGCACATGCAGACCACTTAATCCAAGCAAAATTAGGTGCGGACAAAGATTTACAAGATGGAATTAACAAAAATAATGAAGTTTTTAATTTCTTAAGTTCTATCTGTAATAAATATGGTATTGGTTTCTGGAAACCAGGAGCAGGAATTATTCACCAGGTTGTTTTAGAAAATTATGCCTTCCCTGGTGGAATGATGATAGGTACCGATTCGCACACAGTAAATGCTGGCGGTTTAGGTATGGTTGCTGTTGGTGTTGGAGGTGCCGATGCTGTTGATGTTATGGCTGGCATGGCTTGGGAATTAAAATTTCCTAAATTAATAGGTATAAAACTTACCGGTAAATTAAACGGATGGGCATCACCTAAAGATGTTATACTTAAAGTGGCTGGAATTTTAACTGTTGAAGGGGGTACTGGTGCAATTGTAGAATATTTTGGTGAAGGGGCTAAATCACTTTCATGTACAGGAAAAGGAACCATTTGTAACATGGGAGCTGAAATTGGAGCTACTACTTCTACTTTTGGTTATGACGACTCCATGAGAAGATACTTAAAAGCAACAGGAAGAGAAGATGTGGTTAACTTAGCAGATACTGTTGCAGAACATTTAACAGGAGACGCCGAGGTTTATGCAAATCCTGAAAAGTATTTTGACAAAGTGATAGAAATCGATTTGTCAACACTATCGCCACATTTAAACGGACCTTTTACCCCGGATTTAGCAACTCCAGTTGCTGAGATGAAAACAAAAGCCTTTGCAAACGGCTGGCCTTTAGATGTAGAGTGGGCTTTAATTGGCTCTTGCACCAATTCTTCTTACGAGGATTTAAGCAGAGCTGCTTTTATTGTTGAAGATGCTGTTAGTAAGGGTGTTAAACCAAAAGCAATTTTAGGAATTAATCCAGGTTCTGAGCAAGTGAGATATACTGCTGAACGTGATGGTTTGATTGCTACATTTAACAAATTTGAATCGGCAAAAATATTTACCAATGCTTGCGGACCCTGTATTGGACAATGGGATAGACCTGGAGCTGATAAACAAGAAAAAAATTCAATAGTACATTCATTCAATAGAAATTTTGCAAAAAGAGCAGATGGCAACCCAAATACACATGCGTTTGTTGCTTCACCGGAAATGGTTGCAGCAATTGCTATAACGGGAAGATTGGATTTTAACCCAATAACTGATTTTATTACAAATGAAAAGGGAGAAAAAGTAAAATTAGCAGAGCCCAAAGGATTTGAACTTCCAACAAAAGGATTCGCAGTTGAAGATAATGGTTATCAAGCTCCTGCTGAAGATGGAAGTAAAGTTGAAGTAATTGTTAGTCCCACCTCTGACAGATTGCAATTATTAGATTCATTCCCTGCTTGGAATAAAAAAAATATCATTGGGGCTAAATTACTTTTGAAAGCAAAAGGAAAATGCACAACCGATCACATTTCGATGGCCGGTCCTTGGTTGAAATACAGAGGACATTTAGATAATATCTCGAATAACATGTTGATTGGTGCTGTAAATGCATTTAATAGTAAAACCAATTCTGTTAAAAATCAATTGTCTGGAGAATACAATGAAGTACCTGCTACTGCAAGAGCTTATAAAACTGCAGGGATACCTTCTGTTGTTGTTGGAGATCATAATTATGGCGAAGGCTCATCAAGAGAACATGCAGCCATGGAACCTCGTCATTTAGGTGTTTGTGCAGTAATTGTTAAATCGTTTGCACGAATTCATGAAACAAACTTGAAAAAACAAGGAATGTTAGGGTTAACATTTGCTAATGAAGCTGATTATGATAAAATTAAAGAAGACGACACGTTGAATTTTATTGACTTGGAAAGTTTTTCTCCCGGAAAACAACTTACACTTGAGTTGGTACGTGTTGATGGGACAAAAGATACAATCAAATTAAATCACACATACAATGAACAGCAAATAGAGTGGTTTATCGCCGGTTCAGCATTGAATCTGATAAAACTACAAGCACATTAATTTTATTAAAGTTAAGTTGTGATTAATAATTTATTTGACCATTTTGTTTAAAAAAAACATTCAAGATGCATCGGATTAAAGATATTACAGATTTAATTGAAGAGTTTGCTCCTCTTTCATATCAGGAAGATTATGATAATTGCGGATTAATTATAGGAGATAATAATAATATTGTAACTGGAGTATTAATTAGTATAGATGTTACTGAAGACGTTGTAAACGAAGCGGTTCAAAAAAAATGCAACTTGATCATAGCTCATCATCCAATTTTGTTTGGAGGGATTAAAAAAATTACTAAAAAAACGTATGTTGGAAAAACAATTATTTCAGCGATTAAAAACGATATTTCCATATATGCGGCACATACTAATGTAGATAATGTTTATAACGGAGTTAATTATAAAATAGCTCAAAAAATTGGATTAATAAATAATAGAATTCTCTCTGAAAAATCAAATATATTAGACAAGTTGGTTGTGTATTGTCCTATATCTGCTGCTGAAGTTGTTAGAAACTCAATGTTTGAATCAGGAGCAGGGTCTATAGGCAATTACTCAGATTGCAGCTTCAATAGTCAAGGACAAGGTACATTCAAACCGAATAGCTTAGCAAACCCTTTTGTTGGAAAAACAGATGAACTTCATATAGAAAATGAATTAAAGATTGAAGTAGTTGTTCCAAAACACCTTACCCAAAAGGTTATTCACGCAATGAAAATAACACATCCTTATGAAGAAGTTGCTTATGATATTTTTGAATTAAAAAATTCTACAACAGTTGGGTCAGGGTTAGTAGGTGAACTTAAAAATGAAGTTGATGAACTGCAATTTTTAACTCAGTTGAAAAATATTTTTCATTCAAATGGAATCAGGTACACAAATATTTTAAATAAAAAAGTTAAAAAGGTTGCCGTTTGTGGAGGGTCGGGTAGTTTTTTAATAGAAAATGCCATACAGTGTAATGCCGATGTATTTATATCATCAGATTTCAAATACCACCAATTTTTTGATGCAAATAATAAAATTCTTATCGCGGATATTGGACATTATGAATCGGAACAATTTACTAAAGAAATTTTTTATGAATTACTTACAAAAAAAATTATTAATTTCGCCGTTCATTTGTCAGAAATAAATACAAACCCAATAAATTACCTATAATATATGGCTAAAAAAGAAGCAACAATAGAAGAAAAGCTTAAAGCTCTATACGACTTGCAAGTAATAGATTCTACAATAGATAAAATTAGAATAATCAGAGGTGAACTTCCTCTTGAGGTTCAGGATTTAGAAGATGAGGTTGAAGGATTGCAAAGAAGATTAGAAAATTTAAATACGGAAATTGAAGACTTGAAGGTTGAGTTGTCAAACAAAAAGAATTCTATAACCGACTCTAATAATCTGATTAAAAAATATACCGAACAACAAGATAAAGTTCGTAACAACAGAGAGTATGATGCAATTTCAAAAGAAATTGAATTTCAAAAATTAGAAATTGAATTGGCAGAGAAGAAAATCAAAGAAGGTGGTTTTAATTTAGCTTCAAAACAAGAAAAAATAAATGAAGCTGTTGAATACCTTGATGGTAGAAAAATAGACTTGGCAAATAAGAAAAAAGAACTAGAGGAAATTACTGAAGAAACCAGTGCCGAAGAACAATCGTTAATAAAAAAATCTGATTCTGCAGCTAAAGTAATTGAGGATAGATTGCTTACCGCATATAAGAGAATTCGTTCAAATGCACGCAATGGTCTTGCAGTAGTTACTATCCAAAGAGATTCATGCGGAGGATGTTTCAACTCAATTCCACCACAAAGACAATTAGATATAAAAATGCATAAAAAAGTTTTAGTTTGTGAGCATTGTGGTAGAATATTGGTGGATTCTGCTTTTGATCCTAACTTTAAAGAAATTACAGAGGAAGAAAAACCAAAAAAGAGAATTGCAAGAGTTAAAGTTTCAGACGAAGATGAAGCTTAAAAATAAAAAAGCCTGCTAAATGCAGGCTTTTTTATTTAGGTAACAACTGCTCTATTTCCAAATCATCTTTTACAATAAAACTATTTGGAAAATGAATACTTACCTCTTTTAAAAACTTATGAGCTTCAATTTTTGTCCTAAAATCACCAACACGTATTTTAAAATAGGGTTGTTGGTATATTTCATGAGCTTTTACCCCATTAAATAGTGATAAAAACTTTGCTTTTTCATCCCGTGCGGGTTGCTTTTTATTGTCAGAAAAAATTTGAATTCTATATCCCTGAACAGTAAAAGAAGAACGATTTGTTTCCAAGATTTCACTAATTCCACTTTCTTTGTTTACTTTGATAGTAATTTTTTTTTCAGATGAATCAATTTTAATTGGTTCAGTATCTTGGGCAAACAAAGTATTGAAAAATAAAAATGATAATAAAATTGTAAGAATTTGTAGAGACATAAAAACCAAGTTCAATTCATGACAAATTTATAACAATAAAAATCTATGCCACAATTTCCAAAACAAAAACTTTTTCAAGAAGTTATTTAGAACGATTCTAAATTACAGAAATAATGAACAATTTTCTAAAAATCATAGCAAAAAAACAAGGTTTCTTATAAATTTGTCGCCGTTGAATTAACATTTTTCTTATAAAATATCGTAACTATTTTAGTATGAATAAGATAATAAATCTTGCGAAATTGATAACCACGATAAAATTGTCGTTGGTATTTGTTTTATCAGTTTTCGTACAAACGTCTTTATTTGCTCAAGGTGGAAAAGACTTATTTAAAACCAATTGTGCAGCCTGCCATAGCATTGGGTCAAATAAATTAGTAGGTCCAGGCATGGAAGGAATAAACGAAAAAAGAAGTAGGGAATGGCTGTTAAAATGGACAAAGAATTCTGCAGAGCTTATTGCATCAGGTGATAAAGATGCTGTTGCAATTTTTGAAGAATTTAGTAAAATTCCGATGCCTGCCCAAGCATTATCAGACGAACAATTAAATCAAATTTTTGACTATTTAGCAAATCCAAATGCTGAAACTGCCGTAAAAACTGAAACAGCAACAAAAACTGAAGGTGTTAGTGAAGAGGTTTTGTTGGGAGAAAAAGTTTTTAAAGCAAATTGTGCTGCTTGTCATAGCATTGGTGATAACAAAATAGTTGGACCTGGCTTAAAAGGAATTAATGACAAAAGAAAATTTGAATGGTTAGTAAAATGGATTCAAAATTCACCAGAATTAATTGCTAGTGGAGATGCTGATGCAAAAGCAATTTTTGAAGAATTCAATAAATCTCCTATGCCTCCACAACCAGTTTCTGAGGCTGATATTAAAGCAATTTTAGCATACATCCAAAACCCTCCATCAGATAAAAAAGAAGCAGCAGCTGAGGAAGTAGCTGTTTCAGAAACTTCTTCTACTGACTCTAAATCAGTAATGATAACATTGGGAGTAATAATTGTTATACTTGCCGGATTAGTATTATTGTTAAACAAAGCTAGAGTATCAATTGCAAAAGCAGCTGCAGATAAAGAAGGTGTTGCATATTCAGGACCAGTATCTTTTGCTGATGCTTGTAAATATACAATTTCAAAAAATAGCGGTTTGGTAGCATTGGTAGTTATTGTGTTGTTTTTTGGAGGATTGGTAAAAGTAATGAATAACGCTAATACAATTGGAGTTCACACCGGTTATAAACCAGAACAGCCAATTAAGTTTTCACACAAAGTTCACGCTGGAGATAATAAAATTGATTGCAATTATTGTCACTCAAGTGCTAGACACAGCAAAATTTCTGGAATACCTTCGTTAAACGTTTGTATGAATTGTCATAAATATGTTGACGGTTCAAGTGGCAAAACATTTACATATAATGGACAAGAATATTCTATGGTTGATGAAATCAAAAAAATATATTCAGCTTTGGATTATGATCCATCATCACAAAAATTTGGCGATAATCCTCAGCCTGTAAAATGGATTAAAGTTCATAATTTACCGGATCACGTATTTTATAGTCATCAACAACACGTTACCGTTGGAGGTCAAAAATGCCAAACTTGTCATGGACCTGTTGAAGAAATGGATGTTGTTGAACAATATTCTCCGTTAACCATGAAATGGTGTATTGAATGTCATAAAACAACAGGTGTTATGAAAGATGGAAACGGATATTATGAAGAAATGCACGCCAGAATGACTGATAAATACAAAGAAAAATGGTTGGGTGATGGAAAACTAACCGTTGAGGAAATAGGTGGTTGGGAATGTGCAAAATGTCATTATTAATATAATCACGAATTTTTAAGCTTAAACACAATGGCTAATACAAAAAAATACTGGAAAGGATTAGAACAACTCAATGACGATGCTAAATTTTTAGAGTCAGCAAGGAATGAGTTTCCTGAACATATCCCTGTGGATGAATTTTTGGCTGATAAGGATACTTTAGATAGCTCATCTACAACAAGAAGAGATTTTTTGAAATATTTAGGATTTGGAGTTGCTGCAGCTTCATTAGCAGCTTGTGAAACCCCTATAACCAAAGCAATTCCTTATTTAAATAAACCAGAAGAAGTTACACCCGGGTTAGCAAATTATTACGCATCTACCTATTTTGACGGTAATGATTATGCTCCCATTCTTGTAAAAACTCGTGAAGGACGCCCGATTTTTATTAGTGGAAACGAAATGTCTTCGTTAACCAAAGGTGCAGTTAACGCAAGAATTAATTCATCAGTTTTATCATTATATGATAACAACAGATTAAAGAATCCATTAGCTAATGGTAAAGATTCAGACTGGAAAACTGTTGATACTGCAATCAAAAATGAATTAGCGTCAGCTAAAAATGTTAGAGTTCTTACAAATTCAATAATAAGTCCTTCTACATTAAGTGTGTTGTTAGAATTCGGAGGGAAAGAAGTAAAGGATGAAGCAGGAAATGTTAAAGGAAGATTAGGTGAGGATTTAATTGTAGCATACAATCCAATTTCTTATTCAGGAATTATTAATGCAAACAAAGATACATTCGGAAAAGCTGCTATACCTACATATGATTTTAAGAAAGCTAAAACAATAGTAAGTATTGGTGCTGACTTTATGGGTAACTGGTTAGATGCTTTAATGTATGTTAACGATTATGCTCAAACAAGAAAACCAGATAATGATTGGATGTCTAAACATTATCAGTTTGAAGCAAACATGTCATTGTCTGGAACAAACGCAGATGTTAGAGTTCCAGTTAAGCCATCTGAATATGGAGCTGTTGTTGCTCAAATTTTAAATAAATTAGGTGGTGGTATTTCTGCTGCAGCAACAAAATATGATACATACGTTGATGCTGTTGTTAAAGATTTAAAAGCAACTGCTGGCGAATCAATTGTAATTTGTGGTTCTAACGATAAAAATGTACAAATTTTAGTTAATGGTATCAACAATTTACTTGGAAACTACGGAAAAACAATAGATTTAGTACGCCATTCTAATACTAAAGCTGGTGATGATGCTGAATTATTGAAATTAATAAAAGAAATGAAAGCTGGAGAAGTAGATGCATTGTTCATCTATGGTGTTGATCCAGTTTCTACTTTAGGAGATGATTTTAAAGCTGCTTTAGCTAAAGTTAAAACAACCGTTTCATTTGCTACAAAATTAAACGATACTGCTGCTGCTTGTAAATATGTTTGTCCTGATAATCATGCATTAGAATCATGGAATGATGCAAATCCTATTGAAGGTCAATATTCATTAGGACAACCTACAATTACAAAATTATTTAACACCAGACAAGCTCAAGAAAGCTTTTTAACTTGGAAAGGAAATTCAACTTCTTATTATGACTATTTGAAGTCTTATTGGGAGGCAAACATATTTACACTGCAAACAGCTCAACTTATTTTTTCTGATTTTTGGAACAAAACTCTGCACGATGGAATCGTAGAGATACCTTTTGTTTCATCTCAAACTTTAACTTTTACTGGAGATTTAAATAGTATTTATAATGCTGTTAAAACAATAAAAGGTGGTGATTTGGAAATTGAATTGACTCAAAGTATGGCTGTTGGAGATGGTTCAGGAGCTGATAATCCTTGGCTACAAGAAATGCCAGACCCAATTTCAAAAGTAACATGGGACAACTATGTTGCTATGAATCCTGCTGAAATGATTTCTAGAGGGTATAACACTAAATTAGGGCAAGAAGAGTTAGCTAATGTTGTAAATGTTACAGTGAATGGAAAAACATTAGAAAATTTACCAGTAGTTGCACAACCCGGTCAAGCAAAAGGAACAATTGGTATATACCTTGGATATGGTAAAAAAGTAGGAAATTTAAAAGACCCTATTGGTAAAAATGCTTATCCATTGGTTTCTTTAACAGAAAATGGATTAAGTTATTTTGGAATTGCAACAATTGCCGATACATCAAATAGATATCACATTGCTGCAACTCAAACCCAACAAACCATAATGGGAAGAGATTCAATTGTAAGGGAAACAGTTCTTGATATTTACAAAAAAGGAAATAAAGACGATTACAATCCTGCACATACGCTTCTTGTTCACGAAGAGGGTAAATCGATTCAAAAAAATATAAAAGAGATTGATTTGTGGGAAGCACAGCCGGTAGAAAATATTGGGCACAGATGGGGATTATCAATTGATTTGAATACATGTATTGGTTGTAGTGCTTGTGTAACTTCATGCGTAGCTGAAAATAACATTGCGGTTATCGGAAAAGATGAGGTTAGAAGAGGTAGAATAATGCACTGGATGAGAATTGATAGGTATTATGCTAGTGATTATCAGGAAGTTGGTAAAATAGGAGAAACCCACGAGAAAACAAAATTAGCAGAAAATGTTGGTGGAATTTCAGCTTATACTTTGATGGAACAAGCATCTGACAATCCATTAGTAGTTCATCAACCTATGATGTGCCAACATTGTAACCATGCCGGATGTGAAACAGTTTGTCCTGTTGCTGCAACTACCCACAGTAATGAAGGATTAAATATGATGGCTTATAACCGTTGTATAGGAACACGTTATTGTGCAAATAACTGTGCTTACAAAGTGAGAAGATTTAACTGGTATAACTATAAAGCATACAGTAAATTTACAGAGTTCAATCCAGCCCAAGACGATTTAGGACGTATGGTTTTAAATCCAGATGTAGTAGTACGGTCTAGAGGAGTTATGGAAAAATGTAGCTTGTGTGTTCAACGTATCCAAGAAGGAAAATTGGAAGCAAAAAAAGCAGGCGATAAAGTTGTAGATGGCTCAATACAAACAGCATGTTCAATTGCGTGTCCAACAAAAGCTATCACATTCGGTGATTTGAATGATAAAACAAGTAAGGCTGCCGAAGGAATGAACCATAACAGATCATATCGAGTTATAGAAGAAGTTGGCCAACAACCGAATATCTATTATCAAACAAAAGTTAGAAATATCGAAAATAGCGAAGCTTAATAGTTGTTTTAAAATTTAAGAATAATGCATAAAGAAGCAGCAATAAGAGAACCATTAATTTTAGGTAACGACGTTACATATAGTAAAATAACTAACGACGTGTTGCATCCTATAGAGAATGCTCCTACAAAAATGTGGAAAATATTAATGACCATAGCTACAATCATAGCATTGTGGGGAGTGGGTTCTATTTTATACTTACTTGGCGTTGGTATAGGAACTTGGGGTCTAAACAATACGGTTGGTTGGGCTTGGGATATTACAAACTTCGTTTGGTGGGTAGGTATTGGTCATGCCGGTACTTTAATTTCTGCTGTTCTCTTACTATTTAGACAAAAATGGAGAATGGCTATTAATCGACCAGCCGAAGCGATGACAATTTTCGCAGTTTTTATGGCCGCTACTTTTCCGATGATTCACATGGGAAGAATTTGGATGGCATATTGGGTATTACCATTACCAAACGAATTTGGTTCTTTGTGGGTTAACTTTAACTCACCACTTTTATGGGACGTATTTGCAATCAGTACATATATGTCTGTTTCTTTAGTTTTTTGGTATATTGGACTTATTCCTGACTTTGCAACAATACGAGATAGAGCTAAAAAACCTGTTCCAAAGTTGATGTATGCATTGTTAAGTTTTGGGTGGACTGGAAACGCAAAAGCTTGGCAAAGATTTGAAGAAGTATCTCTTGTTTTAGCTGGTTTAGCAACACCACTTGTATTCTCGGTTCACTCTATTGTATCTATGGACTTTGCTACTTCTGTAATTCCCGGTTGGCATACAACCATTTTTCCTCCATATTTCGTAGCTGGAGCTGTTTTTTCAGGATTTGCAATGGTTCAAACGTTGATGTTAATAGTTAGAAAAGCTATGCGACTTGAACATTATGTAACTGTGAAGCACATAGAATACATGAATCTTGTAATTATTGTTACCGGGTCTATTGTTGGTGTAGCATACCTTACAGAATTATTTATCTCTTATTATTCTGGTGTAGAATACGAATCATACGCATTTATAAATCGTTTTTCTGGACCTTATGCTTGGGCATATTGGTCAATGATGACATGTAATGTTGTGTCTCCACACTTATTCTGGTCTAAAAAATTAAGAACCAACTTAGCATTCACGTTCTTTATGTCTATAATAGTAAACATAGGTATGTGGTTTGAGAGATTCGTTATTATAGTAACTTCTGTTCATAGAGACTATCTCCCATCAAGTTGGTCTATGTTCTACCCAACATGGGTTGACATAGGTGTTTATGTTGGAACAATTGGTATTTTCTCTGTTTTCTATTTGTTATTCTTAAAATATTTCCCTGTACTTGCTTTCAACGAGGTGAAAACAATTTTAAAATCATCAGGTGAAAAATATAAAAATATGTCGGATGAAGAATTTCATAAGTTACATCCGGTTAAAAGAAAATAAAGAAGTTAAAATTATTTAGTAATTGTTTATTTAATTAATAAACCATGTCAGACAAAAAAATATACGCAATTTACGACGATGACTATGTACTCTTAGAAAGTGCAAAACATTTAGTGGCAAAAGGAATTCATATTAGAGATGTGTTTTCTCCATTTCCAATTCACGGATTAGATCCAGTTATTGGATTAAAGAGAACAAGAATAGCTATAGCAGCTTTCATTTATGGAATGTTTGGTGTCGCAATGGCTTTGTTAGGAATGTGGTATTTTATGATTCAGGATTGGCCTTTGAATATTGGTGGAAAGCCTAATTTCACACTGATAGATAATTTACCGGCATTTATTCCAATTACATTTGAGTTCGGAGTATTATGTGCAGCCCATGGTATGGCTATTACATATTTACTCAGAAACTGGACATTACCTGGATTTAAAGGGAGAAATCCTTATCCAAGAACTACAGATGACAGATTTGTAATGGAAATTCACACCTCTGATAATTCAGTTAAAGAAGAAGATATAAAAGCATTAATCAACGAAACATGTGTTTTAGAGATTGATGTGAAAAATGCATAATTATAGTAATTTGTTTATGAAAAATAATTATCAAAAGAATATTACAAAACTTGGTTTAGCATTTGTTGTAATAACACTTTTTTCTTGTAGAGAAAAAAATGGACTAGCTCCTGAATACATGCCAGACATGTATCGTTCACCATCTATTGAAGCTTACGTAGATTATGGTGAAGTAAAAGATAAGATTCATACTGAATTTTCAGATAAAATGTCTGCCAGAACACCTGTTAAAGGCACAATACCTCGTGGTTTTGTTCCATATTCTTTTGAAAATACACCAGAAGGATATATCAAAGCTGGAGAAACTTTAAAAAACCCTTTAGCATCAAATGAAAATGACGTAAAAGCAGGAGAAGAATTGTATGGAATGTTTTGTATTCAGTGTCACGGGAAAACTGGACAAGGTGATGGTATTTTAGTAGAAAGAGAAAAATTTCCTCCACTACCGGTTAAATTCAATCCAGGTTTAGATATTGCCGAAGGAAAAATGTTCCATAGCATTACTTATGGAAAGGGGCTGATGGGGTCACATTCATCACAATTAAATCAACATGAAAGATGGTTAATAATCAGCTACATCAGAACAAAATTCATGAATGAAATAAAATCTGTGGTTCCGACTGATTCTGTTCAAACGGCTCAAGTTGCTACTCAACAATAATTTTTGACGATTTAAAAAATATTAAAATGGAATATCAAGTATCTAAAAAGGCAAATATCGTAACCATACTACTAATTGTAATTGGTATCGCTTCATTTGTAATTGGTTTACTAACCTCACATGGTCATACAAGCCAACGTCTCTGGGCAAATCTGTTGGTTAATGGTTATTTCTTTTTTACCATATCAATAGCTTCTTTATTTTTTGTTGCATTACAGTTTGTTTCAGAAATGGCATGGGGAGTTACAACCCAACGTCTTTTTCAAGCTACTATGAGTTTTATGCCTATTTCAGCTTTGGCTTTACTGTTAGTTTTTGTTGGAGGAACTATGCATTGGAATCATATTTATCACTGGATGGCTGATGGAGTTATGGATCCTCAGAGTGAACATTATGATGCAATAATTGCTGGCAAATCCGCTTATTTAAATCAACCTTTCTTTTGGGGAAGAACAATTGCATACCTTGCTGTGTGGATGTATTTTGCAAATTGGTTCAGAAAAAAATCATTAGAAGAAGATAAATTATCTGTTAATCATGGCGAAAGTAATCCCGTATATAAAAGAAGCATAATTATGGGAGTATTGTTTATAGCATTTTTTGCTTACACTTCTTCATCCTCTGCTTGGGATTGGATTATGTCAATTGATGTACATTGGTTTAGTACACTTTTTGGTTGGTATGCATTTTCAGGTATGTGGATTTCATCAGTACTTGTGGTTCTACTTTTGGTAATTTATTTGAAATCTCTTGGATTGTTGAAAGAAGTTAATGACAGCCATTTGCATGACCTAGGGAAATGGGTTTTTGCAATTAGTATGTTATGGGCATATTTGTGGTTTTCTCAATTTATGTTGATATGGTATTCAAATATACCGGAAGAGGTTACTTATTATATCGATCGTTTTAATGACTACAAAGTTTTATATATCGGTACATTCTTAGTTAATTTCTTACTTCCTTTCTTTGTGTTAATGTCTAGAGATTCTAAGAAAAATGTTGTTTTCTTATTGCCTGTTGCAATCATACTTTTTATTTGTCACTGGATAGATGTTCTTATTATGGTATTACCAGGAACCATGCATGCTGATGGAGGTCTTGGAGCAATTGAAGTTGGAATGTTTTTAATTTTCTTAGGATTATTTATTTTATTTACTCTTAAATCATTGTCCAAAGCTCCTTTAATGCCTAAAAATCACCCTATGTTTGATGAAAGTAAACATTTACACACCTAATTAAAATATTTTTATAATTTTGAAGCCCATAGAAATTATGGGCTTTTTTTTTAAATAGATTATGGAGAAATGTTTGGGTAATTGTGTCGGATGCTTAAAAGTAAATTATTCATTATTTTCTGATTTATCAGAAAAAGAATTAGAATTATTAAATAAAGGCAGAAATAAATTATATTTCAATAAAGGAGATATTATTTTTAAAGAAGGAGCCCTACCAAAAGGGTTATACTGCCTGAATCAAGGAAAAGTAAAATTAGTTAAAAGAGGAAAAATTGAAGAAGAATTTATCGTCGGGCTTCATAAACCTGTTGATTTTCTTGGATTTGATAACTTAATGTCAACTTCACCCTATTCAAACACTGCGATTGCCTTAGAAGATGTTTCAATTTGTGTTATAAAAAAAGAAAATCTATTCAAGGTTATTTCCAAAGTCCCTGAATTAGGACATAAGATAATCAGTTATTTTTCAAAAAGACTAATTGAACAAAACGAACGAATGCTCATTCTTACTCAAACAAAAATGGAATCAAGATTGGCTTATACGTTAATCGATCTTGTAAATTTTTACGGCTATGAGCCAGATGGTAAAACATTAGCTATAGATTTGAAAAGAAAAGAATTAGCTTCTTTATCAAGCATGAACACAGCAAATGTGATTCGAATTTTATCATTTTTCAACAAATATAATATCGTTAAAACCAAACTTCGAAAAATACAAATTCTGAATTTTTCGGTTTTGGAACAAATGATAGAATAAGTTATTCAACATAAAATTTTCGAGTAAAAATTTGGTATCTCTAAAAAAATCTTTACCTTCGATTTTTATTATATGTTTAACAACATAAAAACACAACTCAATAAGTAGTTTAATTGTATGATGATAATTTTAGTTAGCGTAACTGTATTGTTAATTGTAATTTCAGTTGCACAAATTTTAAAGATTGCCGAATTAAGTGCAGTTTCAAGAGGAGAAAAGGTATATCATATTAGTGAAAAGGAAAATAAATTGCAGGCAATTTTGATGCTTGTATTTTTGGTGTTTTATTTTTCATTTTTTGCGTGGCAATATTTGAAATGGGGAAAATATATGTTGCCTATTTCGGCTTCAGAACATGGTGTAGGTATTGACAATCTCATGAATGTTACATGGGCTTTGATTATACCAGTATTTATTATCACTCACATTTTACTTTTTTGGTTTGCTTTTAAATACTCTTTTAATAAAAATAGAAAAGCAATATTTTTTGCACACAGCAATAAATTAGAGTTGATTTGGACTCTTTTGCCATCATTAGCTTTAACTGTATTGATTTTATATGGTTTGAATAATTGGAATAAAATTATGACACCTGTAAATCCTGAGAAGGAACATGTTTTAATAGAAGTTGTAGGTCAGCAATTTTCTTGGGGAGCCAGATATGCAGGCGCTGATGGAAAATTAGGGAGGGCAAATGTTAATTTTATTGAAGGAGCTAATTTTATGGGTGTAGATTCAACCGATAAAAACGCTAACGATGACATAATTGTAAAAGGAGAATTCCATGTTCCGGTAAATGTACCTGTGCAATTTATTTTTCGATCCAATGATGTAATCCATAGTGCATATATGCCTCATTTTAGAGCTCAAATGAATTGTGTACCTGGAATTAAAACACATTTTAATTTTGTGCCGATAATCACAACTGCAGAAATGAAAAAAATTACAAAAAATGACAAATTTGATTATTTATTATTGTGTAATAAAATTTGCGGAGCAGCTCACTATAATATGCAAATGAATATTATAGTTGACACAAAAGAAGATTATCAAAAATGGTTGTCATCTCAAAAACAGTTCTCTCAAAATAATTAATTGATATTTAAGTTTAATAAAACAATATAATGAGCACACATCATCACCACGAACAAGATTTTTTATTTAAGTACATTTTCAGTACTGACCATAAAATGATATCAAAACAGTTTTTAATAACTGGATTTATTATGGGATTTATTGGTATGATAATGTCCACACTTTTTCGATTGCAACTTGGTTGGCCAGGTGAGAGTTTTTGGATAGTTGATAAGTTATTAGGTTCTTGGGCAGAGAACGGCGTAATGGCTCCTGATAAATACCTTGCTTTAGTTACAATGCATGGAACGATTATGGTATTTTTCTTACTAACTGCCGGATTGAGCGGTACTTTTAGTAATTTATTAATTCCACTTCAAATTGGAGCCAGAGATATGGCTTCCGGATTTTTAAATATGCTTTCGTATTGGTTTTTCTTTGTATCAAGTGTTATTATGTTAATTTCTCTTGGTGTTGAAGGTGGTGCAGCATCAGCAGGATGGACAATTTATCCACCATTGAGTGCTTTGCCACAAGCAATTCCTGGGTCAGGATTAGGAATGACATTGTGGTTAATTTCAATGGCAATCTTTATTATTTCTTCATTACTAGGAAGTTTAAATTATGTTGTAACAATTTTAAATCTAAGAACCAAGGGAATGACAATGACTAGAATGCCTTTAACAGTTTGGGCATTTTTGTTTACTGCATTAATTGGTATAGTATCCTTCCCTGTGTTACTTTCTGCTGCAATTCTTTTGATATTTGATAGAAGTTTTGGCACAAGTTTCTATTTGTCAGACATTTTTATTGGCGGTCAAGTATTAGAATATTCAGGCGGTAGCCCTATATTATTTGAACACTTATTCTGGTTTTTAGGACACCCTGAAGTTTACATTGTGTTACTGCCTTCATTAGGAATAACCTCTGAGATAATTTCTACAATGTCCAGAAAACCAATATTTGGCTATAGAGCCATGATAGGTTCGATGCTTGCAATTGCATTTTTATCAACGATAGTTTGGGGGCATCACATGTTTGTAACCGGAATGAATCCTTTTTTAGGTGCAGTTTTTACCTTTACAACACTATTAATTGCGATACCTTCAGCTGTTAAAGTATTCAATTATCTAACAACGCTTTGGAAAGGGAATATTAAATTTTCACCTGCTACATTATTTAGTATTGGTTTAGTTTCTACATTTATTTCAGGTGGATTAACCGGTTTGATTCTAGGAGATTCTGCTTTGGATATAAATGTTCATGATACCTATTTTGTAGTTGGTCACTTCCATATTGTGATGGGACTATCAGCTGTTTTTGGAATGTTTGCTGGCGTATATCATTGGTTCCCTAAATTATTTGGAAGAATGATGGACAATAAGATTGGAAGCATTCATTTTTGGATAACAATTGTGTGTTCTTATGGCGTGTTTTTTCCAATGCATTTTCTCGGATTGGCAGGCGTTCCAAGAAGATATTATACAAATTCAGAATTTCCACTATTTGAAAATTTGATTGATATTAATGTTGTGATAAGTACATTCGCAATTGTAATTGCATTCGGACAATTGTTGTTCTTATACAACTTTTTATATAGTGCACTTAGAGGTCCAAAAGCTCCACAAAATCCTTGGGACAGCAACTCGCTTGAGTGGACAACTCCAGTTGAACATATTCATGGAAACTGGCCGGGAGAAATACCTGAAGTTCACAGATGGCCTTATGATTACAGTAAAGTTGATGAAAGTGGTGAATTTGTTGGCGGAAATGATTTTATTCCTCAAACTACTCCATTGTTTCAAAACGAAAAAAACGAAAAACATTAATTAAATGACCTCAGTTTCCATAAATAACCAATTTGATACTGCTGAAGATATTAAAAAGAAAACAGCAAAACCTCTTCTTTGGATTGCAATTGTCAGTATTGTAATGCTTTTTGGTGGGTGGACCAGTGCTGTAATTGTAAGCAAAGGTTCTTCGCCAAGATGGTTTAGTTTTGATTTGCCTTTTGCATTCACTATAAGCACTTTAATAATTGTGGCAAGTAGTTTAATTTTTCATTATGGATTATTTTCTATTCGTAAAGGAAACTCTAATGTGTTAAAATTAGCTTCAATAATTACCTTAGTGCTGGGTGTAATGTTTATTGTAAGCCAATATTACGGGTGGAAAGATTTATATTCAAATGGAATTTTTGCAACAGGTTCTAAAAGCACGAGTGCAAGTTCTTTTATCTATTTAGTTACAGTCTTTCATGTTTTGCATTTACTAGCCGGAATAATTTCTGTACTTGTTGTTGCTATAAAATCACTAAAAGAAAAATACAATCAAGAAAATACATTAGGTGTTGAGTTAAGTATAATATATTGGCATTTTCTTGGTGGATTGTGGATATATCTGTTTTTGTTTCTAAAATACGTTGCTTAAAAATTAATTAAATATGTCAAGTTCAGTTTCATTAGATAAAAATTCAGCATGGGAGGGAAATAACAAATCTCCTTTTAATGCAGGATATGGAAAGCTTATGATGTGGTTTTTCTTAGTATCCGATGCATTAACATTTACAGGCTTTTTAGCCTCATACGGTTTCTATCGACATTATTATGGTTCGATGTGGCCAACTGCCGAAAATGTTTTCACACATTTTCCATTTATGCATGGAAATCATCCTTTACTCTTTGTAGCATTAATGACTTTTATTTTAATTATGAGTTCTGTTACAATGGTTTTGGCTGTTGAGGCTGGTCATCGAATGGACAAGAAAGGAGTTACAATATGGATGCTGTTAACCATTGTCGGCGGTGCAATATTTTTAAGCTCACAAGCTTGGGAGTGGAGTCATTTTATACACGGGTCAGAGTTAGGTGCAATAGAGCTTGGAAAAGGAACGTTTACAATGCCTGATGGCTCAGTTGAAATGACAAAGGGCGTTATTGCCAGATGGGCTGATGATTCTAAGCAAACATTATTATTACCATGGAAAGATGCCGGACAATACATATCTGTTACCGGAGATAATATGAAAGAATTGTTAGCGAACGGAAAAGAAGTTTTTGGTGCAAATCTTACAAGAAATGAATACGGACATCCATTATTTGCTGATTTCTTTTTCTTTATCACAGGATTTCATGGTACACACGTATTGAGTGGTGTTGTTTTAAATATCATAATATTTTTTAATGTAATCATGGGAACATACCAAAAAAGAGGTCATTATGAAATGGTTGAAAAAGTTGGTCTTTATTGGCATTTTGTTGATTTAGTTTGGGTTTTTGTATTTACATTCTTCTACTTGATTTAAAAAAATTATAAAATAAAAATTTATGGGACATTCAGAACACACATCACACGATAATCATCACCAAGAAGTATATGAATATGCTGTTCACCATTCTGAAGAAGAAGGAAAAAAAGTAAGAAAAAGAATTTGGTTAATTTTTTGGGTACTGCTATTCATTACTACAGTAGAAGTGCTTTTAGGAATTTTCTGGAAAGAAATGGGATTAGCTTGGGGCTTTATAAAAATGACATTTATTGTTTTAACTGTACTTAAAGCGTTTTATATTGTTTCCGAGTATATGCATTTAAAACATGAAGTAACATTTTTAAAAAATGTAATAATTGTACCATTTGTGGTGTATGCCTTATATTTAGCATACCATGTATTAACCGAGGGCGTATATTCCGATATGATTGCAAATTGGTTGTATTAAATTGAAAGTTTGATATTGAATTTAAAAAGATCACAATAACTTTGTGGTCTTTTTATTTATCTACCCATTTATGAGCAAAAAAATTAAAAAAGCAGCTATACTAATTGCTATACTTCTGCTGCCTTCTATAGTTTATCTTTTTTTATATTCGAGTAAACATAACTTTAATAGGTTAGAATTTATTGGTCCAAGAACTACAATTAGTAATGAAAAAGGAGGATATGATACTATATACCACCAAATTCCCTATTTTGAATTTATAAATCAAGATGGAAATAAAATTACTCGCGATAATCTTTTAGGTCATGTTTATGTGGTAGATTTCTTCTTTGTTTCCTGTCCTTCTATTTGCCCTAAAATGACAACTAATATGGGTTATCTTCAAAGTAAATTTAAGGATAACAAAAACCTACGTTTTCTTTCCATAACCGTTAACCCAGAAGCTGATTCAGTATCTGTATTGGCAGATTATGCTAAAAAGGTTCATGCAGACACAAAATCTTGGCACTTTGTTACTGGAAATAAAGATTCAATTTATAATGTAGCTTTTTCAGGTTTTTTTGTAAGTGTTCAAAAAGATTCAATAGCACCGGGAGGCTTTCTACATTCCAATATGCTTATTTTAATTGATAAAAATGCTCACATCAGAGGATATTTTGATGGAACAACTCATAAAGTTGTAAAAGAACAGTTGATTGATGCAATTGATATATTGTACAAAGAAGATGTTGTACCTTTAAAAGGAAAAAAACAAGCAGTTATAGAACAAAAAAAACAAATCTAATAACGGGTTGAGATGAAAAAATACCTATTTCTATTCACATGTAGTCTGTTTTTCAAATCAGCTGTTTCACAATGTGCAATGTGTAAGGCTGTCATTGAAAATGATTCGTCATTAGCTAATGGAATCAATGATGGCATTGTATATCTTATGATTATTCCGTACGCATTACTGGTTTCTGTCGGCTATATAGTTTATAGGCATTATAAGAAAACTAAAGATTTTTAACAATTTTATTTCGTTTGGTTTCCTTATTTTAACTTAAATGTTGAATATTTGCAATGTTTATAAAATTATTAATTGCAAATTCTACTTTTCTCCAAAAGGAATTTTTATAAAAAATCTAAATCTGCAAATCAGTTTTATTAATTTCGCGTAATTGTTAAAAATACAACTATGAGCACATCATTTCAAACAACCTCAGTTAATAATAAAGTTTCAGAAATGGCTGAAAACCTAATTGGTTCTGAAATAATTAAACTTGCTGGTGAAGTAAAGGCTAAAATGGATCAAGGTGAGAAAATTTATAATTTAACCATTGGTGATTTTAATCCTAAAATTTTTCTAATACCGAATGAGTTAAAAAATGAAATTATTAATGCCTATCAAAATGGAGAAACAAATTATCCACCAGCAAATGGAATCCAAGAACTCAGAGACGCTGTATCAAAATTTTTAAAAAATAGAGCAGGGCTTGATTATTCAGCAAATCAAATTTTAATTTCAGGTGGAGCAAGACCTTTAATTTATGCTGTTTATCAAACCATAATAGATCCACAAGACAAAGTTTTATTTCCTGTTCCTTCATGGAATAATAATCACTATACACATCTATCAAGAGGTCAACAAATTTTTGTTGAAACAACGCCTGAAAATAAATTTATGCCCACAGCAGCTGAGTTAAAACCATATATAAGCGAAGCTACCTTATTGGCAGTTTGTTCTCCTTTAAACCCTACAGGGACAACATTTACTTCTGAAGGGCTTAGAGAAATTTGCGAGATGGTATTAGAGGAAAACAAAAGAAGGGGAGCATCAAAAAAACCGCTGTATTTGTTGTATGATCAAATATATTGGACATTAACATTCGGGAATACAGTCCATGTTGATCCGGTTTCGCTTTGTCCTGAAATGAAAGACTACACAATATTTATCGATGGAATTTCAAAATCATTTGCAGCTACAGGAGTGCGAGTAGGTTGGGCTTTTGGTCCTCAACGAATTATTGACAAAATGAAATCCATTTTAAGTCATGTTGGTGCGTGGTCTCCAAAGGCAGAGCAAGTTGCTACAGCAAAATATTTAATGAATGAAAGCGCTGTTGATACATATTTAACCGCATTTAAAAATGAGGTAAATCAACGATTGGTAGCCTTTTATAATGGATTAAAAGAAATAAAAAATCAGGGTTTTCAGGTTGACGTAATTGCACCTGAAGCCGCAATATATTTAACTGTAAGTTTTAACCTCATTGGAAAAACCACTTCAGAGGGAAAAATATTAGCAACAACAGCTGATGTTACTGCATATTTGTTAGACGAGGCTAAAATTGCAATAGTTCCATTCAATGCATTTGGGGCTTCAAAAGACTCTACATGGTATAGAATTTCAGTAGGAACTTCAGTATTGTCTGAAATAGATGCTTTGTTTGCTCAACTTAAATCAGCATTAATAAAATTAAAATAACATGTTAAATCCCAATTACTATTGTGTGATTATGGCTGGAGGCATAGGTAGTCGCTTTTGGCCTATGAGTAGGACTTCATACCCAAAACAATTCCTTGATATTCTCGGCACAGGAGAAACACTGCTACAGCAAACATTTAATAGATTTAAAAAAATTTGTCCTCCGCAAAACATACTTATTGTTACAAATGAATCATACAAGGATTTAGTAAATAAACAATTGCCCGGATTGTATCCTGAGCAAATTTTATGTGAGCCTTCCCGAAAAAATACAGCTCCTTGCATTGCATACGCAAATCAGAAAATTGCTTTAAAAAATCCAAACGCCAATATTATTGTTGCACCAGCCGACCATTTGATTTTAAAAGAAGACGAATTTATTCGAGTAATAAATTTAGCGTTGAGTTATACAGAAACCAACGATTGCTTAGTTACACTTGGAATTACACCAAGCAGACCCGATACCGGCTATGGATATATCCAGTTTGACAATGCATTTTCGACACCTGACGAAAAAATTAAAAAGGTAAAAACATTCACCGAGAAGCCGAATTTGGAACTTGCTGAACAATTTATTGCCAGCGGTGAGTTTTGCTGGAACTCCGGAATGTTTGTTTGGAGTTTAAAAAGTATTGAAAAAGCATTTGATAAACTTCTACCCGAAGTTAATTCGCTTTTTAAAGAAGGAAAAAAACTGATGGATACCACTGAGGAAGCTAATTTTATTAAAAAAGTGTATTCTGTTTCCAAAAATATTTCTATCGATTATGGAATTATGGAAAAATCTAGCAATGTGTTTGTAATTAGTGCAGACATAGGCTGGTCAGATTTAGGTACATGGGGCTCTATCTATACTCATTTGCCACATGATGAAAATAAAAATGCAATTGTCGGACATTCTGTTCTCATGTACGACTCCTCTGGAAACATAGTAAATGTTTCAAATGATAAATTGGTTGTACTGCAAGGATTAAAAGATTACATTGTTGTGGAAACAGACAAAGTATTAATGGTGTGTAAAAAACAAGACGAGCAAATAATAAAGCAATTCGTAAACGATATTAAACTAATAAAAGACGAAAGTTACTATTAGTTCCAAATTAGAATATAATTGAGTTTAAGGGTTAAATAAGAAAAAAGTATTTTTTTAGAGTACTTTTATGCCCTATATATGACCGATTCAAGAAAAAATAAATCTGAAATGTCGTTTTTGCAGCACTTAGATGTGCTGAGATGGCACTTGGTTAGGTCGGCAGTTGCTGTTCTGATTTTTGCAATTGTAATTTTTCTTTTTCCAAACTTCGTTTTTGATGAAATCATTTTAGCACAAAAGGATTCAAACTTTTGGACATACAGAATGTTGTGTGATTTATCTCACCAATTAGGAAAGGGAGAAATGTTTTGTATGGGAGATATTGATTTTGATTTGATTAATATTACCATGAGCGGACAATTTAACATGCATATTATGGTATCATTGATTGGTGGATTAATTGTTGCTTTTCCCTATATTCTATTTGAGGTGTGGAGGTTTGTTAGCCCTGCATTAGCTGAAAAAGAAAGAAAATATGCAAGAAGGTTGATTTTTGTTGGATCATTCCTATTTTTATTAGGTATTCTTTTTGGATACTTTCTAATTTCACCATTTTCAGTACAATTTTTGGGAACATACCAAGTAAGCGAATTGGTTCGAAATCAAGTTATGTTAGGCTCATTTATATCAACAGTAACAACAGTAACATTATCTTGTGGCTTAGTATTTCAACTTCCTCTTGTTGTGTACTTCCTTTCAAAAGTAGGGCTAGTAACCCCGGAATTTATGAGAAAATATAGAAAACATGCTGTTGTTGTTATATTAGTTGTCGCGGCAATATTAACGCCTCCAGACGTAATGAGTCAGATTTTAATGTCGCTTCCGCTTATTATTTTATATGAATTTAGTATTTTAGTGTCACAACGAATTGCAAAAGAAAACAACAATAAATGATTCTAAGAGCTGAAAACATAAGAAAACAATACGGTAAACGTGAAGTTGTTAAAGGAGTTTCATTTGATGTGAAACAAGGTGAAATAGTTGGATTACTTGGTCCAAATGGGGCAGGGAAAACAACAAGTTTTTATATGATTGTTGGGTTAATTAAACCTAACACAGGAAAAGTTTTTCTTGATGAAACTGAAATTACGGATTACCCTATGTTTAAAAGAGCACAAATGGGTATCGGTTATCTTCCACAAGAGGTATCTGTTTTTAGAAAACTGAGTGTCGAAGACAATATTTCAGCTATATTGGAAATGATGCCAATGAGTAAAGAAGAGCAGGCGTCTAGGCTCGAAGAATTAATAAATGAATTCAGTTTAAACCACGTTAGGAAAAATTTAGGACACAACTTATCCGGTGGAGAAAAAAGAAGAACTGAAATTGCTAGAGCTTTGGCATCAAACCCTAGTTTTATACTACTTGACGAACCATTTGCAGGGGTTGACCCAATTGCCGTTGAAGATATTCAAGGAATTGTGGCTAAACTCAAAGATAAAAATATAGGAATCTTAATTACCGACCACAACGTTCAGGAAACATTGAGTATAACTGATAGAGCTTATCTGTTATTTGAAGGAAGTATCCTTAAATCCGGAACAGCTGAAGATTTAGCCAATGATGAACAAGTTAGAAAAGTTTATTTGGGCAAAAATTTCGAACTAAAAAGAAAAGTTTAAAAATTATTCTTCTAAAATTCAGCGTTTTTTGGTGTTCTAGGAAAAGGAATAACATCTCGAATATTAGTCATTCCGGTTACAAAAAGCATAAGTCGTTCAAATCCTAGCCCAAAACCTGCATGAGGAACCGTACCGAATTTTCTGGTTTCTAAATACCACCAAACACTTTCTTCAGGGATATTGAATTTTTTAATTTTTTGTTTTAAAATTTCCATTCTTTCCTCACGTTGAGAGCCTCCAACAATTTCTCCAATACCCGGAAAGAGTATGTCCATTGCTCTAACCGTTTTGTTATCGTCATTTTGACGCATATAAAATGCTTTAATCTCAGATGGATAATCGGTAAGAATTACCGGTTTTTTGAATTCTTTTTCTACTAAAAACCTTTCGTGTTCAGATTGTAAATCTGCACCCCAATCTTTAATTTGATATTTAAATTGTCCGTTTTGATTTGGTTTTGAGCGTTTTAATATTTCAATTGCTTCAGTATATGTGAGTCTAACAAAATCGTTTTCTACAACAAATCTGAGTTTTTCAATTAGTGGAAGTGAACGTTGCTCTTTCGGTTTTGATTTATCTTCATCTTCAAGGCGAGCTGCCAAGAAATTTATATCTTCTGTACAGTTATCTAAGGCATATTTTACACAATATTTTAGCATTTCTTCTGCTAAATCCATATTGTCATTAAGGTCGTTAAATGCTACTTCTGGCTCAATCATCCAAAATTCTGCCAAGTGCCTTGTTGTATTTGAATTTTCAGCTCTAAAAGTTGGTCCAAAAGTATAAACTTGTCCTAAGGCTAAAGCTGCAAGTTCAGCCTCAAGTTGACCAGAAACGGTAAGATTGGTTTCTTTTCCAAAAAAATCTTCTTTAAAATCAATATTTCCTGTATCAGTTTTTGGTAACTTGTTAAGGTTTAGCGTTGTAACTCTAAACATTTCTCCAGCACCCTCAGCATCTGAACCTGTTATTATGGGTGTATGAATATTGAAGAATCCTTTATCATTAAAAAATTTATGTATAGCAAAAATCATTGAATGACGAACTCTGGAAATAGCTCCAAAAGTGTTTGTTCTAAATCGTAAATGGGCAATTTCTCTTAAAAATTCCAACGAATGTTTTTTCGGTTGTAAAGGAAATTCTTCGGGGTTTGCATCTCCTAATATTTCAAATGATTTTACTTCAATTTCGATAGATTGACCTTTCCCTTGAGACTCTATTACTTTTCCGAATACTGAAATTGATGATCCTGTGGTAATTCTTTTTAAAAGCGATTCTTCAATTTTCTCGTAATCAACAACTGCTTGAATGTTGTTGATGGTTGATCCGTCATTAATTGCAATAAACCGATTACTTCTAAATGTTCTAACCCAACCTTTAATTGTTACTTCACTTCCGATTGTTGGTTTTGCTATTAAATCAATAATTTTTATTCTTTTCATTAGTGGTGATTTTTTGCGAAATTAATTCTTTTTTTGAGTTAATTACTGCTGTTTTGGATAGCCAATATCCATTTGAAATGTTTCTGCCAATAGTTTTAAATTGGGATTTTTTTCGCTCATTTTTATGAATTTTTCACTAGGGGTATAGGCTTTTTTTGAGTCTGTTGAGGTATTGATTTTGGTGATGAGATTGAGGGAATAATTTTTTAATTCTCTTCTTAAAAAATCAAGTATTTGTTGTTTGGATTCTAACACTTCCTTTTCTAATGTTTTATTTTCAATGCTCATGATTAGTGTTGAACCTTCTATTTCAGGAAATTTTTGAAAAGCAAATGCCATGTTGGTTTTTCCTTCTTCGTTTAATTTGTCTTTGTATATTTTCCACTTGATTTCAAATTGTTCTTTAGAAAAATCTTCATTGGGTAAGTTCTCAGAGATTCCCTCATTAGAATTTTGATTTTTATCCTTTTGTGATACTAAATCAGTTATGGAAATACTATCTTTAATTCGTGACGGAGTACCTACTTTAGGTGATAGTAAGACTGGTTTTTCAATTGACGTTGGTTTGTTTTCCTCAAAGTTCTTTTGTGGGGATACAGTGTTTTGGTTATTTAACTGTTGGTTGCTGTTAGAAATGGGTTTCTTTTTAGAATTGTTAATGGGCAGAAAAATTAGGGCTTTTTTTTTTCCTGTTCATTCGATTTTGAACACAACTGCATTAGCATAATTTCTACAACTAATCGTTGATTTTTACTGTTTTTAAAAGTTGAATCTGCTTTAGAAATGATAGAAAGAAAGTCAACAAGTTGAGGGGTTGAACTTTTCGATGCTTGTTGTTTATATTTTTCTTTTATGTTCTCACCGTGTTCCAGTAATGAAAGTGTTATTGCGTCTTGACAAACCAGTAAATTTCTGAAGTGTTCTGACAATCCGTAAATAAAATTGTGTCCATCAAACCCTTTTTGTAAAATTTCGTTATAAATAATCAGGGCATTATGAATATGGTGTTCCAAAATTTCATCTGTAATTTTGAAATAATAGTCGTAGTCAAGTATATTAAGGTTTTCAATAACATGTTGATAGGTAATATTATTTCCAGAGAAGCTAACAATTTGGTCGAAAATAGAAAGTGCATCTCTTAGAGCTCCGTCAGCCTTTTGAGCAATAATATGTAAAGCATCAGGCTCAGCAATGATACCTTCTTTTTGAGCTATAGATGCTAAATGTGCTGATATGTCTTCGATTTGAATTCTGTTAAAATCAAAAATTTGGCAGCGAGAAAGGATGGTTGGAATAATTTTGTGTTTCTCAGTGGTTGCTAAAATGAAAATTGCGTGTTTTGGTGGTTCTTCTAAAGTCTTTAAAAATGCATTAAATGCTTGATTAGACAACATGTGAACCTCGTCAATGATATAAACTTTATGGGTTCCAAGTTGAGGTGCAAATCGAACTTGGTCAACTAAATTTCGAATATCGTCAACTGAATTGTTTGACGCAGCATCTAATTCATAGATGTTTAGTGATTGTCCCTCATTAAAAGATTTGCATGAATCACATTCGTTACAAGCTTCAATAGTATTTGTTATGTTAAAACAATTGATAGATTTTGCAAGAATACGTGCACATGTGGTTTTTCCAACTCCCCTTGGTCCACAAAATAAAAATGCTTGAGCTAAATGATTTGTTTTTATTGCATTTTTGAGAGTAGAAGTAATAGAATGTTGACCAACTACCGAATCAAAGGTTGCTGGTCTATACTTTCTGGCTGATACAACAAAATTTTCCATATCTAAACTCCAACAACAAATATAATTGTATTTGATTGCTTGTTTTAATCGTTTTCTAAATTGTTTTTAACAAAAAAAAGGCGAGTCATCGACTCGCCTTTTTTTGTAATTAAAGAAAGATTATTGTATAACAACATTTCTTTTAGTAATGTTATTTCCTGTTTTAATTTCCATTACATAGGTTCCTTTTGCTAATTGATTTACTTCAACTACAGCTGAAGTAGAATTAACTTGAATTGTTTTTACGATTTGACCATTTAAACCATAGATAGAAACAAAATCAATTGTGTTGTCTGATTTAACATTAATGTTGCTTGTAGTTGGGTTTGGATAGGTCATCACTGAAATTTTTTCATTTACTTTATCAATGCTGGTTGAAACTGTTAAATGAACATTCACTTGAGTGTATTCATTTGTTGGGTCGTTTGAACCAATCTCAACAACTGATAGATAGTTTCCTGGAACTAATCCAGTTGTATCAAAAGTTAAAGTAATTTGTTGTGATTGTGATGGAGTTACTGTTCCTGTTGAAGGAGATACTGTTAACCATTTTTCAATTGGGTTTCCTTGTAGATTTCCATAAATCTGTAAGTTAGCATCAATTGAAACATCATAACCAGTCCATCCTGGACCTGTAGATACCCAATTAACATCAGCAATTCTTGGCCCCCCATCAACGCCTAATGGATAGGTGTTTGCTAAAGCATCGCATACGTAACCAATCCACAAATCTTTTCCATCTACATATATTGGAGTTGGTATTACAACATTAACTGTTTCAAATGTTGTAGAAACTGTGAATGGTATTGTGTACAATAATGTTCCAGGTCCTGGTGTAATGAAAGAACCTCTATCATATACCAATAATGAGTAATTAGAAGCTGTATCCCAAATAGTTACATCAACAGAATTTATCGATTGTCCAATAGCGTCTGCTAATTTTGTAGGAATAAATTTTGATGCTGCTTTAACTGTAACATCAGAAGCATATCCCACACCACTAGCTGTTGAACCTTGGTCGTAAGTCAATTGAGAAATTACTGGAGCAATTGACACATTATTTGCATCAAAAGGGTAGGTTGGGTATGCATAATACGTTAAGTCTTGGTCACCATTGTTTGTAATATTAAATGTTTCAGGTGCTAAACCGTTGGTGTAAATATCAGTTACATTTACATTGATTGTTGGTGGAGCTAAAGGTTGAACTAATTCTGTGAATGTAACATCATCTACATAATATTTTGGAGTTTGACCTGAAATAGACCCGCAATAGAAGTTAACACTTCCTAATTGAGCTTGTCCAGCGCCTCCGCTAGCTTGAGTTGCAAATGGCCATGTATGAATGTGTGTGCCGTTTACATAAAATGCTGTAGTGTCGTTATCAATATCTACTATGGTTTTTAAATCTACCCAAGCATTGTTTGCATGAGAAAAATTGATTGTAGCTCCATTTGCTTTTAATTGACCGGCACCGTTGTTACCAAAATAAACTTCATTTGCCCATTGGATACCTGGGTTTTGGTAATGTTGAATATTAAAATATCCTCCAAATCCTGTAGGTATAAAATATTTAAATTCAATACTAAATGCACCACTTGTTTTGTTCCCTAATTTTAGGATAATATCGTCATTTGCATTATCTAAAAATAATGAATTTGAGGGACTGCTTGATTGTGTGTTTGTTATTTTAGCATCTTCTGCGCCACCGGGAGTATTGCTCCAAGTAGTCCAATTTGGAGTTCCAACTTGAGCGATAAAATCACCACTGTTGTAGGTGTCAAAACTATCAGCAATTATAACTGTTTGAGATTTTGATGTGAGAATAGCGGCAAACATCAATAAATTTAAAAGTAAAATTTTCTTCATAATATAAAATATTGGTTTATAAAAAATTAGAGTGCAAAGGTAGAAAAAAAAATCAAATAAGCGAATTTAGTTAACATAGATAAACTTTAGCAGCCGTTAATTAAATGAGAGAGAGTAATGGAGTTTATATTTTACACTTGACAACAGAGAAAAATACGCTAGTAAAGAAAATAATTAAGTATTAGATAATACCATAAGCGAACTGCCTTTCTCTCCCAGCTTATCAACTCGTTTTTCAATTTCAGGATTTTTAACGAGTGGTGGAGCGTGGTGTGGTTTTATTCTAGCATCAATAATTAGTGGACCTTCACATCCCCAATGTTTATTTTTAGTAAAACTGTTTATTCCATAAATATCGTTTGCCGGATTACTTCTGGTAAAAGTTACCCATAAAAAGTTGTTTAATGTTTGGCTTATTAAGTTAGCATTTTCAACTAATATGATGAGTAGCAAACCTTCTAAGTTGAGAGTTGAGAGATGAGAGTTGAGGGTTTCGAGTTCCTGTGCTGCATTTTCGTGTGTGGTGAAAGATTCAAAATCTAGAGCTATTACACCTGGTATTATTAACTTCCCGTTTTCAATTGGAGAATGAGTAATTAATTCTCTTTTTTTCTCACCAATAGCAGCAATAACAACTTTTGAGCCTTGATTGATTGAGTTGCCACTGTAATCGAGCGTATCAATAGTTGTATTTGTATAAAAATGGAGATCTCTTTTCCAATCCACTCGCTCTAAGATATGGATAAAAAATTCCTCTATTTTATTTGTGCTGAGTTGTGGGTTGTCTTCTTTGTTTGCAATAAATAAATATTTAGCAAGGCTCAACTGCCCAAAGCCTAATATATGATTAGCTATGGTTAATAATTCCTGAGGCTGTTTAAGTTGTTGGTATGGTGAGTATCTTTCGCTTCCAATTGCTAAAAGGAGAGGATGAACTCCTGCTGCGTCAACTGCATTTACTTCATGTAATCCCGGAATTTCTTTAGGAATAGAACTTCCACTTAATTCATGAATAAGAGCACCAAATTGTGAATCTTCTTGAGGTGGACGACCAACAACTGTAAATGACCAAATGGCATTTTTTCGGTGATAAACTTTGTTTACTTTCATTACTGGAAATTCATGGGTAAGGCTATAATAGCCCAAGTGGTCGCCAAAGGGTCCTTCGGGTTTTGTTTCGTTCGGAAAAATTTCTCCTGTAATTACAAAATCAGCATCTGCTGAAAGAATATACCCATCTTTTTCTATATAGCGAAAACGACGACCGGCTAACGCTCCTGCAAAAGTCAATTCTGACAAACCTTCAGGCAAGGGCATTACTGCAGAGAGAATATGAGCCGGTGAGCCTCCTATAAATATACTAACTTTGAGGGGTTTGCCCAGTTGATTCGCCTTGTTTTGATGGATTCCAATTCCTCTGTGAATTTGATAATGGATTCCAATTTCCTTATTGATTTCATAATCGTTTCCGGTTAACTGGACACGATACATTCCTAAATTTGAGCTAAAAATTGAAGTGTTGGCTGGATCAAGTGAAAAAACCTGTGGCAGGGTAATAAAAGCTCCACCATCTTTTTCCCAACACTTAATTAGAGGCAATTGGTTAATGGTTGTTTCTTCAAATAAAATTGGACCATAATTTACTTTTTTAGGTATTGATTTTAACGCTAATAATCCGGTTGAAAAATTTTTATAGGGCGACTTAATTCCTTTGATTGGGTTATTTTTAAGGTCAATTAGTTTTTGGACTTTATCAAAAGTATGTCGAAAAATAAATTTGCTCCGTTCTAAAGTTCCAAATAGGTTAGAAACTGCCTGAAATTTACAGCCTTTG
Organism: Flavobacteriales bacterium; assembly: GCA_020853105.1. Classification (GTDB taxonomy): domain Bacteria; phylum Bacteroidota; class Bacteroidia; order Flavobacteriales_E; family Vicingaceae; genus Vicingus. Next base: position 21,044 of record JADYZM010000039.1, on the reverse strand, counting down.
ATATTTTCAAAAAGAATAGCTGGTCCTTTTTTTTCAAAAACACGAAGATGAATGGCAGCCATTTCTAAATCAGGGTCAACTTCTTCTTTGATTCGTATTAAATGCCCATGTTTTTCTAAATCTGAAACACATTCGGATATGCTTTTGTAAATCATGTGTTAAAGATACACCAATCTTAGAGATTACTATTAATTTGGTTTAATTGAAATAATCTTTCATTCTGTCCAGAAAACTTTTGTCTTTGTTTGTTGGGTTTGGTTTAAAGTTTTCTGATGATTTAAGTTTTTCTATTAGTTCTTTTTCTTCTTTAGACATTTTTTGTGGAGTCCAAACGTTGAGGTAAATTAAAAAATCGCCTGTTCCGTAGCCATGAATATTTGGTACCCCCTTTCCTTTTAATCTTAAAATTTTCCCGCTTTGGGTACCTGGATCAATGGTAATTTTTACTTTTCCGTTTACAACTGGGATTTCTGCAGAAGTACCTAAGGCAGCATCGCAAAAACTTAAATAGTGTTCGTATAAAAGATTTGTCCCGTCTCTTTTAATTTTGTCGTGTTCAACTTCTTCTATCAGAACAATTAAATCTCCAGGAATACCATCTTTTGGACCTGCGTTTCCTTTACCTGTTACGGAAAGTTGCATACCATCTTCTACACCCGCTGGCACATCAATGGTTATTAACTCTTCTTTTCTTATTAACCCGTCATTATCTGAATTTGCCGGTTTTTTATCAATCATTTTTCCATCTCCACCACAAGCACTGCATGGCGATGATGTTTGCATTTGTCCTAAAATAGTATTGGCTATACGTGTAACTTGCCCACTTCCTTTGCATGACGTACAGGTTTTTAATGTAACTCCTTCTGCATTTACTAGTTTGTTGACCTTGATGTTTTTTTGAACTCCATTAATGATATCTTCTAATGTAAGTTTTACCTTTATTCTAAGGTTAGTTCCTTTGCGTACACGTCTCCCACCACCTCTAGAGCCTCCAAATCCGCCACCGAAAGCTCCTCCAAAAATATCTCCAAACTGTGAGAAAATATCTTCCATATTCATACCACCACCACCAAAACCACCGCTATTACCCATGCCGGAGTGTCCAAATTGGTCGTATCGTTGTTTTTTTTCTGGATTACTTAATACCTCATACGCTTCGGCAGCTTCTTTAAACTTGTCTTCTGCAGTTTTATCGTCTGGATTTTTATCCGGATGATATTTTATAGCCAATTGTCTGTAGGCTTTTTTAATTTCAGCCTCTGAAGCGTTTTTTGAAACACCTAATACTTCGTAATAATCTCTTTTGCTCATTTTTTTTGATGATTAAAATCCTACAACAACTTTTGTAAATCGTATTACTTTTCCGTTAAGCAAATATCCTTTTTCTAATTCATCAATAATTAGCCCCTTTTGTTCTTCTGTTGGTGCCGGAATTTGTGTTATTGCTTCGTGCAATTCGATATTTAATTTTTCTCCTACTGAATTTTGAATTGCTTCCAGTCCTTTTTGTTTTAAGGTTTTAAATAATTTTTCATGAATTAAACTGAAGCCTTCTTTTATTGAATTTATATCTTCAATGGTTTGATTTGCTTTTATAGCTCGTTCAAAATCATCTACAATAGGCAATAATGCTGATAAAATTTCTTCTCCGGCGGTTTTATATAAATCTAATTTCTCTTTTTGTGTTCGTTTTCTAAAGTTTTCAAATTCAGAGTATAATCTGAAATAGCGGTCGCTTTCCTCCTGTTTTTTTTCATCTTCTGAAGGGGTAGGTTTTTCTTCTTTTTGCTCGTTTTCTTCTGAATCAATTTCGTTTTTTGTATTCACTTCTTCATGAAAATTTTTATTTTCTTCTTTTTCAAATTGTTCGTGCTTTTCCATGTCTGATTTTTTTTCTAAAGGTTGCAAAGATACTACCATTGATTTAAACAGAGCCACATTGTCATAAAAATTCAATTTAAATTGAGATAAAATGAAAAAACGGCAGAAAAATTCATTTTCTACCGTTTTTTAGTGAAAAGACAATAAAGTTATTTTTTCAAATACTTTTCAAGTGCAGCCTCTAAAGTAGCACCTCTCAAATTTTTTGCAATGATGTTACCTTTTCCATCAACTAAATAATTCATTGGAATAGAATTGACCCCATATTTTGCTGCACCTTCGGCTTGCCAGCCTTTCAAATCGCTAACATGATAAGGCCAATCTAATTTATCTTGTGTAATAGCTGCTTTCCAACGATTTATATCTTGGTCTAAAGAATAACTGTAAATAGTAAATCCTTTTCCATTTGTAAATGCTTTGTCTTTGTACTTGTGATATGCAGCCACAACAGTCGGGTTTTCTCTTCTGCATGGCCCACACCAAGATGCCCAAAAGTCAATTAAAACCAATTTTCCTTTTAATGAAGATAGCGCAATTACTTTTCCATCAGGATTTTTATATGCCAATTCAGCGGCTTTAACTCCTATTTCAGGACCAGCTTGTTTGTTATAAATAAATCCGGCAGAAATCAGAACTATTGCTGAGATAATTAATGTTGCTTTAAATTTTTTAAGGGTTTTCATAGTTTATTTTTTTGTTTTTTTTATCTAAAATTGTGCCATAAAGTTTAATCAATTCGTTGAATATCTGCACCAATTGAGTTTAGTCGAGTATCAATGTTTTGATAGCCTCTGTCAATTTGTTCAATGTTAGAAATAGTGCTTGTTCCTTCTGCTGAAAGAGCTGCTATTAAAAGTGCAACTCCAGCTCTGATATCGGGAGATGACATTTTTGTAGCTTTTAAACTTGTACTTCTATTCAGTCCGATGACTGTCGCTCTATGTGGGTCACATAATATTATTTGTGCCCCCATATCTTTCAACCGGTCTATAAAAAACAATCGGCTGTCAAACATTTTTTGGTGGATTAAAACTGTCCCGCTGGCTTGAATTGATGTAACCAACACTATACTTAATAGGTCTGGTGTAAAGCCTGGCCACGGAGCGTCGTATATTGTTGGTATTGAACCATCAATCATTCGCTGGATTTCGTAATGTTTTTGTGAGGGAATATGAATATCATCACCTTTAATAGATAAATCAATTCCTAGTCGCATAAAAGTTTCAGGTATTCTTCCCAACATATCCACACGGCAATTTTTAATTACAATGTTTGATTGTGTCATTGCAGCTAAACCAATAAATGAACCAACTTCAATGAAATCGGGAAGAAGGGTGTGGCTACATCCATTCATCTCACTAACTCCTTCAATTTGAAGTAGGTTTGACCCAATTCCTGTAATTTTCGCTCCCATGCTATTCAACATATTACATAACTGTTGGAGATAAGGCTCACATGCTGCATTGTAAATAGTGGTTTTACCTTTAGCCATTACTGCCGTCATGACAATATTTGCAGTTCCTGTAACGGAAGGTTCATCAAGTAATATATATTTTCCAGTTAGGTTATCTGCTTTTAGTGTATAAAAACCATCTTTCGAGTCATAACTGTATGTCGCTCCAAGTTTTTCAAACCCCAAAAAGTGTGTGTCCAATGGTCTGGCTCCAATTTTATCGCCACCCGGTTTAGGCATGTATGCTTTCTTGAAACGGGCTAATAGTGGACCCATTATCATTATAGAACCTCGCAAAGAGGCTGCTCTTTTTTTGAATTGTTCGCTGAGTAAATATTCTAGGTTGATATTATCTGATGTAAAATGAACTGTTCCATTCTTTTTGCGATCAATTTTGACGCCTAATTCTTCCAACAAATCAATAAGAAAATTAACATCTCTGATGTCTGGAAGATTGTGCAATGTAACTTTTTCCGGTGTTAGAAGAACGGCACAAACTACTTGTAAAGCTTCGTTTTTTGCTCCTTGAGGTGTTAGTTCACCGTTTAAGCGATTTCCGCCTTTGATTTTGAAGGTACCCATTAGAATCTACGTTTTTTTTGAAAATTCTTATTGTTTTTGTGGTTTTTATTTTTGTGATTGTTGTTTTTCTTTTTGGTATTCATTGCTAATATATCATTTGTTTGCTCTAGTTTGAATGAATCATCAATTCTCAACTGCCCTTTGGATAATAATTTTAAATCAGACATTATAAGATCATCGTCAACAGACTCTCTGTTCCAAGTGAGGTATGATTTTTTCATTAAGTTGGCAATATATCTAACGAGTGTTTTCTTCTCATCACCATCATTCATTTTGATAGCTTCCTTTATAAATTCTTCTACATTTTTTCCGTAGTGTTTGAATCTAATATTGCTTTGAGGGTAATTTAGAGGTTCTGGTTTTTTAAAAATAATATCTTTATCAGGAATTGGATAGGGTGAGTCAACATCTAATTTAAAATCAGAGATAATAAACAAATGATCCCAAAGTTTATGTTTAAAATCTACAATATCTCTCAGGTGTGGGTTTAGTTGCCCCATTACAGTGATAATGGTTTGAGCCACTTTGTTTCTTTCTGCCCTATCTTCTACACTAATTGCGTGTTCAACCATTTTTTGAATGTTTCTTCCATATTCCGGAATAATCATTTTTGGTCGGCTGGTGTTGTAGTCTTTACTTTTGTCATTCATAACTGTCAATTTTAAATAGACTTTGTTTTGTAAGGTTGTGTCAAATGTAATTATTAATTTAAAATGGTTAGCTTGGCAAATTTTAGCAGTAAAACTTTTTTTCCTGCTGCATCAAAATTTATGGTAGCTTTTCCATCTTCCAGCTCTTCAATCACACCGTTTCCAAATTTTTCGTGAGAAATTCGCATTCCGCTTACTAATTCTGTTGTCATTGGAAGTGAAATTCCGGCAGAAGGAGCTATTTTTTTTAAATTCTTTGGCAATATTTGTTGAGGAGTTTGAAGTGGGGTTTGCTCTTTTATTTGTTTAGAATTTGAAAAATTTATTTCTTTAGATTTAGAAAAGTATTTATTTCTTGAAAATTCAAATTCGTTATTTGTCTGCTTTTCTGTGCTATTGCTGTACATAAATTCTAAAAAGTCCTTATCAACTTCATCAATAAATCGACTGGGTTCACAAAAGGTAACATTTCCCCATTTGTATCTGCTTGATGCAAATGAAAATACTAATTCTTTTTCTGCTCTGGTAATTGCAACGTAAAATAATCGACGTTCTTCTTCGAGATCTTTTCTATTTGTTATTGATAGCTGTGAAGGAAATAAATTTTCTTCCAAACCTACTATGTAAACATACGGAAACTCAAGCCCTTTAGATGCATGTATTGTCATCAGAGATACTTTATTATGGTCTTCTTCTTTTTCATTGTCAGCGTCGGTTAGCAATGCAACGTTCTGTAAAAATTCAGGCAATCCGTGTGGGGTGATGTCTTCTTCCAACTCGTTTTCTTCTTCAGTAAATTCTTTAATTCCGTTCAAAAGTTCTTGTATGTTTTCGTATCTGCTTATGCCTTCCGGAGTTCTATCGCTGTATAAATCTTTTAATAATCCTGATGTTGCTGCAATTTCGTGAGCTAAATCATAAGCATTTTTGGTTTGGAGTAAATTTGAAAATCCAGAAATAAGTAAAACAAAATCTCCAATCTTAGATTGAGTTCCACTGTTTAAGCCTACATTGTATTTGTTTAAATTTGAAATAATTTCCCAGTTTGAAAGATTGTGGTTGTTGGCTACACTAACTATTTTTTCTAGTGTAGTATCTCCAATTCCCCTGGCGGGATAATTAATAATTCTTAGCAAAGCTTCATCGTCTTTAGGGTTTATAACCAATCTAAAATAAGCCAATAAATCTTTTACTTCTTTGCGTTGATAAAAGGATAATCCACCGTGAATTTTATAAGGAATATTTTTCTTTCTTAGAGCTTCTTCCATAGCTCTAGATTGAGCATTTGTTCTATATAGAATTGCAAATTCATGGTTTTTTGCTTGATTTGTTAACTGGGTATCAAAAATTAAGTTGGCAATCGTATTTCCTTCATCATTATCCGACCCTGCTCTGTATATTTTTATTTTATTACCAATTTCATTATTAGTGAAAACAGTTTTATCTATCTTCTCTTTGTTATGCTTGATAAGACTGTTTGCCGCGTTTACAATGTTTTGAGTAGATCGATAGTTTTGTTCTAATTTAAATGTTTTGACATTTGAATAGTCATTTTTAAAATTGAAAATATTTTGAATATTCGCTCCTCTAAAAGCATAGATACTTTGAGAATCATCACCAACAACACAAATATTTAGGTTTGCAGCTCCCAATTTTCTAATAATTAAATATTGAGAGAAATTTGTGTCTTGATACTCATCAACCAAAATATATTTAAACTGATTTTGGTATTTCTCTAAAACCTTCGGATAATCTCTCAGTAAAACATTGGTTTTATACAACAAATCATCAAAATCCATAGCACCAGCTTTAAAACAACGGTCACAATAAATTTGATAAATTAATCCCAACTTAGGTTTTGCCGATTGAGTATCTTCATTTTGTACTGTTGTGTCGTTTAAATATGCCAACGGAGAAATCAAATTGTTTTTTGCTGCTGAGATTCTGTTTAAAACAAGACTCGGTTTATATATTTTATCGTCCAAACCTTGTTCCTTGAGTATTGCTTTAATTAAGTTTTTGGCATCTTGTGTGTCATAAATTGTAAAATTATTAGGATAGCCTATTTTTTCAGCTTCGGAACGTAAAATTTTAGCAAAAACCGAGTGGAATGTTCCCATCCAAATATTCCGAGATTCGGTAGAGTTTATTATTTTTTCAATCCTTCCCTTCATTTCTTTAGCAGCTTTGTTGGTAAATGTAAGAGCTAAAATGTTAAATGGGTCAACTCCTTTATTGATTATATGGGCAATTCTGTTTGTGAGTACTTTAGTTTTGCCTGAGCCTGCTCCTGCAATTACCATCACAGGACCCTCAGTAGCTTCAACCGCCATGCGTTGCGATTGATTCAATTGATTCAAATATTCCATGAATCAAAATTACGAGAATACAATATTTGCTTATTAATTGTTTATAAATTAACAAATAGCTATGCAACTTATAGGTATATAAATGAGTCTTTTCTTAAATTTGCAACGATTTTTCAATTAAAGCATTAAAAATTAAATAGTTATAAAAAATGAATGAGTTTCTAAAGTTGATAATGTTAGTTTGTTTTGTAGGAATTTTCTACACATCTCAAGCTCAAGAGTTTAGTAGTGTTGAAAAAATGCCAAATGGGTTAAATAGAATTGAAGTAATTTTTACACAAATTGAATCTGTAAACACTGCAGAGCTAATTATTTCTACCTTACGAAAAGTTGACGGAATAAAAGACGTTGAGTTGTTTTATCCAGATAGAACTAACGCTTACATTATAACTTCTAAAAATGTTTCAGCGGAAATTATAATAAAGAAACTTGCTGAAATTAAAGTTGAATTAGAACAAAAATCGTTTAAAAATTAATCAAGAATGAAAAAGTTAATTGCCCTATTTATTGGTATTGGAATTTTAGTAGCAAAAACGTATTCACAAGGTTCAGGAACATGTGCAGGAGCAGCAGCTTCGCCAATAACATTACCATTTTCTGCATCAAATCAGTCAACTTGCGGTATGGGAAATACTTATACAGGTAATAATACTATAGTTTGTGGTAACGGAATCTATCTTGATGGCGAAAATACTGTTTACGCCTTTACACCAACTTCTTCAGGATTGATAACAATAACCCTTACATCTTCATCTAGTTGGGTAGGAATCTTTTTATATCAAGGTTGTCCTACAGGGGGTACTTGTGTTGCAAATTCAACTTCTTCTACAGGAAACCAATCATTAACAAATATTTTCGTAACCTCTGGCGTTACTTATTATTTAGTAGTAGATAAATGGCTTTCCCCAACCTGCTTTTCATATAACTTAAACATTACAGCACCTGTAGCAGCACCACCACCAACTGTTCAAGATTGTTTAGGAGCAATTCCGGTTTGTCAAAACACATACTCAGAAACAAATGCTTATCAAGGAACAGGAAATATTTTAAATGAAATAAATGCTACTCCATCGTGTTTAAAATCAGGAGAAAAAAATGATGTTTGGTACACATTCACAACACAAACAGCAGGAAATGTGTGTTTCACAATAGTTCCAAATCAAGCTAGTGATGACTACGACTGGGCTGTTTATAATTTAACCAGCAATTCATGCGCTGATATTTATAACAACAGTGCTTTGGAAGTTAGTTGCAACTATTCGGGATTGTCTGGAAATACCGGTCCAAATGGACTCTCAGGAGGTCAGAATAATCCTTGTATCGCTGTTCAGGCAGGTCAAACTTATGTAGTTAATGTTAGTCAATATTCAACATCTTTAAATGGATATACCATAAATTTTGGAGCTTCAACAGCTACTATTTTCGATAATGTCCCCCCGGCAATACAAACAGTTAACGGAGCTGTTAATTGTGGAACAACATCTATTGATTTTATTTTTACAGAAAATGTTCTTTGTGCAGGAATGTTGGCTTCTGATTTTACTCTTACAGGTCCAAGCGGCTCTCATACTGTTACTGCAGTTCAAGGAGTGAATTGTGCAAATGGAGCTTCTCAAGACAGATATTTTTCTATTGATGTTAATCCTCCAATTTCTGATGCAGGAACATATACTTTTTGTTTAACAAATGACAGTAGCAGTGTAAAAGATTTGTGTGGAAATTACGCTATACCCAATTGTATAAACTTTGATATAGTATATCCAGTAGTTAATGCTGGATTAAATGATACTATCACATGTCAAAATTTAATTGTCACCTTAAACGGAAGTAGTTCTTTATCCGGAACTTACAGTTGGTCAACAATTGGTGGAAATATTGTTTCTGGACAAACAACACTGACACCACAAGTTAATCAGGCTGGATTATATATCCTTACGGTAACCAGCAATAACTGCTCTAGTACAGATACTGTTGAAATTTTCCAAGATAGTTCCTTACCAATTTCAAACGCCGGCTCTGATACAGCATTAACTTGCTTAGTAGATACAATTCAATTGAGTGGATTCGTTTCCGGTACAAACTTGTTTTATTATTGGACAGGACCTTCTTTTGTGTCAGGTGATTCAACTTTAACACCTGTTGTTTATGCACCTGGAACATATACGCTTATAGCAAAAGATACAGTTAACCAATGTCAGGCTGCTCATTCAATAACAGTTGCTGACAATAGAAATTTACCAATCGCTTATGCGGGTAATAATGCAACCATTAATTGTACTGTTGATACAATAACGTTAAATGGCACTGGATCTTCATCAGGAGTGCAATATTCTTACCAATGGACTGATTCTCTTGGAAATGTAATTGCAGATAGCATTATAGGTATTGTTACAGTACCCGGAGTTTATACACTTACAGTTTATGATAGTCTAAACGGTTGTATGAATTCTGACTTTATTACAATTACAATTGATACCATTCTACCAAATGCAGCAGCTGGCGCAGATACATCTTTAAATTGTACAACTATTACGACTGGAGTTCCTTTAAATGGTACAGGTTCAACACCTTCTATGAATTATCAGTGGAGCACAAATGATGGAAATATTGTAAATGGAGCTACTTCAAACACTGCTTTTGTTAATTCATCAGGAACCTATACGCTTACAGTTACAAATCCAAATAATAATTGTGTAAGTTCGGATATTGTTGTTGTAACAGTTGATACATTAAAACCTACAGCTGATGCCGGGAATGATATGGTTTTGAATTGTAATCAACCTACGGTTAATTTAGATGGTACAGCCTCTTCCTTTGGTACAACAATTACATACAATTGGACAGGAGGTTCTATTGTAAGTGGTTCTAATACAAATTCTCCTCTAGTAAATGGTGCAGGAACCTATACTTTAACTGTAACCAATACTTCAAATAATTGTGTAGCAACTGACATGGTAACTGTCTCTACAGACTTTACTCAGCCTGGAGCTAATGCAGGAGCTGCAGACACTATATGTACAGGAGAAAGTTTAGTTTTAACCGGTACGACATCATCAGGAACAATTTATTATTGGTCAACCAGTGATGGAAAAATCGTATCCGGTGACTCAACCCTCACTCCAACAATTAACTCAGGAGGAACTTACACATTAACAACTATTTCACCCAATGGATGTCAATCTACTTCAAGCGTGTATATTCACGAATATACTGTTTCTGTTGTTTTATCTGCAAATCCAACTTCAGGACAAATGCCATTAACGGTAACATTTACAAATACAGGAGTAGCTGATAGTTCCTACTGGAATTTTGGTAATGGACAATCATTAGGAGATACTAGCACAAACAGTACAGCAACCATTATATATGAAACACAAGGTTCATACACTGTTACATTAACTTCATTTAACGGTCAATGTTCAGCTACAACTCAAATAACAATTGAAGTTCACGGTACTTCATTCCTTACTGTCCCTAATATTTTTACACCTAATGGTGATGATAAAAATGATGTTTTTGAATTTATCTATCAACATATTTCAGAATTCAATTGTGTAATCTTTAACCGTTGGGGAAAACAAGTTGCTGAAATTACCGCACCAGACAAATCATGGGATGGAAAAATTGGTGGATCTCCCGCTTCTGATGGAACCTATTATTATATCATAAAAGCAAAAGGTTTAGATGATGTTCAATACGATTTAAAAGGAACGATAACACTTGTAAGATAACACGATTAAAAGCAAATTTAAAAAAAAAGAGGTGCAAACCTCTTTTTTTATTTATGAACTTCACTAAAATAAAATACAAAGAATTATTTTTAACAAAAAATTGAATTTTGATTTACCTCAATGCCATAAGTTATTATTTTCCAAAAAAATCTTTTTCAAACGATGAGATTATTGCCGACTATTATAAATACTCGGAAAACCCAAATCCTGATGAAATTACAAGTGACATTATAATAAGACAATGTGGTATTCAAAATCGATTTGCTGCTGAAATAGAAGAAACTGCAAAGGATATAGGAAATAAAGCAGCTGAAAAATTATTTGAAGAATGGAAATTTGATAAATCAAAAATAGATTATATAATTTTTGTTTCAGATGCTCTTGATTATAAAGGACCAACAACTGCTTGCGTTATGCAAAGTGATTTAGGGTTATCTGAAAATTGCGGAGCAATTGATATTCTTCATGGTTGTACGGGGTATATCTATGGGTTAAGTGTTGCAAAGGCTTTAATTATGGCTGAAGAATATGAAAATATACTTCTAATTACTGCTGACACACCTTCCAAAGTTGTGCATCCGGGAGAGATTGATTTAAGAGCAATTTTCTCTGACGCTGCAGCTGCAACCTTGATTTCTAAAAATAAAATACAAGGGTACCTAAACTGGGATATTGAAAAGTTTGTATTCGGAACCGATGGAAAAGGAGAAAAAAATTTATTTGTTGAAAGATCTGCAACAAAAAATGCTGCCGATATCAATTGGCTCAAACAATACGAACATATACCCGGGGGATTAAGAAGAGGAAAGATGTATATGAACAGCCATCAAATTTTTTTATTTGCACTCCGCAAAGTACCTGGATTGATAACTCAAATTTTAGAAAAAAATAAAACAGAATTTGAGAAAATTGATTATTTTGTGCTTCATCAAGCCAACGCTCAAATGCTTGAATTTATCCGAAAACGTATAAAAATACCGGAACAAAAATTTATTAATAATATTAGTAATATTGGAAATACGGTTTCAGCATCAATACCGATAGCACTAAAGCAAATGTTAGAAACAAATAAAATAACACCCCAGTCAAAACTTCTCTTATGTGGGTTTGGTATTGGATATTCTTGGGGTGGAGTTATAATAACTGTAAATTAATACCAATTATGATTGATATAAAAGAGTTTATTAAAATATTAACTTCCGAATTTGATATTGAAAGTGATTTTATTCTTACTCCAGATACTTCATTTCGTAGTATTAAAGACTGGAGTTCAATGCATGGGCTTATTATTATTGCTATGGCTGATTCTGAATTTGGTGTTACTATAACCGGAAATGATTTAAGGCAAATGAGCACCATTCAAGAGCTATACAATTTAATAAAAAGTCGAAAAGAACAATAATGGCTTTTTTTTCTACACTCCATACTACAATTAAAGGAATTGCTGCAGCAGTCCCAAAAGAAGAAATCTCAAATTGGGACTACGAACACCTTTCTGAATCTGAAAGAAAGATGCTAATTAAAACAATTGGAGTTGAAAAGAAAAGAAGAGCTCCCAAACATATTGCAACTTCTGATTTGTGTTTTGAAGCGGCTAAAGTGCTTATATCTGATTTAAAATGGGATAAAAAAGAAATTGATATATTAATTTTTGTATCTCAGTCCAAAGACTATTTTTTACCCTCAACCGCATGTATTTTACAAGACAGATTGGGATTAGAAAAATCAGCTGTTGCACTTGATATTGGATTAGGTTGTTCCGGTTATGTATATGGACTTTCGGTTATAAATAGTATGATTTCATCTGGCGGATTCAAAAAAGGATTGTTGATGGTCGGTGACATTTCTTTGGTTTCTTGTAATTATAAAGACAAAACAACTTATCCTTTATTTGGAGATGCTGCTACCGTTACAGCAATAGAATATGATGAAAATGCAGAAAAATTTAACTATAATTTAGGTACCGATGGGTCTAAATTTGATTCAATAATAATACCTCATGGAGGCTTGAGAAATCATGCAAATAAAGAATCTTTTGACGAAATAGAATTTCTACCCGGCATCTTTAGGTCGCCATTAAATACTGCTTTAAACGGATTTGAAATTTTCAATTTCTCCATAGATGAAGTTCCAAAATCCATTCTAGAATTTTTTGAGAAAACAAATTCAAATAACAACTCGTATGACTATTTTGTTATGCATCAAGCCAATCTATTGATGAATGAAACTATTCGTAAAAAAATTGGATTTGAAAAGGAGAAAGTTCCTTATACGCTTGCAAAATATGGGAACACAAGCTCTGCCTCAATTCCTTTAACTATAGTTTCTGAGCTTAGAAATAAACTAATTACTGAAAAAGTAAAGTTTCTAATTGCCGGTTTTGGTGTAGGTTTGTCTTGGGGGGTAGTTAGTTTTTCCACTGATAAAATTGTATGTCCTGAAATAATTGAAGTAGAATGAATTCAAATCCTTTCAGCCTAAATGGCAAAACATATTTGGTTACTGGAGCCTCTTCAGGAATTGGTGCACAAACAGCAATTTCAATTTCCAAATTGGGCGGAGTTGTTGTTGTTTGTGGTAGAAATAAAGATAAACTTAATGAAGTGTTTGCAAAACTTGAAGGAGAAGGACATCAAATAATTGTTGCCGATTTATATACTCAACTCGAAGATGTGATAAACAATTGTCCAAAAATCAATGGAATTGTCTATTCTGCAGGAATAACCAAACACATACCTATAAAATATATTGATAAGAAAAACTATGATTCTGTATTCGATATCAATTACACAATCCCTGTTTTTCTATTAGATAAATTGTTTAAAAACAAAAAAATAATTCCAAATTCCTCTATCGTTTTTATTTCTTCATTAGCTAGCAAATTTCCTTTTAAAGGAGGAACGTTATATGCCGGAGCCAAAGCCGCTTTAGACACATATTGTAAAACAATTGCTTTGGAATTTTCGCATCAAAAAATTAGAGCAAATACCATAAATCCTGGTATGGTTAAAACGCCCCTACTAGACGGAGCAGAGGAAACAATTTCAAAAGAAGCCATGGATGAACACGAAAAATCCTATCCTTTAGGGTTTGGAGAAACTACCGATGTTGCAAATTTGGCAGTATTTCTTCTTTCTGACGCATCAAAATGGATTACAGGCACAAATATTATAATTGATGGTGGACTAACGGCGGGAGCTTAACAGATTTATGATTAATTATTCAGTTATCATACCGGTTTATAACTCTTCATCAACAATTGTTGGCTTAACTTCTCGTTTGGCAAATTTTTTTAACACTAGAAACGAATCTTTTGAATTGATTTTGGTTGATGATGGAAGCTCTGATAATAGTTGGAAAACCATCGAAGAGGTAAAGAAAAAATGCAGTTTTAACCTCAGGGGTATTAAACTCAATAAAAATTATGGACAACACAACGCCACATTATGTGGAATTACGCATTCATCAGGTAATTTAATCATAACTATTGACGACGATTTACAGTTTCCTCCCGAAGAAATTGCAAAACTGATTGATTGCTATACTCAAACTCAAGCGGATATTATTTATGGAATTCCTAACGTTAAACAACATTCTGCAATTCGAAATGTAGGAACTACCTATATAAAACTTACTTCCGATCAACCCAAAGGTGGTTCATCTTTCAGGTTAATTAAAAAATCTATTTGTGATGAAATTACTAAAAACCATCACGGTAATTTTTTATTTCTTGATACTATTTTTACTTGGTACACCAATAATATTGAAACAATTGCAGTAAACCATGAAATTAGAAAATCAGGAAAATCAGGTTATTCCTATAAGAAATTAATTTACCTCTATTTTGATATTTTGATTAATTATTCTGCCCTTCCATTGAGAATTATGACCTATGGAGGACTAATTTCTTCATTAATTACTTTTATTTTTTGGTTGAGGTTTATTTATAAAAAACTTATTCATAACGTTCCACTTGGATATACTTCACTTATAGTTAGTATATTATTTAGTACCAGCTTAATATTATTATGCCTTGGAATTATCGGGCAATATTTGTATAAATTGTATCAAATACAAAACAAAAAACCTACTTATTCTATCCAAAAAGTATTAAAATAATTTCAACTGATGATAATTTCTAAGTACGGCATTCAATTGATTTCTTTGAAAGAAGATGATATTGAATTAGTTCGTGTAAAAAGAAATTCTGAAAACATCAGAAACACAATGAATTACAAAGAAATTATTACTCCTGAACAACAAAAAATATGGTTTGAAAAATTAAATAACGCAATTTATAAAGGAGAAAAAACAAGTTTCTATTTTGTAATTCATTTTCAGGGAAGTAAAATCGGATTAATCAATGGAAAAGATATTGATAATAAATCCAAGACATCAGAAGGCGGGTTTTTTATTTGGGAAGAGAAATATTTGGGAACTCTTCTTCCTGTAATGGTTTCGATAATTACGCTTGACTTTTCTTTTTTAATCAATGATTTCATCTCAAACCAAATTAAAGTAATTAAATCAAACACTAAAGCGTTAAATTTTAACAAGTTGCTTGGTTATGAAGTTACATCTGAAGACTCAGATTTTTTCTATCTCACTCTATCAAAAGATAAATACTTGAAAAAGTCGGAAGGATATAGAAAAATTATTGGCAATGAAACCGGAGATTTTAGCCTATTGAATCTTTCTAACTTTAGTTTTGATGATACACCAGATGAAGAACTGAAAAGAATTTTCCCATTTCTGCCAGAATTTCAAAAAGATTTGGTGGAAAAGGTATTAAAAATTAACAAAAGAACCATTACTTGATATCCTTTCGAACCGTCTCTCGAATTTCAGGATTAAGTGTATTCGAATAGCCAAAAGTTCGATATAAAAACAAAGAGATATTTCTTGTTAAAGCTCTCATCCAAAAAGGAGATTTATAATACATCTGAACCAGTCTAATTATAATACTCACATAAACGAGTAAAAATTTACTTTTCAAATAGAATTCTAATGAACTTGTTTTGAATTTAGGAACATATCCATGCTTTGTTGCGTAATTGCCTGCAACGTAATCTGCAATGCGGATTTCCCTTTCACTCAATTCGTTTTTCCAGCTCTCGACACGAGATGTATTGATAGGATTTAATAGATTATAATGTAATGATTCAGTCAATTTTTTTTCTTCTAAAAACTCATCAGTATTTGATTTTATAGACTGATTTAATACATTATGTGTATCTAACATTTTTTTCGAAAATTCTATCCCCAAAAAGTCGGTAACTTCTTTTACATATTTTTCAGGGTTTTCAACTAAATTTTCATATTTGAGAAGCAAAAAATTATTCGGATACTTTTTACTATTTTCTTCTATAATAATGTTATACTTTAACCAGGTTATTGATAATTCAAATATGTTAGACCTGATAAACCACTTTTTTTTAGATAAGATATTAGCTCGGTAATCCCTAATCAAATGAATAAACTTGGTGTCTGGAAACATCTCTATCAACTCATGAATTAAAATAGAATTGAGTGGATTTTTATCGCCAATAAATTTTATTACATCCTTTTTATACGGACCTTTATAATTCAGATATACTAATTTGCACAATAGGGTAAAAGAAATTTTTTCATTTGGTATGGATAAGATTTGTGAGGTAAGAATTTGTTTCTCCACTTTCCAATAAAGCGTAAATTGTTTGTCAACTAAATAAAGGTCATCAATAAATTCTAATAAATCTTTTTCTTCCCATTTTTTTTTCTTAAAATATTTTACTTTTAAAAGAGTAATAAATCGAGCTTCTAACGGAATAATTACCTCTGGATTTGAATCTAGAATTTGCTGCAAAAGAGTAGTTCCCGAGCGAGGGTATCCCACAATAAAAAATAGGGGTAGTTTTTCAATTTCTTCTATACTTTTGTTATGAAGCATGTGGTATTTTTAATTTTCAAACACGAATATAAATAATTTTTAAAAAAATAAAACAAAGGAATAATTTCATTTCATAATTAGGAAAAGAAAAATAGCCTATTTTTGATTTGAATTCCAATGAATAAAATGACACTAGACTTGAAAAATTTCACGCCAAAAAAGATTTATTTCTTCATCGTTTTATTGTCGTTTATTATTTATGGTAATAGTTTAAATAACGAATATGCTTTGGACGACAACATCGTTGTAGAAGGTAACAAAATTGTGGAAAAAGGGCTAAAAGCCATACCCGAAATTTTCACATCAAGATATGCAAAAGACAGTAAGCAAGAATACGAATACCGACCAATGGTTACTTTATCTTTTGCTATAGAAAAACAATTTTTCGGAAAATTACCATCAAGCCAGACCATTAAAGAAAAACAAAGAAAAGACAAATTGACTCAAGCCAATGTGAGTCATTTTATAAATCTCTTTGTGTATATCGTATCATGTATTTTTCTTTATAAATTTCTGTGTTTATTATTTAAAAATAATAGCTTAATACTGCCTCTTATCGTTACTTTGTTGTTTTTTGTTCATCCCATTCATACCGAAGCTGTTTCAAATATAAAAAGTAGAGACGAATTGTTTGTGTTTTTAGGAATTATCCTAGCTTTAATATGGTACATACGTTTTTCAGAAACAAACCAATATAAATATCTATTATTTGGTGCATTAGCTGTTTTTTTTGCATTATATTCTAAACGTAATGCAATTATGATAATAGGTGTAGCACCTGCTGTCTTATATTATTTAAGAGCCAATTATAAAAAAATTGGAATTGTTCTTTTGTCTTTGGTTGTTATTTTTATTGCTTCAATTTTAATTAAGCGAGGGTTATTATCCGGAAAAGCTACTCGAACTTTCATGTTTTTTGAAAATCCCTTGTTTTTTCAAGGTACTTTTAAAGATAGAATATTAGTTGGGCTGTATTGCTCTTGGTTTTATCTGGAAATGCTCTTTTATCCGATTAAAATGTCCTGCTATTACGGGTATAATCAAATTCCAATGGCTGATTTATCCTATTGGAGAGTTTGGGCAGCAATTTTATTTTTTATTCCAATGGGCATATATGGGATGTTCAAATTATATAAACGTGATGCAATTGGAATAGGCATTGTATTGTGGTTTGGTATAATGCTAGGTGTTATAAATGTCTTTTTCCCAATAGTTGGTATTGTTGCTGACCGCTTTTCTTATGCTTTTTCTTTAGGGTTTTGTATTGTGTTTGCTGTAATTTTATTTAAGCTTTTTAAAATTGATATTGCATTGGCAAATGCAAACTCAAAATTATCTGGTAACTTCTTGATTACAGTTCTTGTAATTTTAGTTCTTTATTCAGGAAGAACAATTGCTAGAAACTACGATTGGCACGACTATATGACTCTTTATACCACAGACATTGAACATACTCAAGAATCTGCAAAAACACATGCATTAATTGCAAACACACTATATCCAATGGTAATTACTGAAATAAAGAATAACCCTTCATCTCCAAACATTCAAAAAGACATTAACCGTCTGATCTATCATTTTAAAGAAGCAACACGTATTGACTCAACATACTCATCTAGCTGGAATAATCTTGGGTCGGTTTATGTAAATTATGTTAGAGATTATAATTTAGCTATCACCTATTGCAAAAAGGCAATTGTTTATAACCCTGTTTATTTAGAGGCTCACTACAACATCGCTTTCTCATACTCACAACTTAACAATATCGATAGTGCATATTTCTACTGTATCAGAACCATTGAAATTGATCCGGATTATGTAAAAATATACGACTTGCTAAATTCAATTGTAATAAAGAATAAAATAGTTGAAAGAGGTATTGATGATTTAAAAAGAATAGCAGATTACACTCAAAAACCTAAAAATGTTTTTGTCGGTTTAGCAAACTTGTATTCTATTGATGCAACTGATAATTATACAAAATCAATTGAATATTTTGAAAAAGCGTATTATTTGGATAAATCGGACAATGTTTTATGCCAACACCTAAATAAATTATACCAATCTACTGGAAGACAATCACAAATAATTGACTGTAGTCAAAAAAAATAATTCTGTTAATATTTTATTAATATTTAAGTAATTTGTTTTATTTTTATGCAACTTTTCTTGAAGTTTTTTCGTCAAAGGGAAAGTTGGATAGGATATAGTCCATTTTTATTTCGACAAAGCTAATTAGTAAAAAAATAATACATTTGATTAATTTTTAAATCATGAGAAAAAATACATCTTTCAACCTATTAATAGGATTTGCCTTTTTATGTTCAACTGTTGCAAATGCTCAAAATTCTCAAAAAACAGAGTTAAAGCCAGTTACAAAACCAATCGAGAAATCATCTCCAAAGTGGACAGCAACTACAGCTCCATCTTCAAAAACCGGAACTAAAAATGTGGTTCATGGAAAACCAGGTATTCATAGCAATCAGTTGATTGGTGAAGGACAATACCTCAATTTTGATAAAGTAATTATAAATCGGTCAGTTTCCGGCGAAATTCCTAATGGATTTCCAAAACATAAAATCGGACAGACTAAAAAAGAGTATATTGCTGTGATGAAGAAATGGGGGGCGGAACATCCGGAGTTGTTTAAACCTGAAAGTCACTATTTAGATTTTGACAAAACCATCAAAGCTATGACTGTTAACGGTGAAATACCAACCGGCTTTCCGAAATATATCAATCTTCAAACTAGAAAACAATATATCAAAACAATGAAAGACTGGTCAAAAGCCAATCTTAGTTTGTTTAAACCTGAATATTGGTCAACAATCAATAAATAATAATTTAACATCAACTTCATATTTTTTAGTGTATGAGAAATTTTTTCAGTTTCGTATTAGCTTTTTGCTTCATAATTTTTACCATAAAAGTTAATGGTCAAGGCGCAACCTGTACTGCTGCTGACCCCTTTTGTACAATCAATAGTTATACTTTCCCAAACAGTACAGGAACATCAACAGGTGGCGGTAATGATTACGGATGTCTATCTACTCAACCAAATCCTGCCTGGTACTATATGGAAATAGATAATCCTGGAGATATCGAAATTTCTATTTCTCAGGTTGATAATTCAGGAAATGGTATTGATGTGGACTTTATTTTATATGGTCCATTTGCAAATTTGGCTACCGCAATGGGTCAATGTGGTGATTTAGGCAATCCTGGTGGTTGTAGCGGTGACCACAACTGCTCAGGTGAGATTATAGATTGTAGTTATGATCCGGCGCCAACCGAAACTGCTACATTAACTGGAGCTACAACCGGTCAAGTTTATATTATGTTATTAACCAACTATTCAAATGTACCTGGTCAAATTTCTTTTGAACAAACATCTGGTTCTGGTTCTACGAATTGTGATATTGTTTTTCCTCCAAGCTGTGGAACTATTGATTTTCATGCAGAACAAAATGCAGCCCCATACAACATAATTAACCCTTTTCCTTCAACAATGACTTGCGAAGACGACTGGATTTATTTGGTAGCAAATGATTCGAATACTGCCGGCGGATATATTACTCCCTCTTTGCATTTTCAATTTACCCCAACAAATGACCCAAATGATTATGTGACAGTTTATAGTGGAGGTTCTGGTGCTTTGGGCTCAGGAACTTTACTAGGAAATTGGAGTTTAAACGATGGTATTATTCTAACACTTTATGGTGAATATATGAGTCCTTCTACACAATATTATTATGAAATTTGTCAGGAAACAAGCGTAGATTATTTTGTTTATGATGGTGGTACAGGAACAATCTATGCCTCAGGAACAACTGCAGATGGAGCCGGATGTACTCGTTATGGACCATTCAGCCCAGCTGGAACCGCAGCTTGGTCAACTAGTGCCCCTGGTGCTTCGGTAGGGGCAAATGATGCTGGTTTAATGTATTTTGATCCAGCTGTTGCCGGTCCAGGAACATATTCTTTCCAATATTCATGGAATAATACTGCGGGTTGTTCTGGATCTGCTATAAAAAATATAACGGTTACAAATCCATACACTTTTACAAGTTTGACATATTCAACTGCTTGTAAACCATTAGGTGGTACAGCATCACCTACATTGAATGCAACAGCTGGTGGGACTTATTCTTCAGCAACTTTAGGAGCATCTTTAAATACAACTACAGGAGCAGTAAATATTGCAACAGCTCCTGTTGGAACACACACAATAACGTATTTAGTCGGCACAATGCCTTGTGGAGCAACGGGTACTGGAACTATTACAATTATTAATAGTAATACAGCCTCAGCCCCAAGTTCAAATCCGACAGTATGTGTAAACACAGCGATAACCCCGATAACTCACACCACAACAGGAGCAACTGGAATAGGAGCACCCACAGGATTACCGGCAGGAGTAACAGCAAACTGGTCAGGAGGCACAATCAC
>JADYZM010000038.1 GCA_020853105.1 Flavobacteriales bacterium | reverse complement strand
GAGCTTTGGAGAGAAGATTACAACAATAATCATCCGCATGCAGGAATTGGAAATTATACACCGTATGAACTAAAAAATAAAAAAATTGTCTAATTTAGACCTGTTGAAAAAATGGGGGACTTACAAAACAATTAATGTTATAATAGATAAAGTTGTAATTAACATATTTTCCAGTTTAAAGTTATTTTGCTAATTTAACAAAATAAAATCAAACTGTCTTAATATGGATAGGTTCGTTACAAAATTTAAAAAAATCATCAGATGACACATTTTTTTTGTTGAGGAAAAACAAAACTTTTGTTTAAAAATTATTCTTTTTTCAAGGTTAAACGTTCTATTATTTCTACCTTTGCAACTTTATTTTAAAAAAAACAGCACCATACTTTATGTCGTCTTCAGCCAAGTATATTTTTGTAACAGGAGGTGTAACATCTTCATTAGGTAAAGGAATAATTGCGGCTTCGTTAGCTAAATTATTGCAAGCCAGAGGTTATTCCGTTACAATTCAAAAGCTGGACCCATATATTAATGTTGATCCGGGAACTTTAAATCCTTATGAACACGGTGAATGTTTTGTTACCGAAGATGGTGCTGAAACCGACTTAGATTTAGGACATTACGAACGTTTTTTAAATGTTCCAACCTCTCAAGCCAACAGTGTTACTACAGGGAGAATTTATCAATATGTAATAAACAAAGAACGAGAAGGAGCATATTTAGGTAAAACCGTACAGGTGATTCCTCACATTACAGATGAAATTAAAAGAAGAATAAAATTGTTAGGAAACACCGGACAATACGACATTGTTATCACTGAAATTGGTGGAACAGTGGGTGATATTGAATCTCTGCCATATATTGAGGCTGTTCGACAACTTAAATGGGAACCTAACTTTGATTGTATTGTGCTACACTTAACATTAGTTCCTTATTTGGCAACTTCGGGTGAGCTTAAAACAAAACCTACCCAACACTCTGTTAAACAACTTCAAGAATCTGGAGTTCAGCCGGATATTCTAGCACTTAGAACCGAGCACCCTCTGCCGGAAGGTGTAAAAGAAAAAGTTGCTCTTTTTTGTAATATAGCACCAAAAGCAGTTATACAAGCACTTGACGCTGAAACCATATATGATGTGCCAATGTTAATGCTGGAGGAAGAGTTGGATAAAGTAGTGTTAGATAAGCTCAACATGGAATATAAAAAAGAACCTGAGCTTACTGACTGGAAAGAATTTCTCTACAAATTAAAACATCCAAAACACAAAGTTAAAATTGGATTGATAGGAAAATATATCGAATTAAAAGATTCGTACAAATCCATAGCTGAAAGCATAATTCATGCCGGCACAAAAAATCAAATTCAAGTTGAATTGGTTTGGATTCACTCCGAAGATTTAGATAAAGAAAACGTATCGTTATTATTATCTCCACTTAATGGAATATTAGTTGCACCTGGATTTGGCGAACGAGGAATTGAGGGTAAAATACAAGCTGTTAAATTTGCTCGTGAAAATAAAATTCCTTTCCTTGGTATATGTTTGGGAATGCAATGTGCAGTTATAGAATTTGGAAGAAATGTATTGGGTTTTACTGATGCACATTCAACAGAAATGTATCCGGAAACTCCCTATCCCGTTATTTATTTAATGGAAGAGCAAAGAAACATCAACAACAAAGGAGGAACAATGAGATTAGGCGCGTACTCCTGCAATGTTTCGGAGAACTCAAATGCACATATCGCCTATAATCAAACAAAAATATCTGAAAGACACCGTCATCGCTATGAATTCAACAACAAATACCTTTCAGAATACGAGAAAAATGGCATGAAAGCCACCGGAATAAACCCTGAAAACAATTTGGTTGAAATTGTTGAAATTCCTAATCACCCATGGTTTGTTGGTGTTCAATTTCACCCCGAATACAAAAGTACGGTAACTTCTCCTCATCTACTTTTCATCAGTTTTGTTAAAGCAGTTGCTGAAAATACATCAACCCCGGCAGAAACTGCTACCAAAAAATCTCAAACAATTTAAAAAATAGTAATTCAACATTATAACAAAAATAAATGAGCAAGCAACAGGGACTAGACAGAAATTCAATCATTGGTTTAGTATTGATTGGGGTAATTCTATTAGTATTTAGCTACATAACACAACCATCAGCAGAAGAAATTGCTGCTAAAAAACAAGAACAAAAAAATAGAGAAAAAGCAAAAATTGAGCAACTTAAACAAAGTCAAGAAGCTGTAATTTCTGAAAATAAAACGACCCTTGCAATTGACTCAACTGCATCTGACTCCCTATTAATTCCTTCGGATTCAATTTTGAATTTTGAAAAAAATGCTGCCTTCGGCCCATTTGCCAATGCCAGCACAGGCAATAAAGAAAATTATATTCTAGAAAATGATAAATTCAAAATAACACTATCTAACAAAGGAGGTAGAATAACTTCTGTTGAATTGAAAGAATACCTTACTTACAAAAAAACTCCTCTCATCTTGTTCAACGAAGATTCTTCTAGATTTAATCTTGAGTTAACAATTCCGGGTATTTCAGGTGGGCAATCCATTAGACCGGTTCATACAGAAGATTTATATTTTGAAACCACTCAAAAAAACATGACTGTTTCGGGTAGCGACACCAAAACTTTCACTTTCAAATTATTTGGTGCAACACAAAATGAATATCTAGCATATCACTACACAATACATGGAAACTCTTATTTAATAGACTTTGATATTGAAAGCGTTGGTTTCGACAAGATACTTTCCGCACACTCAAATCTACTTTTAAACTGGAGCATGCTCACTCCAAACAATGAAAAAAGTATAGAAAGCCAGCAACATGCCAGCACAATTTATTACAAATACAATAAAGGTGAAGTTGATTATATCAACGAAATGAAGTATGAAAAAGAAAATTTAGTTGCTTCTACCGACTGGATTATGTTTCGCCAACAATATTTTAATTCAACACTGATTTCAAAGTCTCAACCCTTTGACAAAACCGATGCAACTATTGAAACCATTGATATAACATCAAAAGCTTCAACAGATTATGTAGAAGGAATGGCAGCGACTCTATCTATTCCATTAAATGAAGCCAAAAAACAAAAATTGGAATTACAATTTTATTTTGGACCAAATCAATACGATTTACTTGCTGAAATCGGAAACGACCTAAATAAAACAATGAATTACGGGTGGGGAATTTTTGGTTGGGTTAATGCCATACTTATTAGACCGGTGTTTAACCTACTGAACTCTTCCGGTATGCATGTCGGACTGATCATACTTTTACTCACAATAATTATTAAATTAATTTTATTTCCAATTACCTGGAAAACCTATTTGAGTAGTGCAAAAATGAGAGTGCTCAAACCCCAAATCGATGCTCTTAAAGAAAAAATTGGTTCCGATAAAATGAAATTGCAGCAAGCCACATTGTCGCTTTACAGACAAACAGGAGTTAATCCGCTTGCCGGATGTATTCCAATGCTGATTCAAATGCCTATCTTATTTGCATTATTCCGATTTTTCCCAGCGACTTTTGAATTGCGACAAAAGAGTTTTTTATGGGCAGAAGATTTGTCAACCTATGACTCTATTTATCAGTTACCCTTCAAAATACCATTTTACGGAGACCATGTAAGTTTATTTACTTTGTTAATGGCTATATCAATGATATTCTATACCAAAGCCAACAACCAAATGACATCTGGCTCTGGAATGGACGGAATGATGGCACAACAAATGAAAATTATGATGTATTTAATGCCGGTAATGATGTTGTTTTTCTTTAACAGTTACGCATCCGGTTTAAGTTATTATTATTTAATTGCAAACATTATGACCATTTCACAACAGTGGGTAATAAAAACATATATTGTTGACGAGCAAAAATTATTGGCTAAACTTGAATCTAACAAAGCCAAGCCGGTAAAAAAATCAGGATTTGCTGCTAAATTGGAACAAAAAATGAAAGAGGCTCAAGCCATACAAGCTCAAGCAAAAAACAAAAAAAAATAGTATGAAAATTTCATTATTTTTAATCTCTTTTCTACTCATTTTTACAACATTTACAAGTTGCAAAACTCAGAAAAATCAAATAAAAGAAACTCAGCCAACAACACTATCAGACAACCTTTTTTTGAAAATGCAACGAACTCCATGTTACGGAAAATGCCCAAATTACACTTTAGAAATTTTTGAATCAGGTAAAGTAAAATACAACGGAAAAATGTTTGTAGAACACATCGGAGAATTTGAGTCCGTACTTTCAACAACTTCTATTCAAACCATTAAAAATAAATTCAAAGAAATTAATTTCTTTGAATTAAATGATAAGTATGATAGCCCGGCAACAGATATTCCCGCAACAATTTTTGAAGTGTTTGAAAATAATCAACAAAAAAAAATAACCAACAGGCATAAAGGTCCGGAATCTCTAAAAGAACTTGAAAAATTAATTGAAGATATTGTATATCAAAGTAATCTGAAACCAATTAATAAATAAAAAACTTATTTTTGACTCAATACATAAGCACAAAAATGTCATTAGAAATCAGAGAAGTTATATCCAAAAAAGATTTTAAAGAATTTGTAGATGTGCAGTTTGACATTTATAAAAACAATAAATATTGGGTTCCACCTATCAAAAAAGATGAAATCAAAGCATTAAACCCCACTTACAATCCCGCTTTTCGATTTTGCAAAGCAAAATTTTGGATAGCAACAAAAGATGGAAAATGCGTTGGGCGAATTGGAGCAATCATTAATAATGATTACAATAAAAAAACAGGTGAAAAAACAGGACGATTTTCAAGAACTGAATTTATTAATGATAAAGCCGTTTCAAAAATCTTGTTCGATACAGCCGAAAAATGGTTAAAAAACGAAGGAATGACTAAAATTCAAGGACCACTTGGATTTACCAACCTCGACCACCAAGGAATGCTTGTAGAAGGTTTTGACCATTTACCGTCAGCAGCCTCTGAATATCACTTGCCATACTATCAAGAACACATGATTGCTAACGGATTCGAAAAAGAGATTGACTGGATTGAGTTTCGATTATTTTTAGAAGGTGTTCCTGAAAAAGCAAAACGAGTTGCAGAAGTTATCAAAACCAGAAATGGATTAACAGTAAAAAGTTTTACCAATTCAAATGAATTAAGACCATTCGCTTATGAACTTTTTGATATATTAAATATTGCTTTCAAAGAATTGTTTAGTGTTGTTCATCTTGATAAAGAAATGATTGACTACTACGTGAACCGATATTTGATGTTGTTGAATCCTGAATTTGTAAAAATTATTTCAGATGCAGAAGGAAAAACTGTTGCTTTTATTGTCGGACTTCCATCTCTCTCTGAAGGTTTACAAAAAGCAAAAGGGAAAATCTTTCCATTTGGCTGGTATCACATCAAACAATCGTTAAAAAAACCAAAAGTGGTAGATTTAATGCTAACCGGTATTTTACCAGATTATCAAGGAAAAGGTGTTGCTGCAATCCTTATTAATGAACTCCAAACAGTTATGGAAAAATACGGAGTAACTGAAGTAGAAACCACTGGTATTTTTGAAGACAATCAAAAAGCAATACAAAACTGGAAAAACTACGAAAACATTCAGCACAAACGCAAAAGATGCTGGAAAAAGAATCTTTAACCAAACCACCTACTCTATGAAAAATACTCAATTTTTAATTTTTGTATCCTTCTTATTATTTGTTGGAACAATTCAAATAACAAATGCTCAAATCGATACTTTGAGGAACCGAAAAGATGGAAAATACATTTTTTCAGTTGTAAAGGATTTAGAAGCTTTAGACGTTCAAAGCCAAGGAAAAACAGGAACTTGCTGGTCGTTTTCTACCCTATCTTTTATCGAATCAGAGGTTATCAGAAAAGGGAAAAAACCAGTATCACTCTCAGAAATGTTTGTGGTTAGAAATACTTATTTTGAAAAAGCTATGAATTACGTTAGAATGCATGGAAAAAATAATTTCTCAGCCGGAGGTGCATTTCATGACATTCCCTACATCATTAAAAAATACGGAATTGTTCCTGAAGAAATATATAAAGGTCTAAACTACGGAGAAGATAAACACAATCACTCCGAATTAGATGCAATTTTAAAAGCAACAGTTGATGAAATTATTAAAAATCCACAACGAAAATTAACTACTTCATGGAAAGATGCTGTAAATGGAATATTAGATGCTTATTTAGGAAAAATTCCTACTGAATTTACATTTGAAGGAAAAAAATACACACCTATTACCTATGCTGAAAGTTTAGGCTTAAACATGAATGATTACGTGGTAATTGGCTCATTTACTCATCACCCTTTCTATGAAACTTTTGTTATTGAAGTTCCTGACAACTGGAGTTTTAGTAGTATATATAATGTTAAAATTGATGAAATGATGCAAATACTTGATGAGGCTATAATGAAAGGATATTCTGTAGCTTGGGGCAGTGATGTTTCCGAAAAAGGATTTTCATTCAATAATGGTTTAGCAATAGTTCCGGAAGATGAATCAACAATAAAAATTGAAGGTCGAGACAACAAACACTTTAGTGATGCAGGTGCAGAAAAAATAAGCAATGCTTTTATCGAACCCGTTAAAGAAAAACAAATCACTCAGGAAATGCGTCAAGAAGCATTTGACAACTATGAAACACAAGACGACCATGGTATGCATATAACAGGTATTGCCAAAGACCAAACCGGAACAAAATATTTTATTGTAAAAAACTCTTGGGGAGCTGAGAATTATACAAAAGGTTATTTTTATGCTTCAGAAACTTATGTCAGATACAAAACTATTGACTACATGATTCATAAAGATGCACTTTCACCAGAAATGAAAAAAAAGTTAAACATTAAATAAACTTCTATTATTAAAACAATGGAAAAACAAGAAATCAAAATTGGAAAAGGACTTAATTCAATCCTCTTTGGAACATCAAGAAATTCATTAAAAAAACTTTTGGGAGAACCCACAGAAATTGACAGCTACGATGCAGGAGAAGATGATAATGAATATTTAACTGAAGCGTGGCATTACGATGAATTTGAAATTTCTGCTTCGTTTGATGAAGAAGACGATTGGAAGTTGACTACTTTTTCTACAAGCGATAAAAATGCAACTATTGACGGCAAAAAAGTAATTGGATTAACCATCGAACAAATTAAAGAATATATTGATTCTATAGGATTAGAGGAACCTGAAGTTGAAGAAATGGAAGAAAATCAAACTTTAGTAAGTTATTTAAAATCATGTATCAACTTTTGGTTTGAAAATGGCAAACTTTCTGAGGTGCAATGGGGTGTGCAATGGAAAGACGAAGACACTCCAAAGTGGCCGTAAAAATACATACTCATAAAAAAAAGGAGAGCAAAGCTCTCCTTTTTTTTTACTTGGCTACTTTCACTTTATCGTAGTATAATTTTTGAACCGAAGCGTAATTTTTACCGGTTTTTAAAAATTCATTCAGATTGTTTTTTGTAACATCATCTACATAATACATTAAAGGCTGAGAAACGTTTTCAATTAGTTTGAGTGCTGAAATTATCTCTTCATCCCATTTTTTTGAGTACGTGAGTAAATCATTCGGATTCACAGAACCTCTACAATTGGATTTGCCACAATAACATTTCATAGATTCTTCAATGTTTAAAGCACCATAGTCATCAGTGATTTGTTCTCCTGGTAAAATATCTCTTAAAGCAATCTCAAAACCATAGCCTGTACTAATTGAATTTCTATCGCAATAATGATTGATGTATTTTGCGTAATCCCAGCTAACAATTCTACTGCCGTCTTGGTCAGTGTATGAAAATTTTTCAATGTGTTTTCTGTAATGTTCGTCAGTAAGCAAACGATGACCTTCAGGAAAAATCAATTCCATTTCATCAATTACATACATGATTGTACCTTTTGGGATTAATTTTGTAGCGTAAACACCTAATCCTATCTCAGGGCTAACTACGCGAACTTCCGTGTCTGGATGTACCATTTAAAATTTTAAATTTGGGTAATTCGTTTTCTATTATTTATTTGATTTGTTATGCAATTGTAATTCTTTTTTTATTTAAAATTTCATAAAGTAAAAAATTTTATCTGATTAACAATCAGTTTAATAGTACCTTTGAATCATGGCTTCATCAAACACATTTAAAATAATTGTTAAAACCTCTTTCGGAATGGAAGATGTTGTGAAAAAAGAGTTAGCTGATTTAGGGATTTCAGAGGCAACAATTGTGAACAGAGCAGTTATTTTTAATGGAACCTTACAAGATTTGTATAAAGCGAATATTTGGCTAAGAACTGCCCAAAAAATATTAGTTGAAGTAAAATCATTCAAAATATCCAGTGATAGTGATTTATATAATCAAATCAAATCTATTCAATGGTTTGATTATTTTGACCTTGCACAAACCTTTAGTATTGATGTTGTAGTATTTTCAAAATTATTTTCACACACAAAATATGCTGCCTTAAAAGCTAAAGATGCCATTGTAGATAAGTTTAGAGAAAAATATCAATCTCGACCAAATGTAGATTCTAACACACCCGACATAAAAATTAATCTGTATATTGATGCTGTAAATAATTGTACGATAAGTATTGACAGTTCGGGCGAAATACTTTCAAAAAGAGGATTTAGAAAAAGTCAGGGTTTAGCACCTATAAAAGAAGATTTAGCTGCAGGAATGATTTTGTTAAGCGACTGGGATAAAAAATCAACTCTTATTGATATGTTTTGCGGTTCAGGAACAATTCTTTTGGAAGCTGCGATGATTGCTCAAAATATTGCTCCCAATCTGCACCGAGAGTTTTTTGGTTTAATGAAATGGAAGAACTTTGATACTAAATTATTCCAGGAATTAGTAGCTGAAGCAAAAAAATCTCAACTTACACAACCTTGTAAAATAATAGGTATTGACAACTCTGGTCGTTCTCTAGGAATGGCTAGAGCAAACTTATCTGAAGCAGGTTTATTAAAAAGTATTGAACTTCACTGTAAAGATTTTAAAGATTTTTATCCACCAAAATCAACTGGTGCTATAATTTCTAACCCACCTTATGAGGTAAGAATTGGTGAAAATGTTGACAAACTATACAAAGAATTTGGTGATACTCTCAAAAAAAACTATGAGGGTTACAGTGCATGGATAATAAGTTCAAATATGGAAGCACTTAAAAATGTAGGACTTAAGCCTGAAAAGAAAATTAAACTTTTTAATGGTAGCCTTGAGTGTCGATTTGTGAACTACAAAATGTATAGTGGCAGTAAAAAAAATCAAATACTGAATTAAATACGATATGAATATGAAAAAAATAGGAGTTTTAACTTCCGGTGGTGATGCACCCGGCATGAATGCGGCAATTAGGGCTGTTGTTAGAACCTGTATATATAACAAAATTACTCCAATTGGTATTTATGAAGGCTACAAAGGCTTGATAGAAAACCAAATGAAAGAATTTTCAAGTAGAGATGTAAGTAACATCATTCAACGAGGCGGTACTGTTTTAAAAAGTGCGAGGTGTAGTCAATTTTTAACCAAAGAAGGTCGCTTACAAGGATATAAAAATATACTAGCAAACAAAATCGACGGATTGATTGTGATTGGAGGAGACGGAACTTTTGCAGGAGCTAAAGTTTTTTTTGAAGAATTTGGAGTGCCAATTGTTGGTATTCCTGGTACTATAGACAACGATTTGTATGGAACTGATTTTTGTATTGGCTACGATTCAGCATTAAATACAATTATTGAAGCAGTTGATAAAATCAGAGATACTGCCAGTTCCCACAATAGACTTTTTATAATTGAAGTTATGGGGCGAGATGCAGGTTTTTTAGCTCTAAGAAGCGGTATTGGTGTTGGTGCTGAAGCAATATTAATTCCTGAAACCCCTGTTTATACTGAAAAATTAATAAAAAAGCTTAAAGACCAATCCACTCAAAATAAACAAAGTATGATTGTGATAGTTGCTGAGGGTGAAAAAAGTGGTGGTGCTCATGCAGTTGCCGAACATGTAAAAAGCAATTGCCCAGAATTTGATGTTAAAGTAAGTATTCTTGGACATATTCAACGTGGTGGCAGCCCATCTGCTTTGGATAGAGTGTTAGCCAGTCGTTTAGGAAATGCAGCCGTTGATGCTTTAAAAAACGGAAGTAAAAATGAAATGATAGGAATATTACATCGAGAAATCAGCCATATTCCTTTTGAAAAGGCTATAAAACACAATGTTAATATCAACCCAGCACTTCTAAAACTTTCAGAAATTTTAGCTATTTGAATGTGATAATTGCCTAATAAATCACAGGAAATGAAGTTGGGTTTACCTCACTCATTATTTGGTAAGCTGCATCAAAAATGTCTTCAAGATTTGGTGTACTAAAATAATCACCATCAGTTCCATAAGCTGGTCTATGCTCTTTTGCTGTTAGAGTAACAGGTTCAGAATCTAAATGATAAAAGCCTTTCTGCTCTTCAACAATTTTTTGTAAAATATATGCACTAGCCCCACCCGGCACGTCTTCATCAACAATCAGCAAACGATTTGTTTTCTTTAATGATTCAACAATTGAATGAGTAATATCAAAGGGTAAAATGGTTCGTAAGTCTATTAACTCAGCTGAAATTCCTACTTCTTTTAGTTGCTGTACTGCTTGTAAGACAAGATTACAGGTAGAACCATAAGAAACTATTGTTAAATCAGTTCCATGGGTAAGTACTTCCGAAACACCAAGTGCAACTGTGTATTCACCCAAGTTTTCAGGATATTTTTCTTTTGAACGATAGCCATTCAACGGCTCAATGATAATTCCCGGATCATCTCCTTTTAATAGTGTATTGTAAAAACCGGCAGCATCAGTTAAATTCCTAGGTACGCAAACATGCACCCCTCTCAATGAATTGATAATCATACCCATTGGGGAGCCTGAGTGCCAAATTCCTTCTAATCTATGTCCTCTTGTTCTGATAATAACTGGAGCTTTTTGTCCCCCTTTGGTTCTGTATTGCAATGTTGCCAAATCATCACTCATTACCTGAATGGCATACAATAAATAATCTAAATATTGAATTTCAGCTATAGGTCTCAATCCTCTGAGAGCCATTCCGATACCTTGTCCTAAAATTGTATTTTCGCGAATCCCAGTATCACTAACACGTATTTCTCCATATTTTTCTTGTAACCCTTCCAATCCTTGATTAACTCCTCCTATTTTCCCTGAATCTTCTCCAAAAATTAATACTTCTGGGTAAGTCGCTAATATTTTGTCAAAATTATCGCGAAGAATTACTCGTCCATCTTCTAATCTATCGGTTAAAACAGGCTTCTTCTCGCTTATTTTCATTGGGGAACTATCAAATTCTGATAACAATGTAGAACTGTATCTTTCAAAATTCAATGTTGATTCTTTTTTCAACCAATTAACTAACTCTATTTTTGATGATATTTTTTCATTTCTAACAATTCTCAATACCTTTTTAGTAGTAGAAATAATATCTTTTCTGTTGGGTACTTGATTGCTATTCAAAGAATTATAAATTGGCTGAATTAATGCTGAGTTTACGCTTTCTTGAACAATTTTTTGAATGAACGTCAATGCTAATTCTTTTTCTTCTTTTATAGGGTTTAGGTAAGCATCCCAAGCTTCTTTTTTGGCGTCGTTTACTTCCTTTTTTGCAACACATTCCAAATCTTCAATTTCATCTAGAGAGGCAATTTTGTTTTCAATAATCCACTCTTTAAATTTTTTCACGCAACAAAAATCAGCTTCCCATTGTAATCTTTCTTTGCTTTTGTAGCGTTCATGAGAACCCGAAGTTGAATGTCCTTGAGGCTGTGTTACTTCTTCCACATGAACCAAAACCGGACAATGTTCTTCTCTGGCTATTTTCACGGCTTTTTCATAGGTTTCAATTAATGTGGGATAGTCCCATGCTTTCACCGTAAAAATTTCATACCCGTTATTTTTTCCTTTGTCGCGTTGAAATCCTTTTAATACAACAGAAATACTTTCTTTCGTTGTTTGATATTTCTTTGGTACTGAAATTCCCTGTCCGTCGTCCCAAACAGACATAACAACAGGAACTTGTAATACTCCCATTGCATTAATTGATTCCCAAAATTGTCCTTCACTGGTACTTGCATCACCAATTGTTCCAAAAGCAACTTCGTTTCCTTCTTTAGAAAATTGCGAAAATCCGGATAGATTTTTATTGTTTCTATACACTTTTGAGGCTTGTGCTAATCCAAGCAACCGTGCCATTTGACCAGCCGTTGGTGAAATATCTGATGAGGAGTTTTTAATTTTAGTTAAATCTTTCCAAGTTCCGTCTTCATTTAAACTACGTGTTGCAAAATGACCATTCATGGAACGTCCTGCTGAACATGGCTCTGCTTCAACATCAACATGAGCATAGAGTTGTGCAAAAAACTGTTGAACAGTAAGTTGACCAATAGCCATCATTAATGTTTGGTCACGGTAATACCCGGAACGAAAATCCCCTTCTTTAAATTGTTTTGATAATGCTAACTGTGGTAATTCTTTTCCATCTCCAAAAATGCCAAATTTTGCTTTACCTGTCAACACTTCTTTTCTTCCTAAATAGGAAGTTTCTCGACTGGTATAAACCAATTTATAATCTTCTAATATTGTTTGTTTAAACTGATCTTTGGTTAATACTGCATTTCCGGAAGATGTCAGAATATTGTTTTGCATACGATACTTATTAAGCCTTTTTTTTAGCTACGCGAAGTTAATAAATAATGAATAGACTTAAAAGTAGGCTGTAAAAAAATAACATCATTACTAATTTCTTTTTGAAGAAATAACATGCTACTCAACACTCATATTTACTCTAATTTCTTATAATAAAACAGGTGATGATTCTGAATTTCAGGATGAAATATTTCTATTAAATCAGCTAAAATTATTTCCGGTGAAACTACTCCAGATTCCCAATAATCGTTACCGGTAGTGGCATTTGTTCTTAAATTATTATTAAAAACTTGTTTGTTCTTAACAGCATCAAATTGTTTTAGATTTTTATTTACAGCTAAAACCTCAGAAATTGAATTGTATGCGTTTAAATTGAGCCAAAAATCTGCATGTATTGCCTTGTCAAAAAGAACTTCCTTACTCACAACAATACTTGTTATTTCTTTGTTATCAGACCACAAATAGTTGGAGCCTGCATCTTTTAAAAGTTGAGCTTGAAACGACTTTCCACCTGCAACATACCAAGATCCATTCCAAGGCATACCGACAAAAACAGTAGGTTTTTTTAGAGTTTTTTCTACTTTAGATTTTAGTTGGGTGTATTTTGTTTCAATATTATCATAAAGATAATTTGCTAAAGAATCTTTGTCGTAAAAAGCCGCAACAAACTTTATCCATTCTGCTTTTCCCAACGGATGATTTTCAACATATTCAGCATTTAATACTACTTTTAATCCTAAATCATTCATCTTGTTCAAACGAATTTTAGAGCTTTCATCAATTCCGTATGCCATTACAATATCCGGTTTAATTTCTGTCAAAAGCTCATAATTTATCAATTGTTCTGACCCAATTTCTCTGATTTTTTTTAAATTTAGTTCATTAATAACACGTTTGCTGCTCACATATTCACCCCCAGAAATAGCCTTTATTGAGCCAATCTCATTCAATTTATCTATAAAAGCAACATGTGTTAAACTGAAACAGGCAATGCTTTGTATCGGAATTTTTATAAAAGTTGCAGAATGAATCCCACTTGGTTTTTGATTTTTATATAAAACATACCTGTAACTTGTGTTTTCTCCTTTCCAAGGGTTAGTAATTGTTATTAACTTGTAGTTTTCAGCCTCCTGAATAGTAAACCCTTTTGCATATTTTAATGATACTGATGTTAACTTTTTATCAACATCTTTTCTAGTTTCAGTATCTGGATTTGAACATCCGTAATAAAAGAACAAGACAAGTAAAAAAACAGAAAAGAATAAACACTTTTGCATTTAGATATTTACTTTATCTGAACATTTGTTGTGTAGTAGCCAGAGTTTGAAGCATTATAAACAGTCTCATAGATTGAAATATAAATAACACCACTTTGGGTTGCTGGGGCATTGTAGTTAGCCCCTGCTTTGACTGATGCTCCGTTTTCCCCTATTTTAAACACAACATTACCATACGAGGGATAAGTTGTTGTCGTTGAATTGTCAACATAATCATTAGAAGTAGAATTTTTTGTTGAGCCATCAGGTTTGTACTTATTCCCTGATAAACTTGCCAATGATACTTCCCCTGTTGAATTGATTATAATCCGCTGACCAACCTTAACAGAAATTCCTGTTTTTAACCATCCTCCATTGGAATTTGATGTTATGTGAGTTGCAGCAATTAATTTAAAGGATTTTGTAGTATTTGCTGATTCCTCCATATAATTTACATCAATTTTTAGAATTTTTTCTCGTGGAATAGTTAATGTTCCATAGAGTGTTTTTAATTCTAAATTTTGAAAGCTGTATTCTCCCCCCATCTTGTATTCAAAATCAATTAGCACTTCATCGTTACTCTTGAAGCTAACCACTCCATGAGCAATTTTTAGTTCATTTAATGCTGCTGTTAACGTATAATCAGAATATTCACTTGGTTCGTAATTTCCATAAATAACAATCTCGTCAAGCACAGGGATTGCTCCAATAGGAAGACTAATCAGTTCATTAAAAGCTTTGCTTCTAATTTCCTCTGTTGAATTTAACAATTGTTTTGCTAGTGTATTAATTTTTTCTTTTTGTGTTAAATCTGCATGTATTCCCAACTCAATTGATGTAACATTTTTTATTGGTAGGGTTAGCTTACCGTAAGGGGTTATTAAATTAATTTCGGTAACTTTTGCTGTTCCTGTAACGATGTTTCCATCTCGCAAAGTAACCATAAATTCGGTTTTACTTTGAGCAAACAGGGTTAATGTGATTAGATTCAAAAGTGTTACTATAAAAAGTCTCATAAATTGTTTTATTTATTTTATTTTTCAATTGACTCTAAATCCCATAAGGTTTCGGTAATGTTATACCCGTTTTTTGTGTAGAATTTTCCGCCCCATTTATAAAATCTTTTTTCATAAACGTCAACATGGTTTCCTGTAACTTTTATTCGTTTAAGAACAACAGCATTTCCTTCTTCTACAGTTTCTTCAGATATTCCTTGTGGGTATTTACTTGCTAATTCTAAATTCTCACTGGGGCGAAGTGCACCTACATACACATCGTGTGGTTTTACGCTTCTTATTTTTTGATATGAGATTGTGTTCATATCTGCATAAAATTGTTCATTTTTTTGTTGTTCTTTCACTAATTTATCGTGGAATCGCAAATGATATTGTCCTTTGGATTTTTCAGTTTCAGTTCTGTAATTTTCAATTTCTTTTAATTCTTCTTCGGCTGATTTACGAATGTCGTTGTGTTGGTCTATTCTGGCTTTTTCTTGTTGAGCAAGTTCTGATTTGTATCCTTTTAGGTAGGCTGTTTTAGAAACATAATTCTGTTCTTGGCGTTTAGAAGCCTCTTTCATTTCCGTTTCATAGTTTTCAATCTCTCTTTTGTTGTTATCCATTTTTACGATAGCAGATTCTGTTCTCCTCTTTTCTAGATTGTCAATATGTTCTTTGTATTCTTGAATTTTTGCTGCATTTAATTCAAAATATTTTGAGCTTTTCAATTGTTGTTTGTGAATTGCATTAACCATATCAACTAAACTGTCTTGGTTGTATTTTTTTCTGTCGTTAGCCTTAGAACTAAGAGCAATTTCTTGATTATGTAGCTCTTTTGTATATTCTTCTACTTTAAGTTCTTTGTCTTTTCTTCTTTTCTCAGCTTTGTTGTTATCGTCATTTATTTTTTCTTGTAAATCAACCAAACCTGTTTGATTGTTTGTTCTTCTTTCTAACGATTTTTCTTGTAAAATAAGCTCGTTTTCATTAACTCCGTCTGCAAACGAATATAGATTATGCATCTTAGCTTCTAAATCTTTATCCTTTGATTTAGTAAATACAAGTATCTCCTCTTCTTGTTTTTTTGCATCTTCTTTTGATGTTTGTCTTTTACTTTCTGATGATGTTAACAAGGTTTTTTCAGCATCCTCATACTCCAATTTTTCAGCCTTTAATTTATCGTAATGTTGAGTATGGTATTTATTTCCCTCAATCTGTTGTTGTTTGATTTCTTCTTCAATTTCTTTATTCTTTTGGTTTGCATTTTTTGTTTTTTCAGAAGAAGAACTTACTAATATTTTTTCGCTATTCTCAACTTCTTTTCGATAGTTATCAACTGCAATGCCTTTTTCAGCCTCTCTATTTTTTAACAATTCTTTTATCATAGCCTCAAGCTCTTGGTTTTTGGCATCAGTTATCCTTACTCTATTGCCAGAAGATTCAATCGGTGAAACAGTAACTACTTCGTTGGATTTATTCATTTTTTTATTCACTTCTTCCAATTGTTCTTTCGGATATTTTTCATCCGGATATAAGGCTAATGCGTTTTCATAATTGTATTTTGCATCAACATATTTATCAAACTTAAAGGCTCTGTCAGCGTCATAAATCAACTTGTTGTAGTTTTCTCTCTTTTGTTTTTCTGCTAAAAGCTGGTTTTCCTTGTCTTTTTCATTGGCTTCTAATTGAGCCAATATGGAATTTATTTCGGAAATCTTTTGTTTAGGATACAACTCTGTTGGCATCAGATTATTGGCTTCATTATATAATGGCAGAGCTTCTTTGTATGCTTTTTTATTAAACTGTTCGTCTGCTTTTTTAACCAATTGGTTGTATTGTTCTTGTTTTTGTTTTAACGCATTGTTTGTAACTGCAATTTCCTCTTGTTGTTTAGTAATATCAGCCAAAATAATATCTATTTCTGTAATTTTTGTCTGTGGATAAGATTCATTGGGTTTCACACTCAATGCTTCTTTATATTTTGACTTTGCTTGTTCATAATTTTTTGCAGAAAACTCACCATCTGCAGCAGCTATTAAAGCATTGTATTTTTCATTTCTATCTTTTTCTGCCAACAACTTATTTTCCTTATCTGCATTGATTTTAGCTAAGATGTCATCAATTTCTTTGATTTTGGTTTTTGGATATTGTTCATCGGGTAAAATAACCGAAGCTTCTTGGAATTTCTTTTTAGATTCATCGTAATTTTTTGCTGTCAACTCTCCTTCTGCTTGGGCAATCACTGCGTCGTAATATTCTTTTTTCTTTCTGGCAGCTTCCTCAGCTAGTCTTTTCTCTTCTGACTGTTGTGCTAAATCGGCTAACAGCTTGGTTATTTCGTTAATCTTATCTTTTGGATATTGCTCATCTTTCTTTAAAGCTGACGCATCATAATATTTGATTTTAGCTTCTTTGTAATTGGCTGTTTTAAAATCATTATCAGCAGCTTTTATCAAATTGTTGTACTTTTCATTTAATGCAACAAGCTCAGCATTAGCTGATTCTTCGGCAGCTTTTTTTGCTTTTATATCAGCAAGAATTTGATCAATTTCTTGAATTTTATTTTTTGGATATTGTTCTTCCGGTTTTACTGTCAATGCCTGGGTATAGTTCTGTTTTGCATCTTCGTAACTTTTTGAAGTAAAGTTTTTATCAGCAGAAGTAATTAATGCTTTGTATTTCTCTTCTTTGTCTTTCAAAGCCAACATTGCTTTTTCTTCTTCTGCCTTCTTCTTAGCGATTTCTGCCAAAAGATTATTGATTTCTGTTATTTTATTTTTTGGATAAGTTTCGTTTGGTTTAATACTCAATGCATCGTTGTAATTTTTAAGTGCTGTATCATAGCTCTTTGCAGTAAAATCTTTATCAGCAGCAACAATCAATGCTTGATATTTTTCATTTTTTTGTTTTTCGGCTAATGCAGCAGCTTCTTCTTCGGCTTTTTTCTTGGCAATTTCTGCAAGTATTGTGTCTATTTCTTTGATTTTATCTTGAGGGTATTTTTCGGTTGGTTTTAGCTTTAAAGCATCTGAGTAGGCTGTTTTAGATACTTCATAATTTTTTGATTTAAATGACAAGTCTGCACTAACAATCAAGTCGTCGTATTGTTTGTTTTTTGCTTTTTCATCAGCCTCTTTCTTTGCTAAATCACTCAAAATTTTATCAATTTCAACAATCTTATCTTTTGGGTATTTCTCTTCTGATTTAAGCGTTGATGCTGTTTGGTATTTTAGTTTAGAAGCGGAGTAGTCTTTTTGATTAAATAACCCGTCAGCATCTGCAATTGCTTTTTTGTACTGCTCGTCTAAAGCCTTTTGTTCGGCTTCTTTTTGAGCTAAATTTGCAAGAATCAAATCAATTTCTTTGATTTTATCTTGTGGATATTTCTCATCTGATTTGAGCGTTGATGCCGCTAAGAACTTATCTTTTGATTTCTGATATTCTTTAGATGAAAAAAATCCGTCGGCTTCTGTAATTAGCTTTTGATATTGTTCATTTTTTGCTTTAAGTTCTGCGTCTTTCTTAGCTAAATCAGCCAAAATTGTTTCTATTTCTTTGATTTTATCTTTTGGATATTTCTCCTCGGGTTTAATTGTTAATGCGGATTCATAAGCTTGTTTTGCAACATCGTATTTTTTTAACTCCATGGATTTATCTCCATTAGTAATTGCAGCCTGATAGTTCAATTCCTTTTGTTTTTCTTCGGCTTGTTTTTTTGCAAGTTCCTCTAATAACGTCTTAATTTCTTGTAATTTTCCTTTTGGGTATTGTTCTGTTGGTTTAAGTGTAGAAGCCAGTTGATAGGGTGTCATTGCTTTTTGGTAATCTTTTGCTGCAAAAAATTGGTCACCTTCTACTATAGCTTTTTTATAATCTTCTTCAAGTTTCTTTTGAGAATTTAATAAATTATCCGCTTCAGCTATTTTCTTTTTTGGGTATTCTTCGTTGGGTTTAACTG
This sequence comes from Flavobacteriales bacterium, assembly GCA_020853105.1. GTDB lineage: Bacteria > Bacteroidota > Bacteroidia > Flavobacteriales_E > Vicingaceae > Vicingus. The sequence continues at coordinate 10,951 of JADYZM010000038.1, read as the reverse complement.
CCAAGGCTTTATTGTAAGAATCTTTTGATTTAGCATATTCTTTGGAGTTAAATAAATTATCGGCTTCAGCAATAGCGGCTTTGTAATCCTCTTCCTTTTTCGTATTTTCTGCTAAAATTTTATCTATTTCAGCTATTTTCTCTTTTGGGTAGGCTTCATGGGATTTTAAAGTTGAAGCTTTTTGAAATTCAGTTTTTGCTTTTGCATATTCTTTTAATGTCATAAACTGATTTCCAGCAGCTAATGCGGCATTATAGGCTTCGGAATTTTTTTTGTCATTAGCAATAATGTCTTTGATTTCTTTTACTTTATCAGCCGGATATTTTTCATCAGGTTTGTAACTCGATGCTTTTTGATATGCTAAAATTGCATTATCCCAACTCTTTTCACTGTACAACTTATCAGCTTCTGCAATTGCATTGGTATATCTTTTATTTGCTTCTTCAGAGGCGGCTAATTTATCAGAAATAATTCCTAGTTGAAATTGTGGATACGACTCGTCCGGAAAAATTTTAGCTGCTTCTTCATATAGGGGTTTTGCAGCTTGCCATTGTTGTGCATTGAATGCTTTATCGGCAGCCAAAATTGCTTTATCGTAACTACCTTGTTTTAGTTTTCGCTCTTCAGCTTGTTTTTTCAATCGTTCTTCAAGCTCTTTTTTAAGTCGTTCTAACTCATCTTTAACAGATTTAGTATATTCTGGGTCATAGTCCATATAACCTGTTGCAGGGTTAAATGCAACTTTCGCTATTGGTTTGTTTAACACAGAAACATCTAATCCTTCAATTTTTTCGAAGAGATTCATTTCCATAGGGAACTCAAAGCCATATTTTGCATCATCCGGCGGAACATTTTTTGTTGAAAACTCAATCTTTTTTGTAACATGACCAGGGCGGGAAAATTCAATTAAATAAATTCCGTCGGGTTCAAGAGAGGCTTGGAATTTTCCTGCGGCTTCAGAAGTTAGTGTTTTCCATACTGCTCCATTTTTCTTAATGGTTATGGTTACTCCGTCAAATCTCTTTCCTGTTTCTTCTTTTTTTACAGAACCAACTACATCTAGTGTCCATTGGGCAGATGCAGAAATACTTATGCTTATAAATAAGATTACAGCAATGAATCTAAGCATACTATTTCTTAAAATTATAGTCATGTTCTGAATTTGCATAACTTACAAATATCGTAATATCTACTAACATTATGTGTTCTTTTCAAAATTTATCACAATTTTAAACGAAAAAAAGTAACAAAAAGTTTACCAAACAAACTCAATCATTTGTGAGATGATTTAATTTGGGGTATTCCATAAAATATAAAATGAATGTTAGAAAGAATTTGAAATGGTTATAAATTCTTCGGCTTTAAGTGATGCACCGCCGATTAAACCGCCGTCCACATCAGGTAAAGCAAATAATTCTTTAGCATTTTTTGCGTTACAGCTGCCTCCGTATAATATTGGTGTAGAATCACCACACTTTTTACCATATTTTTTTGCAATTAGCTCTCTAATATAATGATGCATCTCTTGTGCTTGCTGTGGTGTTGCAGTATTTCCGTTACCTATAGCCCAAACAGGCTCATAAGCAATCACAATTTTAGAAAAATCACTTTCAGAAAGTTGGAACAAGGATTCTTCGGTTTGATTTTTAATAACATCAAAATGGTTGTTTGTATTTCTATCAGAAAGTTGTTCTCCACAGCAAAAAATGGGAGTTATTCCGTTTTCTAAACATTTTTCAACTTTGGCTGCAATTTGAATATTGTCTTCGTTGAAATAACTTCGTCTTTCGGAATGTCCAACAATAATATATTCAACATTCAACGATTTGAGCATTTCAACAGAAATTTCACCCGTAAACGCTCCATTGTTGTTTTGGCTGCAATTTTGAGCCCCTACTTTTATTAATGAGTTTTTGCAAGTGTTAACTGCCTTATCAAGGAATGGATAAGGCGGACAAATAATAATTTGTGCAGATGAATTTGTTGATTTTGATACAATTTGTTCAATCAATTCGACAGCCTGAGATAGGTCTGTATTCATTTTCCAATTACCAGCAACAATTTTTTTTCTCATAATTATTATTTAACTCTCACACGAGGGTCTAAAATACCATAAACGATGTCAACCACAATATTAATAATTACAAAAATTGTTGCAGTAAGTAAAACACCACCCATGATTATTGGTAAATCAAACTTCATCAAAGCATCATAAAGCACCCATCCGATTCCTTTCCAAGAAAAAATTTGCTCAACAAAAAGTGCTCCGGCAAGTAAGCTTGCAAACATTCCTGAAACAGCTGTAACAACAGGGTTTAGTGCATTTTTTAGAGCGTGTTTAACAACAACTTTATAAAACTTTAATCCTTTTGCTTTTGCGGTTCTAATATAATCTTGAGAAAGGACATCAAGCATAGAGCTTCGAGTGAGTTGCATTATAGCTGAAACTGGTCGCATTCCAAGTGTTATAGCTGGCAAAATTAAATTATCGAGTCGGAGAATTTCTCCATTGCCTAAGTCGTCATATTCAAATAAACTTCCGGTCATATTTAGTCCGGTAAATTCTGAAAGCAAATATCCGAATAACCAAGAGAAGATAATTGCCGAATAGAATGAAGGGACTGACATTCCGAGAATTGATGAGAACAGCATAGATTGGTCTAACCATGTATTTTTGTATAGTGCAGCGAGTATTCCGAATAAAATTCCGAAGAATGTAGCAAGGACCATTGAAGCAAAAGCCAACACGGCTGTTTCTAATAAATAATCTGTCATAATTTCAGATACTTTACGCTTGGTTTGATATGAGCGTCTTAGGTAAGGGTATTTTATTACTAAAACACTTGCATCACCGTAAGTAAAAAGTTCTTTGTATTCATATTTATCTTTGTCTAAATACAAATAATTGTTTGGGTCTGAACTATGAACAGAAATTGGTGATAAATCATTAATATACATTACAAATTGAGTGGTTAGAGGTTGATCCAATCCGAGATCTTTTTTAATAACTTTAAGAGACTCTTCGTCAGCACGTTGTCCCATCATCATCCTGGCTGGATCTCCAGGTAGTACATTAAAAAGCAGGAAAACAACAGAAACCACTCCGGCTAAAACCAGAAAACCATATAAAATCCTTTTTAATATAAATTGAATCAACTTTTCTTATTTTAAATATTTTTCTTTTACTTCTTTAAACTCAGGCAAGTCATTTGCATTCCATTTGGCTATAACAGTGCCTTTTTTAATTAAAACAATACCCGGATTTGCTCGTATAATTGTTTTTAATGTTATTGCATCGCATGTAAAAAAATCAAACATGGTTTGCTGTTCGTGTCTAAATTTTTCAACTTCTGCATACATCGAGCCTGACAAACCAATGAAATAGCTGCCATTTGTATTAACTTGCTCGACAAAGTCATTGATTTTCTTGAAATTTAACGTTTTGGTTTTATTTATATCATAAGCAACCAGCATAAACAAATATCCATCTTCATTCAAATAGTCTTGAGCATAATCATTTCCATCGTCTGCGAGTATTGTAAAATCAGTAATTACTGGATGATCACCTGCTTTAATCAATTTGGTTTTTCTGTCTGAAAAAACATAGTTAATTGTGTCGTTCCACGGATAATTTTTTTCTGTAAATTCCTCTACTTTTCCTGATTTTTTATTGGTATAATAAAAAATATTTTCAAAAACATCAGGTTGAGCTCCTTCTGGCAATTTCATTTGTTCTGAAATGTTTTTTCCTACGGCATACGGACGATAATCTTTCAGTGGTAGATGATTGTAAGTAAAATAAATAAACCCAAACGAAAGAATAGCAACTATTCCAATTGGAATAAATTGAGTTGCCACTGATTTTACAAAAAATTTGGATAAAAGGTACAGCACAAAGCCAGCAGCGGTAAAAAGCAATGGAAAATACCAACTGAAAACCCATGAGTAAAAACCAACCAAAACAAAGGCGGGTAGTAAAATAAATGCGTCTTCTCTGACATTGTTCATTTTAATTTTGTGTCTTTGAATAAAGATTGGAATAATCAAAATAATAAGTATTAAATCCTTTAAAAACGATTCCCATGGAGTTAAACTTCTTCCTAAAGAACCTTTCATGGCATCTCCAAAGCAACCGCAATCTGTAACACATTGAACAGGCATTTTTTCAGAAAAAGTAAGTGAATTTTCTTCTTCAACAACTGAAATTTGTGGGTTTGATTCCATTCTGTTAAGCATCATTTGATGTTCAGTTGAATTTCTTTCGACTTTAGTCAGTTGAGTGTATGTAGAAGATGTATCACAGGTTGCTGTGTGTAGAGTTAAAAAGAAAAAAATTATTGTTAATCCAAGAAGTGAGAATACGGTAATTTTTATTCTGGTTGCAAAAAGTACTGTAAAACCTAAAATTATCTCTAATGCACATAAAACAATAGCAAAAGCAACTGCATAATCAATAAGAAATTCTAATGAAAACGTATCCCAACCAAATAAATTTCGAACTCGATAAGCTAATGCACCGTTTTCAAAGTATTCTTCGAGTTTATAACTAAACCCAAGTGTATCGTTGGCTTTTATTAACCCGGAAACAATAAATAGAGATCCCACTAAAACTCTCGAAATATTTGCAATCCATTTCATCATAATCTATTGTTTTCTACTTTAAATTATTGATTAACACTTGAATTCAATTTTAATCATAGCAAAAACTGCATAATTTATCATATCCAGATAATTAGCATCTATTCCTTCTGATACAAGCGTTTTTCCTTGATTATCCTCAATTTGCTTAGTTCTCAGAAGTTTCATTAATATTAAGTCAGTCAGAGAGCTTAATCTCATTTCTCTCCATGCCTCATCGTAATCGTGGTTTTTGTTTTCCATTAAATTTTTAGCCCCAATAAAATTCTTATCGTATAACTTTTTTGCTTCATCGAATTTTAATTCTGTGTTTTCTGAGCAACCAAGTTCTAATTGCACCAATGCCATAATGCAATAATTAATTATCCCAATATATTCGGAGCGAATTCCTTCGTCAACTTTACTGAATCCTTTTTCCTCTATGCTTCTTATTCTTTTTGCTTTAATATATATTTGATCGGTTAACGAACTGGTTCTCAATACTCTCCAAGCACTTCCATAATCTTTCATTTTTTTTGAAAAAATATCGCTACAAATCTTTATTATTGAGTCGTATTGTTTTGACGTATTATTCATTAAAAGTTGAAAATAAAATGTTTATTAAAGAAACCACGCAAGATACATCTTTTTTGAAAAAAAAATCAATTAATTGTAACGGTAAATTGCTAAAATTAGACGAACCACTTGTAATGGGGGTATTAAACCTCACTCCTGACTCATTTTTTGATGGAGGAAAATACTGTTCGGAAGAAAAGATTATTGAACATGTTTTATTTCTAATAAAAAATGGTGCCGATATAATTGATTTGGGAGGTTATTCTTCGAGACCCGGAGCCATTGAAATATCATATGACGAGGAGAAAAAAAGGGTGCTACCTATTTTAAAATTACTAAAAAAGTTGTTTCCTGAAATTGTTATTTCGATAGATACTTTCAGAAGTAAAATTGCAGAAGATGCAATTAAATCGGGTGCTTCTATTGTAAATGATATATCAGCCGGCGATTTAGATTCGAAAATGCTTGAGTTAATTGCCGATCTTCAAGTCCCGTTTGTTGCAATGCACATGCAAGGAACCCCTAAAACCATGCAAGAAAAACCTAATTATCAAAATGTTACAATTGATATCTTAAACTATTTCGATAAGAAAATCAATTTGTTAAATCAAAAAGGAGTGCACGATGTAATTATTGATCCCGGATTTGGCTTTGGAAAAACAGTAGAAAATAACTTTACTTTATTAAAAAATTTACATTGCTTTGGTTGGTTCGGATTACCTTTATTGGTAGGTTTATCCAGAAAATCTATGATAACAAAACCGCTTCAAATCAATAGTAGTGAAGCCTTGAATGGTACTACTGCTTTAAATTCATTTGCTCTAATGAAAGGAGCTAATATCCTTCGGGTTCATGATGTGAAAGAAGCAAAAGAAACTATTGAACTCTACAAGCTGATGCAAAAAAGTTAGTTTATCTATTGTATTTTTTTCAAAACTCGACTCCAGTTAATTCCCTTATTATTTGATGAAAAAAGAATTATTTGAGCTTTTCCTATGATGTGATTTTCCGGTAAAAATCCCCAAAACCTTGAATCGGAACTGTTGTGTCTGTTATCACCCATCATAAAATAATAGTTCATTTTAAATTGATAGGTATTTGTTTCTATACCGTTAATTTTAAATCCAAATTGAGTTTCTTCCAGCTTATTTTCTTCATACACTTCAATAATTCTACGGTATAAATGAATATTATTACTGTCTAGTTTTACTGTACTTCCCATTTTGGGTATAAACACAGGTCCAAAATAGTCTATATTCCATTGATAATTAGGGTGATACGGAAAAATATAATCAGCAAAAGCAAATGGTTTTACTTCTATTTTGTGGATTGATGTTACTATTTCCATTTTTTTTAGTTTCTCAAAAGAGGATTTTGTCATTGTTAATTCCCAACTGTTTTCTTTACCTATCTGAGTTCCTTCAGATATCTCCAATTCATCTAAAACTTTTTCTGAAACCGGCGATGAGGTTAAAAGTTCATAATTAAATTGTATATTCTCTAAATCTTTGGTTTCAGTTCCGTTAATATTTATCTGCTTGTTAATAATAAACAATGTATCGCCCGGTAAACCGATACATCTTTTAATATAAAAGGAACGATGGTCAATCGGTAATTCAGTTTCATACGGATAATTAAAAACGACAATATCGTATCTCTTTACTGAATCAGAGAAAAAACGGTAATAGGGAAATTGAATAATGTCAGAAAAAGATTTTATTTCTGTAAAAGGTAAAGTTTTGTGGGTTAGCGGGAATGTTAGTGGAGTTATTGGACTTCTAACTCCATAATTTAGCTTATTTACAACAATTAAATCGCCTGGAATTAATGTTTTCTCCATAGAAGATGAAGGTATTGTAAATACTTCAAACAAAAATGCCTTGATAACAACAACTGTTATCAAGGCAAAAAATAAAGCTTTTATCCAGTCCTTGCTTTTTTTCAAAATTATTTAATGAACAAATGAAAAAAGCCTTTCCCATCGTACTCTTCCTAATTTTGAATCGTAAGAAAGCCATACAAATACAGCTTTTCCAACAATATGGTCTTCGGGTACAAATCCCCAAAACCTTGAATCTAAAGAGTTGTGTCTGTTATCGCCCATCATCCAATAATAATCCATTTCAAAGGTATATGTTTTTGCAACTTTTCCATCAATCAAAATGGAATTGTTCTCTATCTTCAAATCATGTCCTTCGTAATTGTGAATTATTCTTCTATACAAAGGCAAGTTGGATAAGTTAAGTTCAATAGTTTGTCCTTTTTTGGGAATCACAAAGGGTCCCATATTATCTCTAGTCCACAAATATGCAGAATCGTTTGGGAACACAGGTGTTTTTTGAAATTGATATTGATATCCCAAAGGTTCTATCATTTTTTCTACTGATTTTACATAAGTAAATTGTTTTACTTGTTCAGCAGCAGAATTTGTTAGAGTTAGCTCAAATTCACCGGGCTTTCCCATTTGTTGTACAGGCTCAGTTGTTATATTTTTTTTCTGTAATGTTTTTTCATTGAACCCGGTTCCGTCTGTTACAACTTTATAATTAAACTGTGCATTTTCATCAAAATAGGCAACTTCATCATTAATCATCAGTTTACTATCAATGATTTGGAGTTTGTCTCCGGGCAAGCCAACACATCTTTTTATATAATTTTCTTGTTTGTCTGCCGGGCGACCAGCCACAGTGAAATTAGAATAGACAAATTCCTTTCCGTAATCTCTAATCATTTGTTCATATACCTGATTTTGATGTTCTAAAACCACTGTATCTCCGGCAGGAAAGTTAAATACCACACAATCGTTTCGTTTCACATCTCCCATTGCCGGAAGTTTTGAATACGGGAATTTTACCCATTCTAAATATGATTTTTTGCCACCTACAATTGGTATCCACTCCGGAAAGCTATGGTGAGTAAATGGAAAACTGACAGGAGTATTTGGTACTCTTGCCCCATAAGCCATCTTATTTACAAAAAGAAAGTCTCCAACCAATAACTTTTGTTCCATGGAAGAAGTAGGAATAGTAAATGCTTCGATATAGAAACCTCTCAAAAGTGTTGCAGCAATTACAGCAAAAACAATGGCATCTACCCATTCTCTTCCTGTAGATTTTTTATATTTTAAAACTTCATCCTCTGTTATAGGTTTAAAATTCTCTTGAAATGTTAGGTAGGTCAAGTATATACCTGGGAATACAACACCTAAAAAGTGTTCAGTAAATTTAAATTTTCCAAAAAGTTTCAAAAGTTCAACTAGAATTCCTATCCACACCACAAAGCCAAGAAATGGAACGTAATAAACAATAGTCCACCAAATTGATTTTTTAATTTTTTTTACAGCAACATGAGTGCTATAGAAAGGAACTAAAGCTTTCCAGCCTTCTATTCCTAACTTTTCAAAGATTCTGTATAGAGCAACGTGTGCTGCGACAAAATACAGAATTGAAAGTATGACAAAGGTTTGAATTGAAATTTCCATTTTATAAATTTTAGTTATTAAATAATATGTCTTTTATGGTGAACACACCAGTTTTTCTTGATATATATTCCGCACCTATTACCGCCCCTAGAGCAAATCCACTTCTATTATATGCGGTGTGTGTAATTTTTATTTCGTCTTCTGATGATTGATATATAACTTCATGCGTTCCAGGCACATCAGGTATTCTTTTTGAAATAATTCCCAAAATTTCATCAGTAGTTGAGGGTTCATTAATCCATTTTTTCTTTTTGTCTAATTTTTGAATAATTCCTTCTGCCAAAGTAATGGCAGTACCACTCGGAGCATCTTTTTTTTCTGTATGGTGAATTTCTTCCATAAAAACCTGATAACTGTTGAATTTATTCATCAATTCGGCTAATCTCTTATTAAGTTCAAAAAAGATGTTTACGCCTAGACTGAAGTTAGTAGCATACAACAAGCACCCGTTAGATGTTAAACATTGTGTTTTTATTTCTTCAAAATGGTCATACCAACCTGTTGTTCCAACAACTACAGGAATCTTTGCTTCGAAACATTTTCTTATATTTGAGATTGCTGAACTTGGTTCGGTAAATTCAATTGCAACATCGCATTTCTTAAGGTTTTCAATGGTTAAATCTTTAATATTATCAATGTTTATCTTTAAATCAACGGTATGACCACGCTCTAAGGCTACTTTTTCAATTGCCTTTCCCATTTTGCCGTATCCCAGAATTGCTATTTTCATTTTTAAATTTTAACTAAAATTGAGTCCAATTATTTTATTTTATTTTAGTTTTTACATCAATGGTTAGATAACTTGTATAAAAGGTTCATTAGAGGTTTATTCTAATTGAAAATCCCTTGTTTAATTGATTGTTTTCAGTTATAAAAAATGTCGGTTGAAAGTTTAAACTTAAATTATCATTGACAGGAAAGGTAAAAAGATGAGCATCAACAGCAGCATCAACTATATTAAACACATAGATTAATCCTGCTATTAAGTATGAAAAATCTCTATTTCTTCTATATACATCCATGTTTTTTCTTAGATTATCTTCGGTTAAAACCCCTTCAAATTCGTCAATAGAATTGGCGTCACTGTCTATTCTAATAAGATAGGCTTTTCTGAAACGACTATATTCGTTGTGGTTTGATATAGCAAAATAGAGCGAAGTGCCTATTCCTGCGTAAACAATCGGAACTTTCCAATATTTTTTATTGTAAACCTGACCGAGACCGGGTACAACAGTACTCATTAATGTGGCTTTTAGGGGCGAATGAGTATTACGAACGGTTGTATCAACTACAAGGGTATCTGATTTTGATGTTTGTGCTTTTACAAAATTTAATTCTAAGATAAGAATTATAAAAAGTATATGTTTTGGGTTAAACATAATTATCTATAATCCAAACAATTCCATCAATTTTTCTAATTGTTGTTCAGAAGAAAATGGTATGGTTATTTTACCTTTTCCCTTGTTATTCGATTGAAGTTTTACGTCTGTATTAAGGTATGATGCTAAATCTTCTTGAATTTTTTGATGGCTAAATGTTAAAGCGGTTTTAGATGATTTGCTATTCCCAAAGTTGTTTTTAGAGATGTCTGCCTTTTTTTCTTGTACCATTTCTTCAACCTGTCGAACAGACAAGTCATCAGAAATGATTTTTTTGAAAATTGCCAGTTGTTTTTTTGTATCACCTATGTTAATTAATGCTCTGGCGTGCCCCATAGTTAGCTCTTTCGTTCGGATAGCCAATTGTATTTCAGCCGGAAGTTTTAATAATCGTAAGAAGTTTGCTACTGTAGAACGTTTTTTTCCAACTCTTTCACTCAATTTTTCTTGAGTCAAATTACATTCTTCAATTAACTTTTGATAACTAAACGCGACTTCAATGGCATCAAGATTTTCGCGTTGAATGTTTTCAACCAATGCCATTTCGAGCATTTCTTGGTCGTTTGCAATTCTAATAAAAGCGGGTATTCTGTCTAATCCAGCAATTTGGGAAGCTCTAAATCTTCTTTCTCCTGAAATCAATTGATACTTATCATAACCTAATTTTCTAACAGTTACGGGTTGAATTATTCCCAATTCTTTAATAGAATCAGCTAATTCTAAAAGTGCTTCTTTTTCAAATTGAGTTCTGGGTTGAAAAGGGTTGGCTTCAATGTTTGAAATCAATAGTGTAGATACAGTTCCAACTAAATTTCCTTTATCATCCGGTAATTTTGTAGTAATGTCTGTGTCGGCATTTTCAAGTAATGCTCCAAGCCCTCTTCCTAATGCTGGTCTT
>JADYZM010000037.1 GCA_020853105.1 Flavobacteriales bacterium | reverse complement strand
GAGCTTTGGAGAGAAGATTACAACAATAATCATCCGCATGCAGGAATTGGAAATTATACACCGTATGAACTAAAAAATAAAAAAATTGTCTAATTTAGACCTGTTGAAAAAATGGGGGACTTACAAAGCCACTATTCATTTTTTTATAATTTTTTATATTTAATGAATTAACAGCAATTAATTGATGGTTTTTATCATACATAGTTTTGTAAAGTAAATTTGAAATTATATGTGATTGAGTTAATAATTCCTTCTCCTCTAAACATAATTTACATATACCTAATTTCATCTCTAACTGTTAATTATAAAAACTGTCTAAATTTCAGTCTTAAGCTATTTTAACAAGCCCCATATAACAGACTTAATTTATTCTCATTAATTTCTTTTATACCATAAACCTCTTCAAAACCATGAATAAAAAGAAAAGTATGTAAAGCAATATTATTTGATGTTTTTATATAAAAAAACTCTTGGTCATTATACAAATTTGCTATACTTAACGAGCCAATTTTTAGCAGTTCAGTATGTAATAAATCTTTTAACAAATTCATCTTTTCATTTTTAACACTATATCTTTCAGATTTATACCACCATTCCATATTTTTTTATTTATCTGTAATACTCTCCCACAATTTTAATTTTATAGAACTGATGTTTAATTCCATATAAATTGCAGTGCTTAAGGAAGTTTAAAACTCAGACTTTTTGTGCTAAAATACTGTAAAACTTTTAACGTGTTTTCAACATAATCGAATTGATAGAAATCAACCATATTTACTTTAATATCAGTACCTTTACAGTCTATTGGAATGAACCGAATTTTAGCCATATCAGACATTCACGGTTGCGGAAAGACCTTCATAAAGCTTCTGGAACAAGTTGATTTTAATAAAAATGATACGTTGGTAATCATCGGTGATTTAATTGATAGAGGACCAAATACCAAGCTTTTGATTGATGAAATTATAAGGCTGCGAGAGGAAGGCTTCAACATTATTTGTACTATAGGAAATCACGAGGAATTAATGTTTAGAGGTGCTGGGTCTATTCGTGCTGAAGACAACTGGAGATTAAACAATGGTGGTATTGAAACTCTTGAAAGTTTTGGTGTGGAGTGCTACAATGATTTAGATGAAAAATATAAATCGTTTTTTATGCATTTACTTTTAAAAGCTGAAATTGATAAATACATTTTTGTTCATGCCGGAATAAACAACATTCATTTTAAAGACCCTTTTTTACCAAGTGTTGTATTATGGATTAGAAATTGGTATGATTTATTGGATAAAGACTGGTTGGGTGATAGATATATTATACACGGACACGTCCCTCAATATTATGAGGACATTATTCATCAGTTTGAGCATTTTGAAACCAACAGGTATTTAAATATCGATGCTGGTTGCTGCTACACTTCTGTTTATCCTTTACATCGGAAAAACGAACCTGAAAGGCTAGTTAAACTTCAAAAGTTGTGTATGGTAGATTTAACTAATCGTAAACTCTACTTTGAAGAGAATTGCGAAAATTGAATGTATTATTTAGAATTGACGAAAGTCCTCTCAAATGTGATTTTCTGAAAGTAGTGGTTGGTATTTACAAGTACACTTTTTGAATCATTTCCAATTCCTCCTTCGTAGGGAAGAATGGTAGAATTATTTACTTCCCAACCAAACCTAGCCATAAAATTTATAATCTCATTAGAATTTACAAAATCGACTACCTTATCTTTATCCATATCTTTTTTAATGATGTATTTTTTTCCATCAGGCATAATCAATAAAGGGGATTGGGAAGCTCCTTTTGTATCGTAGAAAACAATATCGCCTTGATAAAATATTTTCACGTATACCGAAGCATATTCTTTTGTTTGTGGGTGGTTATTTTCTTGTCCGTATGTTGATATTGAATTTGAAACAACAACCAAAAACAACATTATTTTAATAAAATGATTCATCGTTTATTTGTCTTTTAATTGTTCGTACATTTCATTAACCATTTGCTTGTACTTCTCTTCTTTTAGTTCTTTTTCCTTGCGTAATTTCTCCTCTTCCTCCTTCTTAAAATCATAAGCCTCTTTTAATAAATCACTATAAGTTTGGTTAGACATATCGCCTCCTCCTACTCCTTTTAAGAATACGTATTTTGTCAGCAAATCGAATTTTTCTTTTGTAAGAATCTCTTTCAATTCAAGTGCGTCTTTGTCAAAATTATCTTCACTAAAATTTCTTTCCATTGGACTAGTCGAACATGAGCTAATCAAAATGGTAACTAGAACCCCAAAAACACTATTTTTTAAATTCATTTTTTTCTATTCAGATTATTATCGCAAATATAATAAGATTTTACCATATAGAACATATACGTTCTATATTGATTTTATAATAAGACTGATTTTTAAGGTATGGAAGATAAATTATACCTTGAAAAGCTAGGCAAAAGGATTAAAGAGTTGCGTATTGAAAAATCAATGCGTCAAATAGATTTAGCTGATAAAATAGGTATAGAAGATTCTGCTCTTAGAAGAATTGAAAGCGGTAGGGTTAACAGTACCATTAATATGCTTAGAAAAATAGCTGCTGGTTTAGATATTTCAATTCTTGAATTATTGAATTTTTAGATAAAGTAAGTTCATTTAAAAAAATTATCTCCCAAGTCCTCTTCTTTTTTTCTTGAACCTTGCATCCTCTTCCTCGTCGTCCTCCCCACTTTTGTAGTGTTTAGGGTTTATGTAAAAAGATGAAATAGTATCAGTTAAATCGTTTTGATTTTCAACTTTTGGTTCAACCGTTAGTTTCGCTTCAGGTTCATGATTAATATACGTTATTGATGTTGTTTGATTAAGTTGTTTTTCAATACCCATTAGAGAATACTCCCTGCCAATTTCTGAACCTTTGAACTTAGCCCCCGAACCATCTACAAAGGCTATACCACGTCCTCTTAAAACCAATACATTCATGTTTTTCATGTGTTTGCAAAACTCGTCCATTGTTGTACTATTTAAAAGGGCATTGTCGATTTTGGCTTTAATTTGATTGGCTCTTTGACTGTCCTTTACAAAATCGACACCTTTTTCTTTTCTATTGGTTTTAATCAACTGATATTGGTTCTCCATTTCTTTGGCAAATTCCAAATTCTTGAAGTAATTGTTTGAGGAACTAACACAAATTCCGTCCATTTTAATTCTATTAGCTACAATATGCAGATGTAAATGTGCCTTATCATTATGCAAGTAAACGGCAGCTTGGTTGTCGTTAAAACCGTGTTTTTCCAGATATTTATTTGCTATGTCAATCAAGTCCTGTTTGGTTAATCTTTGCATATCATCGTTTGGATTAAAGGATAAAATAGCATGAATGCTTTTGTTTTTGGCTCTATCGTTTAAATCTTGTATCAATTTAAAGTCGTTGAAAATTTCTTTTGGAGAACCAAACACGTTGTTGGTGTAAAGTTGCTCTCCGCCACGTTCAGCATATTCTAACGAATTTAGAGTATGCTGCTCTGCAATAATTGCCATTTTACAAATCATTTCTCCAGTTGTTTTAATCGTTGTTTGTTCTGTTCAATTTGCTGCTCTAAAACAACTTTTTCATGTTCTTTGTTCCAAAATTCAATGAGCTTTTGATACTTCGTATTAAATTCAATTGATTGGTTTTTGATTGAATCCATCAAGCTGTCGAAGTGTTGAGTACTTTTTGTTTGGTAAAACTCATTTAATTGATGTGTTTCAGCATAGGTTTTGTACATTACAAATTCCTGTTCGAGCTGCTGTTTCTGAATCAAATAATTTGGAATGTAATCAAAACCCAATTTCACTAAAACTATGATGCCGAAACCTAACATAATTTGATGGTAACGAACAATTGCATTGTTTCCACCAAACACCACAATATTTTTAGCTGCTTCTTGAGATTTTGAAAACCACCTCTCCAACTGAAGTTTTAAAGCATGTAGCTCTGATATAAGAGGTTTGTTTTCTAGAACTAGATGTAGCGTTCTTTCTAATGCTGCTAATTTGGTAAGCGTTTCGTTTTCAATTGGGTTTTCAAATTCATTGGTTTGAATAGCTTTTTGAACTTCGTTTAACTTGTCCAGTACTTCAGCTAAAATACCTTCTGTTGTTTCTGTAGATGAATGGACATCATCTAGCTTTCTAACTAAATCATCAATTGTTGCCATCTTATTTTGTTATGGTTTCTTTAATTTCTGAGATTAAACGCAATGCTTGTTTTTGATTTTTTAAAAACTCAATGGTAGAAGCTCCGTCTAAATTCAGCCCTCTGTTTAAGTGTTTTGCAATTTGATTTAAGTTTGAAGCTAGTTTGTTCAGCTCTCCTATTACCCTTATTGCATCTTTATTGATTTTTGTTTTTTGAGGTGCTGAACCCACGTATTGCATTAAAGCATTTTTTAAGTGAAAACTGTTATTGCCTACATTGTCTTTTTTGAACATTAAATACGCATCTTTTTCTGTTTGGTCTAAATAACAATACAACTTAAAAATTTTCTTTTCAGATGAAATAATTGGAGGTCTACCTCCTTTATTTTTTTTATATGTCGTTTCCATTTTTTCTTTTTCTATATGAGCTGAAAGCGAATATCAAGTCGTTTTTACAGGGTTTTGAACCTCTAAAAACATGACTTGCAAATTATCTTTGTAATAAAATATTTCTATCTATTTATTCACTTCATTTAACATGGTTAATCTTTGGCTTTAGGAAAAAAATGGAATAGCTTTTTTTCCTAAAGCCTTTCTTCTAAATTTTCATCAATTTCACTTACCTTCTTACCTAAAATTTGATTATCAATAAATTACTGCTGGGTAATATTTGATTTTTTACTTACCATTCTTACCTAAACAATTAAGGTAATCTAGGTAAGATTTAGGTAAGTTGTTTTATTATTAAGTTACCTGTTCAAATTATAGTGTATCATAGGTTTTGAGTTATATAGGTAACTAAAATTATTTTTTTATGTTATTTTCAATTTCCCAAGGAGAATCTACAAATCTGCATTTGGCTAGATATCCATATACTTGTCTCGTGCTGTGTTTAGTCCTTTCATATCCAAATCCGGAAAATGCCTTTCCAATATTTACCTGATTAAGTTTAAGATTTAAAGTATTGAGCTTAATTAAAACATCTGAAGCCGTAACAAAATGAGCTATATCAGTACTTCTATCGTAGTATTTAGCAATCAATTCTTGTTCTGTGGTCAAAGATGAATACTTCTTGTTTCTAATCTCGTTTTCTTCAATGTCCTTTAGTGTCAGTTCTGGATTAAAAGATTTTTCTTTATATGCAAGATGATAAGCCTGACTCCATACTCTATCAATATTAACTTCATTACTATAGTTGAAGTTTAATGAATCAATTACGTGGAATATAAGCCACCGAACAGACCCCGTTTCATCAGTTAAAAATGACGTTTGATTAGTAGAGCCAATGAATGAACATATTCTAGTAAGTCTAGTATTTTTTCTACCATAAGGAAGTCTTTCATTAATCTGAGTTTTTGAAAAATGAGATTTTAAGCTATTCACTTCTTTTTTAGCTAAGACTTGAAGTTCTTCCAAGTTAATCAAGATATTTTTGCAGAGTTGAATTCTACCGTCTTTATCGAGTGATATTTCTTCACTGAAATATTTATTTAATTCAGGAGGGCACAAAAACCTACAAAAACTTGTTTTTCCAGCAGATTGGTTAGGGCTATATAGAATTAAAGCCTGTTTATTGAAAAAATTCGGCTCTAATGCACATTTTACAACTCTAGCAATCCATTTCTTGAAATGGTATTCAAATTCTTCCTTATCAAGAACTGGAACATAGGATAATAATTTAGAAATATGGTCTTCAGAATCCCATTCCGACAAAGATTCGAAGTATTCTATTATTGGATTTACTTGATTGATGAAACTTGAGTTCAATAAAATCAAAAGTTTGTCTATCGCAAAATCAATATTTGCTTTTGAGAGTGTTATAATAAATGAGTTAATATTTAGTTCTTGAAAATCATCTGAACTGGCTGAACTCTTTGATTTTATCAAATATTCTTGTGAAATAATATCGTATTTCAATTCATAATTTTTCTCAATAAATGCTATCACTTCATCATATTTTGTGTTGGATTTTTGATTCTTTAATTCATAAATTGATTTATTCTCTTTCATAACAAAAAACATTAGCAGAAAAAGAGTAACTTTACATTAATCTTCTTCTTTATCAGTATTATAGTTTAAGATTTTTAAGCATAGTGGGGACTATGCTTTTTTATTTTCTAGAATTAGCTATCTGAGGATTTTTTCGTGCAGCCTCTAGTAATTCTTTTTTACTGTAAAACACGAAAGTACCTTCTCCCATTTGGTAATAAGGTATATTGTATTTCTTTCGATATTTTATTAATGTTGGGATCGATTTTCCATAAAAAGCTGCTGCTTGTTTTTGAGTTAACCTATCATCTTCAGGAATGTTAGCCTCAGAATTGAAAGACTCTGTTTTTCGAATTTCACTAACTACCATTCGAACAATTTTTTCTAAATCGTTCTTGTCATGTGTGTAAAGTAAGTTTCCCATATTTTAACTTTTTTAAATGTTTATGGGACAAAGTTTTGTATAAGTTTGATAAAATGCCGTACACTCGCTACACCTGAGTGATACCGTAATGACTGTAAGGTTTTAATTCTTTAAAAATGGGCTTATTTTTAAAATTTACAATATATTTTTCATGAAATTCTGTTCTTATAATATGAGATTTAATTTTATCTATTTTAAAATCAAAAACATCATAGAAATATTCCGAATATAAATTGCACAATTTTTTAGCACTTCCAATTTCTAATAGTTGAATAATTTGGGTTTCTTCTATCAGAAATCGAGTAAAAATTAAAAACTGCTTAGAACTACCTTCCGTAAGGTTAAAATATTCACATAATTTCATTCTAGACTTGTTTAATCTAATAATATCGACTTCAGTAGGATAATATTCAGTGATTATGGTATAAAAGTCTTCAATTACATTCCTATCTATTTTCAGTTTTTCAAATGATTCAACATTCTCCAATTTAAAAAATAAAAAGTGAGTTTTAATAAAATCATCTTTTGAAGTAATCACAGTTTTATCAAGGATATTTGTTTTACTTATAATTTTAGCTTTTCTAAAAGGAAACCCTAAAGGAAATGTAATGTTTTCTAATACTTGAAATTCTATATTTTTTTTAAATTTCAAAACTCTTTCTTCATTATCACTTGGCAGTTCAATATATGGAAGATAATCTATCTTTAATTTACTTTTAACACTTTCAATTAAAGGCATGAGATACATAGTTTTATAACCATCATTTTTTCTATTCCTTTCTTCTATAAGTATTTTCTTAAAAACATTAATTGCTTTTCCCTTCGATTCAATTAAGAACATAGATAAAGACTGAGATGCAGATAAAACTGGACTAGATTTTACATCAGAATAAATTTCAGTTCTTAATCTTATTATCTCAAAATTTAAGTTAAAGATTATTGATTCATACTCATTTCTATTTGATAAACCTTGAAATTCAAATAGCTTTGAAATACAAAATATAATTAGGTTAAAGTTATCTAGACAAGAATTAGCTCTATTAAAATCTTCTTCAAACTTAATTTTAATCTCTTTTTTAAATTTTTCAGTTATTTCGTATTGAGTTGATGTTAGATTCCACCAATTTAACATATCTAGTTTACTTGGATTATCGGATAGTAAATCAATATTATCTTTCAAACAATATAATTCATTATAGTTTAAGAAATAAAGTGACTGAGCTTTAAAATGATTTTTTTCGTTTGAATTATACTGATGATAATCCAACAAACTGTTCTTAAAAAAATCTAAATGAGAAACCCTGTGTTCGTAGTTCATAATTCTATTTTTTATTCCATGCATTACTCAATTCATTCTTTTTATATTCTTCAGTTAATTTCACGTATTTATTGAAGGTTGATTCTTTCTTGTGACCTGTAATACTCCTCACAACACGTTCATTTATTCCTAACATTAAAGAATTTGTAATAAATGTTTTCCTGGCAGTATGACTGGTAATTAGCTTATATTTAGGTAAAGTTTTATCAATTCTTCTTCTTCCAATGTATCTTGTTATGGTAATAGGTGTATCAATACCTACTTCTTCACAGCAATCCTTTATGTAATCATTGTTTTTCTGAGAAGAAATTACTGGAAGTGGATAATAGATTGTATCACGGTATTTGTTGAGTATTTCTTTTGCATGATTAAGAAGAGGAATGTTATGATTAATTGTTCTTGTTTTTATGATAGTTAAGTTGATATAATCTCCAATTATATTCTGAGGTTTTAAAGCTGCAATGTCAGAATATCTCAATCCTGTAAAACAACCAAAACAATAAACATCTCTTACTTGACTTAATTTCTCCGATTTAAAATTAAATTTATAGAGTTTCATTAATTCATCATAAGTCAAATGTATTACTTCGATATCTTCTTCAGTAGCTTTAAATTTCACATAATCCCTATTCGAATGAATTCCTCTTTCCTCTGCCCATTTTAGAAATGTTTTTAAAATTGATATGAGTTTTGAAAAGTAATTATTACTAGTATTTCTTTCTTCAAAAGCATAAGCACAGAACTTATCAAAGAAATCAAGATTTATATCCTCAATTCGTAATTTATAAACAGTTGTATTTTGAAAATCTTCAATAAAATTCTTTGTTGTTCTGTAACCAGTTATTGTTCTTTCAGCTTTTGTAGAAGTATTTGAATCTATAAATTCATCAAAAACTTTTAAAAATTCTGGTGCAATTTTTAAAGCTGAACTATTTGTTTCAAGTTTTTGAACAATAACGTCTTTAGATAAAGTCATGTTGTTTAACAACAAGTATCTAAACAATTCTTTTATCTCATTTTCAACTTCGTCAATTTTCTTATTAAATTCGATGTAGAAATTATAATCTTCGTCTTTCTTACAAGGTTTTATTCTTTCCTTCTTAGAATCCCAATCTGATAATTTACATTTAACAGCTTTTACATTTTTTCTAAAAACCACGCCATCACCTGATATAAAAAGTGCAATTGGCATATTTCCATCTTTACTAATCTTTTCTTTTCTTAAATAGAATGATACTTTCATTATAGTTTAATTTTGTTAAAGTTTAAAAAAGGGTGTAATAATAGGTGTAATTAATTCAATTAAATTTTATGTAAAAGTATTAAATAATATTAATCAAAAAGCATTTAAAACATATACTATTATGTATTAATAAGATAAAATTTGCTTAAATACATTTAAATTTAATATAAGTTCCGCTCCGAGTACAAAGCCTCAAGTAAAACTTGAGGCTTTTGTTTTTTTATTAATTCCACGTTTATTTCAAATATTACAATCTGTATATTTGTTGAATCCAACTCAAATACAGTTATGCTTAGAAATTATATTTTACTCTTATTTTTAGCTGTTTGTGTAAAAGCATTTGCGCAAGCAGAGTCTGACAATTTTTATTTATTTGAAGAGAAAATAACATGGAAAAAAGTGTATGAAACCACAAAGTCAAAAACCGAACTTATTGAGTATTTTAAGAATTGCGGTTTGTTTTGGACTACAGAAACAATTGCAGACACAATTTACGGAAAGTTGAAACTCCAAAAAATAGATCCTGCAAAAACAGGAGTTGCCGGAGTGCCTGAATTGGTGAATAAAACCGGTATAAAAGGCAATGTTAAAATAGAATTGAAGGATAAGAAATATCGAATACTTTTTACTGAAATACTCATGGTTGGCAATGGCGAAATTTTAAAAAAAGGTGAAGAACAATCGTTTGAATATAACTTCCTAAACAAAGAATTGACTGCATACAGACCCGGTTTTTTAAAAAAACCAAGTTGGGTTTATAACACTACTTTTTCTGAGCTTTTTGAAATAAAGACAAAAGCAAAAGATGAGTGGTAATTTATCATTGTTTTTTTATCCATACAAACATTAATCAATCTGTATTATGAGAAGCATATTTATTAAATTTTCAATTGTTGCAATATTATCAGCATCACTTATAAGTTATTTTTGGAATCCATTTGTTTGGTCATTTATCGTATTGATTCCCCTAATTTTAGTTGGAATCAACGATATGATTCAAACCAAACAAACCATCCGTCGAAATTTCCCTGTATTAGGCAGAATGAGATATTGGATGGAAAACCTACGTCCAAAAATATATCAATACTTCATTGAGTCGGATACAGATGGTACTCCATTTGACCGTCAAAACAGAAATGTAATTTATCAAAGGGCAAAAAAAGTAAATGATACCACTCCTTTTGGCACACAATTAAACACCTACGCTATGGGATATGAGTGGTTAAACCATTCCATTGTTCCACTTGATGCTCATAAAATGGAGCAACATCCTCGAGTATTAATTGGTGGGCAAGATTGTAAACAACCTTATTCTGCAAGTATTTTAAACATTTCTGCAATGAGTTTTGGGTCGTTGAGCCAAAATGCAATTCTTTCACTTAATTCCGGTGCTAAGATTGGTAATTTTGCTCATAATACAGGGGAAGGCGGATTGAGTCCCTATCACTTAGAACCGGGTGGAGATATAATTTGGCAAATCGGAACAGGATATTTCGGTTGTAGAAATGCTGATGGAACCTTTAATGCAGATTTGTTTGCAGAAAGAGCTGTACTTCCAAATGTAAAAATGATAGAAATTAAGCTTTCGCAAGGAGCTAAGCCTGGACATGGTGGTATTTTACCCGCAAAAAAAGTAACTCCAGAAATTTCTAAAATCCGATTGGTTGAAATGGGAAAAGATGTTCTTTCCCCCCCATTCCACACAGCATTTAATACCCCGGAAGGATTGTTAAATTTTGTAAAATTATTGAGAGAACGTTCCGGAGGTAAGCCCGTTGGATTCAAGTTATGTATTGGAAGAAAAAGTCAGTTTCTAGCCATTTGTAAATCTATGGTAAAAACAGGAATAATGCCTGATTTTATTACAATTGACGGAGGTGAAGGCGGAACCGGTGCAGCCCCTTTAGAATTTTCTAACTCTGTTGGAATGCCACTTCGTGATGCCATTGCTTTTGCTTATGATGCTTTAAATGGATTTTCATTGAAACGACACATCAAAATTATTGCTTCGGGAAAAGTTGTTACAGGGTTTGATTTGATTAAAAACATTTCACTTGGTGCTGATTTATGTAATTCTGCAAGAGCAATGATGATGTCTTTGGGATGTATTCAAGCATTAGAATGTAACACCAATCGGTGTCCTACAGGTATAGCCACACAAGATAAAAATTTACAAAAGGGAATTGTGGTAGAAGATAAAAAGATTAGAGTTGCCAATTATCATAATGAAACCATTAAAAGTGCTGTTGAATTAATGGCAGCAGCTGGCATTGACGATATTAAAAAATTGCATCGTGCATTAATTTATCGTCGAGTTAGTCATGGTCAAATTCAAACGTATGGCGAAGCTTTTCCTTATATCTTAAAAGGCTGTTTGCTGGAAGCTCCATATCCTGAGCAGTATGTTTTTGATATGATTAATTGCAATGAAGATACTTTTGAGCCTTTGATAAAGTAAATCAATTATCGGAAATTACTTGAGCATTTGCCATAAACAGATTTTTAAGTTTTTCAATGCCGGAGTCCATTTTTTTTGCAAAAACAAGATATTGGCAGCGTTCAATGCTTTCTGAAATCCTGTTTATATCTGTATGAAAATCAGTACCTTTTAAAAACTCAGCATCCTCAATGATTATTGTATTTATTCTGTCTGTGTTAATTCCGTTCATATAATACAACTTACTCAGTCTTTTAGGTGTTGCTATTACGATATCAGCCCCTAAATAAATCTCATCTCTTTGTTTAAGTATTGCATTCTCTTCATAAGCAACAACAACTCTCAAATCATTATTATCCGTAAAATTTCTAAATTTTTCTTCAAGACTGATTGCCGCTGCTTTATCTTTTACATAAATTAGAACTCGTGGAACATCATCTAATGCAGAAGCATTTAGTTTGTTGACGATAAAAATGATCATTGCTGTAGTCTTCCCTACACCTTCATCAGCAAATAAAAAAAAATTTGCTCCACTTTTAATCTTTGGAAGAATCTTTTCTTGAAATGAATATAACCTTTCAATACCGATTGAATGCAAAGATTCAACAACAAGAGGATTAAGTTTTGGGAGGGTCACTGCTTTGTTAAATCAAAGGTTTATTTCTTTTTGTTTATCTGTTCATTTAATTTTCTCAAATCGCTTCTTACTTGCTCAGAATACCCTTTGTCGTGAATATAATCATCTTCACCTTTGTCGTACTTAACAATTGCAGTAGGAAAATCTAATGATGAAGCATCTACATTTTTATATGTGTTTTCATTCATCAAGTCAACAACAAACTCAAAGTAATATTTGTCGAGCATATCCGAATTACTTTTGGTGTTAATGTAAACTCTCTCATCAAAAAAACCGGGTTTACTCACCTCAACCATGTATTCATTATTGCTAAACAATAAAAATCGAAATCTCGAATTTGATTTTGTAATCATTTTATTAACGACAACATTGTTTTCATACAATTTAACAGTTGCTCCTTCTACTTTTTTATCATCAATTAAAACATAACCACTCAAATCCAAAACACTTCCGACAGCTTTATATGCATAGTTAAATGCAACTAAAGATAAAACAGATAATCCCAGTAAAAAATAGATAATTTTTGTTTTCATTTTTTTAGAAAAAAATTTCGGCTAAAATACTAAATTTTCAAACGGAACAGAAAAGTTATCCGACATCTAAATTTTTAAGCCTATTACACAAATATCATCAACTTGCTGAAGACTGCCTTTCCATTGCTCAAACTCTTTGGCTAAAATTTGTTTTTGTTGATTGAGTGGAAGATTATAGATTTCTATAAGTTTGTTTTTTAATGAATTGTACTTGTATTTTTTACCTTTAGGTCCACCAAATTGGTCGGCAAAACCATCGGTAAAAATAGAAATGTATTCGCCTTTTTTCATTTGGAAAATATGATTTGTAAAATCAACCATTTTAAAATTAAAACCAACCGGCTGTTTATCTGGTTTTATTTCTTTTAGTTGATTATCAGAAATGATATACAAAGGATTGTTAGCTCCAGCCCAATGCATTTCCAGCGTAATTAAATTAAGTCGAATCAGAGAAATATCCATTCCATCGTGATTTTCTCCTTCGGCACCTTTTTGATTCAATTCTTTAATAATTTTTGCTCGTAATTGGTTTAAAATAACGGCTGGGGTAAGTAGTTCTTCAATTGCATTAATTTCATTTAAGAACGAGTTTCCGAGCATAGTTAAAAGTGCCCCTGGCACTCCGTGTCCAGTACAATCTCCAGCGGCGATATACAAATGATTGTCTTTTTCTATTGCCCAATAAAAATCACCGCTAACTATGTCTTTGGGTTTAAATAAAATAAAATGTTGAGGCAGATGTTGACTCTCATGATCTTCAGGCTTCAGTATTGCATCTTGAATACGTTTAGCATAATTGATTGAGTCTGTTATTTCTTTATTTTTTTCTTCGAGTTGTACTTTTGCAGTTTCAACCGCTAGTTTTTGAACCTCAATTACTCTTTTTTGCTTACGGGTAATATTTAACCGATTAAAGATTACTGCAAGCAATAGAATAACAATCAGAAGAACAACAAGAATCCCATAGGTTATCATTTGTTGTTGGTGTTGTTTTTCGCCTGCTAGTTCAATATCTTTTTGATGCTCAGCATCTTTGATGGCTTGCTTCTTTTCGAATTCGTATTTTAATTGCTGACTTTTTGTGTTTTTAATAATGTCGTTGTTCAACAAACTATCTTTCATTGCTGAGTATTGCTCAAAAAATTCAAGAGCTTCACGGTAGTTCCCTTTAAGTTTGTTAATTTTACTGAGTGTTTGTGCGGCATTACTAATATTAGCCGGAAAACCAAGTTCCTGTGATATTTTATAGCTTCTTTCGGCGTAGATTTCGGCTTGTTTAATTTCACCGAGTTTTAGAAGTAAATCAGATAAATCTTTCAGTAAAAAACCTATCCATTTTTTATCTCCTTGTTGTTCCAATATTGTTAATGATTTTTCGAAATAGTCTCTGGCTAGTTCAAGGCTGTCTTTGCTCTCGTATAGTTCACCAATATGATTATAGCTGATTGCTATTCCTTGTTTGTCGCCCAATTCTTCTTTTAATTTCAACGATTCAGTATATTGACTCAACGCTTTTTCGTTATTTCCCTTTTTAAAATAGATAAGCCCGATATTACTCAACGTGTTTGCTATACCCTTTTTATAACCAACTTTTTTATCGTTTTTTAAAGATTTTTCATAGTATTTTAACGCATTATCGAAATCCATTTGGTCGAAATAGATAATGCCGATGTTGTTGTATAAAGAAGCCATACCTTCGTGGTCGTTCAATTGTTCTTGAATGGTTAACGACCGTTGAAAATACTCAAGAGCTAAAAACACATTTCCTTGGCTTCTGTAAATAAAACCAATGTTGTTGTATGAGGTTGCAATACCGGTTTTATCACCAATTTGAAGATGAATTTTGAGGGATTCATGGTAATATTTTAGTGCAAGAGGGATATTTCCCTTTGTTTTATGAATATAACCAATGTTATTTAAAGCATCTGATTGAATACCTAGAAAAACTTTTTTTTCGGATTGAGTTATATCATTGCGTTTAAGGTTTTTTTCGGCAATTCCTTTAGCAATTTCACACAAAGGAGCGAGAGTGTCAATATTTGCAACATACAAAATCTCCGAAAGACTAACATAAGCTCTTGCAATTGTTGAATCTGCATTTTTTTTGTTAGCAATTTTTTTGTTCAAAAGTTCAATTTCTGCAATTTCTTCAGGGGTATAACTCTGTGCGGACAATAGTCCTACAGAAATCAAAATACTAAAGAGTGTAATCAAAAATCTATTCATAGCAACAACACAAAATAATATAAAAAAATTCTTTATTTATTAGTGCCTCTATATTTTCTTTTGTTTTGCTTATATTTTACTTATATTAGCAGTATGGTAAGATACTTATCACTTCTATTTATCTTTATTTCAAGCACCCTATTGTCTGTTTCTCAAGAAAATACAGTTCAATACAGAGATTCATTAATAAAAGTTTATACTACATCTAAACACGACACTACAAAAATTCAAGCCTTAATTTTTCTATCGGAAATTTATTACAGAACCAATCCGGATACGTTGGTTGATATTTGCGAACAGGCTATCGAGTTTATTGATAAAAAACTAAAGAGCCAAATATCTCATTCTGAAAAAGTCATATTTATAGTTAACAAAGCATCAGCTTATGCAAACATGGCTGCCGTGAGCGAAGATCAAAGTAACTTAAAAAGAGCCATAGAATACAACAACAAAGCTCTTAAATTATATAAAAGTGTTAAGTATCATAGCGGTACATCAACAGTTTTAAACAACCTTGGAAAAATTATGAAAATTCAAGGAGAACTTGAGTCTGCAATTGATTTGTATTCAGAAAGTTTGCATTATGCCGATTTGAGCAACAACAAAAAAGGAAAGGCTTATACAATTGGAAATATAGGAGCTATTCATTACTCAAAAGGAAACTACAGGGAAGCTTTGGAAAGTTTTATAAAAGCTAAAGTTTTGCATAGTGAGGTCAAGGATGTATATGGACTAGCGGTGAGCTTAAACAATATCGGAAGTGTTTATCGAAATCTGAATATGTTGGATAATGCACTAAAAAGTTATCAAGAAACATTCAAACTGTGTATAGAAACTAGTGATATTAAGCAACAAGCCAACAGTGCCGTTAAAATCAGTACCGTTTATGGGTTAATGAAAGACTATCAAAATTCAGAGAAATATGGATTATTGGCATTAGAGCTTTCTCAAAAATCAGAAAGTGTAAAAGTTGTTTTAAGCGCTAAAAAGAATTTGTATGAACTGTATCGTAAAATGAACCAGCCCGGAAAATCACTTCTCTATTTTGAGCAATTTGTTTCATTAAAAGACAGTATCAACACTGAAGACAATCAAAAAGCAATTATCGAACAACGTATCCAATACGAATACGACAAACAAGCCCTTGCAGACAGTGTAAAATTTGCTGAGCAAAAGAAAGCTGAAATTACTGTAAAAAATTTGGAAATAGAATCTGTTAGAACCCAGAGGTATCTGCTTTTTGGCGGACTTTCAATTTTTATTGTTTTATCATTTTTTATTTTTAACCGCTACCAAATCAGCCAAAAACAGTCTAAAATTATTGCATCACAAAAAGAAATTGTGGAACATCAAAAATCATTAGTAGAATATAAAAATAAAGAAGTTACGGATTCTATTACCTATGCAAAACGAATACAAAACACAATACTTCCATCGACGCATAAAATCGAGTCTATATTACCTAACTCTACACTGTTTTATAAACCAAAAGACATTGTTGCCGGAGATTTCTACTGGTTTGAGAAACTACCAACTGAACAAAATAATTCAGATTCAGTATTTTTTGCTGCAGCAGACTGTACCGGACACGGAGTGCCAGGAGCTCTGGTGAGTGTTGTGTGTAGCAATGCGTTAAACCATAGTTTACAAGAGCTAAAAACAGATGACCCATCTCAGATACTTAATCGAACAAGAGAGATTGTCATACATCAATTTTCAAATGATGAAAACCATATTGCTGACGGAATGGATATTGCATTGTGTTGTATCAACACCAAGACTTTAGCCCTAAAATATGCAGGAGCTAACAACAACCTATATATTGTAAGAAATAATAATTTTATCGAATATCAATCGAATAGAGAGCCCGTCGGCGTTCATACCAAAATGACTCCTTTTAAATTGCATGAAATTCAGCTTCAAAAAGATGATACAATCATTTTATCAACCGACGGTTTTGCTGATCAATTTGGAGGTGAAACTGGAAAAAAACTTAAATCAAAACCTT
Source organism: Flavobacteriales bacterium (assembly GCA_020853105.1). GTDB lineage: Bacteria > Bacteroidota > Bacteroidia > Flavobacteriales_E > Vicingaceae > Vicingus. The sequence continues at coordinate 24,932 of JADYZM010000037.1, read as the reverse complement.
TTAAACAGCTTTTGACAACAATCAGTGGTTATTCACTAGAAAATCAAAAAAAATATCTTCAAAACTTTTTTGATGAATGGAAAGGAAATTACGAACAAGTTGATGACGTTTGCGTGTTAATTGTTAAAGTATAGCTTACTGAATTTTATCTCAAATGGAAATTAATGAATTTGAAATAGTGCTGAACATCAGGTACGACATGCATGAAGAGGACTGGGTTGAACTTGTGCAAGCATTTGAACAAATGCCTGGTTGGTTTGGCATGAAAAAAAACGGAGTGTTTTTATGGTTTGGAACCGAAGATGATGAAATATATGTTAGAGGAAAAATAACCTACACCGGTTTTGAATTGGAAGCTAACCTACCAGAAGTAGTCTGGAACGCATGGCTATTACAATTTATTGAAAAATCATCACTCGCTCTTGGAATTGAAATCACAGAAGTTTAAACCCCTATTTTTTCATCACCCTATCCATTTCTCTTTTGGCATCTTTGGTTTTTAAATCCTCACGTTTGTCGTGTAGTTTTTTACCTTTTGCCAATGCGATATCCATTTTTGCAAATCCCTTTCCGTTTATAAAAACCTTCAGAGGAATGATGGTTAAACCTACATCTTTTTTTTTCTTTTCCAGCTTATCCAATTCACTTCTGTTCAACAATAATTTCCTGTCTCGCTTGGGATTGTGGTTGTTATATGTACCCTGCTCATATTCGGCAATATACATGTTTTTGATAAAAAGCTCTCCATCTTTTAGAAAACAATACCCCTCAACAATGCTAGCTTTGCCTGACCTGATACTCTTAATCTCAGTTCCCGTAAGTTGAATTCCGGCAGTAAATGTTTCCAAAAACTCATACTCAAAACTTGCTTTTTTATTCTTGATATTGATAGACGTGCTCACACCACAAAATTAGAATATTTTCAATTATTAGAATGCCTTTAAATTTTTGCCTAATTTAACGAGGAACAGAATTTTATATACAAATTGTCATTGGTTACACTAAAAAATAAATGAAACTTAAAATCTTGTGTAATAGTTTAAACCAGATAAAATACTGATAATAATCATAAAAAATTCAATTTAATTATACGTATTTTGGTACAATACCAAACGCATGACAACTCAAATAGCAACAGCATTTTTAGTCGATAGCAAGTATATTGAGTTGACATTTCTACGAGAAAATATCACACTAGATGAAAATGAAGTTAAAATAGGTTGGGAAAAGGCTCACAAACTTTCTCGTGATAAAAATATTTCTGTTTTACTAAAAACAGGTAAATGGACTTTACTCGAAAAAGAAGCTCGGGACTATGTAATGAGTGAACTTAAAACTTGGCCAAGGGTTGCAATTGTTGTAGATAATCAAGGCCAACGAATAATGGGTCAAGTAGTAATAAATCTAACCGGAAAAAGAAGCCAAATAAAGCTTTTTGAAAACGAAACAAAAGCAAAAAAATGGCTGCTGAACACAATTTAAAAATAGATTAACCACACTAATATTATTAAAAAATCATGAAAAAATTAGAAGTCCTGAGAAAAGACATGAACACTAAATTGGTGGGTGATTGGCAAGCGTTTTTAATAAGTATGAAATTCTATAAAGGTATGATTGACAATGATTTTGGCAATAAAACCTTTTTAGCAACAACACAATTTCAAGAAAAATATAATTTAAAGCCTGATGGAATAGTGGGGCCAACAACTTGGTCGAAAGCCATTTCACTGGGGTTTTATTTGGAAATAGAAGACAAAACCGTTCCTGAAAATAAATCATTAAATTTTCCTTCAAAACCAATGTTTAATCCGTTAGTTACAAATTCACAACGCGAAAAAATATTTGGTAAAATTGAATTTCAAGCCACCCCCACGCCAAGCAATCCGGAAGGAATAAAAATTACCAATACGTTTGAAAAAAACAATATTGTACTGGTTGACCTGCCACAGTTGGCAAAAGCTACAAACGGAAAATATACACGAATGCGATTTCATAAACTTTGTGTATATCAATTGCAGCAATTGTTTATTGAATTTGATAAAAAAGGACTATTACCTTTTATTCTTTCGTATGATGGTGCTTATAATCCTAGATTTGTTCGAGGTAGCAGAACAGAACTTTCAAATCATTCTTATGGAACTGCCTTTGACATCAATGTAAAATGGAATGGGTTAAACAAAACTCCTGTATTGGTGGGTCAATTAGGTTCTGTTCGAGAACTTGTTCCAATAGCTAATAAATGGGGGTTTTATTGGGGCGGTCATTTTAATCGTCCGGACGGAATGCATTTTGAAGTAGCAACCATAATTAATAAGTAACTTTGTAAAAAAACTTCACTCTTATGAACAAAAAAAATATATTAGTTCTGTCAATACTTGCCATATCACTAACAATTTTAATATTTCAAAGCTTTTCAGCGAAACAAACTATTGAACCTTGGAATGAAAAACAACTCATTTCTACATCAACATTAGCCGAAGCAATTAAAAACAACGAAAAAGTTTATATCTATAATATTGGTCCGGCAGGATTAATCAAAAATGCAATCGAAATTGGTGATGGAAAAGAAAAAAGCAACATTGAAAAATTAAAAACAGAAATTTCAGGACTAGATAAAAACTCACCAATAGTAGTTTATTGCGGGTGCTGCCCTTTTAAAGATTGTCCTAACATCAGACCCGCTTTTGAATTATTAAACTCAATGAACTTTACTAATCACAAGCTTTTAAACATTCCTAAAAATCTTAAAGTGGACTGGATAGACAAAGGTTATCCGATGAACTAAAAATTAATACCAACAAAATTCAAATAAAATACGTTTTGTCGATTCAAAATTTGATTTTGTCTATTTTTTAAAGATTTAAAAAAGAAAATTGCTCAAAAATAAAATTCAACTATTTTTTTATTTCTAATTTCGAGCCGAATTTTTGGATAGCCTCAAATGAAACACTTTTTAAAGTGTATTTTTTTAACTCTGTTGCTTGTCGGATCCCGACAAGCGTTCTCAACGACTCTTCACGACCACTTTTCTCAAAAAAATGAACCTGTAGAACTAGAAATTTCACCAGGATTAACAAATGGAAGCGAATATGGGATAAAAAGTGAGAATATCTTCTTTTCAAATATTCTAAATTTTAAGCTCCGTTTATTCAAGTTGATTAGATATTCTTTTCATGAGAAAAAATTAAATACTATTAATCAAATCGTTTTTGGTTATTATATAAATCAAACCATCACATCAATTAAAATTCAGCATACGGGACTTCCCATCTTGTTGCGAAAAATTACAATTTAGACTTCACTCTATTTTTCTTAATCAAAAACTGTTGTTGTTAATCTAACAAACGACGGTCTTCCAGTAATTTATTTTTTCAATTTAAACAACAATTTAATCACATGAGGATGATATACCTTGTGTCTGTGTTTGTGCTAAGCAATTTATGCTTGAAAGCACAACAACACGACACTATATTTATCAATGTAGAACAGGCAAAAGCGATGCTGCTTAAAGAAAATTTAAGCATTCTATCTACCTACTACGAAATTGATATAGCAGAAGCTCAACTAATGCAGACAAAAGCATGGAACAACCCTTATTTTAATTGGAATCAGGATATGTATAGTGTTGAGTTGGACGAGTATTTTAATTACAAAAATCAGTTTTTAGTTCAAGTGGATCAAGTGTTTTCGTTTGCCGGAAAACACACAAACACTGTTAAACTCGCAAAAGTGAACAGTGAAATCAATAAAATGATGATGAAAGATGTGGTTCGGTCATTACTAATGGAGTTGACAGAAAATTACCATCAACTATATGGTTTGCAACAAAAGCAATTTATTTATGACCAAGTACTAGAACGATATTCAAAAGTTATTGAAGCCAGCGAAACTCAACTAAAATTAGGAGCAATAGCACAAAATGAGGTAATACGGTTAAAATCAGAACAAATTGCCATTCAAACCGAAGCACTTCAAATTGCCAATGACCAACTAACAGTGATGGGAACTCTGCGAGTAATGTTAAATTTAAAACCAACTGTATATATAGTAACTTCAGAATATAAACCGCTATTTACAGAACCTGGATTAGCTGATTTATTAAAGCAAAGCGAAGAAAACCGTACTGATTTTAAACTGGCTCAATTAAATAAACAATACCAACAGGTTAACCTAAAACTTCAAAAATCATTAGCTTATCCCGACATCACTTTCGGATACCAACCCAAAGATAGAGGGAGTAATTATGTTCGACCCTACTCTGGTATTGAAGTTGGATTTGAAATCCCTTTATTTAACAGAAATACCGGCAATATCAGAATAGCTGAATTTGAAATCAAAAAAGCAGAACTACAATTAACCCAACAACAGAATACACTTCAAAATGAAGTTACTTCAGCATTCTATTCGCTGTTAAAAACTAAAACTTGTATGGATAACTTCAACGATACGTTTTTAGCACAAGTTGAAGTGTTAAATACTAATGCAAATATCAATTATAACAAACGTAACATCAGCTTGCTTGAATACATTGACTTGCAACGCATTTATATTGAAAATAAAATCCAATTTATGGATATACGCTATCAATATTTAAGTGCAATAAATAAACTAAATTTTTCAGTCGGACTTGATGTAATAAAATAAATGTTATGAAGACAAAACAAATTATACTCCTGTTCTTGATTGTGCAAAATATTGCACTAGCCCAAGACAAAGACACTCTCAATCATAAATTCAATAAAAAATTAACTTTTGGAGGAACATTTCAAACAGCCTGGACTATTATTGAAGGTAAAAACTTACCCGGTACTTATTTTAGTAAACCAAGCGTTGGCGGTATTCTGCATGTTGAATATCACCCAATTAAATATATTGGGCTTGGTGTTGGGTTTGGCTATCAACAAAAAGGAGCCGGATTAAAAACACTTGATGTTGACAAAACATTAGGAAACCCAGACTCCACAAACAGAGCACGATTTCGATTCCACTGTTGGGATATTCCGTTTTATTTGAGTTTTAGAAGCCCGGAAATTAAAAAATCAGGTATTCGATTATCCGCGCGGATTGGAGGAGCATATTCAATCAATTCTTATACTGAATATGTTTTTCACAGTGTCGAAGATGGATTCCATACCATTAAAAACTTATCATCTGATTATTATAAAAATGACCTCAACATTATTGGAGCAATAGGAGTTGATATAAACGCAGGTAATACCGCAATTTTTCAGCTACAATTTTTTATGCAAAACGGAACAAAAAATGTGTTTAGCAATTCAACTTTATTCGGAAATGCTGAAGGTTATAACAGAGCAATTGGCTTTCAAATCGGATTCTTTTACTAATTCTTAAAAAAAAATAAAAAATGAAAACAAAATCTTTAATTATCCTTTTAGTTGTCTTTATAGCCGCATGTAAGGATAAAAATATTATTAAAACAGACACTGCATTCAAACTAACCGAAACCATATCTAAAGAAAAAGAATTGGCAAAAGTGAGTAATGAAACCGTTCAGTCTGAATTATTATTGACCGGAAAAATAACATTTGATGAAGATAAAGTTGCAAAGGTTTATCCGCTTGCTGGTGGCTTTGTAAAAGAACTTACCGTTGAACTCGGCGACTATGTTCAAAAGGGTCAAGTTATGGCAATAATAAGAAGCCCAGAAATAGCAGGCTTCACAAAAGAAGGAATTGAAGCTGAAGCTCAACGAAAATCTGCTGAAAAAAAAGCAAAAGTTTCAGAGGAGTTATTCAAATCAGGAATAATCTCTGAAGTTGAATTGTTAGAAGCTAAAAAAGAATTGGAAACTGCTACCGGTGAAAGCAAACGAATACAAGATGTGTTAGATATGTATAGTGCAGGTGAAGGAGCAGTATATCCAATAAAATCACCTGTTTCAGGAGTAGTTATTCAAAAAAATATTGCTTTAAATATGGAACTAAGAACTGAAGATATCACTCCTGCCTTTGTTGTAGGAAGCATAGAAGATGTTTGGGTGATGGTAAATGTTTATGAATCAGACATAGCAAAAATTAAAGAAGGCTATAATGCTGAAGTAACTACAATTTCATATCCTGATAGAGTGTTCAAAGGAAAAATTGATAAACTTTTCAGTTTAATGGATGCTGAAAGTAAGACATTAAAAGCTCGAGTAACACTTACAAACGAAAATTTTATGTTAAAACCGGAAATGTTTGCCAATGTGAAAGTCCGATACAGTGAAAATGAAACAAAAAAAGCAATTCCTTCTAAAGCATTGATTTTCGACAAAAGCAAATATTATGTAATGGTTTATAATTCTGATGATAACATTGAAACCAGAGAGGTAAAATTGTTTAAAGAGAATGAAAATACGACCTACATCGAGTCAGGGTTGCAAGAAAATGAAAAAGTGATGGTAAAACATCAGCTATTGGTGTATGATGCTTTAAATGATTAATGAAAATATTGATTTAAAAAAATTTAACAATGAACAATTTAATAAGGGGTATCATCTCCTTTTCATTACGCAACAAATTCTTTGTATTTTTTGCTACAGGAATATTGGTTGCCGCAGGTATATGGAGTTATCTAAAAACGCCTTTAGAGGCATTCCCCGATGTAACAAATACTCAAATAATAATCGTAACGGAATGGAACGGACGTAGTGCTGAAGAAGTTGAAAGATTTGTGAGCATACCCATTGAAGTAGCCATGAACAGCGTTCAACGGAAAACAAGCATACGTTCCATTTCAATGTTCGGACTTTCTGTTATAAAAATCATTTTTGAAGATGATGTTGAAGATTTTTTCGCTCGGCAACAAGTAAATAATTTACTTAGAAATGTAAACCTTCCTGAAGGTGTTGACCCAGACGTACAGCCACCATTTGGACCCACCGGAGAAATTTTTAGATATACCTTAAAAAGCGACAGAAAATCTACAGATTTGTTGGTATGGCAAGAATGGGTAATTGACCGCCAACTACGTTCTGTTCCCGGTGTTGCCGATATAGTTTCATTTGGTGGAGCCAGAAAAATTTTTGAGGTAAATGTTAACCCTCTTCAACTTGCAAAATACGACATAACGCCTTTAGAGGTTTTTGGAGCAATATCTAATAGTAACATAAATGTTGGTGGTGATGTTATTGAGAAAAATGGACAAGCTTATGTGGTGAGAGGTGTTGGTCTTTTACAAAGTATAGAAGATATTGAATCTGTTTTAATCAAAACTGAAAATGACGTGCCCATTTTAGTAAAAAACGTTGCCACTGTTCTTGAAGGCACGATGCCTCGTGTGGGTCAGGTTGGTTTAGATGAAAATGACGATGTGGTTGAAGGAATTGTTGTCATGAGAAAAGGTGAGAATCCTTCACAAGTATTAGCGAGTGTAAAAGAAAAGATTGAAGAAATCAACACCCAAATATTACCTTCGGATATAAAAATGGAAACTTTCTACGATAGAGATAATTTGATGACCTATTGTAGAAATACAGTGCTCACAAACTTAGTTGAAGGAATATTGCTAGTTACAATTATTGTTTTCATTTTCATGCTAGACTGGCGAAGTACACTAATTGTTTCTATTGTAATTCCACTTTCATTGCTCTTTGCTTTTATGTGCTTAAAATTAAAGGGAATGTCTGCTAATCTCCTATCCATGGGAGCCATAGATTTCGGGATAATTATTGATGGTGCGGTCGTCATGGTTGAAGGGTTGTTTGTACTATTGGCACACAAAGCTCATTTAGTCGGAATGCCAAAATTCAACAGGCTTTCAAAACTTGGATTAGTTAAGAAATCAAGTACTGAATTGGGTAAAGCCATTTTTTTTTCAAAACTCATTATCATTACCAGCTTAATACCCATTTTCTCATTTGAAAAAGTTGAAGGAAAATTATTTTCACCTCTGGCATATACATTAGGGTTTGCATTGTTAGGTGCTTTATTATTCACGCTAACACTTATCCCTGTATTGTCAAGTGTATTGCTAAAAAAAGATGTTCAAGAAAAACGTAATCCTGTGGTTGACTTCTTCAACCGCATTGTTTCCAAAGGGTTTTCAGCAACTTATTCAAAGAAAAAACTCAGTTTTATTATAACAGGTGTTGTATTAGTTGCAACTATGGGTTCATTCAAATTTTTAGGTTCAGAATTTTTACCTACCCTAAATGAAGGTGCCCTCTGGGTGGAGGCAAAACTTCCCATGAGTACTTCTATAAATGAAACATCAAAGTTTGTACATATTTTTAGAGAAAAATTAAATGAATTTGATGAAGTAGAATCGGTTTTATCCCAAATTGGTCGCTCAAACGATGGAAAAGACCCTTCAGGATTCTTTTATGTACAGTGTCAGGTTAATTTAAAACCTAAGAAAAAATGGAATAGAAAAATAACCACAGAGCAGTTGATTGAAGAAATGGATGAGAAACTTCGCCAATATCCGGGTATAATATACAATTACTCACAACCCATCATTGACAACGTTGCTGAAGCAGTTGCCGGAATTAACGCATCGCTGGCAGTTAAAATTTTTGGAGATAATCTGGAAGTGATAAACGAAAAAGCAGATTCAATTGCAGCAATTCTAAAAGAAGTTCATGGGGTAAAAGACTTGGGTATTTTAAGAAATATCGGACAGCCCGAATTGAGTATAATTCTAAACCAAAAGAAAATGGCTGCATACGGAATAACTATTGCCGATGCTGAAGCTGTGATTGAAATGGCTATTGGCGGAAAAACTGCTACCAAATTTTTTGAAAGCGAAAAGAAGTTTGATGTAAGAGTTCGTTACGAAAAAGAGTATCGACAGTCCCCAAAAGAGATTGAAAATTTAAAAGTTCCATCTCTAAAAGGAAATATTGTTCCATTAAAAGAAATTGCCGAAATAAAAACAGTAACCGGTCCTGCATTCATTTATAGAGACAATAACAAGCGGTTTATTGCAATAAAATTCTCTATCCGAGAGCGTGATTTGGGCAGTACAATAGCTGAAGCCCAAGAAAAAGTTAATACGCAAGTTTCTATGCCAAAAGGATACAATGTTGTATGGAGCGGAGAATTTGAAAACCAAGTAAGAGCACAAAAACGATTAACTGAAGTTGTTCCAATTTGTTTAATCATGATTTTTGTATTGTTGTTCATTGCTTTTGGAAATTCTAAAGATGCAGGGTTAGTATTGGTAAATGTACCTTTTGCATTGATTGGTGGTATTTTAGCCCTACATGTTTCAGGAACAATTTTCAGTATATCTGCCGGTATAGGATTTATAGCTTTGTTTGGCTTATGTATTCAAAATGGAGTAATTCTGATTTCTGTTTTTAAAAAGAACATAGCAGCAGGTTTAAAATTAAAAGATGCCATTTTTGAAGGTGTAAAAGAGCGTACCAGACCTGTTGTAATGACAGCTCTTATGGCAGCAATCGGGCTAATTCCTGCTGCATTATCAACAGGTATTGGTTCCGAAACTCAAAAACCACTTGCAATTGTTGTTATTGGTGGAATTATTAGTGCAACAATTTTAACATTACTCATTTTCCCGTTGGTTTTTGAAATCGCTTATAAAAACAAAAAAAAATAATGATTTAGTTTTAATTTTTAATTTAGGTGTATCATTTATGACAAAAGCTGTGAATAAACTCACAGCTTTTGTTTTTTCTTTTTGTTTCCTAAATTTGGAAATACAATACTTTAAAACTACCAAATGACTCAACAATCAGCTAAAGATCATTGGAACACAATATACAGCACTAAAGCACCCGACCAAGTAAGTTGGACACAACAAAAACCAATTGTTTCATTAGAAACTATCAGTAAATTAAATTTAGATAAGAATGCTAAAATAATTGATGTTGGCGGTGGTGATAGCTCACTGGTTGATTACTTGTTAGAACTAGGATTCAATAATATTAGCGTATTAGATATCTCTGAAAAAGCAATAGAAAGAGCAAAAATAAGACTTGGAAATAAAGCCAATCAGATAAACTGGATTGTATGTGATATTACTGAGTTTACTCCTACAACAAAATATGATTTTTGGCACGACAGAGCTACCTTTCATTTTCTAACAGAAGAAGCTCAAATCAAAAAGTATGTTTCAATTGTAAATGCTTTTGTAAGTAGATTTCTCTTTATTGGAACTTTCTCCGAAACGGGACCTAAAAAATGCAGCAATCTAGATATTAAACAATATTCTCAACAAACTCTGTGTAAAGTTTTTGAGTCAAAGTTTAAAGAAAATTTTAGTTTTTATAAAGACCATACAACTCCTTTTGAAACCTATCAAAATTTTATATTTTGCTGTATGGAACGAAAATAAAATTATTTTACTTCCTCATAGTCAACATATTCACCCAAATTATCAGAATTTGAGTTATTTGATTTTGAATGAGATTGTATTTTCACTTCCCCTTCTTTTTGTTTTGCAAAGCGTTTAGCCTCTTCTTGTGAGGAAAAGTTGTTTTGTTGTTGATGCCCAAATTGTTGCATCTTTTTATTTGCCCAATACGCTATTAATAATGGAAAAAATACTCGAAACAGAATTTTAAAGCTGTAATAAACAATCAAAATTATAGCTATGGTTCGAATCAACTGCATAAACGTTTATCTACTCAAATAGAGGTTTCTCACAGCATAAATTTCTCTGAAAAACTTATCTTTTAATGAATCAATAAAATAAATTGCTTCTCCCGTTGATTTCATTTCGGGACCTAATTCTTTGTTTACATCTGGAAACTTACTGAATGAAAACACAGGAATTTTGATTGCATACCCCTTTTTGTATGGATTAAAAGTAAAATCGTTCACTTTATTTTGACCAAGCATCACTTTTGTTGCATATTTTACATACGATTCTCGATATGCTTTTGCAATAAACGGAACTGTTCTAGATGCTCTTGGGTTTGCTTCAATTACATAGACTACATCATCTTTGATTGCATACTGAACATTAATAAGTCCAACCGTTTTTAATGCCACAGCAATTTTTTTGGTAATTTCTTCTATTTGAGTAATTATTAAATCGCCCAAATTGTATGGTGGCAACACAGCATATGAATCACCCGAATGAATACCCGCTGGTTCAATGTGTTGCATAATTCCAATAATGTAGGTGTCTTTGCCATCGCAGATAGCGTCAGATTCTGCTTCAATAGCCCCGCCAAGAAAATGGTCTAACAAAATTTGATTGTTTGGCATTGCTTTTAAAATATCAACTACATGGTGTTCAAGTTCCTCTTCATTGATTACAATTTTCATTTTTTGTCCACCCAATACGTATGATGGGCGTACTAATAATGGAAATCCTAATTCTCTAGAGAGTTGTATGGCTTGTTCTGCACTTTCAACAACTCCATATTTTGGAAATGGAATTTTCAATTCTTCCAATACTTTTGAGAACCGTCCTCGGTCTTCAGCAATATCAAGTGCCTCAAATGATGTTCCTAATATTTTAATACCGTATTTTTCTAATTTTTCTGCCAGTTTCAATGCGGTTTGTCCGCCCAACTGAACAATTACACCTTCAGGCTTCTCATGAAGGATGATATCGTAGATATGCTCCCAAAAAACTGGTTCAAAATACAATTTATCTGCTGTATCTGAATCTGTGGAAACAGTTTCTGGATTGCAATTTATCATGATGGTTTCATATCCACATTCTTTTGCAGCCATAACTCCATGAACACAGCTATAATCAAACTCTATCCCCTGCCCTATTCTGTTTGGTCCTGAGCCTAAAACAACCACTTTTTTTCTATCAGAAACAATAGATTCGTTTTCTGACTCAAAAGTAGAATAATAATAGGGTGTTTGAGCCGGAAATTCGGCTGCACAAGTATCAACTAATTTATACACCCTTTTAATGTTCATTTCGTTTCGTTTGTTGTAAACCTCACTTTCCAAACATTTTAACAGATGGGCAACTTGTCTATCGGCATAGCCTTTCTGTTTGGCTTCAAACATCAGCTCTTTTGGAATGGTTTGAAGGGTGTAATTTTGAATTTTCTTCTCGATTTTAATGAGTTCTTCAATTTGTCTTAAAAACCAATAGTCAATTTTTGTTTTTTCATAAATTGTTTTGAACGGAATTCCAAGTTTGATAGCATCATAGACATGAAAAAGCCTATCCCAACTTGGATTTTCAAGACTTTTAAGTATTTGGTCTTGATTGGTAATTTCTTTACCGTCTGCACCTAAACCGTTTCTACTAATTTCTAAACTTTGACATGCTTTTTGAAGTGCTTCTTGAAATGATCGTCCTATTCCCATAACTTCTCCAACAGACTTCATTGAGAATCCTAATCTGCGGTCTGCTCCTTTGAATTTATCAAAATTAAAACGAGGTATTTTAACAATTACATAATCTAAAGTTGGCTCAAATAGAGCTGATGTTGTTCCTGTAATAGGATTTTTCAATTCGTCAAGAGTGTATCCTATTGCCAATTTAGAAGCAATTTTTGCTATCGGATATCCTGTTGCTTTTGAAGCAAGGGCTGAAGAGCGAGATACTCTTGGATTTATTTCAATTGCTATAATTTCTTCTTTTTCATCATTACTTACAGCAAATTGAACATTGCAACCTCCCGAAAAATTTCCAATGGAGCGAATCATTTTAATAGCCATGTTTCGCATTTTCTGAAATGTGGTATCAGAAAGTGTCATAGCAGGGGCAACAGTAATTGAATCTCCTGTATGAATACCCATTGGATCAAAATTTTCAATAGAACAGATAATTACAACATTGTCGTTTTTATCTCTAAGCAATTCCAATTCATATTCTTTCCATCCAATAACCGCTTTGTCTATCATTACTTCATGAATGGGTGAAGCATCTAAACCTCTGTGTAAAGCATCTTCAAAATCATCAGGATTATATATTACAGCTCCGCCTGTTCCGCCTAATGTAAATGATGGTCTGATAACCAAAGGAAATCCGATTCGCTGTGCTATTTCTTTTCCATCTAAATATGATTTTGCTGTCTCTGAAGGTGCCATTGGAATGTCAATCTCTTCCATCTTTTGTCTAAACAGTTCTCTATCTTCAGTTACATCAATTGCATGAGTGTCAACACCAATCATTTTAACATTATACTCTTCCCAAATACCCATTTTATCACATTCCATAGCCAAATTAAGCGCTGTTTGACCTCCCATTGAAGGTAAAACCGCGTCAATATCAGGATGTTCTTCTAAAATTTGAATAATTGAAGAGCTTTCAAGAGGTAGCAAATATATATTGTCAGCTGTTACTTCATCAGTCATAATTGTTGCCGGGTTTGAGTTAATCAAACTAACAATTATCCCCTCATTTCTTAATGACCTAGATGCTTGAGAACCGGAATAATCAAACTCACAAGCCTGACCTATTACTATTGGTCCGCTTCCTATTATTAAAACGTGCTTTATATTGTTATCTTTTGGCATGAGATGTGATTTTTTTGTACAAAAATTCTTGCGAAGTTAGTTTAAATACGACTATTTTGACCGGTTAACTTTTCAACAAAAATCAACTTTTTGTTCAAAAAAAAGGGAAGCTTTTGCTTCCCTTTTTTACTTAACCTATATAATTACTTTCTGTGTCTGAATTCATCTGACACCGATAGTTTCTTTCTACCTTTAGCTCTTCTTCTTGCTAAAACTTTTCTACCGTTAGCTGTTTCCATTCTACTTCTGAAACCGTGTTTGTTTCTTCTTTTTCTTACTGATGGTTGAAATGTCCTTTTCATTGCTTTTTATTTTTACTTTCTCAAAAATTGGATTGCAAAAATAGACTTTTTTTTATTACTCACAAACTTAGTTTGAAATTTTTATTTATTCTTTCTGTTTTGACTCGTGGACAACCGACCATCTAAGATTTTCCAACTTTTTTTTCGGAAAAGTTGATTACCCGTATTTATTGGTAATTTTGTTAAAATTTTTCATTAGCTGTATAAAACAAATTTAAGATGCTAATTGCTGCAAGAGATTTCTTCGTTCGAAACTTAAACAAAGGTACTTTTTTATGGAAAGTTCTTGAGTTTATTCAAGGAATGTTTTTTGTGAAAAATTATCTGTTTTATTACAAATGGAAATTAATAACATCTACTGCAACAACACGTGAAATCAATATCGAGTTTATTAGTTATTGTAATCTGCGATGTGCTTTTTGTTCTTTAGACCATGAAAAGCCAAAAGTTAGAATGTCTCCAGAATTACTTGATAAATTTTTAACCGACTTAACTACTGACAGACGATTTAGAAAGGTTGAAGTAATTCATCTTCATAATGCAGGTGAAACTCTTCTTCACCCCGAAGTTGGAGTGCTATTGGGAATAATAAAAAAACATAAAGATAATACTCAAAAACAAGGGCTTCGTTTTCCAAAAGTTCAGTTGCTCACCAACGGAACTCCTCTTAATGAGAAAAAAGCTATTGAAGTGTTAGACAGCGAAGTGGTGGATATTATGGAATTCAGTATGGATGGAGGTAGTCCAGCCCGATTTGAAGAAATGCGAATTCGAGCTAAATGGGAACAGTTTTATTCGAATATCAAGTTTTTCTGCGACGAGAATAAAAAACGAGGAAGTAAAATTAAAACAAACATAATTTCTGTAATAGATCCTATAAACCCATTAAAAACAGATTGGATGGATTCTCAGTTTGTTGAAGTTTTAAATATGGTTGACAGGTATGAGCTTCGACACCCTCACACGTGGGCTGGCGAAGTAAATATTGATGGTGATTCATCAAACAGCAAAAACAAACCTCATAAAATTGGTTGTGGGTTGATGATGCATCAGCTTGTTTTATTGCCAAATGGCGATATTACTGTTTGTTGTGTTGATTTGAACTCTAAAGGAGTTGTTGGTAATATTCAAAAGGACAATCTTTTTGATATTTATAATTCAAAACTTCGAACCAATTGGCTAGAACTAATGTTTAAACGCAAAAAATCACAAATCGATTTGTGTAAAAACTGCGATACTTTTTAATCTAAGCTTTTCTTGTTAAAAATAATATACCCAAAATGGAACATGATGCTCCACGGATCATCTGTTTTGTCATAGAAATTAGCATTTAAAGCTAGTGGTCCGATTGGAGTATAATAAACCAATGATGCTGAAGCAATATATTGGGTATTTGACCAAATAGGACTAAGCTTTGCAGTGTTATCAGGATTAACCATTATGGTTTGGTGAGGTTGAAAAGCATAAGCCTCCAATCTTAACTGAAAACGTTTGAACAAGGAATAAATATTTTTTATTCCGGCTGCAACATATATGTAGGCTCTCAGATTTGGTTGAAATAGGGTTTTGGTTTCAGGAAGTGGTTGAAAAGCGGGGGCGGATAGTATGGAGGCTGAATAATTACTAAAAAAAGGCTGCTCAGAGTATGAACCTTCTGCAGAAAATCCGAATTTAACCCTTCTCTCACTGTTAAAATATTGGTCAAATTTTAAAACTACTTGCCCCCATTCCAAATTGTTTTTATAAATAAGCGTATCGTTTGAGGTAGAACCCAACATTGTTTTTTCTTTTCCTTGTATATATTTATATTTTATCGAAAAATAATTTCCTGATGTGGCATAGTGAGGTTTGTCCAGCGAATTTCTTTCTAGTTGAGCCCCTACAATTACATTGTCAAAATAGGTCTTATCGGTTGTATCTGTTGACAAAAAATGTTTTGTTTGGTAATATTCGTTTACCAATTCTCCGGCACTGGATTCTAACACCAGCTTACCTTTATAAAAAATCGGAAAACCTGCCTCTGCCTTAATAAATCTGTCATTAGTTACTAAAAATGAAGGTTTAATATCTTCAAAAAAGAAATTACTACTTTTAAAATAATCCCACACTCCATAATTGTATGTTAACTGTGTATAGAATGGTATTTTTCCCGGAAAATCAACTCTGAATCCTGTTAAGATAGAATTGTGAAGTCGCCCAAAATAAGTATTGAACAAAGCTGTAAATGCAGCCTTATCAAGTATATTATATTTTATTCCAACAAAACCCTCATCAATAGGACGAGATGAAATCACACCTCCAAAAGAAATAAACAAATCTTTGTCTTTTTTTGCTCTGAAACTCAATGTGAAACTATTTAAACTATCATTGTACTCAACGTCAGGGTATAATGATTTTATTTTATTATCGGATAAAATTTTTGTGAATTCGTGTTCAGCTTCATCAATCATAAATGTATCTTTTTTAAAACTGAACAATTTTTCTACATATTGATTTTGATTTTTGGTTAAGCCGGATACAGAAACTTTATTAAATTTTAACTCCGGTACTTTTTCTCTAAAATATTTTCTTCGATTTTGGACTGCTTCTTTAATGATGAATGTATTGATGTTGTTTTTTATTGAATCAATCACTGCCATGGTAGCATTGTACCCAATCTGTATCAATTCTTTGTTGTAATTAAAATTAAATGTAGCATAATCACCTGCATCGGGTTTTATAATAATCCCATTTTCACAGGGAATGCTATAATCGGTTTCAACTGCCAAAACAGCTCTAAGTTGTGATAAAACATTATCTTCATCGGGCATTGGAAAATTATAAGAAACATTGCTTCCGATGATGTAATCGGGCATAAATTCATTATAGACTACATCTGAAGGAAAATTGTTATAAATTCCGCCATCAAAAAGTAACATTTTTTGATGAGAAACCGGTTTAATATATAAAGGATAAGCCATTGATGCCCTAACTGCTAAAGCCAATTTTCCTGAATCAAATACAATTTCCTTTTTTGAAACTATATCTGATGCAACACACCGAAAAGGAACAAAAAGGCTATCAAAATTATTTTTTGAGATTGCCCCGGCAGCAGATAAATAGGTCATTAATCCAAAGTTTATAGACTCTGAAGACACAAAACTTGCCGGTAAATTTGCCTCCCATATTGTGTCGGTAGCCAATTTAAACGTTACCATTGATGCATTTTCCTCAGGTTCTTTAAAAAAATAAGAGTAATCCTTGTCTAATTCACCTGTGGCCCATCTTTTAAACTCCTTTGAAGTAAAAATTACTTCAATTTCTTCCGGGGAATATCCGGCGGCATAAAATGCACCAACAACAGCTCCTATTGAGGTTCCTGTAATATAATCAATAGGTATCCCATTTTCTTCTAATGCTTTAATTACTCCGATATGTGCAATCCCACTGGCTCCTCCACCGCTCATAACTAACCCTATTTTTTGGGAATAAAAATCTTGGCTCAAAAAAAAGAGCAGAATAAAACTTGTTATTTTTAAAAAAAACTGAATAACTTTTTTTTTCTCGAAATTAATTGATTTTTGTGTACAAGTCAATAAGATATTGTGGTGATTTTATAATTCGAGAGCCATACCACGAAAAAACTTCTCCGTCAACCAGTATTATTTGGGCATTTGGACAGATACCTTTAAATTCATCAATATGAGTTTTCTTAAATGGATAGGGCTCTGTTGATAGAAAAATTAATTCAGGTTGTGTTTTCTTAATTTCCTCTTTTGTAATTACCGGATAATTTTCTGTCGATTCAATTGCATTTACAAACCCACCCTCATTCATAATTTCGTTAATAAATGTAGATTTTCCGATGGTCATATAGGGGTCTTTCCAAATTAAATACAATACTTTTTTATTGTTGTTTTTTGCTGTTTTTAATCTACAAAATTCTTTCTGAATAGCTGCAATTATTTGATTTGCTTTGTAATACGAATCGGTTATTTTTCCTATTTCTTCAATCATCTCATAACATTCAGGCAAAGTGCAAATATTACTGGTCCAAACCGGATATAATTTTTGAAGTGCTTCAATCTCAGATTTTGTGTTTTCCTCTTTATTTGCAATAATTAAATCCGGATTTAATTGTTTTATTATTTCAAAATTTAACGTTTTTGTTCCTCCAACACGAACCTTTGACTTGAACCAACTGCTTGGATGAATACAAAATTTGGTTATTCCTACAACTTTTTCTTCTAAGCCTAAATCAAACAACAATTCCGTTTGAGATGGTACAATAGAAATTATTCGATTTGGTGTTTGTCTGATTTCAACAACATGTCCAATCTGGTCTATAAACTTCATCTTATTTTCAATTGAAGAATATTTGTGGTTTGATTAGTTATTCTCAATGAATCATCAATTCTGTGTCCCACAACCCAAACAATTTTATTTTTTGATACTAGTAGCCAAATTTTTTGCTTATCAGCCACAGATACTTTTTCATCAATAAAAAAATCACTGATTTTTTTATATCCTTTCATTCCAAATGGTATAAACTTATCACCGACTCTCCATTTTCTTAATTTTAGTGGAAAACACAGTTTATTTGAATCAAAAAAGGCATATTTTTTTGGATTTGAGTTCAACTTCAATTGATTTTTTTTTATCAATTGTGCCTCAATTTGTATTGGGAGATTTTTAAAATCAGACATTGATTGAATCACAATTTCATCACTTTTTTTAGAAATTTTGGGCTGAATGATTAGGCTGTTTCTATCTTTAATTAAAATATGTGTTTTACTCAAAAAATTTTTGCCTGATTGTTTTCCTAATGAATTAACAATACTTTCCACATCATCTGAATTAAATCCAAATTTATTTATGATGTAAAAAAGGATAGTTTTTTTTGAAGGGTAATTTGTGAGTTTTTTGATATTTATTTCAACAGTCCCATCTTTTGATTCTTTTGTACAATCGGATTTAATTTCATTTATTTTTTCATTCACTAGTGTTTCAATTTCGGCAAAATAGTTGGCTGAATTACAGATGGTTGAAACAACTGAAGGATTTATTTTTTCCAATTCAGAAACAACTTTGTGCCGAATCCTATTTCTAGCATATTTGGTATTTGAATTAGAAGAGTCCTCTCTAAATTCGAGGTTATTCTTTTTTATTAAGTCATCTATGTCTTTTCTATTCAAAAAAAGTATGGGACGAATTATTGAGTCCGCTTTATTTTTTATTCCATGCAACCCAGCTAATCCTGTACCTTTGGTAATGTTTAGTAAAACAGTTTCTGCTACATCATTTTGATGGTGAGCTGTTGCAATATATTGAAAATTGTATTTTTCTTTAATTTCAGCAAACCAAAGATAACGCATTTCACGAGCTGCCATTTGGATTGATAGTTTGTTAGTTTTAGCGTATGTTTTTGTATCAAAACTAGTGGTATAAAAAGGCACATTAAGCTTTTTTGCTAAATCGAAAACAAACTTTTCGTCCTTATCTGAATCTATACCTCGTAACTTAAAATTGCAATGTGCTATTCCAAAATTTAGTTTTAATACTTTAAATAAAAACACCATTACGACTGAATCTTTGCCACCGCTTACAGCCAACAAAACTTTGTCTTTTTTGGAAAACAAATGTTGATTTTTATAATATTTTTCAAATTCAGATGTCATTGTTTTCTAACACTTCTTGTATGGCTTTTGCTTTTAATAAACATTCTTCATATTCTTTTTCGGGTTCAGATAAACTGGTAATGGCACCACCAACAAAGTACGATAAATTTTTTGAAGAAACATTATATAAAATACTACGAATCACTACATTAAAATCAAAATCGCCGTTTGGTTTTATGTATCCAACAGTTCCGGAATACAATCCTCGTTTGCTTGTTTCGTATTGTTCTATCAATTCCATTGCTCTTATTTTTGGTGCTCCTGTCATTGAACCCATCGGAAATAATGCATGAATTATTTGCTTAAAATCAACCTCTTTTTTTAGCTCAGCACTAATGGTTGAAATCATCTGATGAACCTGAGGAAAAGTATATATCGCACAAAGTTCATCTACTTTAACACTGTTTCGTTTGGCAATTTTTGATAAATCGTTTCGAACCAAATCAACAATCATAATATTTTCACTTCTTTCTTTGGCATCATTTTGAAGTCGGTTTCTTAAAAGAACATCTTCTTCCTTTGTCTTACCTCTTTTGATGGTTCCTTTAATTGGCTGAGAAATTAATTTATTGCCCGTCTTTCTCATAAATCGTTCCGGCGAAGCACAAAGCAAGTATTTATTAGTAAACTTTACAAGGCAAGAAAACGGAGTTGGCGATTTTTCATTGAGTTTAAAATAGCAGTCAAACGGATTAATTTCTACAGAATTTGCATAAAATTCTTGGCAATAGTTAATTTCATATATATCCCCTTTTTGAATGTGGTTTTTAAGTTGATTAACTTGTTTGATGTATAAATCCTTGGAAATTTTTGGAGATACTGAAATTTTTTTGGATTTAATCTTTGACCGTTTACTATCTATTTTAGCGATTATTTCAATCGTGTTATTTTCTGTAAAATATTGATTATCAAAACTCACACAAACTTTATTTTGATATATTTCAAAGAGAAGTTGTGGCGTAAAAAAAAACTCATCAGGAAATTCAATGCTGTCTTCATTCTCAGAAACTAATTTCTCAATTTTATTTTTATAATCGTAACTATAAAATCCAACTTTCCAATCTCCATCTTTTATATATCCAGAATTTGAAACAGCGAGAATATTTGGAGAATTATCATTTGAATTGAAAAAGAGCACAAATTTTTCATCTTTGAAAAAATATATCAAGTTTTCTTGAAAAACAGTTCTTTCCTTAATTTCAATAACAACTGTTTTCAATGAATTGAATTTAATGACTGGAGTTGGTTGGTTACAATTTCCAACCCTTCTTCAAACGAACAGGGCGAATAACCTAAATCTTTAATAGCTTTATCTAGAACAAAACCGGTTTTAGGCGGGCGTTTAGCTGCCTGGTTTAAAGACGATGATGAGACAGGTGTAATTATGGATTTATCATACCCATAAAAATCAGCAACACGATTTACCAACTCCAAAATGCTCATAAAATCTTTTCCGGAAATATGATAAATTCCTCCAGCAGATTTTTCAGCTATTAGCCAACAAGCATAAGCCAAATCTTCAGCTAAAGTTGGCATACGGTATTGATCGTTTACGATAGTTAAAGGAGAGCCTTTTTCTAATGCTTGTTTTGCCCATAGAACAATGTTTGAACGACTCATGTCTTCAACTACTCCATAAACTATGATTGTTCTAACAATACTCCATTTTGTTTTTGCTTGTTGAACTAATTTTTCAGCCTCGTATTTAGATTGTCCGTAAAAACTCAAAGGGTTTTGAATATCTGTTTCTTTGTAGGGTCCGTTTTCTCCATCAAAAACAAAGTCTGTAGATAAATGTATTAAATGAGATTGATGTTTTTCTGATGCATCTATTAATTTTTTTACTGCATTAACATTCAAATTAATACATTCCTCTTTCTTGTTTTCACAAGCGTCAACATTAGTCATTGCTGCTGTATTAATAACCACATCGGGATTGAATTTATTAAAAACTGAATCAACTTGAGTTTTGCTTGTTATGTCTAAGTTCTGATAATTAAATCCAGTAACACTTTGCACTCTATTTTCTCCAATTGAGGTAGCAAGCAAATCTATATTGGTTTTATGAGAAAGAAGTTTAACTAACTTTTGACCTAAAAGTCCGTTACTTCCGGTTATCAAAATTTTTTTATTCTTCATTGTATTGTAGGGATTACAAAATTATTAGATATCCCAAACGGTTTTTCGTTTCTCTAACTTAAAATATTCTTTGTGCTTTAAAACAAAAGCCATTACAAGATATATTATAATGGGAGAACCAACGGTAAGAAAAGATACATAAATAAAGGACAATCTGACTTGAGACGTTTTAAGTTGAAGTTTTTCACCCCACCAACTGCAAACCCCAAACGCTTGTTTTTCAAAATATGCAAGAAGTTTAGTTATCATTTTCTTAGCTTTTTTATCAATTTGTAAAGCGTACTTCAAAGGTAAGAATAATCGTTTGAATTTTTGTTTACCGTGCTGAACTCGTTGAAGCGTTTTTTTATGATTCTTAAATTTATATGCACTACTCATTACTTATCAAAAAATAACAATTTTAGCTTTTTTTCCTCCTACTTAGTCATAATTCCTGCGTAGGCAGAAATCGAGACCATAACACTTTCCAATAAAAAACCCCAAGTTATTTTTTTCATTTACTCAAATACAATCTTACCACTATACATTTTTTTAGCGTTACCTAAAGTAACATTATAAATACCTTTAGCTTCTGCTTCAAGGTTTATTTTTATCTTTTCTTGTTCTATCTGTACTTGTTGTTGCTGTATAATTTTACCGTTTATATCATAAATGGTTAATACCAAATTTTGCTCATTTAACAAATCATCAGGTATGGTTATGTTGCACGTGCCTTTATTGGGGTTGGCGTAAATGTGTAAAGCATTTGCTGTTTTACGCTCTTGGTATGTTTCTATGCCTATGGGGGCATCGCCTTTGGCGATGAAAAAATCTGATCCAAAACCAAAATTTGTAAAATTATTACTACCTATAGTGATTGTTGTTGAATTAAAGAAACCTGAAACCCAGTATGAATTTATATTTGAAGATATTCCCCAGCTCTCTGCTCTTCCAAAATTATGAACCCCTAAACAAGTACCTACGCTATCGTACCTTGCCACAAACATATCTCGGGGTGAAGAGGCTGTAATGGTATAAGCTCCAAAATTGGCTGTACCTGCAAAATAACCTACCATATATACATTTTTATCAACATCTGTGTAGGCATTAATACCTTTAGCACCTCCTGTAGCACTTAATTGATTTACATATTTTAAATTACCATTGGTATCACATTTAATAAGAAAAGCATCATTCTGCATACCATTACTTAGTGTCGTTGTATCAAAATAACCTATTCCCGAGAATATACCACTAATATAACTATTTCCTTCATTATCTATAGAAAAATCAGATCCACCACCAGCCCCATTGCCTCCATACAACTTTATCCATCTAGCATTACCCTCTAAATCAAAAGTTGTAATAAAAGCAGAATTATTCCCCTTACCTAAAGCAACTATCGTGTCCACTTCAATTGTGTCATTAGTAACACTTCCTGAAACCACAATACTGCTATTAAATGTTTTAATACCAGAAGGCTGAGCCTCCGAATTTGTTATAGCTTGATAACGAAATTTATTTTTTGCCCATATACAATTTCCATTAGCATCGTATTTAGCGATAAAACCACCCGCTGGTATCGTAAATGAATCAAATGAAGTACTATCTGAATTTATCCCACAAACATACAGATTACCGAAATCATCTATAGTGACATCACTTCCATTAACTTGATTTCCACCTACACTTTGTTTAGCCCATATACAATTGCCGTCTAAGTCAAATTTTGCAAGAAAAAAAGCTGTACTACTAGTGTTTAAAGTTGTACTTCCAAAAAAAGCTACGCCTGAGAACCTTCCAGTCATATAAACAAAGTTACTTGTTTCGTCAAAACAGATTCCTCCAGAGCTTTCAGTCCTAGATGATATATTATTACCCCCAAATTGCTTTACCCATAATTCGTTACCATTATTATCATATTTTATTAAAAAAAAATCATTATAACCATTCACACTTAAAGTATCTGTTTGAAAATAACAAGTGCCTCGAGAACCCATAGTAAAATAACTATTACCACTTAGGTCAGTAATTATGTTTCCCCCAAATTCATCTGATGTGCCGCCTAATTGCTTAGCCCATGCCCATTGTGCTTGGCTTTCTACAACTGTTGCTAATGATAATAGAACAATTATTATTATTTTGTTGGATAGTTTCATATTATTGAATAATAAGTTTTTTATTGATGATGTTGTTGTTTTGTATGATGCTAATAATGTAAATCCCTTTACCCAAATGCGAAATATTCATTTCGATAATTTTAGTGTTTAGTACTTGTGAATATACTTTATTGCCTGTTAGTGAATAAATTTCTAAATTAGTGTGGACAGTTGTAGTTTCAGAAGTTTCGAGCAAAAGGGTGTATTTCCCTTGATTAGGGTTGGGTTGTATTACTACATCCCATTCGGGCTGTTGTTTTTTAAATTGTATTTCAATTTCAGTATTTAAGTTACTCATTTCCTCTTCAACAGCATCACTCATCGGATTTTTTTGACGTAAATATCCTGTGAAATCAATACATTCAGGATGAATAATTTCTGTAAAAAGATGTACTTCACTTCCATTTTGAGCATGAAATTCAGTTCCTGCATTTACTTCCATAGCAGCTTTAAAATCGCTGGTTGATCCCGACAGAACCACAACATTGTTTACCGTTAGGGTTTGTCGGGCCTCAAAATTTTGCGTACCGCTAACCGTTACTCCTGTAAATATTGGGTTATTCTGTAAATCGGTCTGTTGTAAAATAAAATTTTCACCGTTGGTTACTCCAATACCTAAAGGATTCATTGAGCTAGGCCAACCTCTTTCCACACGTTCAGTACCAAAGGCTGATATCCTTATATCTTCTATTTTATTAGTATTAGGTAACCTTGGATCATAATCATAGGGTTTAATAATAAAATCACCATTATCATCGGTAAGAGTATAATGAGAATGTAAATAATGAATGTCATCTGGACCAGAATCATCAACATAAAGAATTGTTGCTCCCAGAACAAAGGCATCCTTAATCGGTTGTCCGTTTTGGTCTTTTACATTACCTGTAATGGTGGTAGGTTGCCCAAATTCTCCAACAGGGTTAGTTGGGTGGTTGTATGGATTGTAGTAGCTGTTGGTGGCTGTTACAGGAGTTATGGGTGGTGGGTTTCCGTTGGCATCTAAATAATTTCTAATCACATCAACCGCAGGTTTTTCATCGACAGCGTTGTACACTCCTCCCACAGGGTCGGCATGTCGCATTAAACCATACCAGTTGAGGTAATAACCTGGATCAGTAGGTGGATACCAACTTACATCCTGAAACAACCACCAACTGTAACCGCTACCACCCGCATTTCGAGCAATATTTAGCGAAGTTTCTGTAAAATCAGCTTGTTCGGCTTCATTTCCGTTCGTATAGGGGCGTACATTATATGGTGATACAGCATTATTACTTGCCGAAAAACTGGTTT
>JADYZM010000036.1 GCA_020853105.1 Flavobacteriales bacterium | reverse complement strand
CTGAGCCGCCACCAACGACGGAAACGACTTTGTCCGGGTGTTTTTTGAGGTAAACTTCGGCGAGTTTTTGGGACAAAGGCAAGACTGTGTCTGAGCCTTTGATGGTTAGTTGTTCA
Organism: Flavobacteriales bacterium; assembly: GCA_020853105.1. Taxonomy (GTDB): domain Bacteria; phylum Bacteroidota; class Bacteroidia; order Flavobacteriales_E; family Vicingaceae; genus Vicingus. The sequence continues at coordinate 4,970 of JADYZM010000036.1, read as the reverse complement.
GCGTTTGCAAAGCCTGCGATTGCGAGCAGCAAGGTTAGGATTGCAATTGATTTTGTAAGAAACATTTAGTTAATCCTTTAATTAAGTTAAAAAATTTATTGCCAAAGTTACGGGCAAGATGTTTTGAAATGATTAAAAAGATGTTAAATAAATGTTAAAAGTTTAAGGTTAGAAAAAGAAATTAACTTTTAAAACTTTTGTAAGGCTTGTTTTTCTTTAAATTTTAAAGGCCGGTTTGTAAATTTATTAAAATATAGTAAATTGTTGAGTAGCGATAAAATCTTTTAAAACAATCATTTAATTTAAAATTATTGTTTTAATTTAGTATTTTCTTAATTTATTGATGAAACAACTCAGGATTGTATTCAAAAATATTCTAAAAAAATTAAGAAGATTTATTTTTTTTTTTGCTTTTTTAAGTTTTATTCTTACATTCAAAATGTAATAAAATTCTATTCTTGATTTTATTTGTTACACGTAACTTTGGTTGATTAGTAAAATTTGATTTTGATAATGTCTTTAACCTCAAGATTAACTTGAGAAAACATAATTAAATTAATGGAGAAACCAAAATGAGGAAATTAAATTCAACCCTCGGCTATCGGCTATCGGCTATCGGCTATCGGCTATACTAACTTTCGTATGGACTATCTTTATGATAGTAAGTAACAAAAATGTTTTTGCTCAACAAAATACTTGGGCGGAACAACCTAATGGGTATCAAAAAAGCTATTGGGTTACAATGTGGGTAAATGGTGCTCCACCTTTTGAAGCTGAAGTTGGAAGAGAGATGAAAAGTGGTCAGGACAAGATAAGGTTAGATGTACGTTATGCGGCAGGAGGATCGGTTAATTCGGTAGATGGCTGGGTTTCATTTAACTTAAATGAGGTAGGCAGTGTTACTAATAATTGGACATCTTGGCAATCTAAAGAGTTTGCTCAGAATGGTCAGATATGTACATCTGAAGGAATCTTAATACCTTCTAGTTGGTTAGCTGGAAAGAAATATCAAATGAAAATTAAAGTGAATGCTGTGTGCTATAATCTTCTTGGTCAAACTGTAAATCATAATAATGTAGTTATAACTGTCACAGTAAAAGTTATGAGACCGGCGACTAAGTTTTATTCTGATAATTCAGGTAATTCGTTAATGTTATGGAAAGGAGGAGATTACATTGATAGACCAGTTATTTTTGTAGAGGGTTTTGATCCAAGAAATAGAAAATTTTAGGAAAATTTCTATAATTGGGCGAAGGATTCTCTCTTGAATGAAATACTTTTAAGAGAACCAGACACTGATATATTTATTTATAATTATGCTGATGGTGGTGCAGATATGGAAGTTAATGCAAATTACTTTAAAAACTCTTTATTGTATATAAATGATATAGTTTCTCAAACTTCAGCTCCTAAAATTGTTTTTGGGTATAGTATGGGTGGAGTAGTCAGTAGACGTGCTCTTAAAATGGGAGAAACGCAAAATTTGAATGTTTCTCATTTTATTTCTCTTGATGCACCACAACAAGGTGCAAACATAAATGAGGATTTGCAGGACTATCTTTTAGAACTTCAGTGTTTATCTGATGAATCATCGTTTGAACTCTATAAATTTCTGCAAGGAGGAGAACATAAATTAATTGAATTTATTGGAGATTATGTATATGATTTGGATACAGATGCAGCAAAACAATTACTTATAAATAATGCTGCTACTACTAATAATAATATGCATATAAATTTTTATAATCAATTACATTCTGGTAGTAATAATGGCTATCCACAAAATATTGAAAATATTGGTGTTTCATTTGGTTCTATGGTACAATGTAATCCATATTCTAATCAACAAATTCTAAGTATTGATATAGGTGGAACAATTTGTGTGGGTGATATTACTCTTACTTTACCAAATTTTGCTAGTTGTTTATCTACTAATGTACTTGACGGTTTGCCTGGTAGTTTATTGCCTGTAGGAATAGGTAGTTTTTCTAAGTCTGGTTCTATTCCTTTTGTTCAATCATTTAGTATTTCAGTAAATTCAACGGGTGCGCCAACTTTTATTTCTAATAGAAGCGCTTTAGATCTTTTTTTAAATACTTCAACGTCTAAGTTTGATGCAACATTTTCTGCTAATTCTAATTTTGAGCACGATGAAATTCCTGGTTATCTTATGAAACAAGTGTTGGATGCTATAGGATATGTTAAGCCAAGTGCTGAATGGTCTGCTACGCCAATTACGCAAGGATATTCAATAGTTTATCAAGCTGCAATCTCGTCTAATTGGTTGCAATATTATGCGACGACAGGTACACAAGTTCAATTTGTTAATTCTACACCTAATATTGGTAGTGGAAATAATTTCTTATGGAAGTTTGGTGATGGGAGCGAAAGTACTCTACAAAATCCAATTCATACTTACACTACTTATGGATATCATACAGTAGAATTGAACGTTACAAGTGTGGGTGTAGGTTTATCTGATAAAGCTGTTGGAGGAAATATTAGTGGAACAACTACTAATATTAGAGGACTTTTAATTTTACCTGCTCCCTCAATTTATGGTACACCTTATAATTTCTCAATAGTTCCAATGAATGGTAATTGTATAATTCCTAATACACATTATTGGACTATGTCTTTACCTAGTGGTTTTACTTCAGATCTAAATCAAACAAGGTTTCACTGGCATATCTATAAAAATGGTATTGGTATAAATAATTTTAGTATAACTTATCCCAATTATGTAAGTAGCTCAACAACATTAGCTCCCAGTGGTTGGATGAATACTTTGAATTGGGCTGTTCCTGACGATTGCGAACCTTTTCAACTTAGTGGGCAAATAGAATTGTTAACTAATTTTGATGCTGTTTACAGTCAGAAGATAAGCTATCTTGGAGGTAATAATATCACTAAAGAAAATTGTTATTGTTTACCAAAACCTGTTGCTTGTCCACACATTACTTTTGATGTTTATGGAGAAAGATACGTTGAAAATAATATTCTTTATGATTCTTTTGAACCAAGGGATTTTGCAGATGTTACTGACCATTGTTTAATACAAACACCTTTACCTGAAGAAAGTGGAAACTATACACTTAATATTGAAGAAATTGGGACATCTGTTAGCAACTTTAATTTTTTTAGTTTAAAAACAATTGATGTTCCTGAGGGAGTGGGAATTGGTGTTTTATCCCAAGACCAACAAGAACTTGTATTTTATAATACTGACAGTTTGGTTGCTGCAAGTTCAGTAGTATCAAATACTTTTGGGAATATCAGTAATTCTGTTCTTAATGAAGATGCACAATTTTTTACTTCTGATTCGGGAGATGTAATAAATATTAATATTGACGCTGCAAACTCAACTTCTTGCAAGTTAATTATCAAAACTAAGGAGCCAAATCCTTACATTACAGTGCAACCTAAACACAAATTTCCTCTTTCTGTTGTTGTTGGTGGTGGAGAGATATTTATTGCCTCTTTAGCTTATAGAAACAAAGATTATACTCATGTTGTAGATGTGAGTAATTATTTAAATCCAGAAGGAATGACAAATTTCAAAATTGCTTTTAGAAACAAAATTGTAATTGACCAAATCGCTGTTGATTTTAGCATTGTAGATTTAAATTCAGTTGTAATTAATGAAATTGCACCTGAAAAAGCTAACTTATTTATTGAAGAAAGGGAAGGTATTGACCAACTTTCGAAAGTAATTTTAATGGATTTTCTTTATTCTTGGTTGAAACCAGGACAAATTTTAAAACTTGAATTCCCCATTCCCGAATTAACAAGTGGTTTAGCAAGGAAATTTGTTTTAGTTTCACAAGGGTTTTACGTTACTCCTTCAGATAGTATTGTCAAGGAAGTAAAAATTACTGAAGGGTTCAATCTTTTTTCTATTCCTACTGATAGTGTAATTCAAAATAATAGCTATAATGAACTTTTTTCAAATAATACAAGAACTTACGAAGCTGAAGTAGCGAATACTTACAGAGAGGTTGATTGGGTAGATGTTAATCAAGTAAATTTTGCAAAAGGCTATGCAGTTGTTAATGAAGGCGAAACTAAAACACTTAATTTCATGGGAAAACAAGCTTTTGATTATGATTTGCAATTAAATACAGGCTGGAATCTTATTCCTTCTGTTAGTGACGAAATTCCTGTTAATAAATATTTTAGTGAAAATGGTGGACCTTTTGTTCAATGTTTTAGTTATGACGGAGGTTATTCAGTAATGCAGGCAGATAATTCAATACTTGAAGTTGGTAAGGCATTTTGGGCATTAGTAGAAGAACCAACCGAAATTTTAAATTTCCCTTATGGAGAAGCAAGTTCAACATTAACTAAAGTTTCAAATGATACTTTGGTAACACTAAATTTAAATCAACTGCTTTCATTGGATAATATTATTGAATTTTTTGTTACTTCTGTTGACTCTGATACTGTAAAACTTTATCTCGCGCAAGATGATAGTATTTTTGTAAATAACCTAAGTTTTTCAAAACCACCATTACCCAAAATTAGTTTGATTGATAGTTTAAAATTTTTTGATGCACAGATTTATTTTAACGATTCAACCTATGCTTATGCAAATGTTCAAGATTCTACAACTGTAAATTTAACAATCCGTTTAACAGCAGCAAGCTCTAAATTTCCAGTAAAAATAAGCTGGTTTGATGAATTAGGAAATTTACAGGCATCAATTATTGATAGCACAAATTTAACTAAACCTGCTGGAATATCAAAAAATAACAATAAAATTTCTATTGGCTTGGTCAACGGACAAAATTTTTTGAATGTTCAAGGTGTATTTAAGAAATCAGCAAGCAATTTACCAACGAACTACTCACTTAGCCAAAACTATCCAAATCCATTCAATCCAATAACAACAATTAAGTATTCACTTAAAGATAAATCAAATGTTAAATTGGAAATTTTTAATGTACTTGGGCAAAAAGTTAAAACTTTAG
>JADYZM010000035.1 GCA_020853105.1 Flavobacteriales bacterium | reverse complement strand
TGTGAGCAGCGTTGTAAGCAGAATATTGGGCAAGAGTGTCAGCCGACAGGGAGAATACCCACTCAAAAGTGTTGGCATTTGCACTTGCATTTTGTGTATAAACCGTAAGCGGAGCTGTACCCAAAGGATTTGGTGTCGGAATAACCAACGGCAGGGTATAGAGGTTAAAGTTTGCCGAAATATCGTTTATCTCGTTTATGGGTAACGTATCGCTTTGCCAAGTGCAGCCGTTTGAGTCGGTGATGACAAGCTGATATTCTGATGCTGTCAGCCCCACAAATGCACTGTCGGATTGTGAAACCGAATTGCCGCTTTGCAGGTTCGTGAGGTTATACACAAAAGGCGGTTTGCCTTTGGGAATATATCCAACAGCAATACTACCATTAGTACTACCGCAGCGTTGTGGGGTTGTAATAATGGTATCTGGTTTTGGAGCAGGGTTTACCCATACTTTTACATGCTCGGTTTTTACACAACCGCTATCGTTTTTTATACTTACAATATAGGTGGTGGTTTGGGTGGGTGTTGCCAAAGGATTAGCTAGTGTACTGTCGTTAAAAGTACTAAACGGGCTGTACCAACTGTAACTTACACCGCCTGTGGCTTGTAGTTGCACAGTTTCTCCTACACAAATCGTATCTTGGTTGGTTGTTGCGGTTGTGGTAAAGGTATCGCAGGGGGTGGTGTAGGTGAGAAAGAGTTGATGAACAGGATTAGTTTTAGAACGATTAATTAAGCTTGGTGATTGATATAAATAGCTAATATTTATTGAACTATTGTTTGTTAAATGAGACTCAATATTAGCAATTCCATCGGTTGCATACATGGTTGTGTTGGCAGTATCGTTACCTAAACCAAACATGGTATTATTTTGATAGTAAAATGAACCTACAATCCCTGAGCAAGAAGCAGGACTATGGTCGTCAACTCCACCTAATAATCCAATTGTATCTCCTTCAATTAGAATAAAACTTCCGTCTGTTATGGTATCACAAAAATCACTGCCATGCATCGCTAAACCAATATTTTGATTAACATCAACTGGATTAATGTTTTGAAAAGAATAATTCATTACAGCGTTTGGTTGTACGTTGTTTACCGTTGCCAATGCACAAACATTATTTAATATTGGATTTTCATAAGCTACATAAAGATAAAATGCAACATAAACGCCATTGGGAGCGAACTGTGGTTGGGGTATGGATAATGAATATGAATTTTGCAAAGGATTTATTTGATTAGTAACATCTAATAGCAAAACTTTGATTTCGGTGGGAATGCTTCCTACATTATAAAGATACAATGGGCTTACTGTAAAAGTTTGATTGATTGTTAAAGGAGTTCCATTAAAAATAATTACTTCATTATGAAGAGGATTGTTTGTGGCATTAATGAATAACAGTGCTTTTCGAATGGAGCTTCCTGGTTCTATATAAATATCAAACTGACCAGGCGTTGATGATAGCCAAGGGTTATAAGCATCGCCAGTTATACCTCCCTTAAAGATATCTTGATAAACTGAAATTTGGGAGAAACCTTGAAGGGAAATAATAGAAAAATAAAATATTAACAAGAATCGTAAGGTCATTTTTTAATCAACTGCAAAACAACATTATTTAAATGAACAATATTGTTGTTCAAATTGGCAATGGTTTCAAGCAAATTCTCATTAACAGCATTTACTGTCCCATAATTAATAGAGGTATATATTGTTCCTTTATTATTCTCCATCTGAACAATGTGCTTTTTGCTATCAAAGTTAAGTAAAGTTTCAATATCGGTATTCAAGGCTTTAGCTATCTGATTAATACGCTTGAGTGATATGTCAGATTCATTTCTTTCAATTCTACCATAAGCAACAGCACTCATGCCTAACATACTGGCTAGTGTTTCTTGATTTAAATCATTTAGTTCTCTAACTTTTCTAATGTTTTGACCTATCTTCATATAAATTATTTTTATCGTTAAACGAATTATTTGTATCGTACAAAGGTATGTTTATTTACGATAAATCGATTACGTTTATACATGATATTTTAAAACATTCAAACTATGAAAACAAGAAACTATTTTATGTTGCTCGTAATTTTTAATTTGAGCATGATTCAATTGATTAAAAGTCAAAATCAGATTTGGTCGCTACCACCTTTTTATTTGATTAATGATGGGATTAACCAATTTTACGACCCCCTCCCCGCCCCTGGAGGGCAGAATTTAGCAGGAGTAGATAATTACGATGGAATTCCAGCGAGTGTTAATCATAATGCCATGCAAGATAAGGATGGAAATTTGCTGTTTTTTGTAGTTGACGGGAAAGTATATGATAAAAAAGGGGAGGCATATGTAAACAATGAAATGACAAATTATTCCTCAGCTGAGATATATGAAGGATTTGCAGAAACCATGATAGTGCCAGAACCAGGGAATTGTGGTCGGTACTATATTTTTTCAGTTATACCTACTGGTGGTGCAGGTTGTACAGGGCCAGGATGTAAAGGAAATCTAAATTTATCGGTTGGATATTCCATACTAGATATAGAAACGGAAATAGATCCAGTTACGTTACCTGGTTTGAAATGGGGTTTAGATGATGGTTTTTATGGGATTTCACAGCCTATAGTAAGATATCCTCCTCAACCAGTTGGTGCCGCACAATATACCCAACAGGTAAATTTTGCTGCAACAGATTTAAATGACAACAACGAACGATTTATTTACATCTTTGCATATGCTAAATTAACTCGATATAAATTAACAAGTGCAGGTTTGTTTCTTGATGGAGATTTCGGAGATTTGGATAATTTGAGTGGCTATCCAATTAGGTCAGAAATGGAGTTAAAGAAGTTGGCAAATGGCAATTACAGAATGGCAGTTCCAATTACAAGATGGGAAAACACCCCCACTCCTGCATTGTATGACGAAATTGCAATATTTGAAATAGACCCTATAACAGGAAATTACTTACCAGGAAGCAAAGAGATATTACAATTTGATATTAATGAATTAACTGCCCCAATAAATACTTATTTTCACAATAGTGTAACCATTAAAGGATTAGAATTTTCACCTGATGGAAATTATTTATACATTACCAGAACCCGAACATCTCAATTTCCAGAGGCAATGGATGTGTATCAAATAGGATCGGGGTTACAACCTCCAAATATTCCTGGGCTATCCTTACCAAATTTCAATGATTTTAAATTTTCACAAATCGAATTAGGAGCAGACGGAAATTTATATTTTGTTACAAACAATAGAATAGCAACCTATTCAAACCCAAACAACCCGTTTTTAAATCCATTAACACAATGGAATGATAATGCCATACCTTTGTCTTCAACGTATAATTTACTTGACTATTGGCAACCTTTTACTGGAGTTGATGAAAGATACAGACTATACCCTTTACCCGACCAAATAGATGGAATGAACTATGCCGAACACTTCACAGCAAATACCGAATGTTGTATAGCCAACACCACATTCAGCACTACCACATACCCTAAAGAGCAAAGCGGCACACAAAGTTGGACAACGAGTGTAAACCCATTTGGAAATGTTAGCATCATTACCGTAAAAGACGAGTTAATCATTAAAGCAGGAGCAAACATTACCGCCACAGGCTTACGTTTTGAATTTGCCCCTGATGCAAAATTAACCATTGAACAAGGAGCTAGGTTTACCGCAAACAATTGTGTGTTTACAGTTAATACCGAGTGCGAAAATTCACCCATGTGGAACGGAATTGAAGTACATGGACCATCTGCAAATCAACAAAGTGTAGATGCAGGCAGGTTTATTGTCAACAATTCAACTATAGAACATTCGTACCTTGGAGCTCACAACTTCAAAACAATGAAAAGTGGCACACCTGGAGAATTTTGGGAAGAACATGGATATAGAGGAGGAGTGATACTTGCCACCAACACCACATTTAAAAACAACCACAGAGGAACCGTATTTTTCGATTTTCAGAATAAAAATGCTGTAGGTAACTTTATTGACGACGAATCGAAATTTTATAACTGTACGTTTGTAACCGATGCACTACTTAACAAACCAACCTTAACACCAACAGTAATTATGGCACATTTGTTTGATGTACAAGGTGTAAACTTTTTAGGTTGCGATTTTAAAAATACTGACGTAAGTATAGCACCACACGAAAGAGGTTCAGGCATAGAAGCATACAATTGTTTGTTAACAGTAACATCTATGGCAACAGGAGGTTTGGCAGTTGACCGAAGCAAATTTATTAACCTAACCAGAGGAGTAGATGCTTATTCGAGTATAGGTTCACCACGAACCACTAGAATAAACAATACCGATTTCGATAATGTTTGGAGGTGTATTTATTTAAAATCGAACGAACTAGCAACCATTACCAATAACACTTTTGATGTAGCTTCAGACAATGCTTGGAGTCATGGATATGGTTTGTATTTAGATTATTGCAACCGATTTAAAGTAGAAAACAATAATTTTACTACAACACACAATGGTTTTATAGGAACTTACACTTGGGATTCGCAACAAGGAACAAATAACAATGAAATTTACAAAAACACCTTTAGTAACTTTGTAATAGGTTCACAAGCAGCAGGTAATAATGGTAATAGAAGTGCAATAAATGGAGGCTTAGGGTTAGAGTACAGATGTAATAACTATTCGAATATCAACAATGCAGATATTTATGTATCAAGTGGTTGGATAAAACCATTTCATGGTCAATGCGGAGCAGCGTTAACAGCCCCTTCAAACAATAAATTTTCATACACTGCACAATATGGCGATTTTTTACAAGACCCAGCAGTTGATTATGTGTCGTATCAACATAGTATTGGGGCAAACTTAGCCCCAAGAAATGGATATTATTATGCACCGAATACTAATCCAACAGTTTGTTCCGATACTTATAATGCTACAACAAGTTGTCCTACAAGAATGAGAAAGTCGCTTATTGAGTTAAAAGACAATTTAGCAGTAGAAAAAAATGTAGTGAGCAATTTAAATGAAAACATCGCAGAAGGAGATGCAAAAGCACTTTACCAAGCCATACAAACACAATCAGCAGGCAATGTAAAAAACACATTAATGGCAGCTTCACCTTATTTAAGTGATGATGTGTTGTTGGCATACATTGGCAGTAACGCTCCACATGGAAACCTAAAACAAGTGTTAATTGCTAACAGTCCATTAAGTCAAGCAGTATTAAATGCCTTACAACAATCAAATTTGCCAAAAGGCATTAAAACACAAATAACCAATGCACAAACAGGGACATCAGCAATGGAAGAACTGAAAACAGAAATAGCTTACCATAAAAATGAAGTAAGCAAAATCCAAAACGACGTGTTACGTTATATTCTGTTTGAAGATGATATAATAGAGCGTTACAAAGAAGCCATTGAATTTATTAAACAAGAAAGTGCTTGTTTTGAAAAAAGATGTGAGTTGATTGCATTTTATACTATAAACAAAGAATATACAAAAGCAGAACAAGAATTGAGCGATATTGCACAATATCAAGAAAATACTGATTTTGTAAAATTATATTCCAACATTTTAACATTAAAGCAAACTACAGATGCCATTGAAGAATTGAAAACCAACACAAGCATACAACAACCAGTTATTGAGGTAGCAGAGATGCCAATTAGAAAACAAGAAACAGCAATGGCAGAGGTGATGTTAAAACAAGCAAAGTTGCGTAATTATCAAGAGCCAATAGAGGAGCTAAATGTTGTTGGTTCAGGATTAAGACTGATGAACCAAAACGAAGAAGATAAAAAAACTTCAAACTTGGAACTTTTAACTTTAAATTCGGTAAATGTTTATCCAAACCCAACAAGTGGCGAAGTAAACATTACACACAACTTAAATGTTGAAAATGGTAAAGTAACTTTTAAAGTGTACAACATGTTGGGCGTTGAGGTGTTAAACGAAAACCTATCATCAACCAACCACGACGTAAAACTACAAAACCTACAATCAGGTGTGTATTTTTACTCGATTACTCAAAATAACCAAACCATTAAAACCGATAAATTGGTGGTGAGGTAAGAGCACGATTAAAATTGAATAAGGCTTCGGAAATTCCGAAGCCTTTTTTTATAATGAAGCAATATTGGGAATAGTTACCGACGGAGTTTTTGAGCTGGATGGACCTTTTATTTCTCCTTTAAAGAAAATAGCACCGTTTTTAGTAGAGAGATTAATGATATACTTATGGGATTGAGTTGAAACTGGTTTGTTTTGCTCAACCTTTCCAACCAATTTATTTTTGTACATTACTTCAAGAGTTTGTTTACCAGATACAGAGGGAATGTCATTAAAATTTTTTCCAAATGCATAGATTAATAAATCTTTAGAATCTGATTTTTCCTTGCTTTTCCAAATTACTTTAATGTCATTGATATCGGCTCCGGAATTAACTATGGTAAAAGTATTCCCATATATTGAGTGCTGAATCCGAGTAATAAAATTATCTCCTTTATTAAAGCTAGGATGTAGAATCAATAAACATGAAACACAAATTATTGTCGCTATGTTTTTTAATACTCCCACAATTTGCTTGTTATTTCTTTCTTATTACACGTTTTACTTTTATAATTGGTTTATTTAACGTTTAATTTTTTTTTAAGAAAATATATTTAATGCCAACGTTAAATTCAAGCCCTAAGGTATGATTATTACTGTAATTTGTTGAGTTTGAACTGATATTTATCAAACCTTGTTGCAACCGAATTCCGGGTGAAACTACCAATTCTTTTGTTAAATATCTGTCTTGTTCAATTCCTACAATAATTCCAAAATCAATTGACTTGAAGTTATCTTTTACATTGCTGGAATTATTATTTGAAACCAGCACCGCAGAAGTTAAATATCCTCCATAAAATCCGCCAATAAGATTTGTAGAATATTTTTTGTTGTCAAATGTAGATTTGTTGTTCATCTTTTTTGCTAAAATACTGATTGTAGCATAGTTCAAAGATAATTTCTCAGAATACTGTAACTCAGAAGTAGAGTAGGTTTTGTTATATCCGTTAGTAGATAAAATATTGATATTTGTTTCAAAATTTAATTTATCAGAATAAATAATTCCGGCAGTTGCACCAATGTTATACCCATAATCCAAGTGAGATTTTTTGTTCAAATTATCATCTGCTATCTTAGAGCTGAATGAAATCAATTGTTGACCTTTTATTCCACCATTTAACCCAAAATAAAGTCTCTTTGCATACACTCCGAAAACAAAATTAGATGAGAATCGTTTGTCATTAAACACAATTTTGTTTTTTTCTTTTTTCACCAAAAAATCTTTTTTTTCATACGAGCTTAAAATAGCATCAACTCCCTGATGTTGATTGATATATATATTGTTTTCAATAGCTTCATGAGTATTAAAATCAGGTTGTTTTTTATCGTAAGCAGCCCAATTTATAGAGGCATAAAGAACCCCATTTCGCTCAACTTTTGAATTGTTTATATTGTTATGGGTTTTCTGATATCCAAAACCTGTATTCGTATTAATAGGATTTAGAGTTTTAACTGTAGTTGGTATAGTGTTGCTTGATTGAATGTTTTTTATTTGATTTGTTTTTGAATTATTTGTGTTTTTCGTATGTTCTTTATAATTTATATTATCTGCATTTTCAAATTTTTCAGATAAAACGGGTGAGTAATTGGTTCCGGTTATGAATAATCCTAAAATTAAAACTGCAACAGCACCAAATCTCAACCCTAGATTTCTCCACCACACCATTTTGTCAAATCGGTTTAGTGAAACCAATAGGCGAGACCACACATTTTCAATATCCAATTGAGTGGAAAGTTTATTCCATACCTCTAATGATGGTTGAACTTCAACTTTTTCAATTTCTTTTTTATACCAATGCTCAATATTATCCTCATTGATTTCAGAAACCATTTCAGAGTCCAATTTCTTAGAAATAGAATCCCATAAATCTTTCTCAGGATTTACTTTATAACTTGATAATTCCTCTAAATACCAGTCCTCTATGTTGTTTGGTTTTTTCATCGAACATAGTATTTATTGACTAATTCTTTTAAAACTTGCTTGGCTTTCGAAAGCTGAGATTTTGATGTGCCATCGCTTATATTTAGCAATTCGGCAATCTCATGATGCTTATATCCTTCAACAACATACAAATTAAAAACTGTTCGAGCTCCTGTTGGGAGCATATTAATGAGTTGAGATAAATCAGCAGTTTTATATGTTTCAGATACATCGTCGAACGAACCTCCAATAAATTCATTCTCCTGAAAATCAACATTACTTATTCGGTTTTTTTTTCTAAAATAGTCGATTGCTGTGTTTACTATAATTCTTCGAACCCAAGAGAACAAATTCCATTCGGAATTGTATTGGTCAAATTTTTTAAAAACTTTAAAAAAACCATCGTGCAAAATATCTTGAGCCAACTCGCGATCACTAGTGTAAGTCAAACAAACACCAAGCATTTTTGAGGCATAAAGGTTGTATAAAGCCTCTTGATGCCTTCTGCTGTTGTTATAACAACCTTCTATGATTTCTTCAATTTCCAAGTGTAAAAAAAATTTTGGAAGTAAACTTATCACTATTACGTTTTAATTCGTTCAAAGGTTGTAATTTTTTTAAATAAAAAAGGGTTATATGGTTGATATGTGTTGATATTATTTTAATAAAATAGCATATAATTTAAGCCTTAGTTCACGCAACTTCCTAATTTTGCAATTCCAAAAACAATGACTGGGCATGATCGTATTTTTTAAAAGTAATTTAGAGAAAATAATTGCAATACAAACCGAAGGAAAACTAAACAATGCCGATTTACCAAAATTAAATTGGATACTTGCTGCCTCTATTTTAGAAGAGGATAAAATTTCCGGTTTTTTTGTTGGACCAAAAAAAGAAATGGTAAGCCCGTGGAGTACCAATGCAGTTGAAATTACACAGAACATGGGTATTCTTAATATTATCCGTATTGAGGAGTTTAAAATTGTTAAGAACAAAGAAGCAAAGTTTGATCCCATGTTGGAAAACCTGTATTTAGAGCTTAACCAACAACTTTTTACTATTAATATTAAACCAGAACCTGTAATTTTTATTGATGATATCAAGAGATACAACGAAAAAGAAGGGTTAGCCTTAAACGAAGAAGAAATTAAGTATCTTGAAAATGTAGAAGAAAGAATCGGCAGAAAATTGACTGATAGTGAAGTTTTTGGTTTTTCGCAAGTAAATTCTGAACATTGTCGTCATAAAATTTTTAATGGAACCTTTGTAATTGATGGGATTGAGAAATCCAATTCACTTTTTTCGTTGATAAAGAAAACATCTCAACAAAATCCAAATGCTATAGTATCAGCATATAAGGATAACGTAAGTTTTGTTAAAGGTCCAAAAGCGATGCAATTTTCGCCTGCAACACAGGATAAGTCAGATTTTTTTGAAGTAAAAGAAATCGACACAGTTTTATCTTTAAAAGCCGAAACTCATAATTTTCCAACCACCGTTGAACCATTTAATGGAGCGGCAACTGGTTCCGGAGGTGAAATTAGAGATAGGTTAGCCGGTGGTCAGGGTAGTGTTCCAATGGCTGGAAATGCTGTTTATATGACTGCATACTCCAGGTTAGAACCAAATAGAACATGGGAGAATGCTATGAAAGAACGTCAATGGTTGTATCAAACCCCATCTGATATTTTAATAAAAGCTTCAAATGGTGCTTCTGATTTCGGAAATAAATTTGGACAACCACTCATTAATGGCTCAGTGCTAACATTTGAACACTCCGAGGCAAGTAAAAATCTGGGCTTTGATAAAGTAATCATGTTAGCCGGTGGAATTGGATATGGGAAATTATCTGATGCACAGAAGAAAATGCCAAAAAAAGGAGATAAAATTGTTGTTTTAGGTGGTGATAATTATAGAATTGGCATGGGTGGTAGTGCTGTTTCATCTGTTGCAACTGGTGAATTTAGTAATTCTATTGAACTTAATGCTATTCAACGTTCAAATCCCGAAATGCAGAAAAGAATTTCTAATGTAATTCGAGCTTTTGCTGAATCCACAACAAATCCAATAGTATCAATCCATGACCACGGTGCCGGGGGGCACCTCAATTGCCTTTCGGAGTTGGTGGAATCTACAGGAGGAATTATCGACTTACACAAGCTTCCAATTGGCGACCCTACACTCTCAGCAAAAGAAATTGTTGGAAACGAATCTCAAGAAAGAATGGGATTAGTGATAAAAGAGGAAGACATTGAATTGATGCAGAAAATTGCAAAACGCGAAAGAGCTCCCATGTATATTGTAGGAGAAATTACAGGCGACAATAAGTTTACATTTGAAGATAAAGTAACCGGTCAAAACCCAATTGATTTAAAAATTGATGATATGTTTGGTAAACCGCCAAAAACGGTTATCAGCGATAATAAAGTTCCGTTTAAGTACAAAGAAGTTGACTATGATTCTACAAAAATAAAAGAGTATCTTAAAAATGTACTACAATTAGAGGCTGTAGCATGCAAAGATTGGTTAACCAATAAAGTAGATCGTTCTGTTACCGGTAAAGTAGCAAAACAGCAAACTGTTGGAGAAATTCAATTACCGTTAAACAATTTAGGAGCAGTTGCGGTTGATTTTACCGGAAAATCTGGGATAGCGATGACAATTGGACATGCTCCTCTTGCCTCGCTTATTAATCCATTAAACGGAAGCAAACTTGCAATTGCTGAAGCTCTAACAAACATAATTTGGGCACCACTTTCAAATGGAATTCAATCTGTATCGTTGAGTGCAAATTGGATGTGGCCTTGTAAAAATCCTGGTGAAGATGAGAGGTTGTATGCAGCAGTAGAATCTGTTTCAGCTTTTGCATGTGAATTAGGAATAAATATCCCTACAGGAAAGGATTCACTTTCCATGACTCAAAAATATAAAAACGATAAAGTAATAGCTCCAGGAACTGTTATTATTACTGCATCAGCTGAGGTTTCAGATGTAAAAAAAATAGTTGAACCCTTACTGGTTGTTAATGAAAATACTTCATTGATTTATGTTGATTTTTCTCAATCAAAATTCAAGTTGGGAGGCTCTTCATTTGGACAAATAGTTAATAGAATAGGAACTGAAACACCAGAAATTGTTGATGCAAAATACTTTGCTAAAGCATTTAATTTTATTCAAAAACTCATAGGAGAAAAGAAAATACTTTCGGGACATGATATTTCGTCAGGAGGATTAATTACTACTTTGTTAGAAATGAATTTTGCAAACGCCAAGGGTGGATTAAATATCTCATTAGATTCTTTTGATGAGCCGGATTTGATTAAAATATTATTTAGCGAAAATACAGGTGTTGTTATTCAAGTGAGTGATAGCGACAAAGTTGTATCCGAATTTGGAAAAAATGGTATTCATGCACACATCATAGGGAAACCAATCTTATCTCGTGAAATGAAAATAAAACACAAAGGAGCACAGTTGAATTTTAATATAGACGAGTTAAGAGACATTTGGTATAAAACTTCTTTTCTGTTAGATTCACGGCAGTCAACAGAAAAGTATGCAACTGAGCGATTTTCAAATTACAAGACTGATGTTCTGAGTTATCATATATTGCCTCATTCTAAAAAACAATTAAAAGAGTTTGGATTGAGTCACGCTCGAAAAACAAAATCAAATAGTAAAGCAGCAATCATCAGAGAGAAAGGAGTTAATGGCGATAGAGAAATGGCTTATTCATTGTTTTTGGCAGGATTTGATGTGAAAGACATTCACATGACCGATTTGATATCAGGTAAGGAAGATTTAAGTGATGTGAATATGATTGTTTTTGTTGGCGGATTCTCAAATTCAGATGTTCTAGGGTCTGCAAAAGGGTGGGCTGGAGCATTTTTATTTAATCCGAAAGCAAAACAAGCCTTAGATAATTTCTATGCCCGAAAAGATACGTTGAGTTTAGGAGTTTGCAACGGCTGTCAATTGATGATGGAGCTAGGATTGGTTAAATCAAAAGGAAATACACAACCCATGAATCACAATGTTTCGGGCAAATTTGAGTCAACGTTTTTAGGAGTAACAGTACAAGAAAATCATTCTATTTTATTGTCGTCATTGGCAGGAAGTAGCTTGGGTATTTGGGTTGCACATGGCGAAGGAAGATTTATGTTTGAAGGAGATGAAAACGACTATAACATTGTTTTAAAATACAACTATAACAATTACCCCGGCAATCCAAATGGTTCAGAATATGACGCTGCCGGAATTGTATCTGATTGTGGTAGGCATCTTGCAATGATGCCACATTTAGAAAGAACGTTATTTCCTTGGCAAACTCCTTTTTATCCTACAGAAAGAAAAGACGATGAAATTACTCCATGGTTTGAAGCATTTGTTAATGCTCGTAAATGGGTGGAAAAATTAAGCTAATAAAAAAAGGATTCAAATTTGAATCCTTTTTTTATGCTTCAGCAGTTGGTCCGCCAAAGTTTAAAGGAATACCCCCTGTTTCTATGTCTTTAATTTTACCATTTTTTGCTTCAAACTTATGAATATTGTCTTGTAAAGCTAATAGTAAGCGTTTAGCATGTTCTGGTGTCATTAAAATTCTTGATTTTACTTTTGCTTTTGGAACTCCAGGCATAACTCTGATGAAGTCGATTACAAATTCTGAATTGGAATGACTAATAATTGCCAAATTTGAATAAGTACCTTCAGCTATTTCTTCTGAAAGTTCAATGTTTAATTGATTGTCATTGGGTTTTTCGTTCATATTTTTTATTTTAAAAAAAGGGGATAAACTAGTTTATCCCCTTTAAATTTATAGCTAAATTATTTAATCTTCAATAACTGCTTCTTTTTTAGAGATTAATTGGTCGTAATCTTCTTTTGAACCTACTACATATTCTTTGAATTCACGTAGTCCTGTTCCTGCAGGAATTAATTTTCCTACAATAACATTTTCTTTAAGTCCTAATAAGTCGTCTTTTTTACCTCTAACTGCTGCTTCATTCAATACTTTTGTTGTTTCTTGGAATGATGCTGCGGAAATCCAACTATCAGTTTGTAGAGCAGCTCTAGTAATACCTTGAATAATTGGGCTTGAAGTAGCTGGTATTGCCTGACGAGCAGTTACAACTTTTTTATCCATACGTTTTAATTTTGAGTTTTCATCTCTCAATTGACGCATTGAAACAATTTGTCCGGATTTTAAAACTTCTGATTCACCTGCATCAGTAACAACCATTTTATCGTAAATCCAGTCGTTTTCTTCCATAAACTCAAGTTTGTTTACAATAGAGTTTTCTAAGAAAGAAGTATCTCCTTGTTCTTGGATAAATACTTTTCTCATCATTTGTCTAACAATTACTTCAAAGTGTTTATCGTTTATTTTAACACCTTGTAAACGATATACTTCTTGAACCTCATTTACAATGTATTCTTGAACTGCTGTTGGACCTTTGATGGCTAATATATCTGATGGTGTTATTGAACCTTCAGATAATGGTGAGCCAGCTTTGATAAAGTCATTTTCTTGAACCAAGATATGTTTTGAAAGATTAACAAGATATTTTGCTACTTGCCCGCTTTTTGATTCAACTATAATTTCTCGGTTACCTCGTTTGATTTTACCAAAAGAAACAATTCCGTCAATTTCAGATACAATTGCAGGGTTAGATGGATTTCTAGCTTCAAAAAGCTCAGTTACTCTAGGTAAACCACCTGTTATATCCGAGCTAGAACCTGAAACTCTAGGTATTTTAACTAAAATTTCACCTCCTGTAATTTTATCCCCTTCATTAACAACAATATGAGAGCCTACAGGTAAGTTGTAAGTTCTTAATACTTCTTTCTTGTTGTTTACGATTGTAAGTACAGGAATTTTCTTTTTGTCTTTAATTTCTGAAATTACTTTTTCTGTAAATCCGGTTTGTTCATCGGATTCTTCTTTAAAGGTAACTCCAAGTTCAAAGTTTTCAAATGCTACTGTACCATCAACCTCAGAAAGAATAACCGCATTGTATTGATCCCAGTCGCATATTTTTGCTCCTTTTTCAATAATTTGGCCGTTTTCGATATACAATTGAGAACCATAAGGAATATTGTTTGTTGTTAAAACTATTCCAGTTTTTGGGTCAACAATTTTTATCTCTGCTGAACGACCAATAACAAGAGTTTTTTGGTTACCGTCTTTATCTTTTCGAACTACTGTTCTCAACTCTTCAATGTCTGCACGCCCGTCGTATTTTGCAAAAAGACCATTTTCACCGGCAATTTTAGAAGCTGTACCACCAATATGGAAAGTTCTAAGTGTTAACTGTGTTCCTGGTTCACCAATTGATTGTGCAGCAATTACTCCAACAGCTTCGCCTTTTTGTACCATTCTGCCGGTAGATAAATTTCTGCCGTAGCATTTTGCACAAACTCCTCTTTTTAATTCGCAAGTTAAAACAGAACGAATTTCAACTTCATCTATTCCTGCAGCTTCAATTTTTTCTGCAACTGCTTCTGTAATTTGTTCTCCAGATTCTACTATAAGTTCATCTGTTTTTGGATGGTTTATAGTGTGAACACTTGTTCTACCAATGATTTTATCTGATAAAGATTCAACAACTTCGTCGTTGTTCATCAATGCTGTTGCGATTAAACCTCTTAAAGTTCCGCAATCACTATCAGAAATAACAACATCTTGAGTAACATCAACTAATCTTCTTGTTAAATAACCGGCGTCTGCTGTTTTTAATGCAGTATCTGCTAAACCTTTACGAGCTCCGTGAGTTGAAATAAAGTATTCCAATACTGACAGACCTTCTTTAAAGTTTGATAAAATTGGATTTTCAATAATTTCTTGTCCTGTAGATCCTGATTTTTGTGGTTTAGCCATCAAACCTCTCATACCGGACAACTGGCGAATTTGTTCTTTTGAACCCCTTGCACCAGAATCAAACATCATGTAAATTGAATTGAATCCTTGATTATCATTTTTCAATTGAGTCATCAAAGTATTTGTCAATTTAGTATTTGTATGAGTCCAAACGTCAATAATTTGATTGTATCTCTCGTTATTTGTGATGAATCCCATGTTGTAGTTATTCATGATTTCATCAACTTGACTGTTAGCATCATTAATCATTTTATCTTTTTCTTCAGGAATGATGATATCATCTAGATTAAATGATAACCCTCCTTTGAAAGCCATGCTATATCCCAAAGATTTAATATCATCTAAAAAGTGAACGGTTCTTGTTGTTCCACTAATTTTTAAGATTCTACCGATAATATCTCTTAATGATTTTTTAGTTAAAAGCTCATTTACATATCCTACTTCTTTTGGTACTAACTGGTTAAAAATTACTCTACCTACTGTAGTTTCAATAATTTTTGTTACAGCTTTACCATTTTCAATGTCATGAGTTCTAACTTTAATGCAAGCATGTAGGTCAGCTTTTCCTTCATTATTTGCAATGATTACTTCCTCTGGTGAGTAGAATGTTTTCCCTTCACCTTTAACTTTTTTGTCTTTTGTGGATTTTCTTTCTTTTGTTATATAATACAAACCTAAAACCATGTCCTGTGAAGGAAGTGTAACAGGTGTACCATTTGCTGGATTCAAAATGTTATGTGAAGCGAGCATCAAAAGTTGTGCTTCTAAAATTGCGGCGTTACCTAATGGCAAATGTACTGCCATTTGGTCTCCATCAAAGTCAGCGTTAAAAGCCGTACACACCAATGGGTGCAAACGAATTGCTTTTCCTTCAATTAATTGAGGTTGGAATGCCTGAATACCAAGTCTGTGTAGGGTAGGGGCACGGTTTAATAATACAGGGTGTCCTTTCAATACGTTTTCTAGGATATCCCATACTACCGGCTCTTTTTTATCTACAATTTTCTTAGCTGATTTTACTGTTTTAACTACACCTCTTTCAATAAGTTTTCTTATGATGAACGGTTTGTATAATTCAGCAGCCATGTCTTTTGGAAGACCACATTCGTGAAGCTTTAAATCAGGACCAACAACAATTACTGAACGGGCTGAATAGTCAACACGTTTTCCTAATAAGTTTTGACGGAAACGACCTGATTTTCCTTTTAAACTGTCTGATAATGATTTTAAAGCTCTGTTTGCATCAGTTTTTACAGCACTAGATTTTCTTGAGTTATCAAATAATGCGTCAACAGACTCTTGCAACATTCGTTTTTCGTTACGTAAAATCACATCTGGAGCTTTAATCTCAATTAACCTTTTCAATCGGTTGTTTCTTATAATCACCCTTCTGTACAAATCATTCAAATCTGAAGTAGCAAATCTTCCTCCGTCTAGTGGAACAAGTGGTCTTAATTCTGGTGGAATTACAGGGACAACTCGAATAACCATCCATTCAGGTCGGTTCTCTATTTCTAGGTTTGATGCTCTAAAAGATTCTACAACTTGAAGTCTTTTTAAGGCTTCATTTTTTCTTTGTTGAGAGGTTTCAGTGTTTGCTTGGTTTCTAAGTTCGTATGATAAGTTGTCTAAGTTTAATCTTTTGAGTAGTTCATACAAAGCATCTGCCCCCATTTTTGCAACAAATTTGTTGGGGTCATTATCGTCTAAATATTGATTTTCTTTTGGTAGATTATCCACAACATTTAAATAATCTTCTTCTGAAAGAAAATCTAAGTATTGAATTGGTTCTCCTTCAGAATTAATTGCTCCTGCAGCATTTATTACTACATATTTTTCATAATAAATAATTGCATCGAGTTTTTTTGTTGGTAATCCTAGTAAATAACCAATTTTATTTGGTAATGATTTAAAATACCAGATATGAGCAACAGGAACAACTAAATTGATGTGTCCCATTCTTTCTCTTCGTACTTTTTTCTCGGTTACTTCAACACCGCATCTGTCACAAATGATTCCTTTATATCGAATTCTTTTGTATTTGCCACAATGACATTCCCAATCTTTTACTGGTCCAAAAATTCGTTCACAAAACAAACCATCTCGTTCCGGTTTATAAGTTCTGTAGTTGATAGTTTCAGGTTTTAAAACTTCTCCACTTGATCTTTCTAAAATTGATTCGGGTGATGATAAGCTGATTGTGATTCTACTGAAATTACTATTTATATTGTTATCTTGCTTAAAAGCCATTTTATTAGGTATTTGAGTGTTAATAATAATTATTCAAAAGCTATGTTAAGTGCTAAACCTCTTAATTCATGAAGAAGTACGTTAAATGATTCCGGAATACCAGGTGTTGGCATTGGGTCTCCTTTAACTATTGCTTCGTATGCTTTTGCTCTTCCTTTTACGTCATCAGATTTAATGGTTAATATTTCTTGAAGAATATTGGCTGCACCAAATGCTTCAATTGCCCATACCTCCATCTCTCCAAAACGCTGACCTCCGAACTGTGCTTTACCACCTAATGGTTGTTGTGTAATTAATGAATAGGGTCCTATTGAACGAGCATGCATTTTGTCGTCAATTAAGTGTCCAAGTTTTAACATATAAATTACACCAACGGTAGCTGTTTGGTCAAATCTTTCTCCGGTTCCTCCGTCATATAGATATGTTTTACCATATTTTGGAATTCCAGCTTGATCACAATATTTATTGATGTCTTCAACTGTTGCTCCATCAAATATCGGAGTAGAGAATTTTTTACCCATTTTTTGACCTACCCAACCTAGAACAGTTTCATATACCTGACCAAGGTTCATCCTTGATGGTACACCCAGCGGGTTAAGAACGATATCAACGGGAGTTCCATCTTCCAAAAATGGCATATCCTCTTCTCTAACGATATTGGCTACAATACCTTTGTTACCATGACGTCCAGCCATTTTATCGCCAACTTTTAGTTTGCGTTTTTTTGCAATGTAAACTTTTGCAAGTTTTACAATACCTGCAGGCAGTTCATCACCAACTGATAATGTGTATTTTTTACGTTTATTAACTCCTAAAATTTCATTTGCTCTGATATTGAAGTTATTTAATAATCGTTTGATTTGATCATTTATTTCATCACTTGTTGTCCAATTTTTTGAATCTATTACACTATAATCAGTAATCTTTTCAAGAATTTTGATGGTGAATTTGGTTCCTTTTGGAACTATTTCTTCATTGTAATAGTTTACAACTCCTTGTGAAGTTTTTCCATTAACGATTGTATATAATTTATCAATTAGTAACTTTTTAAGTTCAGTGATTTCATTATTATACTCGTTGTCTAACTGGTCAATAATTGCTTTTTCTTCAGTACGAGCTTTTTTGTCTTTAATGGCTTTCTCAAAAAGTTTTTTGTCGATAACGATACCTTTAACTGAGGGGCGTATTTTTAAAGAAGCATCTTTAACATCTCCAGCTTTGTCTCCGAAGATTGCTCGTAAAAGTTTTTCTTCAGGTGTTGGGTCAGTTTCTCCTTTAGGGGTTATTTTACCAATGATAATATCGCCTTCTTTTACTTCTGCACCAATTCTAATGATACCGTTTTCATCTAAATCTTTTGTGGCATCTTCGCTAACATTAGGAATGTCGGCAGTAAGCTCTTCTAGACCTCTTTTAGTATCTCTAACTTCTAATGAAAATTCTTCAATATGAATTGAAGTGAAGATATCATCTTTAACTACTTTTTCAGAAATTACAATTGCATCTTCAAAGTTATATCCTTTCCAAGGCATGAATGCTACTTTCAGATTTCTTCCAAGTGCCAATTCACCATCTTGTGTTGCGTAACCTTCACATAGTACTTGTCCTTTAGTAATTCGCTGTCCTTTTTTTACTATTGGAGTTAAATTGATACAAGTATTTTGATTTGTTTTTTTGAAGGTTGCCATTTCATAGGTTTTAACATCACCGTCAAAACTTACAAGGCGTTCTTCTTCAGTTCTATCATATCTGATAGATATTGTACTTGCATCTACGTATTCTACCAAGCCATCTGCTTCAGCATTTACCATTACTCTTGAATCTTCTGCAACTCTAGCTTCTAATCCAGTTCCAACAATAGGAGCTTCAGCTCTCATCAAAGGAACAGCTTGTCGCATCATGTTTGATCCCATCAATGCACGGTTAGCATCATCGTTTTCCAAAAATGGAATTAAAGAGGCTGCAATTGAAACTATTTGGTTTGGTGCAACATCCATGTAGTTTAATTCGCTAGGTTCACTCACAGGGAAATCGCCTTCCAATCTGGATTTTACTTTATTATCAACAAAATTTCCTTTTTCATCGATAATCGCATTAGCTTGAGCAATTACTTTATTTTCTTCTTCTTCTGCACTTAAATAAATTACATCTTTGTCTAATGCAACTTTTCCGTTTTCTACTTTTCTATACGGGGTTTCGATAAAACCAAGTTTGTTAACTTTTGCATACACGCATAATGAAGAAATCAAACCAATGTTCGGTCCTTCAGGCGTTTCAATTGGACAAAGCCTTCCGTAATGAGTATAGTGAACGTCACGAACCTCAAAACCAGCTCTTTCTCTTGATAAACCACCAGGTCCTAAAGCTGATAATCTTCTTTTGTGAGTTATTTCAGATAATGGATTGGTTTGGTCCATAAACTGTGATAACTGGTTTGTTCCGAAGAATGAATTAATTACCGATGAAAGGGTTTTTGCATTTATCAAATCAGATGGAGTAAATACTTCATTGTCTCTGACATTCATTCTTTCTCGAATTGTTCTTGCCATTCTAGAAAGTCCTACTCCAAATTGATTGTGCAATTGTTCTCCAACAGTTCTTACACGTCTATTGCTCAAATGGTCAATATCATCAACAATAGTTTTTGAGTTTATAAGTTCAATTAAGTGTTTAATAATTGAAATGATATCTTCTTTTGATAAAGTTTTCAGATTTTCATCAATATTTAAACCTAATTTTTTATTGATTCTGAATCTACCAACTTCACCTAGGTCATATCTGGTTTCTGAGAAGAATAATTTGTCAATTACACCTCTAGCGGTTTCAACATCCGGTGGTTCTGCGTTACGTAATTGTCTGTAAATGTGTTCAACCGCTTCTTTTTCTGAGTTTGAAGGGTCTTTTTGCAATGTGTTATAAATGATTGCAAAGTCTGCAGAATTTACATCTTCTTTGTGAAGAATGATGGTTTTTGAACCTGAATCAACTATCTGGTCGATATGATCTTTATCGATAATTGTTTCACGATCAATAATTACTTCGTTTCGTTCAATTGAAACTACTTCACCTGTATCTTCATCAACGAAGTCTTCTATCCATGTTTTTAAAACACGTGCAGCTAATTTTCTACCTATAGTTTTTTTAAGTCCTGATTTGCTAACTTTCACTTCATCAGCTAAATCAAACAACTCTAAAATTTCTTTATCCGTTTCATAACCAATTGCTCGGAATAGGGTAGTTACTGGTAATTTTTTCTTTCTGTCAATGTAAGCATACATTACATTATTGATGTCGGTTGCAAATTCGATCCATGAACCTCTAAATGGAATTACTCTTGCTGAGTATAGTTTTGTTCCATTGGCGTGGCGGCTTTGACCGAAGAAAACACCAGGAGATCTGTGCAATTGTGAAACGATAACTCGTTCAGCACCATTTATCACAAAAGTTCCTTTTGGTGTCATATAAGGGATTGTACCCAAATAAACGTCTTGTACAATTGTTTCAAAATCCTCGTGTTCAGGATCCGTACAATACAGTTTTAGTTTAGCTTTAAGAGGAACGCTATATGTTAATCCGCGTTCAATACATTCTTCTATTGAATACCGAGGTGGATCAATGAAGTAATCTAAGAATTCCAATACAAATTGGTTTCTTGCATCTGTTATTGGGAAATTTTCACTAAATACTCTGAATAAACCTTCTTGTTCTCTGTTTTCAGGTGTTGTGTCTAGTTGAAAATAGCTTTGAAATGATTTTAATTGGATATCCAAAAAATCCGGATAGGATAGTTTGTTTTTTATTGTTCCAAAACTGATTCGTTCAGTTTTTTGGTTTTTTACTAACGCTTTATTCATTAGGTCAAAAATTGAGTTTAGTTATTGTTATTACTGTTATCTTTTCGTTTTAAGATAAAATATACTATAACTCTTTGCAAATCAGCTCGAATAAAAATTCGGCCTCAGTTTTCCATTCACGTGGAGTATATAAGCACAAAATGGTTTAGACTACATTTCTAACTTGAAATGAGTCTAAACCTATGTTTTTGTTAGTTGAAATTATTTAATTTCAACAGATGCACCAGCTTCTTCTAGTTGTTTTTTAAGAGCTTCTGCTTCGTCTTTAGTTACGCCTTCTTTCAATGGTTTTGGCGCTCCATCAACTAAATCTTTTGCTTCTTTTAAGCCTAAACCTGTAAGTTCTTTAACTAATTTAACAACACCAAGTTTAGCTTGACCACCATCTTTTAAGATTACGTCAAAAGCAGTTTTTTCTTCACCAGCACCAGCAGCGTCACCTCCGCCACCAGCAACAGGACCTGCAACTGCAACAGCAGCAGCAGCTGGTTCAATACCATATTCATCTTTAAGGATTGCAGCTAATTCATTAACGTCTTTAACTGTTAAGTTTACTAATTGTTCTGCAAGTTCTTTTAAATTTGCCATTTTTATTTGATTTTAGATTTAAACAATTTATTTAATTAATAATTTTTTATTCAGATTTCTCTGATAGAGTTTTTACGATTCCTGCAATTTTTCCTCCACTAGATTTAAGTGCAGAAACAACATTTTTAGCAGGAGATTGTAATAATCCGATGATTTCACCTAATAATTCTTCTTTAGATTTTAATGCAACAAGTGCATCTAAACTTGCATCACCAACAAATATTGCTTGGTCGATATAAGCTCCTTTAAGAACAGGTTTTTCGCTTTTTTTACGAAATTCTTTAATAAGTTTTGCTGGTGCATTACCAATTTCTGAAAACATTATTGAAGTATTTCCTTTTAGGGATACATATAAATCATCGTAATTTCCTTCAGCTTTTTCTAGAGCCTTTTTAAGAAGAGAATTTTTTACAACTTCGATTTGTATGTTACCATTGAAGCATGACCGTCTTAACTTTGAAGAGTTTTCAGCATCTAAACCAGCGATATCAGCTAAATAGAATATATTAGCCTTATTTAACTTTTCTGTTAAATCAACGATGTACTGATTTTTTTCTTCTCTGTTCATAGTTTTTATTTATGAGTTTTATACTTATTAAACCACGAATGATTTGGGTTCAACTTTAACTCCGGGACTCATTGTGCTTGATATTGTAATACTCTTCACATAAGTTCCTTTTGCTGCAGATGGTTTTAACTTAATAATTGTTTGGATAAGTTCGTTAGCATTTTCAGCAATTTGTTGAGCTCCAAATGAGGCTCTTCCTATTGTTGTGTGTACTATTCCGGTTTTATCTACTTTAAAGTCAATTTTTCCAGCTTTAACCTCTGTAACTGCTTTGCCAATTTCCATGGTAACTGTACCTGATTTAGGGTTTGGCATTAATCCTCTTGGTCCTAATACTTTTCCAAGAGCACCAACTTTACCCATAACGCTAGGCATTGTAATAATTACATCTATGTCTGTCCATCCGTTTTTGATTTTATCAATAAATTCATCAAGACCTACATAGTCAGCACCGGCTTGTTTGGCTTCTGCTTCTTTGTCTGGAGTACATAATACTAATACTCTAACATCTTTACCAACACCATTTGGAAGGGCTACAGTGCCTCTTACCATTTGATTTGCTTTTCTTGGATCAACTCCTAAGCGAATTGCAATGTCTATTGATGCGTCAAATTTAGTATAAGTAATGTCTTTAACAATTTTAGCAGCTTCATCTAATTGATACTCTTTTACAGTATCGAATTTCGATAAAGATTGTTTCATGTTTTTTGTTAATTTTGCCATTATTATAACAATTAATTAATTCAAATTAAGCAGGAAATTCTCCTTTTACTGTTATTCCCATGCTTCTTGCTGTTCCGGCAATCATTTTCATTGCTGAGTCAATTTTAAAGCAATTTAAGTCTGCCATTTTATCTTCGGCAATTGCTCTAACTTGATCCCACGTAATGTTTGCTACCTTTTGTCTGTTTGGTTCAGATGAACCTTTTTTGATTTTGGCAGCTTCCATCAATTGAATTGCAGCCGGTGGTGTTTTAATTACAAAATCAAATGATTTATCGGCATAAACTGTGATAAGAACTGGTAATATTTTACCTGCTTTATCTTGGGTTCTACCGTTAAATTGCTTGCAAAATTCCATGATATTCACACCCTTAGAACCCAATGCTGGGCCTACTGGTGGTGATGGATTTGCGGCTCCACCCTTGATTTGCAATTTAATTAATCCACTTACTTCTTTAGCCATATTATTTACTATTTAGATTTGCAATCGTCTCAATTGGAAGCATTATTTTGCATTGAGATTCATGCGATTAATTACACTTTTATTAACTTTCTTTTTCTACTTGTAAAAAACTCAATTCTAATGGTTGTTTTCTTCCGAAGATTTTTACCATTACTTCAAGTTTTCGTTTTTCTTCATTAATTTTTTCTATTGTTCCTGAGAATCCATTGAATGGACCATCAACAACTTTTACGTTTTCTCCTACAACAAATGGAATTGTAATTTCCTCATTGCTTTCTGCTAATTCATCAACCTTTCCTAAGATTCTATTTACTTCTGATATTCTTAATGGAATTGGGTCTCCTTTTTTTTCTGCACCCAAAAAACCAATAACTCCATTAACGTTTTTGATTACGTGAGGAACTTCACCAATCAATTCTGCTTCAATTAAGATATAGCCCGGAAAAAAGCTTCTTTCTTTATTAATTTTTTTACCGTTTCGTATTTGATATACTTTTTCAGTAGGTATTAATATTTGTGGGACAAAATCTTTTAGTCTATTTCTAACTAATTCGTCTTCAATATACTTTTTTACCTTATTTTCTTTTCCGCTTATGGCTCTGACAACATACCATTTTTTACTACTATTTTCTGCCATAATAATTAAAATAATCCGTAAATAAATTTCATTAAATTATTGAACGATGTATCCATCAGATATACAATTATTGCAAAAATAACTGAGGCAACCAAAACAATTACTGAGCTACTTTGTAATTCAGCCCAAGTTGGCCAAGATACTTTATTGAGCAATTCGTCAGTTGATTCTTTTATATATGTTCCAATTTTTGCCATACTAATTTTTTTCTTTTGTTGCACGGGTGGAGAGACTCGAACTCCCAACCAATGGTTTTGGAGACCACTACTCTGCCAATTGAGCTACACCCGTAAATTTATAAGACAAGCAAAGGTGTTCTGCTTCCAGAACACCTTTTTGCTTGGTCTTTTTTATATTTACTATTTAATAATTGCAGTTACTTGTCCTGCTCCAACAGTTCTTCCACCCTCTCTGATAGCGAATCTTAAACCATTATTTATCGCTACAGGTACAATTAATTTTACTGTAATTGTTAAGTTATCACCTGGAAGAACCATTTCTCTACCTTCTGGTAAGTATATTTCTCCAGTAACATCTGTTGTTCTAATGTAAAACTGAGGTCTGTATTTATTGTGGAATGGAGTGTGACGTCCACCTTCTTCTTTTTTCAAAATATAAACTTCAGCAGTGAATTCAGAATGAGGGGTTATTGAACCTGGTTTAGCAATTACCATACCTCTTCTGATATCAGTTTTTTCTATACCTCTCAATAATAAACCTACGTTGTCTCCAGCTTCGCCTCTATCAAGGATTTTTCTGAACATTTCAACACCTGTTACAGTAGATGATAATTTTTCTGTTCCCATACCAAGTATGTCAACAGTTTCACCAGAGTTAATTACACCAGTTTCGATTCTACCTGTTGCTACAGTTCCTCTACCTGTGATAGAGAATACGTCCTCAACTGGCATTAAGAAAGGTTTATCAATGCTTCTAGGAGGCATTTCAATATATGTGTCAACAGCATCCATTAACGCTTCTACTGTTTTAACCCATTTTTCATCACCATTCAATGCACCAAGAGCTGATCCAGCAATTACAGGAGCATTATTTCCATCATACTCATAGAAACTTAACAATTCTCTGATTTCCATTTCTACTAGTTCTAACAACTCAGGATCATCAACCATATCCACTTTATTCATGAATACAACGATTCTTGGAATACCTACTTGGCGACCTAATAAGATGTGTTCTCTTGTTTGTGGCATTGGACCATCAGTTGCAGCAACAACAAGGATAGCACCGTCCATTTGAGCAGCACCAGTAACCATGTTTTTAACGTAATCCGCGTGACCAGGACAATCTACGTGTGCGTAGTGTCTGTTTGCAGTTTGGTATTCAACGTGTGAAGTATTAATTGTAATACCTCTTTCTTTTTCCTCTGGAGCATTGTCGATTGATGAGAAATCTCTTACCTCAGACAATCCTTTTTTTGCAAGTACTGAAGTAATTGCAGCAGTTAGAGTTGTTTTTCCGTGGTCAACGTGACCAATTGTTCCGATATTTAAGTGTGGTTTGGAACGATCAAAATTTTCTTTAGCCATGATTTTCGGTTTATTTTACTTATTTATATTAACTTTTAATTTATTACAATTTTTACTTTAATAGAGCCAATGACGGGACTTGAACCCGTGACCTCTTCCTTACCAAGGAAGTGCTCTACCACTGAGCTACATCGGCTTTTTACCGATATGAAAAAAAAGAGCGGGAAACGGGATTCGAACCCGCGACCCTCAGCTTGGAAGGCTGATGCTCTAGCCAGCTGAGCTACTCCCGCTAATTTTTTTTGTGGGGAAAGCAGGATTCGAACCTACGAAGGCTTGGCCAACAGATTTACAGTCTGTCCTCGTTGACCGCTTGAGTATTTCCCCAACATCTCAAATACTTTAAAGAACGTGAGCCACTAGAGGGACTCGAACCTCCGACCGGCTGATTACAAATCAGCTGCTCTACCAACTGAGCTATAGTGGCTTTTCTGTTGTTTTTAAACAAAACAGACCTCTTTTTAAAAAGGTCTGCAAATGTAGATTTTTTTTTAATTAAATCAACACAATGAAAATATTTTTTTTTGTTTACTTATTATTGATTTTTTCCTTGTGTTTTTTTAGTTGTTTTGTTAAGGCTTCAACAGCTAAATCTGTGGCTTCTTCAAAAGTTTTACATTGTTTTTTTGCAAAAATGTCATTTCCAGGTACTGAAATTTTAATTTCAGCAATCTTATTTTCAGCTTTGTTGTTATTATCTATTTTGAGTGTTACATCGCTATCAATTATTTTGTCATAAAATTGACTTAGTTTATCCACTTTTTCTTGAATGAATACTAATAACTTTTTGTCTGCATCAAAATGTACCGATGTGATTTTTACTTTTACTTTCATGTTTCCTCCTCGTTTATGCCTTTGGATGGGCTTGTTTATATATATTTTTTAGTTTCTCAATTGTGTTGTGTGTGTAGATTTGGGTAGCTGTTAAATTGGAATGTCCTAAAATTTCTTTAATTGTGTTAACGTCTGCTCCATTATTCAACATGTGAGTTGCAAATGTATGTCTTAAAATGTGTGGACTTTTTTTGCTATTTGTTGTAACTGTGCTAAGGTACGAATTTACTAGTCGATAGACAAGCTTTGGATATATTTTTTTTCCTTTTTGTGATAGGAAAAGTTCTTTATTATTGTCTGAAAAAAAATTGTTTCTAATTTCAATGTAGGTAGTTATTTTTTTGCACATCAGATTAGATAGAGGAATTATCCTTTCTTTATTTCTTTTGCCTATTACCTTTATTTGTTGATTATTAATATCAATAGAATTAAAAGTTAAAGTTGTTAATTCAGACAGCCTCATGCCTGTTGCGTAAAATAATTCAAGAATCATCAAATCTCGATGACCCAAATAATCATTTGGAAATAACGTGCTATCAAATAACTGTGAAGTTTCTTCCAATTTTAGGAAAACGGGTAACTTTTTATTTTTTTTAGGCGGAATAATTTTTATTAACGGACTAATTGCAACGATTCTTTTTTTCTTTAAAAATTTAAAGAATGTTTTTAGGCTCGAAATTTTTCTGGTTATTGTTTGATTTGAGGTTTTGTTGTCCTTTAGGTTAGCTAACCAAGATCGGATAACTTGAGGGGTAATTTCGGTTAACGACTGAGTTTTGTATGTTTTTTCAGTATATTCAAATAACTGAAGGATGTCGTTTTTGTAAGCAATTATTGTATGAGATGAATATCTTCTTTGGAGTTGAAGATAGTTTATAAACTGTTCTAATTCATTCATAAAAAAAATAGCTTGCAGAAATAACGAATTTTTTGAAAAAAAGTTACTTCTACAAACTACTAAATTAGTTTGTGTGAATTATTATTGCTCTGCTTTACGTAATTGTTCTACGTAAACTGCTTTAATTCTTGCTGCTCTCTTTGTTACAGAAGGTTTGTCAAATTGTTTTCTGTTTCTTAATTCTTTAACTACACCTGTTTTTTCGAACTTTTTTTTGTATTTTTTTAAAGCTCTTTCGATGTTTTCTCCGTCTTTTACTGGTACAATAATCATTATAAATATTTTTTTATTTAATACTTTTAAAGGGTTGCAAATTTATAAATTAAATTGAGATAAACATAATTTAAATTAAAATTTCTCTAGAATTGATTCTTTTACTGTGTTTCCTAGTAATTTATACAGATACACCATTATTTCATTACACTCATTTTACTCGAATACACCAACTCGCCTGTTTCTGATTTAATGTTTACAAAATAAATTCCTGTGTTTAGCCATTGAGTTTTAATTTCTTGCTGATTTCCTGATTTTAAAGTTTCAC
>JADYZM010000034.1 GCA_020853105.1 Flavobacteriales bacterium | reverse complement strand
TTTTGACTTTTTCCGAATGTACAATCAAAGTAGTCTTGTGAATAAGATTTGCTATACAAGGCAAAAATCAACATTAAAATAATTGATAAGTTTCTCATTTGTTCTGGATTTTATATGTTTGGTAACGTTTTGGCGCTTGGCGCAGTGGCGGATTTCGGAGCACAAAACTGTCAATACACCACAAAAGTTGATGCGAGGTAGAATGTTCAATTAACCACTTCACTCGCCATTGAGCCAAACGCCTGTTAGTGGCTGTTTTTATTTCATTTTTAATATTTCACTATGCGCTTTTCTAACTGCGTCATTGTATTCAAATTGTTGTTTTCTTACTTTTTCTAAATCACCTTTTTGTTCATCAATCAATTGTCTTATACTGTTCATTAACTCTTGTTGAGTTTTCACAACTTCGTCCTGATGATTTTTTGAGAATTGAGCATAATTACGAATATTCCAATCTATTTCAGAAATTCGATTCATACTTGCCTTAATTTTCTTTAACATTTCGTCAGATACTTGTTTGTCCTTTTCAGTTTGTAATAGAAAAAGTAAGGTAATTATATTTGTTATACTGTCATTAAAGTCAGTCGCTTGTTTAAAAAACAGTTCTGCCCATTTTACTTGCCATTCTTTTTCCTTTAAAACTTCAAGTTTATTCTTTTCAAGTTTTCTTGAAATTAGTAACCCTGCCATTAAAACCAAAATTGGTGTCAAAAGTGAGGTACACAATTTTAAAATCTCAAGAGTCAATTTTGTTTCATCTGTCATTGTCAAATTTATTGAAATATTATGAGATGGCTGTTCTATTGATAATTAACGCAACTATGTTGTCCGCAATTTGTTCAAGCTGTCTTTGAATTACTTGTTCGTTTTCTGATAAAGGATTTGTGATTACAAATCTTTCATTCCATTCAAGTGAAGATATTTGGGAATTTACTGTCCCATTACTTTCAATTGAGTTTGTCCAAAAAATTCCATTCACGTTGTAAAATAGATTTCTACCATTTGCTATCATTTGTTGAATATCAGAAAGAACTAAATGCGAAGAAATAAAAGCAATGTCTGCTTGTCGAAAATGATTTTGAAAATAATTGTCAACCGTTTCATATTCTCCAATTTTTTCTTGGTAGCTTCTATTGCCAAATGATATACTTTGATATTTTCTCTTTATTTCAGGATGTGTAATGTCAAACTGTCTGTTAACGGGTAGTCGATCGTAACCGAAGCCGCAAAGTCTATCTATTAAAAGTTTTTGTATCGTTGTCTTACCTGTTCTATCGTCTCCGATAAATATGAAAAGTTGTTTAGATTTTATTGTCATTACTTTTGGTTTTTAATTTATACTGTGTCGCACTCAAAATAGCCACTAACGGTTTGGCTATGATTTCGTTGTGGAAAATGTCGAAGACTTTTCCGCTTAGGAAATCAAGCCGAGTAAATGTACAAAACATTGGTTTTATCACAAAGTAACAATGAATTATAGCCAATGTTACCATACGTTTTATTTCTTTTTTGTTTCTTTTATCCAATAAATAGCATACAAGATTGAAAAAATGATAAAATAAAGAATAGCTTGTAAATCCCACATTTGATAACCTCCACCAATACTGTATAGGTATTCTTGATAAAGAAATCCACTGGCAAGAATTATTGTCGAAATTACAATGTAAATAAGACCTAATTTTCCTTTCTTCTTCATTTTTTTCTATATAAAAATCCTAGAATCAACGCCAACATAAGATTAAAAGGTAGAGTCATTAATACTGAACCAATTAAGTTTTCTATTTGATTTCCTTCCATATTTCTACTCCAATAAAAAGCAAAAAGGATAGAAGAAATAATAGCAACTATCGATGCAACTAGAGTTGATTTTATAAATGATGTAGAATCGCTGTTTATTTTATTGAGTATTCGTAGACCAATAGCTGTTGTTGTAATAAATGAAATTGGCCACAATAACAAATTTGCACCAAAAACCCTATCTCGCAGATAGTAGTCTGATAGAACCATAAATATTACAGTTAAAAAACCACAAATTACGATTGTTAAAATTATTCTATTTGTTTCATTCATTATGTATGGTAACGACAACTGT
The DNA here is from genome assembly GCA_020853105.1 of Flavobacteriales bacterium. Lineage (GTDB taxonomy): Bacteria > Bacteroidota > Bacteroidia > Flavobacteriales_E > Vicingaceae > Vicingus. Next base: position 8,032 of record JADYZM010000034.1, on the reverse strand, counting down.
ATGTTGCGTTTTTTCAGTTTATTAATAGCACCAAAGTAATGAAATTTTGTAGATGTAACAAAGAGCAAATCATTTTCAGATAGGTAATTAGTTCGCTGTCTGAGGCAAAGATAGTCTATCCCGACTTCTCGGGACAATTTGCAAAGCTCATAAATAACCACCTACAAAATGAATGGTATTTACCTACAAAAATTTCAAATAACTAAGCTGCTCGCAAGCAAAATGCAATATACAGCGTGTTAGCGAGAGTTCTTCTTTAATTCCTCTTTTATAAAATTATTGAATTCACTCTTTTTTTGTAAATGAAAATATTGGATAAAAATTTCCTCAAAGCTACCGAATGTTAATATTTTTTTCACGCCATTAATACCTTCCTTTTCATAGGCTAGCTTTATCAATAGACCTTGTAATGTATAAATTGGATTGTATTCATTGTCAATGTGAAAATAACTGTCTTCAAGTTTCTCATATAAGTCAATTCTTGAGTTTTGAGAACTATATTTATTAAGAAAATTAATTCCTTTTTGTAAGCTTTTGCCAAGACTACCTCCGTAGAAAGTAGCTAACCCTTCTAATAATGGAGTTTCCTTGTATAAAGGATTTAGGTATATATGGGTTATTTCGTGAAAAATAGGAGATAATCCATTGAGTATTATGAGATTATTTGAGAGGTCAGAAATACCACTTACAGGGTTATTTGTTGCAGCCATACAATCAAAGTCAAAGCCCAAGATAGCTTCAGTTTCATTTTTATTCTTTCCATAAATTATAGTAATCTTCTTATTCTCTTTGATTTGATAATCACTTTTAAGTTTTAGAATAAAATTAGTGAGGTTATCTAAAGTGTCTTTTGGAATTAAAGTATTTTTTGATGTATAGATTCGATAATCATCAGTTTCTATAATATTCAATTTGTTTGAGAATACTGTCAGTGGAGAAAATAGTTTATAACCATTTACTGTCCTTTTTACAAAATGATTAGTGATTGCTAACAAGTAAGCGTGATTAGTTGAATCACCCCAACCGATTGCTGTTTTTATTTGATAATAGTTATTTTCTATTGGTAAAATTGAAAGAATGGTGATATATCCTTGTGAAAAAATAGAATGTTCTGTATTAATCGCGTGAAGAGTCAAATCTGGCTGTTTAAATTTTTCTCTTTCACTTTTATCCCAAAAGTCTAGGTAGTCAGTAGTGTTTTTTGCAGGTTTTGATTTTAAATAGTTTGACCAAAAATTAAAAATTTCTTTTTGAATAACGGAAGATGTGTCAAGACCAGGATTTAAAGCAATTTGAGCTTTAATATTTAAAGATAGTCCAATAATTAATATTAAAAAAAATTGTTTTATCATACCTAATTCTCGCTAACGTTTTGCAGCTACCCGAAGGTGGCGATTTTACGCACCAACTTTCATTCGGAGAACTGCCGTTCAAATATACACAAAACTGTCCTACGAAGCACTAAACCGCCACTTTTGGGTAGGTGCTGTTATAAGCTGGCCATTAGTCCTCAGTGTCTATGAATTGCAGGTCTGTCAATGGTTTCACTGTCGGCATGCAACTGTCTTTTTTTGTGTTGCCAGTGCGGTTGCGTATTTTTTATTTTCAGAAGGGAAGGAGATTTTTTTTAATTCAATTTTTTCTTGGGTGGGAAAGGAGAAAGCTCTTTTGCAATTTTTGGTTGTGTGTTGGCTTGTGCGAATTGCAAATGTGCTTACACCTGTGAGTTGGGGATTTCTATTTATCCCAAAAAACAATGATGTTCATCTTCCTCAACAAGTTTCGTAAATTCTTGTAAATTTTTTACTGTCGGCTTTGGAGAATAACTATGCCATTTCAAATCTGCTCTCATCCAAAATACTTTCCAGTTATTTTTAGCTTTTATATATGTTGTCTTTGCAAACGGATGTTCGAGAATTACTTCGGGTTTATTCCATTGCGGTCTGATTTCAAAAACAATGATGCTTTGGTCTTCAATTTTATATCCAATATCTAATTGGTTTCTTATATGTTCAGGCGGTCTCTTTTTTGATAGGAAATTTTCCATCACCTCAATAACTTCCAATGTTTGTAAAGTGTCAATCGCCATTCTTAAAAAAGTGTTGCCTGTGTTTCAATTTTCGGATGAAAAGTCCCGATTATCATAAATGGATTATGCGAAACGTAATGATGCAATTGTGATGTACCTAAATATAAATGCAGGTCTTTTGTTTTAGCAAAATCGTCAAAGTACTTTTTCTTTACATCCTCCACCGCTTTAGATTCGTTGCCTTCGTGTCGGGCAAGGCAATTCCAGTATAGCTGTCCGATTTCCCAATCTTCAACCATTAGTTTACTTTTCTTGCCTTGATTGTCCTCAAAAACATAAGAAAACTTATAGGGTAATTTTTTTACAACTTCAAAAGGATTTTCCGGTTGCTGAAACAAATTAAACTGTAACCGCTCTGCTTCTAGTTTTGCAATTTTATTTTTGTCCCATTCTCTCTCAACTTCCTCAATTGTAAAATCAAGTATTTTGGTTGGTTTGAAAACTGCTAAAGATGTGCAAATATTCTTGTTTTGAGCTTCGGCAATTAGTTCTGTCAGGTTATAATAAATCTTGCCAAGAGCAAACTTTTTTCTTTCAGCCCAGTTGTGGTCGGTTTCTAAATGTCCAACAATTTTAATTTCGCTGTCGTGCGAATATGGTCGGAAACTTTCTGGTCTGAAATCGCTGTCGTTTTTTACTAAATCTAATTCAATCCAATCGTACTTTTTGTATTGTTGGTCGTATGATTTTTTACGAAACTGTATTGGGTAAATTCTAATCCAAGTACCATCTTCACGAAATCCTGCTGTACAAACCAGTTCATCATACTTACTAGAAATAGCAGGATAGGTTTTTACAGTTATTAGAACTTTTGTTAATGCCATTTTTAAATATGTTTTATTTCGTATTCAAAGCTCGGAAGTGATTCAATGGCTTCCGCTAAATGTTTACGATGGCATTGGCAAATATTCGCTTCAAAACAAGTTAATGCAATGCGTTTATGTTGTTTTAATAAATTCAGTATGGTAGTTTGTGTAGGAACCGTTTTTGTTAAGTTATTCTTACGGTAAACAGTAAATAATTTATCGTAATCTGTTTGCGTATTTAATTCCTGTCTTTGTTCGGATTGGATTCCAACCTCAGGAAAGTGCATATATTGTATTCCCAAATTTTCACAAAAACGTTTTAACTGGTTTTTATTAAAGCCGTATTTCATGCTCAAAGCATTATTGCGAACATCTACTAAAATTTTTACGTCATTTTTTAGCAAACGATTTAAATATTCTTCTAGTGATATACCTTCGTACCCAATTGTAAACAAAACTGTTTTGTTGTTTGCAGGAATGCTGCTTTTAACTTTTTCGAGTTCTGTTTTTGTTAATATACTTTCAGCTTTTTCGCTTTTGGTTGCCCAATAAGGAAAATTGATGTAAGTATGCTTCATTAATGCGTTGGCACTCATACCACCGTACAACTTTTTAATTTCCAGTAATTGTTTACGGTCGGTTTCTTTGAGCGATTTTAAATAATCGGCTTTATCCAAACTTTTAAAATGGCTGTTGGTTTCTGATAAAATACCTTTACTTGCCATAGCTGTTAAATCGGCATTGGCAGAGTAGGAGTAACAACCAAAACGGTAAGGAACAAAATCATACGCTTTGTTTTCCTGTTTTTGGGCAAATAAAAACAATAACTTTTGCAATCGAATTTTTTCCAATTCGCCTTCAAAAAGTTGCATCAAAGCCAATATAATTTTTCTCCTGTAAAACATAATGCAAAGGTATTAATTTTGAACTTTAATTCCGATTTTTTTTGATAACAATAGAGTGTTACAACTTTGTTGATGTCGCTGAATTATCTTCCTATTAGTCTGTTTATAAATTCAATTGTCTGGTCGTAGCCTACAATTATTGTAACTACACCACTCACAAGTGCCACCAAAGCAATAAGTCCAGAAATTACTTTGTAAATTAAACTTTCCTTAATTGAGTTAAGTGTCCGATTGCTAATAATACCAAACCAATTCAGAATGAAAATAGGAATGCTCAAAATCTCTCTAAAACCTTCACGAAACCAAACAATTGGATTTCTCAAATTCTTTTGTGTGTCTTTACTGTATTCTTCTAAGTAGCCGATATATCTTAACAAACAATCGTCAACAGAATTAGTGTCAAAGTCCTGTACAGAACCGTCTCTAAATTTCGGTATTGTATTAATTACGATTTGATAATTAGAAACTCTGTATGTCTGAAATGGTGCAATGTAGTCCATTACCCCAAATGTTCCTAAGTTGCTTTGAATTTTGCTAACGTTCATTGTTAACCAAACATATAATTCACCATCAAAGTTGCCTAAACGGCTGTAGCGGTCATACGTTTGAAAATATTTATTGGCAAAGTCAACAAATTTGTTTCTGTATTCTCCTGCAAAATCAATCTTCTTTACAGCTCTTGAATGTCGATTGTAAACCTGAACAAAGCCAATGATAAACATTGTCAAAATACCTAATATGATTAATGTCGTTATCATTTATGCGTTCTCAATGATTTTTATTTCTTCTTCCGTCAACTCGTAAAGCTGATAAACCAATTGGTCTATTTGGTTTTCAAAATCGGTAGTGTCTGCTGAATTATTTGCTTGTTTTATATCTAAGATTTTCTGGGTAAGACTTACTACTGTTTCAAAAATCACCTTATTATATTTAGGCATTGGCAAAATTTCTAAATGCCCCCTTTTTACTTGTGCCAATGCTTCACCAACTTCGTTATTCACTATATTTTGATAATACCAATTCAACAATTTTGAGTTTAAACAAGCCAATATCAAATGCTCTGAATACTCTTTGCTAGTTGAAATTATGGTGTAAAGATTATCCCTTACTACAAACTGTCTATCATCAATTGTTGCAATTAAAGAACTGCCTGTTTGTCGAATAACAATTTTTAAGGGAGCATCATAGTTGGCTGAATATCTTGGCTCTGCAAGCCAATCACCCAAACTAATATAATAATCATCATTCCAAGTAATTACATATTTGTTGATTAAACTACCCCGCAATAAAGGTCTAAATGTATTATCCTTTTTATAGGATTGAACAAACGGCTTTTCCTGCATTGTTTTCTCATCCTGTTTTGGTTTTCCCTTGCCTTTTTGAAAAGGCTTAGTTCCTTGAGTAATCTTTGCAACATTGTCAAGTTTTGATAATGCAGAAAACTTAAAATCAATTTTTGAGGCAAAGTCAGATAGGTAAATATTTACGTGACTTTGGTAATTAATTGCAAGTTCACTTTTTGAAAACTGGTTTTCAATTGTGTTTCCATTTTTGTCAATAATTTGAACAGTCATTGAACCCGATAAATCATTTTTTTTCTCTGCACTAACAATAATGGTATCAACAACCGCTTCTTCAAAAACAGGGAAACTATATGCCCTTACATTGTGTGTGTTAAAGCGTGAGAATAACAGTTTTCTAATATTTGGTGTTTTTAAGTTGAGTAACCAAGTATTGGGAACTATAAAGCATAGTTGTGAAAAGTCTTTAAGCAAGTTATACGAACGCTCAAAGAATGTCATATAAATATCAAACTGATAATCGCAATACTGGAAATTACTTTTAATAAATGTCTTGGCGACTATCCCTTTAGATACAGAAATACTCTAAAAATAGCCCTCTTACATTTGATTTTACTATAAAATTATAAAAAATAAATTGAGAATGGATATTTAAGAGTTATTGACTTTAAATACAGAGGTTGAATTTTCTTATTTTTGTTTAACTACTAAAAATAGATAATGGCTTCTGAATCAGAAAATAGAGTAAAAAAGACTTTTAAGATTGAATATTTTATTGACAGAGAAAATGAGTTATTTGCCTATATCTGTTTTGTACGAAAGCATATTGAATTAGGTAGTAAAATTCCAAATCGAGTTATTAATAAAATCGAATCTATTTTTGATGAGGCTAATTCTTTACAGGATTTTAGAAAGGATTTGATTATTGATGATGTATATAAGCGATTTAACAACAAGTATTACCATTTTAGATATAAAATAAAACTTTTTAATGAGGAAGATATACCAAATGAAGATGGCTCTCAAGATAGCGAAATTTTAATTGAAACTTACGATTTAAAGAGTTTAATCACACAAGTTGTTAATGACACATATTTTCAATATTCAAACAATCAAAAACCAATAAAAGACGATTGTATAACTAATATCTTTGATTGTGTTGAGAAATACTGTAAGGATAATTTGAACAAGAAAAACTACAATTTTCTTAAACCATATAAAAAACAAGCGATAGCAGGATTTATTGCAACCCAATATGGCTTTCATTTAACCGAAGATAGAAACCCTACTAACTATCAATTGTTTCAGGCTACACGAAATGCTATAAAAAAAAGAGGTAAAACATATAGTTAATAGCCTCTTTAATTTCTTCTCCTCGACACTTCAAGGGTAATAAAAAAAGCAGATAACAATTTGTTGTTTATCTGCTTTTTAAGTTTTGTCTTGACAATAATATTTCAAAGGTAGTAAAAACATTTCACTAGTGTAAAATATTGTTGTTTCATCGCTAGTGAAAAAATAACAACTTTTTACACTACCCTATTTTTTACGTACAGAATTAAGCCTCATTACATTTACAATAAATAAGATTGGGGATATAGTTTAATTGAAAAAACATCTTGTCTTGACAATAAGAATTTGTCGGTTTGAATCCGATTATCTCCACTTTTTTTTAAACTAAAAATAAGCCTATATGAACATCACAGAAATTCAAAAACGATATAACACTCGTGAAAAATGTATTGCATTTTTAGAGCAAAAAAAATGGGGTAAAACTCCTATTTCTCCCTTTACAGGAAAAACCAATGTAACCAAACGTTCAAATTCTATTTATTACCATTGTAACGATACCAATAAGGATTTTACCGTTTTAAAAGACACTATTTTTGAAGCTAGTAAAATGCCCTTACCAAAATGGTTTGTTTTAATTCATTTGATGCTGACAGCTAAAAAAGGTATTTCTGCTTCTCAATTATCTCGTGTGCTTGGTGTAACATATAAAACAGCTTGGTATTCTGCTATGCGTGTACGTTGTTGTATGGTAGATGATATGGAACTTTTAGAGGGTATTGTAGAAATGGACGAAACCTATATTGGTGGTAAACCTAAAAAACGCTATGTAAACATTGACCCAAGTATTGCCAATTTATCGAGGATAACACTTGAAAAACCCAAAAAAGGCAGAGGCAGTAAAAACAAAGTAGCTGTGGTTGGTATGGTCGAACGTGGAGGAGAAAAACGAGTTGTAACCAAAGTAATGAATAGTCTTACTTCTCGTGATATGATTGCTATGTTAAAAAAATACGTAGCAACCGACAAAACAATAATGATGACAGACGAGTTTAAATCATATAAGCCTTTTGATGAGTATGTACAACATTTATCGGTAAACCATAGCAAACAATATGTTAAAGATGGCATAATACACACCAATACCATTGAGGGTTTTTGGAGTATTATTAAAAATGGGATTAGAGGGCAATACCATGTGTTAAGTAAAAAGTATCTACCCTTTTACTTGGTAGAGTTCTCATACAAATACAACAACCGAAGCAACAAAAATACTTTTAACGAAACCATTGAAAAAGCTGTGGAAGAGGATAAATGTACGGTCAGCTACAAGCCGAAAAAGAATGTTAAACGAATTGTTTATAAACCGAAACGAAAAACTCCTAAAAAGAAAGTGGTTAAGAAATGAGGCTATTTTGAAAAATGAAGGGTTTGGGTTTTGAAACTATGCCGTTTCTAAAACACAAACTCTAAGGTGTATTTCACTTACCTTTATTTCCATATCCGCAGTTCTTTTTTCTAATTTACCTAATCTAGTATTTATAGATTCAACGTGTTTTTGCAGAGCAGAAACATCTGTTTTAATTGATTCTAAACTATTAATTATAGGCTCTAACTTAGAGTCTAATAAATTAGAAATTA
>JADYZM010000033.1 GCA_020853105.1 Flavobacteriales bacterium | reverse complement strand
TTGTTGCCCAATAAAAATCTCCGCTTACCACATCTTTTGGCTTAAAGAAAATAAAATACTCATTCAAATTTTCATCGAGTAATTTTTTACTAGCCAGTAACGAACGCTGTATTCTTTCGGCATAATTGATACTATCGGTTATTTCTTTGTGGCGTTCTTCTATGTGTTTCTTTTGTTCTTCAACAACTGCCTTCTGTTCTTCAACAACTGCCTTCTGTTCTTTAATCTCTTGTGTGGCTTCATCAACTTTTACTTTCAATTCTTCGGCACGTGCGCGTAGTTTCTTACCGTTCCATCTTACTATTACTACTACCAGTACAATTGTAAAAACTCCATACAACGTATAGGCCCACCAGGTAAGCCACCAGGGTGGATGAATGGTGAAATTATATTCAAACGTTTTACTCCATTTACCGGCACTACCAATGGCTTTTACTTTAAAGGTATAATTTCCATAAGGAATATTACGGTAATCAGCTTTGTTTTCTGCAGTTAAATTGCTCCAATCATCATCCAATCCTTCTAATTTGTATTGGTATTTTATTTTGTGCGGTGCGTACCTGTCAATGGCAGAAAAATGAAAGGTTAAGTGATTTAAATAATAAGGCAATTCCAAATCTTCCGGGTAGTTGTGAAAATTGGCAACACCGCTGAACCGGATATTTTTTAGTTCGCTATTTTCATTTACAAACGAACTGTCAACTACAGTATCATTCAGGTGGCGGTAATCCACAAAATTTTCCTGCAAATAAATATTATCCAATTGAATTTGAGGTTCCTTTTCATTAAAACTAAATTCATTTAAATCTAGCATGGTTAATGCTTTGCCGCTACCCCACCAAATATGGTTTTTGCTATCCAGCAAAACAGAATTTTGAAAAAAATCCTCTGCTTTTAAACCATCTTCTTTATGAAATACCAGTATTTTGGGATTGATAATCTCCTTATTTTCATTTAGTTTTGTAGTGGACAAACCGCCCCCACCCTTCGACAAGCTCAGGACAGGCTCCACTACAAAACAGTTTAGCCCTTTATCTGTGCCTAACCAAATCCCGACACCTGTCGGGACGCTTTTGTCTTCTAAGATTGACATGACGTAATTATTACTTAAGCCCTCTTTTTTGGTATAATGCGTGAACGTTTTTCCATCGTATTTCGAGACGCCTCCGCCATTAGTACCGAACCAGAGGTTTCCGCTTTTGTCTTCTAAGATTGATATGACGGAATTATTACTTAAGCCCTCTTTTTCGGTATAATGCGTGAACGTTTTTCCATCGTATTTCGAGACGCCTCCGCCATTAGTACCGAACCAGAGGTTTCCGCTTTTGTCTTCTAAGATTGACCAGACGTAAGAGGAATTCATTCCCTGGTCAACATCTAAGTATTGGATGTTGCAGGTAGCGGCATCTTTCATTCTGAATGGAAGTGCTGGGATAGGTTTGGGTTGTTTGGCAACAAAGGGGCTATCGATGGCGGGAACAATTTTGGGCAGAGAAAAAGTATCGGTGCCGGAGATAATTCTTCGCAATTTTCTTTCATCTACTTGAATAACCGTTAATTTTTCAGGAATAGGATGAACATTCAAATTGGTTGGAACAACTTTTGGTTTGCCGGCAGGAATTCTCTTCAGCTTACCTTCGTCAATGAGAATAACTTTTGGTTCGGCCATGCTGTCTTTGGGTACAATGTAGCCTTTGGCTTCAACGGTTTTGGGTGGAGACGCTTGCTTTTGTAGCTCTATCTCATGGTTATTACACGCAAGAAAAAATAAGAGAAAAAATATCGGGACAATTTTATTCACGGTTTAAATGTAAACAAATTATTTAAAAAATGAAAAGAGACCTACAGGTACTAAAAATTGTAGGTATTCCACACCATTAATCTAACTTTTGTTTCCATCTTAAGGCATTAACTTCGGTTTAATATTTTAGATAATTATGGATTACTGAAGTTGCTTATATTTGTCGGTAAACAAATCAATTGAAAAAAGCCAATATATTTATATTAAAGTCGTTTATAGGTCCTTTTATAATGACCTTTTTTATTGCATTGTTTGTATTGTTGATGCAGTTTATATGGCTCTATATTGACGATATGTTGGGAAAAGGATTGGAATGGTATGTGATTGCAGAGTTATTGGTTTTTGCTTCTGCTAATTTAGTGCCACTAGCTCTTCCACTAGCCATATTGTTGGCTTCATTAATGACGTTTGGAAATTTGGGTGAACATTTTGAATTGGTAGCATTTAAGGCGGCAGGCATTTCTCTCCAAAACGTTATGAAACCATTAATTATTTTGGTTTCTATAATAAGTATAGGTGCATTTTTCTTTGCAAACAATATAATACCGGTAGCCAATTTAAAATTTTACTCGCTGTTGCACGACATCAGAACTCAAAAACCTGCTTTTAACATTTTACCGGATGTTTTTTATAATGAAATTGATGGATATGTAATACGAATCAAAGAAAAAGTGCCACGTGAAGATGGTGATTTATTAAAAAAAATTATGATTTACAATCATTCGGAAGATAATGGAAATAGACATTTAACGGTTGCTGATTCGGGTATTATGCAAATCTCAAAAGATAAAACCTATTTTTTGGTAAAGTTGTTTCATGGGGTTGACTATCAGGAAAAATTTGAGCGAAAAGTAGATAAAGTATATCCATTTTCAAGATTTTATTTTGATGAGTATGAGATGAGGATTGATATGTCTGGGTTTAAATTAAGCAGAACAGATGAAGAATTGTTTAAGGAAGATTATAGAATGCTTAATTTGAGGCAACTTTCTGAAAGAACAGACACGTTAAATAAATACAACAGCACTCGTTCCAGAGAGTTTTATGAAGGAATTATGAATTCATATATAATTAATGATACTAATATTTCAAAAACTTTAAAATTAATTCCAAGTGATACAAAATTAACACTGGAACAAGTTCTCAGCAGAATTCCAAAAAATCAATACGACCAGCTCTTTAATATTGCACTTAACGATGCAAGAACTAACAAAGGGAGAGCTTCTGCTGTTTTAGTTGAAATGGATTATTATTCAGAAAGTTTGCTAAATCTGAATGTAGAATGGCATAGAAAATTCACATTTTCATTAGCCTGTTTGATTATGTTTTTTATTGGAGCTCCGCTTGGAGCAATTGTCAGAAAAGGAGGACTTGGAATGCCTGTTGTTATTTCTGTTGTTTTCTTTTTACTCTTTTGGATACTGTCAATTATGGGTGAAAAAATGGCAAAAGAAGAAGTAATTGAGGTGTATCAAGGAATGTGGATTTCAACGTTTGTACTATTCCCGTTGGGATTTTTCTTTACATATAAAGCAACAACTGATTCTGCCATGTTTAACACCGATTCGTATATCAAATTTTTTAAAAAACTTTTTGTTAGAAAGAGTATCAGTTAATTGCAATAGTAGGATATAATTTCCTTTAAACTATCCTGTAACGAATATCTGTTTTTCCAGCCGGTGTCTTTTATTAACTTTTTGTTTGAACCGATGATGATTTTATTGTCGTTCGGACGAACTAAGTTTACGTCGGTTTCTTGAATAATTTCTACATCTACTATTTTTGAAATTATAGTAATAATTTCTTGAAGTGAAGTTCCAACACCATTACAAATATTATATACTTCACCTTTCTTTCCTTTTTTAAACAACAAATAATAAGCCTCAACAACAGCCCTTACATCAATAAAATCACGTACAATGGTAATATCTCCTGTTATTAGTTTATTTTCACCCCCCAGCTTAATGGCATTAATTTTTCTTACAAAAGAAGGGATAACAAAAATATCTTTTTGATGTGTGCCAATGTGATTAAAAGAACGTGTCATAATTATATCCATACCATAACTTTCGCTATACACTTTTGAGAGCATTTCTTGTGAAACCCTTGCTACAGCATACGGGCTAAGTGGATTAATCGGGTCTGATTCTTCCAGTGGTTTTTGATTATGAATTGAATTTCCATATTCTTCAGATGAACCAATAGAAAGAATTCTACATTTAATTCCGCTGGTTCTAATACTTTCAATGAGATTTAAAAAAATATTAGTATTGTTGGTAAAACTTTCTACAGGTATTTTCCAGCTAACAGCAACGCTACTAAACGAAGCTAAATGCAAAACATAATCCGGTTTAAATTCTTGAATAATGGTTTCAACCTTATTCTTGTCGAGCAAATTCAATTGAACAAAAGAACACGAAACAGTTTTGTAGGTTGAAAAATCAAAAGGAATATCAGCATTAATATCAATGCCAAGCACTTTTGCACAAACATTTTTTGAATTTAAAAAATCCAAAAAATGTTTACTGACAAATCCAGAAAATCCAGTTATTAAATACTTTTCTTCTATCTCCATGTGCAAATCTAATGTAACAATATTTAATTATTGTGCAAAAGAAAACAAATTCGATAATTTACAACTCATTTCATATAAAAATACCCGTATCAAATTACTACATTTGTTGAAAAATATGAATATTCTACAAATTTGCAGCAAAGTTCCTTTCCCACCCAAAGATGGTGGAAGTGTTGCTATGGATATTTTAACACATGGTTTAATTGCTGCAGGAAATAAAGTTGATGTACTGGCAATAAACACACCCAAACATTTTGTCAAATTAGAAGATGTTGATTCTGAATACAAATTCAAAACAAATTACAAGCTCATATTTGTTGATACCGATATAAAACCATTTGAAGCTTTTTGCAATTTGTTCACTTCTGAATCGTATAACATAATTCGATTTTTTTCAAAAGATTTTGAAAATCAATTAAAGAACCAATTGATTGAAAATCAATATGACTTAATTCAACTGGAAACATTATGGGTAACTCCTTATTTAGATATAATTAGGCAAAATTCAAAAGCAAAAGTAGTTTTACGTTCACAAAACATTGAATACAAGATATGGGAAAAATTGGCTGAAGACACCTCAAATCCATTAAAAAGATGGTATTTAAAAATTTTATCGAATCGATTAAAAAAATACGAGTATAAAGTATTAAATAGTTTTGATGCAATTCTTCCAATAACTGAAATAGATGCAACCGATTACAAACAAATGGGATGCAAAGTCCCTATCCATTTTGTGCCTTTTGGCATTGATTTATCCAAATATAAAGTTGACCATTCAAATTTAGAAAAACCTTCTGTTTTTCATATTGGAGCTATGGATTGGCTGCCAAATATCAATGCAATACAATGGTTTATTCATCAAGTTTGGTCAAAAGTAACACAAAAACACCCGAATTTGAAGCTGTATCTTGCAGGAAGAAATATGCCTGTTGAGATGCTCAATTTAAAAGTAAAAAATGTGGTGGTTGTTGGAGAAGTGGCTGATTCACATGTCTTTATAAATTCAAAATCAATAATGATTGTACCAATTAGTTCCGGAGGAGGTATGCGAGTAAAAATTATTGAGGGAATGTCATTTGCAAAAACAATAGTATCCACAACTATTGGAGCTGCAGGTATCGATTACGAAAACGAAAAAAATATAATTATTGCTGATAGCCCCGACGAATTTGCTATGGCAATTTGTCGTTGTGTTGACAATATAAAATACGCTGATGACATAGGTTCTAATGCTAGAAAATTAGTCGAATCAAAGTATGATAATCAACTGATATGCAATAAATTGTCTGATTTTTATAAAGAATTAATTCAATCATGAAAGTTCTAGTTCTTTTATCCAGATTTCCATATCCACTTGAAAAAGGAGATAAATTAAGAGGATTTCACCAAATTAAGGAACTTTCAAAACAACACGAAATCGTTTTAATTGCTTTGTCTGACCAATCGGTTTCGAATGAAAACATTGTCATTTTAAAAAAATATTGCTCAAGAGTTGAGGTAATTCGCTTATACAAAACAAAAATATTTTTAAGATTAATATATAAACTTTTATTTTCCAAAGAATCACTTCAAGTGAGTTATTTTTATTCAAAATCTGCTCAAAAAAAAATCAACTCAATAATTGAAACAGAAAAGCCTAATCATATTTATTGTCAGTTGGTTAGAGTCTCTGAATATGTTAAAAATTACTCGATAAAAAAGACTTTGGATTACATGGATGCTTTAGCAAGAGGAATGGAACGTAGAGTAGAAACTGCACCGTTTTACATAAAGCCTTTTTTTAAGATAGAAACCACTCGACTAAAACGATACGAACATGATATATTTAACTATTTTGAAAACAAAACCATAATCACCAAACAAGACAAAGAATTGATTGTTCATATAAAAAACGACAATATTGTTGTAGTTCCTAATGGTGTTAGTTACGACACTTTTAAAATCAAAGAAGTTGAAAATAAATTCGACTTGATTTTTACGGGAAATATGAGCTATCCGCCAAATGTCGAAGCAGCTGTTTATCTAGTAAAAGAAATTATGCCGATTGTTTGGAGAACTAAACCAGATACTAAACTGGCTATAGTTGGAGCAAATCCGGACGTGAGAATATCCTTGCTAAAATCAAAACAAATTGAAGTTACCGGTTGGGTCAATGATATTTCTGATTATTATTCTGCATCAAAGGTTTTCGTTGCTCCCATGTTTATTGGAACCGGATTACAAAATAAATTGTTGGAAGCTATGGCTATGAAACTGCCTTGCATAACTTCAGAGCTGGTCAACAATGCACTTGGAGCAAAAAATGACTATGAAATACTTATAGGAAAATCGGCTCAAGATTTTAGTGAAAAAATTTTAACCTTATTAAAAGATAATGAGTTATACAATAGGATTTCCGAGAATGGTTATAACTTTGTAAAACAAAACTATACGTGGGAAGATAACACAGAAATATTAAATCAACTAATTACTAAAAATTAAGAAATGCTTCAACTTCAAGAAAAAATTGAACACATTTGGAATAACAGAGAGTTGTTAGAAAATATTGAAAATCAACAAACAATTCATGAAGTAATTGAGCTGATTGACAAGGGAAAAATTCGTGTTGCTGAACCAATTGAAGGAGGTTGGAAAGTTAATGAATGGGTAAAAAAAGCAGTTGTTATGTATTTTCCAATCCAAAAAATGGAAACAATTGAAGTTGGTCCTTTTGAATTTCATGATAAGATGAAACTAAAAACCAACTATTCATCGCTTGGTGTTAGAGTGGTTCCTCATGCAATTGCTCGTTACGGTTCATTTTTAGCCGCTGGAGTGATAATGATGCCTTCGTATGTTAATATTGGTGCCTATGTAGATTCAGGAACTATGGTTGACACGTGGGCTACAGTGGGGTCATGTGCTCAAATTGGCAAAAATGTACACCTGAGTGGTGGGGTTGGAATAGGCGGTGTATTAGAACCCCTACAAGCTGCTCCTGTAATTGTTGAAGATGGTTGTTTTATTGGTTCAAGATGTATTGTTGTCGAAGGCGTTAGAGTTAAAAAAGAAGCAGTTTTAGGTGCTAACGTTGTTTTAACTATGTCCACAAAAATTATAGACGTTACTGGTGAAAAACCAATTGAATACAAAGGGGAAGTTCCGGAGCGAAGTGTGGTTATACCGGGATCATATACAAAATCTTTTCCTGCAGGTGATTTTCAAGTACCTTGTGCTTTAATCATCGGTAAACGAAAACCCAGCACTGATTTAAAAACATCACTGAACAACGCTTTAAGAGATTTTAATGTTTCTATATAAAAAATGTCAAAAGTCAATAAAATATTAATTATACAAACTGCATTTATTGGAGATGTAATTTTAGCAACAGCTGTTGTTGAAAAGTTGTATCAATACTATTCCGAGGCAGAAATTGATTTTTTAGTAAGAAAAGGAAACGAAAGCATTTTAGAAAATCACCCCAAATTAAACTCAGTAATTTGTTGGGATAAAAAAGGGGATAAGTATGGTAATTTAAAAGCGATTACAAAAAACATACACAAATCAGGATATGATGTTGTGGTTAATTTGCAACGATTTTCTTCCAGCGGATTAATTACCGTATTATCCGGTGCCCCAATAAAAATTGGTTTTAAGAAGAACCCGCTTTCGTTTTTATTTACTCATAAATATCCACATAAAATTGGAAATGGAATGCATGAAGTAGATAGAAATCAAAAACTTATTGAAAGTTTAACAGACTCAGTTTCAGCAACCCCAAAACTATATCCTACCAATTCAGATTATGAAGTCGTTCAACAATACAAATCAAAAAAATACATTTGCTTAGCTCCGGCATCTGTTTGGTTTACAAAACAATTGCCTTTAGAAAAATGGGTAGAAATTGTTGGAAAAGCAAATGATGATTTTGCTGTATATCTTTTAGGGTCATCTTCAGATGTTGAGCTTTGCGATGAAATTTTAAAAAAATCAAAAAACAAAAATGTAGTTAATCTTACGGCTAAACTTTCTTTACTTCAATCTGCTGCTCTCATGCAAAACGCTGAAATGAACTATGTTAATGATTCGGCTCCATTACACATAGCCTCTGCAATGAATGCACCTGTTACAGCCTTTTTCTGTTCTACATTGCCCGACTTTGGATTTGGACCATTATCAGTTAAATCAGCTGTTGTCGAAATTAATTATCAGTTAAGTTGTCGCCCCTGCGGATTACACGGTAAAAAGTTATGTCCTGAAGGTCATTTTAAGTGTGGAAATGATATTAAATTATAAGTATCTTATACAAGAATTACAATTCGATTAGTATATTTGCCGATGAATTGGCCTCGTGGCGTAACTGAATAGCGCATCTGATTACGGCTCAGAAGGTTGCAGGTTTGAATCCTGCCGAGGTCACAAAAGCGGACAAATTGGTAAAATTTACCTTTTGTCCGCTTTTTTTTCTATCCAAATTATAATCTTTGTACTATGAAATATTCCGCTATAAATGAGTTAAAACTAACACACATTAAGAAAATTATTGGAGATGCATTTGTTTATACTGATACCGACAGCATAGCAAAATTTGCTCATGATGAAACCGAAGATTTGAAATTCTTTCCGGAAGTGATTGTAAAACCAAGGACCGCTGTAGAAATTTCAGAGTTACTTAAATTTTGCAATCAAGAAAAAATCCCTGTAACGCCTAGAGGAGCCGGTACAGGTTTGAGTGGTGGAGCATTGCCTGTTCATAAAGGAATAGTTCTATCAATGGAAAGATTTTCTGAAATTATTGAAATAGATGAAAGAAATTTACAGGCAACAGTTGAGTCGGGTGTGATTACTGAAGTTTTTCAAAATGCTGTCAAAGAAAAAGGATTGTTCTACCCTCCGGATCCGGCAAGTAAAGGCAGTTGTTTTATTGGAGGAAATATAGCTGAAAATTCGGGTGGACCAAAGGCTGTAAAATATGGAGTTACTAAAGATTATGTGTTGAATTTAGAAGTTGTGTTGCCAAACGGAGAAATAATTTGGACAGGTGCAAACACACTTAAAAACTCTACAGGATATAATTTAACACAACTTTTTATTGGTAGTGAAGGCACTTTAGGAATTGTAACTAAGATAGTTTTTAAACTATTGCCTTTCCCAAAATACAATCTGCTGCTTTTGCTGCCATTTTATAACTTGGAAGAATCCTGTAAGGCTGTTTCAGAAATATTTAAAACCGGAATTATTCCTTCTGGTGTTGAACTGATGGAGAGAGATGCAATACAGCTTGGTGTAAAATATGTTGACGATTCAACATTTAATATTGACGAAAAAGCTGAAGCATATTTGTTAATCGAACTAGATGGGAATAACTTAGAAATTATGA
This sequence comes from Flavobacteriales bacterium, assembly GCA_020853105.1. Classification (GTDB taxonomy): domain Bacteria; phylum Bacteroidota; class Bacteroidia; order Flavobacteriales_E; family Vicingaceae; genus Vicingus. Next base: position 8,408 of record JADYZM010000033.1, on the reverse strand, counting down.
ATAACGAATGTGAGGAAATAGTCAAACTGGTAGAAAATTATTCATGTGGCGAAATACTGTTTGCTGAAGACAGCACACAAAAAGAAAGATTATGGAAAATTAGACGGGCAGTTGGTGAAGCAGTTAAGAAACAATCTATTTACAAAGAAGAAGATACTGTTGTTCCAAGAGCTGAACTACCGACACTCTTAATAGGCGTAAAAAAAAATTGGAGAAAAATACGGTTTTAAGTCGATATGCTACGGTCATGCCGGCGATGGAAACTTGCATGTAAACATACTAAAAGGAGAAATGAACGACGACGATTGGCAAAATAAGATTCCAATAGCCATACAAGAAATTTTTAAACTTTGTGTGCAATTAAAAGGAACAATTTCAGGCGAACACGGAATAGGTTGGGTTCAAAAAAGATATATGAACATTCCATTTTCTCCAATCCAAATAAACATACAAAAAGAAATTAAAAAACTCTTTGACCCTTCTAATATACTCAATCCGGATAAAATGTTTCCTTAACTTTTATACAAAAAAAGAACCCTTGAAAATTCAAGGGTTCTTTTTTTATGGGAAGGAAAAAAATTATTTGACCTATCTATATTAACTTAAACCTTCAAACAATCAGACGACTGATATAAATAAAAGGTTGCCTCAACTTTAAAAAAATAAGATTCATCGAAAGATTATAATATTTACCCGAATTGAGTTTAGAATTTAAAAAGAATCACTAATTTTATGGAGATAATAACAATATACAGAAAATTATGAAAAAAATTACTTTATTAATCTCAGCATTTGCCATGAGTTCAATGCTGATGTATGGGCAAACAGCCAGAAAAGCCATGCCCATAAAGAATACCCATTCTATTCATGAAAAGATAACAACTGATATAATCAGTCAAGTATCTCGAACTCCTGATGGATTGGTTAGATGTTTCACTGTTGAAAATGAAAAAATCAGAAAAGCTACCGGTTTAAAAACCGAGTCAGATGAGCAATTTGAAAGCTGGATTTCTCAAAAAATTGTTGAACAGTCAAACAACTCTACAACTTTAAAAGCCAGTAGAAATATTCCTGTTGTGGTTCACGTAATTCATAACGGCGATGCAGTGGGTTCAGGCGAAAATATTTCTGATGCTCAAGTAAATTCTCAAATAACTGCATTAAATCTTGATTTTTCAGCTACTAACACTGATTTTGGTAATACACCTGCAGCATTTCAATCAGTAGCCGCAAATCCTGATATCCAATTTTGTTTGGCAACAATAGACCCAAACGGTCAACCAACAACAGGTATTGATAGGGTTAACTATGGTGTTGCTTCTTTTGGACAAGCAGCCACAGAAAGTATGAAAGCTGCAACATCTTGGGATCCGACAAAATATTTTAATATTTGGGTTGTTCGTTTTGGTGGTGATTTAAATGGTGTGTTGGGATATGCTCAATTTCCTTCAACTTCAGGACTTACAGGATTACCTTCTAACGGTGGAGCAGCAAATACTGATGGTATTGCTATTGGATATAATTATTTCGGTACAACAGGAGCAGTTTCAGCTCCTTTCAATAAAGGAAGAACAGTTACCCACGAAACCGGTCACTGGTTAGGATTACGTCATATTTGGGGTGAAGATGGTGCAGGAGGTTGTAGTTCAGATGATTATGTTACAGATACACCAAACCAACAAGACGAAAACTATGGTTGTCCATCATATCCAAGTAATGCATCATGTAGCAATGGTGGAGATATGTCTATGAACTATATGGATTACTCAAACGATGCTTGTCTATATATGTTTACTAACGGTCAAAAAGCTAGATTTAATGCAGTGTTAACAAATTCTCCAAGAAGAGTTTCGTTATTAACATCAAATGTATGTGGAGTAGCATCAATCAATGCAAACTTTACAGGAACTCCAACAACATTAACTGCTGGTCAAACAGTTACTTTTACCGATCAATCATACAGTCCAAATACTTTAAACTCATGGAATTGGACTTTCACCGGAGGTACTCCTTCATCTTTTGTTGGACAAACTCCTCCTGCAATTACATACAATACAGCAGGAACTTATGCTGTTTCTTTAACCGTAACTGATAATGCTTCAGGTACTGACACTGAGACCAAAAATGGATACATTGTTGTTAACCCTGTCGGACAAGCTGTATGTGATTCTTTTGCATCTGGATTTAACTGGAACACCGACCAGTTTTATACCGGAGCATATTGGGATGTTGATGTGTGCACAGGTGCACCAAACGACGGTTACATAATGGGAAACAACTGTTACGATGACAATGGTTGGGCTTCAAAAGTAACTTTTACGGGTACAAATAAAGAAATTACTGATTTGATATACGTTTTTGACCAATCTTCCGGAACAGGAACAGGAAACTTAAAAGTATGGAATTCAAACGGAGCAGGTGGCAAACCCAACACTGTAATGTTTTCATACCCAATTACAACCGGACAATTTTCAGCAAATCTACATCAATTGATTCTGGTACCTGTTTCTCCTGCTGTTACTGTTACCACTAATTTCTATATAGGTAATGATCATACAGTAACACCACTTAATGGAGATACTTTATGTATGGCAATTTCTGACCCCGGTGCTAATGGAAATCAATTGTGGGCAAATGAAGCCGGTACAGGTTGGAAAGATTTATCAGCATATTCTATTTCATACAAAGGAACTGTAGGTGCTATTATTTGCGATAAAGTAACCGGAGTAAGCTCTCATACTCTTCAAACATCTGAAGTAATGGTAAGACCAAATCCTTCAACAGGAACAATTACAGTTATCGCTCCTTCAGGAGTGTCTAACTTTAGTGTAGTTGTTTACAATGCAATTGGAGAACAAATTGCTAATGAAAAAGTAAACTCTAATGTTCTAAAATTGAATTTAGAAAACCAACCAAATGGCGTTTACTTCATTAAAGTAACAGCAAATGGAGTAGTTACTACTGAAAAAGTACTACTTTCTAAATAACCAACTTTAATAATAAAAGGAGAGTCCCGAGAATATTTTTCGGGACTCTTTTTTTATAGATAAATACTATCTTTGTTTTAAAAATTAATATTTCCAACCCAATGCAAATTCTTTCTTTGTTAGAGTTAACTATAAAAAACCAAGAGTTGCTCAATATTTCTAAAAAAGCAATAAATGGAATCCGAATAACTAAAGAAGAAGGACTCTTTTTATTCAAGAATGCAGACGTTAGTTTGCTGGCTGTTTTAGCTAATTCAATACGAGAGAAATTACATGGAGATAAAACGTATTTCAATAAAAACTTTCATATTGAGCCTACCAATATCTGTGTTTTTGATTGCAAGTTTTGTGCGTATTCCAGAAAACTGAGGGAGAAAGACGATTATGCAGCATGGGAACTGTCAGAAGAGCAAATCTATGAAGCTATTAATGCCTATAAAGATTCAGATGCCACTGAAGTGCATATTGTTGGAGGTGTACACCCAAAAATGGGATTGGAATATTTCAAAAACTTGATACAAAATATAAAAAAAATTCAACCCAAATTACATGTAAAAGCATTTACTGCTGTTGAGTTGGAATATATGTGTCGGAAAGCAAATGTAACTTACAAAGAAGGATTACAAATACTAAAAGATGCCGGACAGGGTTCTTTACCCGGAGGTGGTGCTGAAATTTTTGATGAAGGAATAAGAGAGCTAATATGTAAAGATAAATGCACATCTGCTGAATGGTTAGAAATTCACGAAGCAGCACACTCGGTAGGTATGCCATCTAATGCAACTATGCTATATGGACATTTAGAAAAATATGAACATTTGACTGACCACATGAACAGATTGCGTGAATTGCAAGATAGAACAAAAGGATTCAATGCATTTATTCCGCTCAAGTTTAGAAATAAAAACAATCAAATGTCTGAAATAGAAGAGGTGAGTATTGTTGAAGATTTAAAAGTATTTGCCATGAGTCGTATTTTTCTGGATAATTTCAATCATATCAAGGCGTATTGGCCTATGATTGGCAGAAAAACTACACAATTGCTCTTGTCTTTTGGAGTTAATGATATTGATGGAACAGTTGACGACTCAACAAAAATATATTCTATGGCTGGTGCAGAAGAGCAAAAACCGGTGATGACATCACAAGAAATGATAGAATTAATTCTTCAAGTGGGTAGAATTCCTATAGAAAGAGATAGCATTTACAATGAGTTAAGAGATTATTCATTAACAACTGCACAATGAAAAAGCCATTGATAATTACCGGACATCGTGGGGCGGGAGGGCTGGCTCCTGAAAATACACTGGCGGCTATTCAACTTGCCCTCGACTTAGGTGTGGATAGAATAGAAATAGATGTTCAACAAACCAATGATAATGTAATAATAGTTTTGCACGACAGAACCCTTCGAAGAACCACTGATGGGTTTGGCTTTGTAAAAAATTACAACTATGCAGATTTACTCAAATTCAGTGCTGGAATTAAATTCAATAAGGTTTACGCTGAAGAAAAAATACCAACCCTTGAACAAGTAATAGACTTAATTAATGGTAGAGCAGAATTGGTTATAGAAACCAAATACAGTTATTTATATTACCCTAATATAGAAAGACACATATTAAATGTAATCAAACATAAAAATGCCTTTGATTGGTGTAAAATAATTTCATTTAATGATAGAGCATTATTCAGGATTCATAACCTTAACAAAAATATTCGTTTGGGAAAACTTTTTGTGGGAAAATCTGCTACACTACCTTTTTCTTATGATACAACCATAAATTTTTGGCCACTTGAGAGGTATTTATTTGTTGATGAAATTATTGTTCAACACAAATACGCATCTCAAGCTTTAATTGATAAGGTTCACAGTTATGGAAAAGAACTTCATGTTTGGACGGTAAATGATGTAGAAACCATTGAAAAGCTTATCAGCAGGGGAGTTGATGGAATAATTTCTGATTTTCCTAACTTACTTTTAAAATATAAACACTTATAGTTAATTTTGTGTTGTACAACCTAAATTTAAAAATTTGTTATTATGAAAATTCAATTAATTGCAACCTCATTGATTGCTTCAATGGCGTTGTTATCATGTGCCGGTGATACGGCTCAAAAAACAGATGAAGCAACAACTAATACTTGTTTTTATGAATATGAAAATTCTAATGCTGTTTCGTTTAAGTGGACAGCGTATAAAACATCAGAAAAAGTTGCTGTAAGTGGAACATTTAACTCTATTGTTATTACAGGTGGCGAAAAATCAACCAAATTACCTGAAGTTCTACAAGCAATTAAGTTTTCAATACCTGTAGAATCTACAAATACAACAAATCCGGATAGAGATTCAAAAATAGTCAATTCATTTTTTGGGGCAATGTTAAACACAGATTTGATTGTTGGTCAGGCAAGTACAGTTAACGGAGACAATGAAAAAGGGGATTGTTCTTTTTTAGTTAACTTAAATGGAATTGAAAAAGAAGTGAAGATGAATTACACAGTTTCCGATAGTTTGGTAAAACTTGTTGGCGATATGAACCTTGAAAACTGGGATGGAAAAACGGCTATGGATTCACTTAATAAAGTATGTGGAGAATTACACAAAGGAAAAGATGGTGTTAGCGTATTGTGGCCCGATGTGAAAATTGAAATTGAAGTGGCAATTACCAAAAGATGTCATTAAAAAAAATCAATAAAAAAAAGGGAAATTTTTCCCTTTTTTTTATTGATTAATTGAGAAAAGAATCAGCTTTTTTTTCCAAGAAGAACCAAATCACTTAAAACAATTTCAGTTACATATTTTTTATTACCTACTTTATCTGTGAAGTTTTGGTATGTTAATTTGCCTTCCATAGCAATTTCACTGCCTTTAAGCACATATTTTGAGATAATATCTACTATTTTTCCCCAGGCTATAATGTTATGCCACTGGGTTTCTTTTACAGTTTCGCCTTTGTTGTTTTTATAGCTTTCATTTGTTGCTATTGAAAATTTAGCTAATTTTTTTCCGGATTCAAGGGTAATGATTTCAGGTGTATTTCCTACATTTCCGATTAATTGAACTTTGTTTCTCATGTTTTTAAATTTTAATGGTTATACATAATTGTTATTGGGTTGATGATGCAAAATAAAACTCTGTTATTCATTGCAATCGGTACAAAATCAATTACTTTCGGTTATACTTACTTGTAGTCGTTTGTAGTCGCTTGTAAATAAATTAATAAGCAAATATTGGCGACTATCCCTTTAGATACAGAAATGAATAAATAAGATGGAGTATTGATTGTTTAGGAAGTTTTAAAACTCTAATCTTTCAAAATTTTTACATCTCGAAACCCGAACATTTTAAAAAGTTTTTCGATTATTCAATTTCAATAGGTCAGCACCATTTGCCCTTTAGGGGGTCAACTTATCTTTGACAAAAGAAAATAATTATAGGAGAATACATTAACACAATCAAGTATAAAAACCTAAGTAACAATGAACTTATTACAAACTCACGATGGTAGTTAAAAAGTTGTACATACCCCCAATGTACGGTCAGAACCGATTGTAACACAACTAAATTAATGAATTATGACAAAAGAAGAGCAATTAGAGTTGTTAAATAAAAAAGTAGATAATTTACAAGCAACTTTATTATGGATGATAAAGGGAATGAATAATGCACAAAGCATTAGAAATTCACCAAAAAAAATCAATAGTCTTTTATCGGAACTTCCATATCCGAAAGATTTGGAAGATTCTCTAAATATTGATTCATAAATTTTATATTTTCATTTAAAGCTAAATTAATCTCCTTACGGTAACTATAATTATTATTACTGATTAACTTTAATATGTACATTTGATTTTGAATAATAGTTCTCAACATTGCTCCATTTTGTAGTAACATTTCTTGAGTAACAACTTGAAAATCTTTTTCTGTGTGTCTCTCTTTTTCCATTATCTAATTTTTAAGTAATTCATCAATAGTCATATCTAAACCTATACATACTTCGAGTAGTTGAATGTATGATGGGTTTATACCACCTGTTTCTAATCTGTTTATTGCTTGTTGGTCTTTATTAACTCTCAACCCAAGTTCTTTTTGAGAAATACCTAAATATATACACCTTTGTCTAATCTTACTACCTAGTTCTTTAAGTATTTCTTCTTTTTCCATTAGTGTTCTATTGGTTTCTGAAAACTATCCAATAGTTTAAAAAATAATAACAACGGATTCGTTGTAATTGAAATATATTTCATATTATTGCCTTACACTTAAAAAAATGATATGAGAAAATTAAAAATAGATATATACCTATTGTTTTCAGTTATAACATTAATAATATCAGGATATGAAAAAAGTTATTGTCAACAAATCAATGATACTATTGTAAAACATACAAATGAAATTATAGAAGTTAAAATAATTTCAATAGAGAATAATTCAATTATATATTCTTATCCTAATGAATCCATTACTCAAACAATTAGCTTAAACTGTGTTAATGAAATAAAATTTAGTTCAGGAAGATTACAAAAAGGAACACAAAAGATAGAAATAAAAGGAGAGATTGATTGGAATAAAGTAATTATTACAGCAAATCCTGATGATGTAAAATGTTTGGTTAGAAAAGGAGAAGTTACAGCGAGTGCGAGTAATACGAATAATTTAAAAAGTAAAAAGCAGGTTGAAGAAAAAGCTATGATGAAATTTAAAAAAGAAGCAGCAAAATTAAATTGCCATATAATATTACTGCAAGACCAACATAAAAAAGATGTAACATTTTGGTCTGGAGCATCTAGTAGTAAATATGGAGTCGCTTATTCTTATGAATAAATATTAATATTCATTACATTAAATCCTAATATTATGAAGAACGTCAAAAAATCACTATTAGCTCTATGTTTAGGTGTAATTACAATTGTTGGTTGTAAAAAAGAAGAAAAAACACCTGAACCAACACCACCTGCAACAGGAGGAACACCACCACCCGCTTGTAATTGTGGTATAGTAGTATCAAAAAATCCTGCAACTGTAAAAGTTACATTGCAAAATACTTGTAGTAATAATACACAAGAATTTACAGTATCGTATAGTGTAATGAATAATGCAAGTAATGGAGATACTATTTGTATGGATTCAGGAACTTCTTGGTAATTACATAAGTTTTAGGTAAAGGTTTTAGGAAGTTTTATTCGGTAAGTAATAAATTAATTTTAAAGTTAAAAGTTATCATAATATATAAATTAGTAACTTTAATTACTTTGAAAGTATTAAAATGAAACATATTTCAATTTAATATCGTAAGTTTGTAAGTATAAACAATTAATATTATGGCATTAGATTCAAAAGACATAGAAGTAATTTCTAATTTATTAGACTCTAAGTTAGAGCCTATAATTAATAGTTTAGAATCAATTAAAACAGAT
>JADYZM010000032.1 GCA_020853105.1 Flavobacteriales bacterium | reverse complement strand
GATTGAACTTTTGTGCTAAAATTCCCCGCCTTCGGCAATACCCAAACCGTTGTGCGTCATAATAATTAATACCCAGGAATAAGCATTGATCATAAATGTCAAACAAAACCAACAACAATATCCCTCTTTTAAATCCTATTCTTTTTACCGAAGAATTGATTGAAAGAAGTTGGAATCCATCAAATAGGATAAAAGTAAACAGCTTTTTTATTCATTCCTTTATGGACAATGTGGTTCCGTTAAAATTGCCTTTGCCTTTACATAAAAAAACGGTAAATGATTTTGTGCTGATTATAAATGGCAATATGACCAAAACAATTGGAATAGAATCTTTTTCACTCACACCCAATGCATTTTTATTTACTCCAAAAAACAGTATTACCACAACGAAAGAGGTTAGTGATGATTTAAAAGGATTTTATTGTCATTTTTCAGACGACTTTATAGCTAGTAATCCTTATTTAAAAAAATGGAATACACAATCTGTTTTACAAAATCTATTACTTCTAAAAAATGAAGAGATGAAAACTCTTTTACCTTTACTAGAACGTATGGATTATCTATATCAAAAAATAAATGAATATCCACAGAATCATCAATTGATTCATTATTACCTTTCTACATTCATTGCAGAAGTTTCTATTATTTCCGAAAAAAACTCCCTAAAAAGCATCGTACATCCTTTGGTTTCAAAATTTCAACAATTGATAAACGAAAAATTCAAAGAATCTAAAAATGTTCAATTTTATGCAAGTTTACTACACGTATCACCCAATCATTTGAATAAAATAGTAAAAAAAGAAACTGGAAAAACAGCTTCTACGATTATCAATCAAGTTTGTATTTTAGAAGCAAAGGTTTTACTCACCCAAACAGATTTAGATATTATGGAAATTGCCCATCAATTAGGCTTTGATGACAGTTCTTACTTTAGTCGCTTCTTTAAAAGACATACATCGACTTCTCCAGCAAATTATCGAAAAATGATTGATTTGTCCTAATGTTGGATTAGTTTGATGCACACCCAAATGACTTTGTTGGGCTAATTTTGCTGAAATAAATTTAACAAAAATGGGTGTAAAAAAAATCTTCAGTTCTTTATTAGTTACGTGTAGTATTGCAGCAGTAGTAAGCTCTTGTAATTCAACTTCTAAAGACAATCAATCGGACAATAACATTGAAAATGCCGAAATCGAGGCAAAACTATCAAAGCAAGATACGATAACCATAGTACTTGAATCCAATGATAAAATGCAATTTGACAAAACTGAAATTGTAGTTTATGATGGACAAACGGTGGTTTTAACTTTAAAACATACAGGTAGTATGCCTAAATCAGCAATGGGACACAACTTTGTATTAATCAACAACACAATCTCTGTTTCTGACTATGCCAACAAAGCAATGAAGGCAAAGGATAACGAATATATTCCTGAGGATGCGTCACTTACTTTGGCACATACCAAGATGATTGGCGGAGGCGATTCTACCGAAATCATTTTCTCTGCTCCTAAAGCAGGAACTTATGATTTCCTTTGCTCCTTTCCGGGTCACTACTCAATAATGAAAGGAAAATTTTTCGTCAAATAATTAAATCAAAAAAATATGTATATCTCATTAAAGGAAGCACACAATATTATGGGAATGGCTATACTGTTCCTTTTACTCTTCGCTATTATAGCGATTTTAATTGTTTTTCTACGCAAAAAACCATTCGGGAAATTTTCTAAAGTAGTTTCGTTAATCGGTTTAATAATAATACACTTACAAATAAATATAGGCATTGCCCTCTATTTTTTATCTCCTTTAGGGAAGAGTAATTTTTCGGGTGAATCAATGAAACACACCATCTCGCGTTTCTATATTATAGAACATCCTATCGGAATGATTTTAGCTGCTGTGCTCATAACCATCGGTTACAGAAGATCGAAAAACACAACACGAACTAACGCAAATCGTCACCTGCAAATTCTATTGTTTTATGGAATCAGCTTGGCAATAATCACTTATCTAATTCCTTGGTTTTTATGGAATTAAAAAAAGCTAATACGAAAGCACTTATATTTATTGGTGTCACAGAAAATTTCCCTAATTCTACTGCCGCTTTAATCACTAATTATTTAGTTAAAAAGCTGAAAGAAAATGAGGTAGAAGTAATCCTTTACAATGTTTCATCTGAAGTTCCTTTGTTGGACATGACTATGAGTAAACATCCCAATTCTGTAGAAGAAATGGTAAACCTTTTCTTATCCACGGAATTGCATTTTTGGTTAGCGCCCTTATACCACGGCAGCATTCCTGGAATAATGAAAAACAGTTTAGACTGGTTAGAAATAACATCAAAATTGCCCGAGCCTTATCTTTTAGACAAACGGATTGGATTGATTTCTTGGGCAGATGGGATTAATGCTTTGAATGGAATTACAACAATGGAAAATGTCACTAAATCTCTACGAGCTTGGCCTTTGCCTTATTCAGTTTCTATAGAAAAAAATAGATTGAGAGATTTAGAATCGCCAAATTGTATTTCTTCTTTCTACACAAAAAAATTAGATAGATTACTAGACATCGCACTTTCTAGAAAAATAGAAGTGGTTTCGTAGGAATAATGAATTTGCTTCTTACTGTCTTGTCCTAAAATAGGTTTACACTAAAATGTGTAAAAATGGACAAAAAAAGTAAAGTCATTTCAGGACTAAAAACCGGGAAAATCATCATTCAGAAACCGAATAAGTATTTTACAGTTTCGGAAAAGCATCACATCATTCAAGAATTTTTGAGTTTAGGCTGTACCAAGCGTGAGATTTGGGAAAAATACACAGGTCAGAAAGAAGAACACGGACAATTACTTCGCTGGATGAAACAATTGGGCTATGATGCTTCTGGTAAAACTAGAAGACCTAACTTTACGATAGAAAATGTTGTAAATATGGCTAAAAAAGACAATGGAAACAATAAAACAATCGAAGACTTTGAAACGCTTCAATTGAAAAAAAGGATTTCAGAACTGGAATCTCAGCTCAAAGATGCGGAGATGAAAGCTATCCTATTCTCTACAATGGTTGATATTGCAGAAAAGGAATTTAATATTCCCATCCGAAAAAAGTACAATACCAAGCCATCGAAGAAATGAAAAACAATTTTCAGAACTTAGGACTTGCCAAGCTATGTTCTTGGCTTGGTATGAGCAGACAGGCATATTATCAAAACTCGTGGAAAGCCATAGACACAACCATTGAGGAAGAATTGG
>JADYZM010000031.1 GCA_020853105.1 Flavobacteriales bacterium | reverse complement strand
TATAACAGCACCTACCCAAAAGTGGCGGTTCAGTGGTTAAATCAAACTTTGTGCTTCTATCAAAGTTTCTGCTTGGTTTACAGTGAAGTGCTCCGAAATCGCCACCTTCGGGTAGCTGCAAAACGTTAGGTGCAAGTGTAGGGAAACCTAGCTCAATTAACATCTTATCGGCAGACAAATTAACTTCGTTGTCCAAAAAAAACTCAAATGATTTTTTACCGACTTCTTCTGCTTGCGGTTTTTTCAACAATTTTTCATTTTTTTCAACAAAAGTATGTAAAGTAAGCTTTACATTAAAATATTCTATTATATTTGACCTTGAAAATTAAACAATTTAACTAATGATAAAATCAAGATTTATAATACTTCCAACATACTCAAAATACCTAGGTTTTTTGGTAATTGCTGCAAGCATTATTATTACTATTGTACACCTACTTTCAGGAATTTCTGTTGACGAGTTTTTTAATCCAAACGCTGATATTAAAATAATTGCAGTCTATGCAATGCTTATTTTAGGTTCTGTATTAACAGCCTTTTCAAAAGAAAGTGTTGAAGATGAGTTTGTCAATCATTTAAGAATGAAATCATTTTCATTTTCTATTGTAGTACACTCTATCTTCTTTTTTATCTTTTCATTTTCAAACTTTACTATATTCTTGATTAACTTCCCTGCAATAATTTTAATGGACTCTATATTATTAGTTTACCTTGGGGCATTTTATTTTTACAAGTTAAGTGGGCAAAAAAATTTATGAAAAACTATGTTCGTGAACAAAGAGTTAAAAAAAATATAACACAAGAAGAACTGGCAACAATTATGAATGTATCTAGGCAAACTATAAATGCGATTGAAACAAACAGGTATTTACCATCAATAATACTTGCATTAAAGTTATCTCGTTTTTTTGAATTAAACGTGAATGACTTGTTTGTTTTAGAAGATGAAATTTAAAAACCACAAATCAATAATTAATAACAAAAAAAAGAAAAACTATGAGTTCACAAAACAGCGGAGGAAATCCAAATGGTGCAAAAGTTATTTCGATAGAAACAACACCTCCAAAATTAGACCAATTGAAAGAAATGGTAAACAATCCTAGTGAAATTGATGGAGCAACCATTGAGCTAGGAATACCACCATTTTTATTAAACTTGGGTTTAGCGGTAGCAACAGATTTATCATTCCTTAACATAGGATTGGGTAAGGCTGTTTATGTTCCAAGACAAGTAACCGACAGAGATGGTGGTCGTAAATCTCAATACAAACTATGTAAAGGAGAAACAACCCAAGCTGGTGTCTATTTTTCGGAGAGTGGTATGATGCTTCGCTTTGTAACCCGCGTTACTGGAGATACAAAGAATGCAAAGACTGGAGACATATTTATGGAACAGTATCGAACTAGAGAAGGAAGATTAATTTATGAAGGCACAGGAGTACTTCAAATAACTGATGAAAGAAAAGGTATTGGTCAATATGAGCTTGCACAAACGAATACACCACAGTATGCTGTGGCTGCCCAGCCTAGTGTAAAAGTTTGGATTATTTGGAGTGCAATATTAATTGAAGTAGAATAAATATTCATCTTATTTTAACACCAAAAGGCAGAAGATTTATCTTCCGCCTTTTGGTGTTTTATTTATTTTGCTCGAAAAATGGTTATACGATTTTTTTTTACAATTATATTTTTAGCTGTTTCAATTTTTTGCTATTCTCAACATTCGACTATAATTGATAGCTTAAACTTTGAGATAAAAAAAGAAAGTAATAGCTCGAAAAAACTAAATAGTTATTTTGAACTGGTAAAAGAATACTATGCTGTACTTTCTGATTCTACTGTAATAGTTGCATTAAAGGGAATTGAATTAGCTGAGAAAATTAACGACAAGCCCAAAGTGGCTTTGTTTCATAATGCAATAGGTATGTTTTATTTACAAAAAACAGATTATGCCTTAGCACTGCAACATCATTTGACTTCATTAAAAATAAGAGAGAACTTACTTCTAAAAAAGGAAATAGCTATTTCAATAAATAATATTGGGTTAGTGTATCAAAAAATTGGAAATTTTGAGCAAAGTTTAAATTATTTTCAAAAAGCACTTGAAATTAACAAGGAACTAAAAAATAAAGAAGGTATATCATTAAACTTGGGAAATCTGTCAATTATATATTCGCAGCAAAAAGACTTTGAGAAGGCAATTATGTTTGCAGAGAAGTCTCTGCAAGAAAAAAGAAAATTAAATGATTCCGCATCTATTTCCGCCACATTAAGTAACATTGGTAATATTTATTATGAAATTCAAGAATTTGACAATTCTTTAAAATACCTTTCTGAAGCGTTAATAATTAGTAAAAAAATTAACTATATGAAAGGTGTGGCTATCCGCCTAATAAATATTGGAGAGTTGTATAAAAAAAAGAACAATATTGACTCCGCATACATTTATTTTAATAGTAGCCTAGATATTTCGAAAAAAATCAATGACTTAGAATTAACAGCTAAAAATTATCAGGCATTATCAGATATATTTTATGAACGAAAAAAATATAAAGAGGCTTACGAGTATCACAAAAAATTTTTCACACTTTCGGATAGTGTTTTCAATCAAAATGTATCAGAGCAAATTTCTGAAATGTCTGCAAAATATGAAACCGAAAAAAAACAAAAAGAAATAGAACTTCTGAACAAAGAAAATGAAAAACAAACAGCCATTGCAGAAGAACAGAGCAAGAAAAAGAACATCATTATTTTTTCATCAATAGCAGGATTGCTTTTAGTTACGGTTTTCTCCCTTTTCCTTTTCAACCGCTTTAACCTTACAAAAAAACAAAAAGCTATAATAGAAGAAAAACAGCAAGAAATAACCGATAGCATAACCTACGCCAAACGTCTACAAACCGCCATATTACCACCTGATAATTATTGGAAAAAGCACTTGCCCGAAAGCTTTGTAATGTATCAGCCCAAAGACATTGTAAGCGGTGATTTTTATTGGTTAGAGGATGTAAATGATTTAGTACTTTTTGCCTCAGCAGATTGTACAGGTCACGGAGTTTCGGGTGCTATGGTAAGCGTGATATGTTCAAACGCATTGAACCGAACCGTAAAAGAATTTGGTATTACCGAACCAAGCAAAATATTAAATAAAATAAGAGAACTGGTTTTAGAAACCTTTGAAAAAAGCGAAAGCGATATAAAGGACGGTATGGATATTTCTTTATGTTCATTAAACACAAAAACAAATGAACTCCTTTGGTCGGGAGCAAATAGTCCATTATGGTACATCAGAGAAAATGAACTGAATGAAATAAAACCCGACAAACAACCCATTGGAAAAACCGACAACCCAAAACCATTTACCACACATAAAATAGAATTACTAAAAGGCGACACCATTTATATTTTTACAGATGGTTATGCAGACCAGTTTGGAGGCGAAAAAGGAAAAAAATTTATGTACAAGCCTCTAAAAAATTTATTACAGGAAATACACAAAGAATCTCTATCAACACAAAAAGAACACTTGCAACAACATTTTGCAAATTGGAAAGGCACTACCGAGCAGACAGATGATGTGTTGATTATTGGGGTGAGAATTTAAACAATCTTACAATGACAACCAGACAATTAAAAGCGATATATCGGAAGACACTAACTGACCGAACAATGCGGAGAACACCAGCACCTAACAGCGGTTTGGCGCAAGCGGGGGTTTAGTGCTTCGTTTGACAGTTTTTCGTAAATTTGAACATTCGTGCTTCGTAGGAAGTTTTGTGGTAAAAATCCCCGCCTGCGCCAAGCCGCAAACCGTCAGGTTGTGAAAAAACTAGCGATTTAAATTATTACTGAGAAAATCGGTTTGTAAAAAAATAGTAGGCTTGCATAATTACGTTATAACGATAGCATTTTTTTAAGCTGCCATTTTTGTT
>JADYZM010000030.1 GCA_020853105.1 Flavobacteriales bacterium | reverse complement strand
ACCTCGATGTCGGCTCGTCACATCCTGGGGCTGGAGAAGGTCCCAAGGGTTGGGCTGTTCGCCCATTAAAGTGGCACGCGAGCTGGGTTCAGAACGTCGTGAGACAGTTCGGTCTCTATCTATTGTGGGCGTAGGAAATTTGAGAGGATCTGACTCTAGTACGAGAGGATCGAGTTGGACAAACCTCTGGTGTATCTGTTGTGGCGCCAGCTGCATCGCAGAGTAGCTAAGTTTGGATTGAATAAGCACTGAAAGCATATAAGTGCGAAGTCAGCCTCAAGATGAGATTTCCCTTAAGGGTCGTTAAAGATGATGACGTTGATAGGTTGCAAGTGTAAAGACAGCAATGTCAAAGCTGAGCAATACTAATTACCCTAGAGCTTTTTAACAATAAAATCTACTCTATAATTTCTTTCATTGAATGTCATTCTTATTTATGATTTATGGTGACTATTGCGGTGGGGATCACCTCTTTCCATTCCGAACAGAGAAGTTAAGCCCACCAGCGCAGATGGTACTTGGGTTACCCGGGAGAGTATGTCGTTGCCATTTTTATTAAACCTCGATTTAGTTTACTATTTCGAGGTTTTTTTTTATACAAAAACTTCTAAAAATACGTTCTTCATCTATTTCTATTTTATTACTTTAGCTCTTAAATGAGAATTCACTTAAAAATATTTTTTCTCTTTTTTATTTTTAATAACCTGGGTAAGGTTTATTCTCAAAGTATTGATTCTGTTCAAACGAACAAGATGTTTAAGGAAATATTATTCGATGATCAATTTTTAGATATTGTCTTCTACAAACATTTTAATAATGTATTACTGAATAATCTAGGTCCATTCGGTTCAAATTATTATTTTTCTACAGTTTATTTAAAAGATAATCAGTCTTCTATTTTTGCTCCTGTTGATTTAAAAAATAAACTATTAAACTTGACTGGTTTTAGACCATTTACCAATCTAACATGGATTAATGCCGGGAGGAGAGAACAAATTTTATCCATTAATCATATACAAAAGTTTGGTAAGCTAGCAGATTTTCAATTGCTTTATAAACGTATAGGTTCTCCCGGTGATTATATAAACCAAGAAATAAATGATAATAATTTAAAAGCTGAATTTAATTTTCACACTTCCAAAGATGAATATTCAGCGAATTTAATTTTTGGATATTATACTATAAAAAATCAAGAAAACGGTGGTATTAAATCTATTTCCGATTTTTTAAAAGACAGTATCGAACGTCGTGAATTGTATGAAGTTAATTTAAAAAAATCTTATTATGAATCAAGGACAATAAGTTTTGGGATTAATCAAAAAGTAGTTTTATTTTCCAATCAAGTTGATTCTAACCGACATGAGAGCTATTATTTAAAACTCAATAGTAATACTTCTACTTTTAGAAAAGAATATTTTGATAATGATTCGAGATCTTCTATTTTTGATACTATCTATTTTGATTCAACCGGAGGTTTATGGAAAGATTCTATCCATATTAATTCATTTGTTAATCAGTTTTCCTTTGGATATACTCTCAATAATGTTAGTATCGAACCTTATTATTTGACTGAAAATTATAAGTATTTTCAATTTATGGGTGCTGATACTTTATTTAATAGTAATTATTTAGGTTCAAAGTTATTTTATATAAATGGTAAGTTTAAATCATTTATTGATTTCAATTATGGTGTTCATGGCTACAATCGAAATGATATTAACTTTTCCGGAAATTTTGATTTTTCTTTTTCAGATAATTTATCAATGATTACAAGAGTTTCTCATCAAATAAATGAACCTGAATATGCTGTCAAGTCGTTTGCTTCGAATCATTTTAAGTGGGCAAATTACAATTTTGAAAAACAACAAATCAGTTTCATTAATTCTGAATTTATAATTCGGAATATCGGTTTAATTCTTACTATTAATGCTAAGCTGACAAACAATTATATTTACTTTGATACTCTTGCCTTACCAACTCAAAATAAAAAGCAAGAAACAATTAGTTCATTCATGATTGAAAAGGGATATAGACTAAAAAATGTTCACTTTAAATCTGCTGTTATTTACCAAATGACATCAGATAGATATATTTTTCCTTTACCTGAATTTATTGGACGACAGATTGTTTATTATGAAAATAAGATATTTAAGAAATCCATGAAGGTTAGATTTGGAGTTAATGTTTCCTATTCAGGAAAGTATTATGCTTATGCATTTATGCCTGGTATATCAATGTATTATACCCAAAACAAAGTCAAACTTGGCGATTATCCATTCATAGATGTGTTTTTGAGTACACATTTAAAACGTGCTCAAATATTTGTAAAGTGGGAGCATGTAAACTCTGGTTTGATGGGGTTTGATTATTTTTCAACGCCAAATACACCATTTTTAGACAGGTCTTTTAAGTTTGGAGTAAGCTGGAATATGTTTGATTAGGTTTTTTGTTTTTTCTTTTTAGCTGCAGGAAATAAAATATTATTCAAAATAAGCCGATATCCGGGTGAGTTTGGATGTAAATTTAAATCAGTAGGTGGGTCACCCACCATGTGTCTGTAATCTTCAGGGTCATGACCTCCATAAAATGTCCAAGTGCCTTTTCCCATTTCTCCGTGTATATATTTTGCTGAATTAAGTGCTTTACTTTCTCCCATTACAATTGTGCTTGATTTTAAAAACTGTTTAAAATAAGCAGTAGTTTGACCAAAAAATCCTTTAATTAGATTTTCATGATTTTGACAAAGCATGGTAGGTACAGGGTCCCATTTTGCAGAAAAATCGAAAAGTGAAAAATTATCAATATTCTGAGGTGTTTTTGAATGAATTTCAGTGGCATCAATATCTGAAAATTCATATTCTAAAGGATTGGTTTTAAGTTTAAAATCTTTAAAGGAAAATGTTTTGCTATAGTCGAGTTTTGAGTTATAGTTTGGTGTTGTACCATCTCCATCGTACATAGATTCACAAATATCTATCCCTTCAGCAGACAAAGCTATATCGAGAGCATCTGTGCCTGAGCACATAGCAAACAGAAAACCTCCGCCAAGTGTAAATTCTTTAATTTTTTTTGAGACACCTAATTTTAATTCGGACACTTTATTAAAACCCAATTTTGTAGCATTTTCTTGGTTAAAACGTTCTTGTTCTTGATACCAAGCAGCATTTCGGTAATTTGCGTAAAATTTTCCGTACTGACCAGTAAAATCTTCATGATGAAGATGAAGCCAGTCATATTCAGGTAATTTCCCATTTATTATCTCAGGGTCGTAAACAACATCGTATGGAATTTCTGCATAAGTCATAACAAGGGTAACTGCATCATCCCATGGTTGGGCAGTTTTAGGTGAATAAACAGCCACTTTAGGCGCTTTTTCTAATTTTACAACATCCATATTTACTTCAGGGTCTGCTATTTGTTGAAGTATCGCTGTTGATTTTGCATCAGCAATGATTTCAAACGACACACCTCTAATTATCAATTCTTCTTCAATAGGTTTGAGATGTTTTACCATAAAACTGCCACCTCGATAATTGAGCAACCATTCTATTTCTAGATTGTTTTCCAAAATCCAATAGGCAACACCATAGGCTTTTAGATGATTCTTTTGTGCATTGTCCATCGGAATTAAAATATATGCAGCAAAAGTTGCTTTAATCAAAAACAAACACAAGGCAAGGCAAAAGATTTTTCTTTTCATTCGACTGATTTTAGCTGTGGTTGCTGTAATTATTGACTCATATTTTTATTTATTCAACTTAGTAAGGAGCATCTCCACTCATTGGTGGCATTGAACTAAAATCATCGTCTGTTTCGTTCAATTTGGATTGTTTAATGATTGTTCCTTGTTCCTCATCAAAATTTGAACCAATCGGCATATTCGAAAATCCCATATTTGATGAATTATCACCTTGATAATTTAAATCAAAGTCTTCGAATTTTGCTAATTCGTTGATAAACTTCAGCTTAATGTCACAGACAGCACCGTTTCTATGTTTTGCAATAATAATGTTTGCAACATTTTTTGTAGATTGCCCATTAGCGTCAACAGTAAGGTTATAGTATTCTGGACGGTGAATAAATTGTACCATATCGGCATCTTGCTCAATAGAACCTGATTCTCTAAGGTCGGAAAGTTGGGGTTTTTTATCTCCACCTCTACTTTCAACGGCTCTACTCAATTGAGATAGGGCAATAACCGGGATATTCAATTCTTTTGCAATGCTTTTCAGCGACCGTGATATCAAACTGATTTCCTCAACACGGTTTCCTCTGCTTTCAGTTCCTGAGGACATAAGCTGTAAGTAGTCAATTACAATCATTTGAATGTTGTGTTGTGATTTTAATCTACGAGCCTTAGCTCTTAAATCAAAGATTGAAAGCCCGGCTGTGTCATCAATAAATATTTTAGCATTTTCTAATTCTCTGATTTTATGGTTGATTTGAGCAATTTCGTCTTGTCTTAAATTTCCGTTTCTTAATCTTTCTATGGATATTTCTGATTCGGCAGAAATTAAACGGGTAACAAGTTGCACTGAAGACATCTCAAGAGAGAATATTGCAACAGGTTTTTTAAACATAACTGCTGCGTTTCGTGCAAGCGATAAAACATAGGAAGTTTTTCCCATTGCTGGACGAGCTGCAACAATTATTAAATCGGAGTTTTGCCAGCCAGATGTAATTCTATCTAAATCAGTAAAACCTGATCCCACACCAATTAATCCACTATCGTTTTGTCTGATTTGAGTAATTTGAGTCATGGATTCTCTTATCAAAGACTCAATTCCTGCGTAGTTTTTCTTTAAGTTTTTCTCGGAAAGTTCAAAAAGTTTTGCTCCTAATTTGTCCATTAAATCAAAAACATCAGTTGAATCGTCATAAGCATCTTTAATGGTTTCGGTAGAAATTGAAATCAATTCTCGTAATAAATATTTTTGTACAACAACTAATGAGTGAGCCTCAATATTCGCAGCAGAAGCAATTCTATTTGTGAGTTGAGTGATGTAATAGGCACCTCCGATAATTTCTAAATCACCTCTTTTTTTGAGTTCTTGAGCAACTGTTAATATGTCGATGGGCTCATTTCTGCCAAATAAATCTTTTATGCATTCAAAAATTTTCTGGTGTGATTCTTTGTAAAATGCAGCAGGATGAAGCCTGTCTATAACCTTAGTGGTTGCATCTTTTTCAAGCATCATTGCACCTAAAATAGCCTCTTCAAGGTCAACAGCTTGTGGTGGTAATTTCCCTTGTTCTAAATAATTTGTTGTGGTTGCAGAAAGCTTTGTTCTGCGTCGTCCATCTTGTTTGTTAAAATCTGTCATAGTCCCAAATTTACTAATTTGTAAAGTGATTTTTTATTACGATAGGCAACAATAATTTTCATTTTTTATTTTAATATTTAAACAAGATACTGACATGTTGTGTTGAAATTTTATTTGTAATTTTAGTTTATGGGTAGGTTATACAATCTTCTTACGGTCTGTTTTTTTGCTTTAGTTTTTATTACATGCAAAAAAGATGAGTCTGATTTGGATTCTCCTCAAATAAAAATATACTCCCCTTTGTCGTATCAAATGTTTTCTGTTTATGATTCGATAAAGGTGAATGGGATTGTTTCTGATAATATAAAAGTTACATCATTTTCTGTTTCGTTGCGTGATGAAAACAATATAATTGTTGGCGAAAAGATTTCAAAACAACCGAATCTTTCACAATATTCTTTTTCAGAAAAATTAGTTCTTTCAGATAAATACCTGACATCTGGAATCTATACATTAAAAATAAGTGCTTCTGATGGAGTTAATCAGACTAATGAATATGTTGAAATTCATATTAATGAAATGCCAAAAGAAAGACTGGGTTTGTTTTTATTTTCCAACGTTGGAAATATGACTCAATTAACCAAATTGGATAACAATTTGGTCGCAACAAGTTTTGCAAATTCAACTGGTGATTTTATCGGGGGTGGAGTTAATTCAAACAATCAACAAGTTGTTGTGAGTGGTGGAATTTCAGGGGATTTGCAAGCTTTTGATGCGACTACTGCTGCATTAAATTGGTCGGTACAGAATAGTTCTTCAGGGCTACAGTATTTCACTTCATTATACATACATGACAAAAATGTATATTCCGGATTTTATCAAAACAACATAAATGGATTCAATCAAGTTGGAGGGCAATCTTTTTTGGCAACTTCACTGATTAACTTTTTTCCAAAACTGCTTTATATTCATGAAAATCAATATTTTGCATCTATTCAACAAGAAAAGTTAACCGGGGAGAATAGAATAGTTATTTATTATATGACCGGATTGCTGAAGAACAATGCTGTAATTAATGGAGAAGTAAAAGCTATATATTCAATTTCAGCAAATGAACTGGCGTTCTTTATAAATCAATCCAACGTTGGTATGCTGATGATTTATAATTTTAATTCAAATTCTCTATATCAAAATATAGTTTTAAATCCGGATACGATTCATTGTGTAACTGAGGTCAGTAAGGGAGTTTTTTTAGTTGTTCAAAATAATGAAATTAACAAGGTGGACTTAAATAATTATACTCAAGGGTTATTTTTATCTGGAGTAAATACGAGTCTTATTAAGTACGATAAAATTTCAAATGAGGTAGTTGTTGTTACGGGTACAACTCTAAATTTTTATGATTACAACACCAAACTGCTGAAAAACTCTTTTACTCACAACTCTGTAGTTTCAACTTTTGATTTTTGGTATAACAAATAGAGCTTGTTTATGCTTCTTCATAAACACCCATTGAGCAGAACTTTTTGATTCTTTCTTTAATAAGTTTGTCTTTTTTGAGTTTAGAAAGTTTATCGAGTTGTTTTTTTATTTCTTTTTTGGCTATTACAAACATTTCGTTTGGATTAGAGTGTGCTCCACCCACTGGTTCTTGGATTATTCCATCAATAAGTTTGTGAGTCAACATATCTTTCGCTGTAAGTTTTAATGCTTCAGCAGCTTGCTCTTTGTGTTCCCAACTTCTCCATAAAATAGATGAGCAAGATTCTGGAGAAATAACAGAGTACCACGTGTTTTCCAACATCAATACCTTATCGCCGATACCAATTCCTAAAGCTCCACCTGAAGCACCTTCTCCGATAATCAATACAATTATTGGAACTTTTAATTGAGCCATTTCCAATAAATTCCTTGCAATAGCTTCGCCTTGACCTCGTTCTTCGGCTTCTAATCCTGGAAATGCACCGGGAGTGTCAATTAAGCAAACAACTGGTTTATTGAATTTCTCAGCCATTTTCATTAATCGTAATGCTTTTCTATATCCTTCAGGATTTGCCATTCCAAAATTTCTCAATTGACGCATTTTGGTGTTTATACCTTTTTGTTGACCTATAAACATTACAGTTTTTCCATCAATACTTCCAAACCCACCAACCATTGCTTTGTCGTCTCTAACTGTTCTGTCGCCATGAAGTTCAATAAATGTACCGTCTGAAATTGCGTTTATATATGCAAGTGTGTAAGGTCTATCTGGGTGTCTTGAAACTTGAACACGTTGCCACGCTGTTAAATTATTGTATATGGTTTTTCGAGTGTCGTATAATTTTTTTTCAATTTCTTTGATAATATTAGATGTATCAATGCCTTTTTCTTGGAGAGCTTTGTTTTCTTCTAATTGTTCTTCCAAAATTTTTATTGGTTCTTCAAAATCTAAATAAACAGCCATTTTCTTGAAAAATTAGTAAGGGGGCTAAATTACTAAAAATGCAAAGATTTATAAACAACTGCTGATGAGTTTTTAGATATGAATTTGTAATTTTCGTGTTTAAAACAAGAAAAATGATTGAGTTTCCTAATGCAAAAATCAATTTAGGATTAAATGTGATTGAAAAGCGAACAGATGGATACCATAACATTGAAAGTTTTTTTTACCCTGTATTCGATGTTTTTGATGTGTTGGAAATTGTCAAATCCAATGAATTGAATTTTACATCATCAGGTTATTCTATTCCCGGAGAGCCAAAAAACAATCTATGTTTAAGAGCGTATCAACTTTTAAAAAATGAATTTAGTTTAGCTCCTGTTTCCATTCATTTGCACAAAAGTATTCCCATTGGTGCCGGATTAGGTGGCGGCTCATCAGATGCAGCTTTTACTTTAAAGTTATTGAACAAAATTTTTGAGTTGAAGTTGTCTGATTCCGAGTTGATTGAATATGCCCGTAAATTAGGTAGTGATTGTGCTTTTTTTATTAAGAACAGCCCTGTTTATGCCTTCGAAAAAGGAGATGAATTTGAGTCAGTGGCATTAGATTTAAGCAATTACGACATTAAAATTGAATACCCAAACATACATATTGGAACGGCTGAAGCTTATGCTGGAGTAACTCCGAAACAATCGGTAACGAGTGTAAAAGAAGCTATTCATTTACCAATTTCAGAGTGGAGAAATGTACTAAAAAACGACTTTGAAGATTCCATCTTTCCAAATCACCCACAAATAAAATCAGTAAAAGAAAAGTTCTATTCAGAAGGAGCACTTTATGCATCTATGACAGGAAGTGGTTCTGCAGTTTTTGGAATTTTTAAAAAGTAACTTATTTAGGAGCTTTCTTTAATAAGTACAATGCCAAAATACTGTATAAAACATTGGGTATCCAAACTGCAACCATAGCAGGGACTCCTGAATTTTTTGCAAATGTAGATGACACCTGCATAAATAGTATATACGAAAAGCTGATTAGTAATCCCATTCCAATATGCAGCCCAATACCGCCTCTCACTTTTCTGCTTGAAAGTGAAACTCCAATAATTGTTAGAACAAATGTTGCAAAAGGATAAGCAGCACGTTTTTGTTTTTCAATTTCACAATCAACAACAAAGCTTGAGCCTTTGAATTTTTCTTCTTCAATTAAATCGTTTAATTCAAAAAAGTTTTTGGTTTCGATGAAGCTTGACCTGCGTTTAAACTCATCGGGAGTAAAATTCATTATTGTATCTTTTTTTCCGCCGGTAACTATAGTTTCATTGCTGCCTTCAAAAAAACGTTCAACATAATTTGAAATTTCCCAAGTATTTTTAATACTGTCCCAACGAATGTTATCGCTGATTAGTTTGTATTTCAGTTCACCATCTTCAAAGGTTTCAACTGAAAAATAAATACCCATATTCATGTCAACATTGTAGTTGGTCATATAAATATAGGTGGAAGGATTTATTTGTCGATGAATATGATGCGATTCATTTCGAAACTTGTTTCTGTAATAGATTTCTTCAAAAGCAAGACGTTCTTTATTTGCATCAGGAATTAGGAAATTATTCAAGTAATACGAAAGTAAAGCTAAAATTACGGCTGAAATTAAATAAGGTCTTAGTAATCTTTTAAAACTCACACCTCCTGAAAGGATAGCCACAATTTCGGAGTTACTAGCCATTTTGGAAGTGAAAAATATGACGGCAATAAAAACAAATAATGGACTAAATTGGTTTACCAAATAGGGTATAAAGTTGAAATAATAGTCAAAAACTATCGCTTTTATCGGTGCTTTTCGCTCAATAAAATCTCTCATCTTTTCTGACAAGTCGAAAACCACAACAACCGGAATAATCATCAATAAGGAAAAGAAAAAAGTTCCTAGGAATTTACGGATAATATATAGGTCAATTATTTTCACTAAAGTGAGTTGTGTTTATAATCGTTGTGCTAATTTTTTAACCATAATTGATTTCCAACTGCTGAAAGTTTCAGCTAAAATCTGTTTTCGAGCTTCATTTACTAACCACAAATAAAAAGCTAAATTGTGTAGGGTGGCAATTTGTGCTCCTAAAATTTCTTTTGAAGTAATCAAATGTCTTAAATAGGCTTTAGAATAAAAAGTATCTACAAAACTAGTTCCTTCTGTATCTATCGGAGAAAAATCATTTTCCCATTTTTTGTTTTTTATGTTTATGATTCCGTTAGAAGTAAATAGCATACCGTTTCGTGCATTTCGAGTAGGCATTACACAGTCAAACATATCAATTCCCAGTGCAATATTCTCTAGAATATTAACAGGTGTGCCGACTCCCATCAAATACCTGGGTTTGTCCGAGGGTAAAATTCCTGTAACCAAATCGCACATTTCATACATTTCTTCGTCGGGTTCACCAACAGATAAACCGCCAATAGCATTGCCTTCTCTATCAAAAGAAGCTATTTTTTCTGCGCTTTGTGTTCTTAAATCTTTATAGGTACTTCCTTGCACAATTGGAAACAGAGTTTGAGAGTATCCATATAGCGGTTCAGTTGAATCAAATCGGTCGCAGCACCTCTCTAACCAGCGATGAGTCATTTGCATAGATTTTTTTGCATACTGATAATCACACGGGTAGGGGGTACATTCGTCAAAAGCCATAACAATATCAGCTCCGATAATTCGTTGGATATCCATAACATTTTCAGGAGTAAATAAGTGTTTCGACCCATCAATATGAGAGGAAAATGTTGCTCCTTCCTCTTTAATTTTTCGCCTGTCAGATAATGAATAAACTTGATAACCTCCACTGTCGGTAAGAATAGGTTTTGACCAATTAATGTATTTATGCAATCCTCCTGCCTGATGCAGAATATCAAGTTTTGGTCTTAGGTATAAATGATAGGTATTTCCCAAAATAATTTGAGCTTTAATATCATTTTCCAATTCATGTTGGTGAACGCCCTTTACTGTTCCGGCAGTTCCGACGGGCATAAATATCGGAGTACTAATTTCACCATGGTCAGTAAGTATTTTGCCTGCTCTGGCTTTAGATTTTGTGTCTTTTTTTTCTAAAATAAATTTCATTTTACTGCCAAATGGTTATCAACTACTAGTGTTTAAAACTTGGTCAAAGATAATTATTTAGGCAGAAGTTAGATTGTACATTTGAGTTTGAATCTGTTTTTTTAGAATTAATGAATAATTTTTTTTCCAACTCGTATGTTTTTTCGGAATTTACGCATTGGTTGGATTTCGTAGTGGTTGTTTTTTTTGCGGCATTTGTTGTTCAGATGATTTATTTTATTGGAATTTTTTCACGTTTTGCTTTTTATAAATCAAAAGAGAAAACAGTTTCTTCATTTGAGCCTGTTTCTGTGGTGATTTGTGCAAAAAATGAACGAGAAAATCTTCTTCATCTGCTTCCGGAATTTTTATCTCAAGATTACCCGACATTTGAGATTGTTGTAGTAAACGACAACTCAGTTGATGACTCTGATGATGTTTTAAAAGCCTATTCTTTTCAATATCCAAATTTAAAAGTTGTGAATGTACCGGATAATGACCGATTTTATGGAAGTAAAAAATTTGCTTTAACACTAGGAATTAAGGGAGCCAAGTATGATAATTTATTGTTAACAGATGCAGACTGCAAGCCTGCATCAAATCAATGGCTCAAACAGATGAGCAATTATTCCGAGCACAAATCAATAATTTTAGGATATGGAGCCTATCAAAAAGAATCCGGATTACTCAATAAACTTATTCGATTTGAAACAGTTTTTACTGCCATTCAGTATTTTTCTTTTGCATTATGTAAAATGCCATATATGGGAGTTGGAAGAAATTTAGCCTATCAAAAAGAGATTTTTTTTAAAAACAGAGGATTTTCTTCACATCAACATATTTTATCCGGTGATGACGATTTGTTTGTGAACGAAGTTGCTGATAAGTACAATACTCAAATAGTTGTTGATAGCACTGCTCATACAATTTCTATCCCAAAAACAAGCTTTAAATCATGGGTAAGGCAAAAGAAAAGACATCTGAGTACAGGCAAATTCTACAAGTTTAAACACAAGCTTTTTTTGAGTCTTTTTCCAATATCGTATCTTATTTTTATTGTGTCGTTGACAATATTGTTGATTACCAAAACCCTTGTTATTCCTGTTTTGAGTGCAATTTTTATACGAATACTTTTTCAACTGATTATATTTAAAAAATCTATCAATAAGCTGGGAGAAAAAGACTTGATGGGTTGGATACCATTTTTTGAGGTGTTTTTCCTGTTTTTTCAACCAATTTTATTAATTTCAAACGCTGTAAAACGAAACAATAGATGGAATTAGACTCAAATTCAGGGTTATCCCCAAAGGCTCAGGTTGATTTTGAATTAGTCGTTAGGGCTAGAGATTTTCAGGACGAAAAAGCCTATGCTGAATTATTGGCAAAATATCGTGATTCTATTTTCTTTATGATGATGAAAATGGTTAAAAACACTGATGATGCTGATGATTTGACTATTGAGGCTTTTGGCAAGGCATTCAACAGATTGCACCAATATACACCAAACTATGCATTCAGCACCTGGTTGTTTAGAATTGCTACCAACAATTGTATCGATTTTATTCGTAGAAAAAAAATGAATACACTTTCACTGGATAAAGAGTTTGACACAGGTGATGGCGAGTTAACCATTGAAATTAAAGATGAACTGTTAAATCCGGAAGAACGTTTTATTAGAAAACAAAAAATTAGATTATTAAGGGAAATTGTTGACCAACTCAAACCCAGATATAAAAATTTGGTTGTTTTACGCTATTTCAGAGAGTATTCTTACGAAGAAATTGCTGAAGAAACCAATCTTCCGATAGGCACCGTTAAAACTCAACTTTTTAGAGCTAGAGAACAGTTGTATGCTTTAATGCTTGGAAAAAAAGACAACTTTTGATTTTTCGAAAATTGATTGTATGGGTGTTGATTTGATAAAGAAATATTTCCAAAATTTAACTGAAGAACAAGAATCACAGTTTGAAAAACTGGGAGAGCTTTATTCGTATTGGAACTCTCAAATCAATGTAATTTCCAGACAAGATATTGACGAATTGTATTTAAAACATGTTCTTCATTCACTTGGAATTGCAAAGATTATAGGGTTCACCAAATCAACAAAAATTTTAGATGTTGGAACCGGTGGCGGTTTTCCCGGAATTCCTTTGGCAATTTTATTCCCTGAATGTTCTTTTTTATTGGTAGATTCTATCGGAAAAAAAATAAAAGTTGCAAATGAAATAATCAAAGAATTAGGCTTAACAAATGTAAAAGCTGTTCATGCGAGAGCTGAAGAAATAAACGAACAATTTGATTTTGTGGTAACTCGTGCAGTTGCACGAATTTCCAAAATAATACCGTGGGTGAAAGGAAAACTATCAGCGGATAGCGGAAATACCCTTAAAAATGGTATTTTGTTTTTGAAAGGAGGTGATTTAACTGATGAGATAGAGGAAAGCGGAAAAAAAGTTGATATTTTCCCATTGAGTGATTTTTTTACTGAAGATTTTTTTGAAACAAAGGTGGTTGCTTATGTGCGAGTGAAGAAATAAAAATTAAAGTTTTATTCCAATAACTAAAATATCGTCTATTTGTTCAATTCCGTCCATCCAACTTGTAATAAAATTATCCAGATAATCTTTTTGATCTTGTAATCCAAGCGATTGAATCCCTAGAATGATGTCTTTAAACTTTCCTGTCATTAATTTTTTCTTTTTAACCCCTCCAAACTGGTCAGCAAAGCCATCGCTGAATAAATAAATGGTGTCTCCCTTTTTCAATTGTATTTGGTGTTGTTCAAATTGTTGATTGTCATCAGTAAAGCCGCCAATAGCAAACTTCGTAGCTTTTATCTCTTCAATTTGATTGGAATCTTTTCTTGCAATCCAAAGTGGGCGATTAGCACCTGAATAAGCAATTGTATAAGAATCAGAAGAGTTTTTAATTGGAATAGAGCAAAGCGATAAATCCATACCATCTCGTGAGGCAGAGCCGTCACTCGATTGGCGGAGTGCAGTTTTAATACCTCTGTTTAAGTCGGATAAAATTTTTGAAGGTTCTTTCTCTGAGTGAACGGCTCCTGTAAGTTTTTCGTGCCCGATAACACTCATGAAAGCACCAGGCACACCATGTCCTGTACAATCTACAGAAGCAATATGTACGAATCCATCTTTAGCGTGTTTGTCGGAGAAAAAATAAAAATCTCCACTTACGATGTCTTTAGATTTGTATAAGATGAAATAATCATTCAAATATTTACCTATGATGTTGTGTGGTGGTAAAATGGCTGTTTGAATTCGTTTTGCATATTGGATACTTTGCTCTGTTTCTGTGTTTTTTTGTTCCAACAATAAGCTCTTTTGCTCTATTTCTTGTTTTTGGTTATAAATTTCTTGTGATTGTTGTGCCAATTTTATATTTGCTTTTTTCTTGGCTTGTAGATTTCTATAAACCACTATTGCAAAAGCAAAAATCAAGACAAATCCCAGAATTAAAATATAGAAATAAAACATTTTTTGTTTCATCTCATTTTCCTGAATTTGTTTTTCACGTTTGGTTAAATCAAGCTCGGCTTGTCTTTTTTTGTTTTCTGCTACGGATAGGTTTAAACTTTCATTGGTTTCGTTTAGTTTCTTTTGTTTGTCTCTAAGCTCCAAATCCTGCATTTTTTTTAAAATAGCCAAATGCTCTACTTCTTTGGCATTTTTTTCTGCCTCTATTTGCTTTTTGGCTAACAATGCTTGTTGCTGTGTATATTTAAGTTCTTTTATTTTTTTTTCTTGGTCGGCTAGTTCTAGGGCTTGTTTATTTTTTTCTTTTTCGAGTCGTTGTGTTGTTAGTTCTGCTTCTTTTTTGGTTATTTCAGCTTCAATTAAATCTTGCGACTGTTTGAGTAAATATATTTCGTTCATTTTTTGAGCGGCTTCCATTTTCAGATTCTCAATTTCCAACTGTTTTTTGTCTTCTGCAGCCTGTGCCAATAAAATTTGAGTTGATTTTTTTATACCCTTTAATTGGCGTTTAAAAAGGTTAACATAAACTCCATCAGCAGTAAAAACTTTTTTCTTAGAATTAAAATAAATTTTATCTGCCGGTTTGTTCAGCAAAAAACTCATAAAGTCAGTACTTAGTGAATTTGCCATATTATCACTCATACTAACAGTCCAGTCAGGTAACTTATAAACAGTTGTGTCTGAAATATCTCCTACATTTGTGTTAATTAGAACAGACTGGTCGTTAAACCCTTCTTTTTTGAATGAAATAACATATTCAAAGCCCAATTCTAAATTCAATGCAAAATTTCCTTTAGCGTCTGAATCTGTTGTGTAGAGTAACAAATCTTCTCGTTTAACTCTGATTTTTACATTTGCAAGTCCTTTACCTATTTTCTCGACTTTTCCACTAAATTGCAACATTGCATATTGATTTTTTCGAGAAGCTTCTTTTTTGAATCGTTTTCCTGAAGAATCATATATAAAGTAATCATCAATAAAATCACTTCCTTTTTGATAACCTTCTGATATCAATAGACCGGATTTGTTATAGTATTTGGTCATTCCATCAATGGTGTCGTTGGAGTATTTGGTTTCCCGTTGTATTTTTCCTGTGGTGTGATACCGACTCCAATTGCCCGTCCTTTTTCCGTCTTTGTATTTTCCATCTTCAACAATTTGATTGGGTTGGTAATCCTTAAACCAAGCTTCTTTTTTATCTTGTCCTAAATAAACCCATCTGCCTTGTTTTAAACCGAATTCGTCTATAACGTTTACTGTGTCGCCAAAATGCAAACTATAAGATTTGATGGCTTGACTATACGAAAATTGGATATAAAACAGAAATGCAAATATGGTGGTTGAGGTCTTCATCTAACCAAAAGTAGAATGTTTTTTTGGATTGTGAAGAAGGATTAAATAAAATTCTTTTTCTTTTTGCTCTTTGGAAAGTAAGGTTTTCCGTATCAAACAAAAAAGCCCTGAATATTCAGAGCTTTTTTGATGATAATGATAACAGAAAAATAATTTAATTTTTAATCAGTTTATTGGTACTGATAATTTCACCTAAACTATCGGCTATTTTGAAGATATAAAAACCAGCACTCAGCTCGGTATTTAAGTCTATTTTAACTTGGTTTTCTCCTTCGTTCAAGAAATAGCTTTTTTCGATTATTGCTCCGGTAACCGAAACAAATGAAAATGTATATGTTCCCTCGGTTAAAACTGAAATACTTACATTCAATATATCGTTTACCGGGTTTGGAGATATTGAAACATCTTTCAAAGACTTGTTGGTTATGGAAATAATATTTGAATAGGTTGAACTTCCGTCGTAATCTACTTGTTTTAAACGATAATATGTAGTTGGAGCTAATGGTTTGGTATCGTAATCTTTATAAGTAATTTTTATGTTAGAATTTCCGGCTGCTTTTTGTTCAGTAATTTTTTTAAAGTGTATGGCGTCTGTTGAACTTTCTAATTCAAAGTAATCGTTATTAATTTCAGTTTCAGTAATCCATGTCAACTCGTTACCTGCTTTTTGTGCTCTCCCTGAAAAAGTGAGTAATTTAATTGGTAAATTTATTCCACTTGTAAATTGTAATGTGTAAGGACAATCTTCGCCCTCATACCCATCAATTACTATATAATATGTGGTTCCAACTGTTAGCCCTGAAGCAGTAGTTGTGATACAACCATTATCACTGGTTTGATTAACAAACGTTTCTGAAATTATACCTCCACTTCCACAAACTCCACTCGGAATTGAAAAGAATTCAAATTGTAATCCCCAAAACATACCTACACATGAGCCTGTGCAAATAGTGTATTGTATGCTAGTTGCACTTGCGACAAATTTATACCATACATTGTTTTCAATTGTTGCAGCTCCAAAGCCTACACTTTCAAGCCAACTTGGGCTGTCAGCTGTATAATCTGCTGTATTTCCGTAATAGGTCCCGGTTGTATTAATTAATGTGGCTGTTGCACATACATCAGAGCCTTTGGGGCAATAATCAACAACTATTGAGCCTGTACTATTACTAATTAGTGTAGGAACGTTATTTCTAACTCGTATATAGATAATTTTACTACCAACAGTTGGAACAGTTGTTCCCGGTAAAGTAAAAGAATAATTTGCAGAAGCTCCATTGTTAATGTTATCAACATATACAACATTGTTAGTCCATGTTGAATTATCCCAACTATAATCGATTCGATAGGTTGTACTACCTAACGGTATGTTTGCACCGGTGTTGTTTTTTACATTTACAATAACTTGATAAGAACTATCTTTACATACCGGTGTGGGATTAGTAGTAACTGAATTGATGGCTATTAAATCAACAGGACATGACCCAGGCCAAGTTAAAATAACTTGCCCTTGTGCTCCATTTCCTCCTTTGTTGCTTCTTCTAACTCCACTCCCTGCACCACCATAATTAACTCCATTAGTTCCTGTTGCACTGGAATTTGGCCCATTACCTCCATTACCGCCACCAGTTGCACCACCTGTACCACCTGTACCTCCAGCAGCATTTCCTCCAGCGGCAGATGATCCACCTCCACCTCCACCACTTCCACCACCTGTTCCTGAACCCCTACCATTACTGCCGTTGCCACCATTAAAACCAGAACCTGCTGGAATATTGTTTGCTACTACAGCACCTAAAGCACCTGTATTTCCTGTTGATCCGTCTCCACCTTTTGCTAAAACTCTTACAACAGCTGCCGGATCTGTAAAAGTTGAATTTCCACCGTTTGTGCCTGGATTAAATGCACCTGCATTTCCTCCAACACCGCCTGCTCCCACTACTATAGTATAATTTGATCCAGGTGTAACTGCTATTGATGCAGTAGCAAAAGCACCACCACCACCACCACCGCTGGAGTTAGAGTTGTCTGATCCGGAACCACCACCACCTGCTCCCCAAGCATCAACTCGAACGCAAGTAACACCTGCAGGACAAGTCCAGACAAAAGTTCCAACGGTATTAAATGTTGCGGTTTGAGACCAAAGTATTGAACTCAAAAATAAACCCACAATCAAAAGTAAAAAATGGTATATATGTTTCATAATTAACAAAATGTTAGAACAAGTTTCCTAACAAAGTTAATCCGGTTCAGTTGGGAATGTTTTGACCTAAATCAAATAATGGGTTGGGCTATTAACTATGAATTTGTGATTATTTTTTCACTAAAAAGCAATGGTAATAGTATCTCTTTTGCTTGGTGTACTGATTGTATATTCTCAAAAACCAACGATAACCGTTCGTTTTTTTCTTTCAATTTGCAGTTTAACGGCTGAGTTTGGACATATTTTAAAACATGAGTAAACTGTTCTGTTTTATAGTAATCAGAATCTTGGTTTACAATAAAATAGCCGATGAGTTTTTGTTGTTTTAAAACTAATTTCTCAAAACCAATTTGAGCGGCAATTTTTCTGATGAGAAGGGCTTCAAACAGTTCATTAACAGAGTTTGGAATATCACCAAAACGGTCTTTCAATGTTTCTTTATATTTTTCAATTTGACTTTCGTTTTCCAATTCATCAATATCCCTATAAATAGTTAATCTTTCGGCAATGTTTGAAATATAGGAATCTGGGATTAATAATTCCAAATCGGTTTCGAGTTGGCAGTCTTTGCTGTAATTTTTAGATTTTAGTTCTTCGGCATATAATTCTGAGAAATCACTTTCTTTGAGTTCTTCGATGGCTTCATGAAGGATTTTCTGATACATATCAAACCCGATTTCAGAAATAAAACCGCTTTGCTCGGCTCCAAGCAAGTTTCCTGCTCCACGAATGTCTAAGTCTCGCATGGCTATTTGAAAACCACTGCCTAAATCGGCATATTGTTCAATGGCTATAAGTCTTTTTCGAGCCTCTGGAGTGAGTTCGTGCATAGGTGGTGCAAGAAGATAGCAAAATGCTTTTTTGTTGGATCGCCCAACTCTTCCTCTCATTTGGTGTAAATCGCTCAATCCAAAATGATTGGCATTGTTGATTATTATGGTGTTAGCATTTGGGATATCTAAACCTGATTCTATAATTGTAGTTGCTACTAAAACATCGAATTCGCCGTCAACAAAAGCCATCATTTTTTGTTCCAATTCATCGCCATTCATTTGCCCGTGAGCGGTTAAAACGCTCACATCAGGGCAAAGTCGTTGAATCATGCCGGCAACTTCTTTGATGTTTTCAACTCGGTTGTTTACAAAAAATACTTGACCACCTCTTGATACTTCAAAAGAAACAGCATCGCGTATAATTTCTTCGTTAAACACATTCAGCTTTGTTTCAACAGGTTGTCTGTTTGGCGGCGGTGTGGTTATGTTTGAAAGGTCGCGTGCAGCCATTAAAGAAAATTGGAGCGTTCTCGGAATTGGTGTTGCTGTTAATGTTAGTGTATCCACATTTGCTTTAATGGTTTTTAACTTGTCTTTGACTGAAACTCCGAATTTTTGCTCTTCGTCAATAATTAGCAGTCCTAAATCTTTAAAATTCACGTCTTTACCAACAATTCTGTGTGTTCCAATAATTATATCAACCTCACCTTTTGCCAGCCTTTCAAGGGTGTTTTTTTGTTGTGCTGGGCTTTTGAATCGATTGATGTAATCAACGTTACATGGAAAATTTTTTAGTCTGGCTTTGAAAGTTTTATAGTGCTGAAGTGCCAAAATTGTGGTAGGAACCAATACTGCCACTTGTTTGCTGTCAGCAACTGCTTTAAATGCTGCTCGAATTGCTATTTCAGTTTTTCCAAAACCTACATCTCCACAAATGAGCCTATCCATTGGATATTCAGCTTCCATGTCTTTTTTAACATCTAAGGTAGCTTTGAGTTGGTCGGGGGTATCTTCATAAATAAATGAAGCTTCCAGTTCAGTTTGAAGGTATGTGTCTGGCATAAACTGAAATCCTTTGGTGGATTTGCGTTGTGCATAAAGTTTTATCAAGTCAAAAGCAACTTCTTTGATTCTTGCTTTGGTTTTTTGTTTGGTTATTTGCCATTGGGTGGAGCCTAATCTGTTAATTTTTGGGGGAGTTCCGTCTTTGCCGACATATTTTGAAATTTTATGTAAAGAATGAATATTTACATAAAGCAAGTCGTTGTTTGAATAAATGATTCGGATTGCTTCTTGGGTTTTT
This sequence comes from Flavobacteriales bacterium, assembly GCA_020853105.1. Taxonomy (GTDB): domain Bacteria; phylum Bacteroidota; class Bacteroidia; order Flavobacteriales_E; family Vicingaceae; genus Vicingus. The sequence goes on along the minus strand of JADYZM010000030.1, from coordinate 114,157 downwards.
CCGTTTACATCAATTTTTTCTAAGCCGGAAAATCTACCAACTCCATGGTCAATATGAGTGATAAAATCACCCGGAGCAAGTCCGTGAATTTCTTTAAGGGTAAGTGATTCACCTTTTGAAGCTATAGTATTTTTAAGTTTAAACCGTTGGTAGCGATTAAAAATTTGATGGTCGGTATAACAGCAAATTTGCAAATCTGAGTCGATAAAGCCTTGGTGAATGGGTAAAAGCAATGAGAAAACATGAATTTCCTTACCAATATCATCAAAAATTGTGTGAAGTCTTTCGGCTTGCTTGCTGTTTTCTGTTAATAGTATGTTTGTGTAATCTGTTTTATTGTTTTCTAAAAAATTTTCATACAGTAAACTAAAATTTTTGTTGAACTCAGGTTGGGGTTTTTGCCGAAAGTTAATTGGTATTGAGTCAGAAAAAAAATGTTGAATTCCAAACTCAACAGTATTCCGATTTTTTATTTGATTAATGAATTCATCTTTTGTGAGGTATAAGAATTGTGGTTCAAAACGTTTGATAGGTGAATTTTCTGTTTTTTTATATTCGGTAGTTGCTTTGGAGTAAATATTATCGAGCAAATTGGAAGTAAGTTCAATGTCGCTACACCATAATACGGTTGAATTTGGCATAAAATCAATCAATGATTCTCTTGATTCGACAACCATTCCGGTTTGTAGATTGGGGATTATTGTAATTTTTTGAAAATTTTTTGTGCTCAGTTGGGTTACCGGGTCAAAAGTTCTGATGGATTCTATTTCATCACCAAAAAATTCAATTCTGTAAGGTTGATTGTTTGAAAAAGAAAAAATATCAATTATTCCTCCGCGTATAGAGAATTGTCCAGGTTCAATTACAAAGTCTTCTCTTTCAAATCCATATTCATACAGTACTTCATTAATAAATTCGAGTGAATATTCTTCTTTAACAGCAATTTCCAGTGTATTCTTTTTTAAGACACTTTTGTTTACTACTTTTTCAGCCAGGGCATCTGCGTAAGTAACAATAATTTTTGGTGCTGAGGAAGTTGATAATATGTTCAGTACGTCAGAACGCATTAAAATATTTGAGTTCTCAGTGTCTTCAACATGATATGCTTTTTTATAAGATGCCGGAAAAAACAAAATATTTTCTTCTCCGACAACACTTTCTAAATCGTTTAGCAAGTAGGCTGCCTCTTCTTTATCATTTGCAATAAACAGCATGTTAGATGCTTGAGATTGGAAAACTGCATTTGAAATGAAAGATATTGATGAGCCAATTACTCCTTTTAAATAAATAGACCCCGATTGATTTTTTTGCAAAAATTCAACAAGCAATCCAGATTGCTCGGAATTTGCAAATTTTGCTTTCAATTCAGGAATATTCATTCAATTGGTTTTGTCTGTAAAAATCAGAAAAACAAAGAGTTTGTTCTGTGATGGATGCAAAGTTACTATTTCCTTGCTTTTGTAGTATAAATTCAGAAATGAGTTAGACTTTATTTTTGAACCAGATGTTCTATTTCTTTTATCCAAATTTTATAGCCTTCATCGGTTAAATGTACCCCATCATAAGTAAAAGAGGCTTTTAATTGATTTTTTTCATCAATTAAAAGTGGAAATAAATCAACGTATTGTACACGCCACTCTGCAGATGATGTCTTTAGAAAGATATTCATTTCTTTAATCTTTTCTATAAGCTCTGAGTTGCTGGTCATAAAACTGTTAAATCCTCGAATTGGCAGTACACTTTGAACAAAAATTTGGGTTTGAGGAGATTCTTTTTTTATTTGTTGAATTATTTCGGAATAGTTTTTTTGGATTTCTTTCAAAGGAACTTTTTCCACAATATCATTAATTCCAATCATTATAAAAATTTGAGAAGGTTTCAGACTGGTAACTAAGTCAACTCTCTTTAGTAATCCTTGAGAAAAATCACCTGAAATACCGAAATTGTATATTCTTGATGATTGAAAAACACTCAATTTAAATTCTTCAGTAATGCTGTTACCAATAAAAACTACAGACGAGTCGGCAAAATTTGTCGATTTAAACTGGTCTATTCGGTATTGATAGTATGGCAGGGCATAATATTCGTTAATAACTTTTTGTGTTTTGTAGTTTCTATATATCAAATAAGCAGGATAGACACAAATAGTCCCAAGGAATAAAAGAATAATCAGTGTTTTTAGTTTCATCTGTTTTTAATTATAAATGGTTCGCTTTGATTCAAAAATACGATTCCAAACTGGATTTTATTAATTTTTATCGTTAAATAATTGGTAAACAAGAAGTATCTTAGCAAAAAATATTGTATTTGAAAAATCTTTTATTCTCCGTCTTTTTATTTTTTTTGATACCCCGGTTATTTTTTGCAAATTCAGATTCAACTGAGATTAAAATTTCTAAAATAGACTATGCTGAATTTATTGCGAAATATTCGATTAATGATACATCAACAACAGTAATCAATATTTTTTTTGATAAAAGTTCGAACAGTGCAATGGGACAAATGTCAATTTTTCCGTTGACTGCCGCAATATATCCATTGTCTCCTTTTATCAGTGTAAGCTTGTCGTTGGTTAGTTTGCCTATTTTTGTTAACGGTACTGTAATTTTGATAAAATATCGAAAAAAAAAGCTGTATAAAGTGTTGGTTCATTATTCTGAAACTTATGAATTACCAAAATGGCTTCGGAAGAAGGTGAATAAATCGTTAGAAAAAGGACAATACGACTACGATTAAATATTTCTTTTTTAAGAGTTGACTTTATCAATGATATCCAAGCATTGATTGATTCGAGTATCCATATCTCCCGAAATGATATGATAATTCAAATGATATTCATTCATCAGTTCTACGTATTGTTTAAATATACGTTTTCTGTCGCTAATGTTTGGGTGTTCGCGAAGTGGGTCTGAAATCCAAGGTAAATCAATATTGCACAACAGATAAATTTTATCAATTCCTTGCTCTATTTCTTTATTAATCCAATCAATTTCCTGATTGTATTTTTCTTTAATCCATACCTTGAAAACAGTTAAATCAGTATCCAAGAAGATTATTTTTTCTAAATTTTTTGAAGCCTTTTTTTCATTTTGATGTTGAATTTCAGCCATTTTGATAACATCTGCAATGGTGTATGGAATAGAAAGTTTTTCTAAATATTCTCTGGCATATTCTTTTACATAATTTGTAGAATAGTGTTTTGCAAGCATATCAGATAGAGTTGATTTTCCTGTAGATTCAGGGCCTGTAAGAACATAAGTTTTTATTTTTTTATTATCTGACAAAGCGAAAATTTTTACTTGTTGACTACTTTTAATTTTTTCCAACTAAAATAACCATAAAGTGCAATAAGAGTATTGGCTACCATAAGTAGGGCGTAAATTTCAAGTCCGCGACTAAAATACAAGAACGTTGAAACCAAATCAATTACAACCCAATACAACCAATTTTCTATCCATTTTTTTGCTGTGAGATAGGTGGCTATAAAACTAAAAATCGTGGTAAATGAATCAATCAAAGGTCGTTGAGCATCGACAAAGAAGTAGGTAACCATTTTATACAGAGCAAAGGAAAGGAGAGTGCCAATTGTAACAATAACAATATGTTTGTAAAAGCTATGTTGATATACTTCGTCGCTTACTTTTTGTTTTTTCCATATTATCCAACCGTAGATTCCGGCTATAACATAATAGAAATACAGCAGTGCCTCTGCATATAATTTGGCATAAACAATAAAAAGATAGATGCTTATAGCAGAACCTATTATTCCAAATATCCAACAGAAATTATTGTTTTTGGCTGCCAACACTACATATACAACACCAAAAAGTACAGCAATAATTTCGATTAGAATAGCCATTTTTAAACATCTAAAGCACCATTGAGCACTTTTAGTACAAATATCATTTTACCATATTTTTCAAAAGAATTTTTTATTTCGTGGTGGAGAACATTCATTACTTCATCATAGTCTCCTACTAAGTGGGTGCTTGTCGCATTGGTTTTTACTAAAATTGTTGGGTGTTGATTAAGACGGTCAATAAAATCTTTGATTGGAGGAATATAATCTGCATGGAGTGGGTAGTTGCTGATTTCGACGGTTGTTTTCATAGTTGTTTTCTTTTTATAAAAATGCGGTTTTATTCATTCGAATAAAACCGCAATAAGATACTTGATAAATAATTAAGCCGGCTGAACTTGGGCTATTTTATTAATAATTGAATTGAAAGTAGAACTTGGTCTCATGGCTTTGGAAACTTTTTCAAAATTCGGGTGGTAATATCCGCCAATTTCTATTTTGCTTCCTTGTGAATTGTTAAGTTCATTTACGATTGTATTTTCGTTATCCTTCAATGCTTTTGCTGTTTCAGTAAATTTTGCTGAAATATCACTATCTGCAGTTTGTTTCGCCAAGGATTCAGCCCAATACATAGCTAAATAGAAATGACTGCCACGATTATCAAGTTCTCCGGCATCTCTGCGAGGAGACTTGTCGGTTTCTAAAAATTTACCGGTAGCTTCATCAAGTGTATCTGCTAAAACTTTAGCTTTTTGATTATTGTTCACTTCGCTCAAATGCTCAAATGAAACAGCTAAAGCTAAAAATTCACCCAAAGAATCCCATCTCAAATGACCCTCTTTTAAAAATTGTTCAACGTGTTTTGGAGCAGAACCTCCTGCACCAGTCTCGAATAACCCTCCACCATTCATTAGAGGAACAATTGAAAGCATTTTAGCACTAGTTCCAACCTCTAATATCGGAAATAAATCGGTTAGGTAGTCTCTCAACACATTTCCTGTTACAGAAATTGTATCTTTTCCTTCACGAATCCTATTTAGAGTTAATTTCATAGCCTCAATAGGCGATAAAATTTGTATGTCTAATCCTGTTGTGTCATGGTTTTTTAGATAGTTGGACACTTTTTCGATTAAATTTTTATCGTGAGCCCGATTGCTGTCTAACCAAAATATAGCGGGGGTATTTGATGCTTTTGCCCTATTAACAGCTAATTTAACCCAATCTTGAATGGGAGCATCTTTGGTTTGACACATTCTAAAAATATCTCCTTGGTTTACAGCTTGTTCCATCAATACTTTTCCAGTATCGTCTGTTACCTTTACAACTCCTGAATTAGATATAACAAAAGTTTTGTCGTGTGAACCATATTCTTCAGCAGCTTGTGCCATCAAGCCTACGTTTGGAACACTTCCCATCGTGGTTGGATTATATGCTCCTTTAGCTTTACAATCGTCAATAACCACTTGATACAAGTCGGCATAACTGGTGTCCGGAATAACAAATTTTGTGTCTTTTGCTTTACCGTCTGGACCCCACATTTTTCCTGAATTTCTGATGTATGCGGGCATAGATGCATCAATGATAACATCGTTGGGCATGTGAAGATTAGTAATGCCTTTATCTGAATCTACCATAGCCAATGCCGGACGCTTTGCGTAACACGCATTGATATCGGATTCAATAATTGATTTTTCATTGGTTGGAAGTTGGTTGATTTTTGTGTATAAATCGGAGAGTCCGTTGTTTGGATTGACTCCTAATTTCTCAAAAACTGAAGCATACTTTTCAAAAACTTCATTAAAAAATACGGAAACAAAATGACCAAAAATCACAGGGTCGGAAACCTTCATCATTGTTGCTTTCAAGTGGACAGAAAATAAAATGTCTTTTTGTTTGGCATCGTCTATTTGGTTGGAAATAAAGCTTCTCAAGGTTTTTGCTTCCATTACAGAAGAGTCTATCACTTCACCTTGTTTTAAAGCAGTTTTTTCTTTTAAAACAGTAGATTGTCCGCTTGAATCAACGAGTTCAATTTTTACTGAAGTAGCATTTTCAACAACAACTGATTTTTCGCTGTGATAGAAATCTCCATTGCTCATGTGTGATACATGTGATTTTGAATCTATTGCCCAAACTCCCATACTGTGTGGGTGTTTTCTTGCGTAATTTTTTACTGCTTTTGGAGCTCTTCTGTCAGAGTTCCCTTCTCTTAAAACGGGATTTACAGCACTACCTTTTATTTTGTCGTATTTTGCTTTTGCCTCTTTTTCTTTGTCGTTTTGAGGGGTGTCAACATAATCAGGAACAGCAAATCCTTGTGATTGCAATTCTTTAATAGCTTCTTTTAACTGTGGAATGGAAGCACTAATGTTTGGTAGCTTAATTATATTAGCTTCGGGTTTAGTTGCTAAATCGCCAAGCATTGCTAAATCATCGGTTATTTGTTGGTTTTCTGATAAATATTCCGGAAAGTTCGCAATAATTCTACCGGCGAGAGAGATGTCTTTGGTTATAACTTCAATGCCTGCACAAGAAGAAAATGCGTTAACAATTGGAAGAAATGAATATGTTGCCAATGCAGGAGCTTCATCGGTTAATGTGTAAATAATTTTTGATTTATTTGTCATTTTTTGCTGATTTTTATAGATTACAGAATAATTTTTGTTTGATTTGATTTTAGATAATAATCAATTGCGAAACTAATCAAAAATGCATTTTTTTCCTTAGATTTTTCTATATTTTTTTGTTCAGTTTTTATATAAATCACACAAGATTTAAAATTATTAAATAGAAATTTCTTGAATATTAAAATAAAAATTACGTATTTTGCATTCCTAAAAAATTAAAGAGTAAAGAAATGTCAAAAGTTTGCCAAATAACAGGAAAGAGCGTAATTACAGGAAATAATGTGTCGCACTCAAAAAGAAGAACAAAAAGAAAGTTCAATCCAAATCTATTTGTAAAAAAATTCTACATTCCTGAAGAAGATGCTTGGATTACTTTGAAAGTTTCTGCAGCAGGCATAAGAAATATCGACAAAAAAGGAATTTCTGCTTGTTTAAAAGATGCTAGAGAAAAAGGGTTTATCGCCTAGTTGGGATATACTTTTTTATTGACTAAAACATACGTACATTTATAGTCCCGAATTTTTTCGGGACTTTTTTATTTATGAAAATAAAACTAGCTTCATTCCTTTTTGTTGGGATATTATATTCTTCAATTAGTCTTCTAATTGCTCAAGAAGTGAATTATGAATTTCCTAAAAATCATAGTGAACAAAATATTAGTCCTTATCACGACAAGGATTTGTTGCCGGCATCTTTTTTTTCTAACAATAGAAAAAAACTAAGAAAACTAATGCCAGATAATTCTGTAGCTATTTTATTTTCTTCAGCTGTTAAAAATAGGTCAAATGATGTTGATTATTATTTTCATCAATCGCCTAATTTTTATTATTTAACGGGATTGAGAGAGCCGGACGCTGTAGTGTTGATTTTTAAAGAGTTGCAAGAATTTTCAAATGGAATTTCCACTGATGAGTTGTTGTTTTTACAACCTAGCGGACAACCCGATGAGGTGTGGAGTGGAAAACGACTGGGAATTGATGGTGCTATAAATTATCTTGGTGTTAACAAAGCCATGAGTGTTGCTGATTTTTTATCTTTTAATTTTGAATTCGAATCGTTTGACAATGTGTTTGTCGGAAAAATTCCTAAAGATGCAATTGATATCGATTCCAAAATTGACTTATTCGATTTGATTAAATCTGTTGATGATAAATTTTCTCGACTAGACAAGAAAATTGATTTAACAACTCTTGAAGGAAATTTTCTGCCAAAACTAAGGCAAATCAAAGAAAAAGAGGAATTGAGTTTGCTAAGTAAAGCCATTGAAATTACGTGCGAAGCCCAAATTGAACTTATGAAATCATTAACTCCCATGTTTACAGAGTATCAAACACAGGCTATCGTTGAGTTTATGTTTAAAAATAGTGGTGCCGAACATCCTGGTTTCCCTTCAATAATGGGCTCCGGTGAAAATACTTGTGTTTTGCATTATACATCAAATAGAAAACCACTCGATAAAAATGACTTGTTAATTTCTGATATTGGAGCGGAATATCACGGTTATACTGCTGACGTAACCAGAACATTGCCTGCAAATGGAAAATTTTCAAACGAACAAAAAATAATTTACAATATTGTTTTAGAAGCACAACAAGCCGGTATTGAAAAGTGTGTTGAGGGGAACAAATTTTGGGCTCCGCATGATGCTGCAACAGCTGTTATTACATCAGGTTTAATGAAGTTGGGAATTATAAAGAAAAGAGAAGAAGTAACGAAATACTTTATGCACGGATCATCTCATTATTTAGGACTTGATGTGCATGATGCCGGGTTGTTTGGTTTTTTGGAAAAAGGAAACGTTTTAACTGTTGAACCGGGGATTTATATTCCGGAAGGTTCAGATTGCGACCCAAAGTGGTGGAATATTGGCGTTCGCATAGAAGATGATATTTTAATCACCGAAAAAACTCCAATAAATCTTTCTGAAAAAGCCCCTCGAAAAATTGAAGATATTGAAAACCTCATGCAACAAGAGGGAATTTTTAAAAAACCATAAAATTTCAATTTTCACTCGAAACAATTTTTTTTCTGCTTACGTTTAAACACCTTTTAATTCCTCTAAAAAAATAGCTATGAACTCACCATTAACTGGAAAGCCGACTCTTGTACAAAAAGAAGAAATTTCAAAATTACATTTCCCAAAAGAAGATGTATTGAAAACTATTGAGGAACAGAAAGAGCTTAAAGCTACAATAGAAAGAGCAATGAAACTGGGTAATAATTATAAAGGTAAGGTAAAAATTGTTTTTGAAGACGATTGCGGCGTTAAGGCTGTTGAAACCACTATTTGGGGATTTACCGATAAGAATGTTTTGCTCAAACAAACTACTCTAATCCCGATTCGTAGAATACTTGAGATTAAAATTTAGCAATATTTTGTTGCAAACATCATATTAAGCCTTGAGTAATCAAGGCTTTTTTTTGTTTGGAAGATGGCTTCAATTTTAACTTCTATTAACAATATATTTATAAAATTATATATGTTAAAATGTTAACTTTGACCAATCAAAATTATCCGTATGATTTTTTCTTCTTTTAATCGATACATCACTTTTATTTTTCTTTTAATTTATAGTGCGACATCGAGTATTGCTCAGGTGTATGACCCTGTTTCATGGAGTTTTGAAACAAAAAAAAATAGCGACACTGAAATTCAATTAACAATAAAAGCTTCTTTAGAGAAAGATTGGCATATTTATGCGTTGCATTTACCCAATACTGACGGTCCTTTGCCAACCACAATAACTTTTGCCCCTTCACAAGACTATGAACTTGTGGGGAAACCTAATGAGGGAAAGTACAAAACCGAGTTTGATCCAAATTTTAATATGGATTTGAACTACCATGACAACGTTGCTATTTTTACTCAAATTGTTACAATCAAAAACAAGCAACCTTTCAAAATCAAAGGAACTGTGGAGTCTATGGTTTGCAATGCTGAAATGTGTTTGCCTCCTGAAGTTGTTGATTTTGAATTCAATATCAATGGAGCAACCCAGTCCAATTCTTCTGATTCGGTTGCTGTAACTACCGATTTATCATCAGTTGTACCTCAGTTACCCAATTTAAAATTAGATACACCAATTGGACAATGTGGTGATGAAAAAGAAGAGGTGAGTGGAACTTGGATGGTATTTGTTTTTGGCTTTTTAGGTGGACTTTTAGCTTTATTGACACCTTGTGTTTTTCCAATGATTCCATTAACCGTTAGTTTCTTTACCAAAGGGGGAAAAGAAGGCAGAAAAGGACTCGGAAAAGCAGTATTGTATGGATTTTTTATTTTCTTGATATATGCAGCATTAAGCATTCCTTTTCATTTTAATACTGACCCGGCAGTACTTAATGAAATAGCAACCAGTGTTTGGTTGAATGTAATATTTTTCGCTGTGTTTTTGATTTTTGCAATCTCATTTTTTGGATTTTTTGAGATTACTCTTCCTAGTAGATTAACCAATAAAGCTGATTCAGCCTCTGAAGTAGGAGGTATTATAGGAATATTTTTTATGGCGTTAACGCTGGCTTTGGTTTCTTTCTCATGCACAGGACCAATATTAGGTACTGTATTAGGTAATTCTCTCAAAAATGGACCATGGCCCATTACCGCGGCTATGAGTGGATTTGGAGTAGCTCTTGGTTTGCCTTTTGCTCTATTTGCCGCATTCCCAAGTATAATGAAAAAAATGCCTCAATCGGGTGGTTGGCTTAATTCAGTTAAAGTAGTTTTAGGTTTTATTGAACTTGCTCTGGCACTTAAATTTCTGTCAAATGCTGACTTAGTTGAGCAATGGGGGCTGGTTAAACGAGAAACTTTTTTCTTGATTTGGACAATTTTAGGAATTGGGCTAATCCTTTATTTAACAGGATTACTTAAATTTCCACACGACACACCCATCGGTAAATTTTCTCGATTTAGAATAATTTTTACGACACTCATTGTTGGGTTGACTATTTATATATCAACAGGTGTTTTAAAAAATTCCCCTTGGAATCATCACTTGTTGAGTGGGTTTCCTCCACCAGCATTTTACAGTTGGTACGACAACGAATCCTTTCATGCTGAGTTTACTGACTTTGACTTAGCATTGGCTGAATCAAAAAAAACCGGAAAACCTTTGTTGGTTGATTTTACAGGATGGGCTTGTGTAAACTGTAGAAAAATGGAAGAGAGTGTCTGGACTGTTGAATCAATTAAAGAAAAACTAAAAAATGATTTTATTTTGGTGTCACTTTACGTTGACGACAAAGTCGATCTTCCTGAAAATCAGCAAGGTGTTTTTGAATTTGATTCTAATGGTACTATCAAAAGAAAAAAAATTAAGACCATTGGCAATAAGTGGGCGACATTTCAGACTCATGTTTTTAATAATAATTCTCAACCTTTTTATGTAATGCTATCTCCCGAGGGAGAGCTGCTTGCAAATCCGGTTGGATATTTACCTGATGTTGAAGCCTATAAAAACTTTTTGGATTGTGGTTTGAATGCCTTTAAAGAGAATAAGAAAAAAGAAAATACACCTACTTTCAAAGTGAGTTTGTAATTAAACAACTTTGGATTTATACTTTAAGGTGATATTCCAGAGTAAAATGAGCACTCCGATAAAAGCAGAAAGCCTACCTAGATAATCGCCGTACTTAGTGTAAGCAGTAATCTTATCGTTAAGATTAATTTTTCCGGAAATAACATCTTGTTCCCACCATTTAGTTGCTTGAAGCACATCTCCTCTTTGATTAATGAAGCAAGAAATACCTGTATTTGCACTTCTGGCAATACTTCTTCTGGTTTCTATAGCTCGTAAACGCCCGTAATCTAAGTGTTGTTTATAACCCGGAGTGTCTTCCCACCAACCATCATTGGTTATTATAAATATTGCATTTGCACCTTTTTTAACGTAGTCAGTTACGTAATCACCATAAATGGACTCGTAGCAAATAACCGGAGCAATTTGTCCGTCATTGCTACTAAAATTTTTAGCTTCAACTTCTGTACCAAGGCTTCCCATGGTTCCACCTAAGTTGATAGCATACTTTTCTAACGGCGATAACAGACTTGCAAATGGTAATTTCTCAACTCCTAAAACCAATTTTGATTTGTGATAAATTTGAATTTCATTAGAACTGTTAATTTGCAATCCGGTGTTAAACACATCGTACCAACCCCCGGATTGTTCGTCTGGTCTTGCAGTTTCCGTAGGTTTTTTATCACTTTTTGGGTAGTCAATATAGGTGTTTGCACCAATAATAAACTTTGCTTTTGGGAATTGAGCCAAAAGATTTTTTATTTGAATTATACCATAACTTTCGTGGAGGTCATTTTCTACACAACCTCTTGGAAGTGCAGTTTCAGGAGCAACTATATAACTTGTGGTTGATGTGGTTTTTTGTTTAGCTAATGAAAGAATTCTATCCACTTGTTGCTCTTCGGTCATTCTGCCAAACTTATCCTTGTATGGGTCTATATTTGGTTGTGTAATTACAACTTCAATTGGGTTTTCAGTTTCTTTGTAATCGGAATAGATTTGGTATGAAATCAGCGAAGGAATTGCTATTATCAATAAAATAAATAGTAGCCTGAATTTTTGACTTGTAATTTTTTCTTTATTCAGAATAATGTTTTGAAGTACTTTAAATACTAGTATGTTGACAACCAATATCCATAAGCTTCCGCCCAATGCCCCTGTGAATTCATACCATTGAATCAATTTTGTATAGTTGGCAAATGCATTTCCCATGGTTGACCAAGGGTGCGATAAATCCCAATTGTAGTGGAGCCATTCAAAACCTATCCACAACACGATTAAAGAAATAAATCCTCTACTGCTTCCAAGCCGTTTTTTGATATTATGAAACCAAAGAAAAATGGTTGACATAAACAACGAGTTTAATACTTCAGCTAGTATCATACCTACGGGAGAGGCATACCAAATCCACCAAGTGGAAAAAGTGTTAAAAATAAGGAACGTTAAATAGGCATATCCAAAAATAGTTTTTGAATTGTTGTTTCTTTTGCTCAATTCGTTTTCTAAAAATAGAAGCGGCACAAATGAAAAGAAGAGAAGAGGGGCGAGGCTACCTGTTTCTGGCCAAGAAATTCCCAGCATTAATCCGCTAAGAATAGCCAGTCCAAAATAATTGAGTCTATGCATAAATATTATTTGATTAGTGCCGGGAAACGGTCTCTACGTTCTTGTTCTTTTACTATAAGAGATAATTCTCTTCCTGTCTGTCCGGCAATTGAAGTGTTTTCTTCTGCTCTTCGGATTAGATATGGGATAACATCTTTAACTGGTCCGTAAGGAACATATTTGGTAACATTATATCCATTTTTTGCTAAGTTCATGCTAATATGATCACTCATACCAAGTAGTTGAGCAAAATAGACGCGTTGGTCTTCCAGAGCAATTTTATGTTCTTTCATCAAATCTATCAAGTATTGAGTGCTTTCTTCGTTGTGAGAACCGCAGCAGAATGCTATTTTATTGATATTTTCAACACAATATTTCAGTGCAGCATTAAAATCATTGTCAGTATCTTGTTTGGTTTTTTGCATGGGGTCCGGATAGTTCATTTGTTTTGCTCTTTCGCGTTCTTTTTCGATATATGCTCCTCGAACCAATTTCATGCCGATAAAAAAGTTTTCTCTGTCAGATTGCTCTTTTAATTTTTTCAGATAATCCAATCTGTCCCATCTGTAAAGCTGAATAGTATTGAAAACTATTGCTTTTTGCTTGTTGTATTTTTGCATCATTTCCAAAGCAAGTAAGTCAATTGTGTTTTGTATCCAAGTTTCTTCTGCGTCAATAAATATTGGAATTCCGGATTCGGCAGCAGCTCCACACATTTTATCAATGCGTGCTTTGACTCTTGCGAATTCTTCTTTTTCAGTATTACTTAGCTCTTTGCCTGTATTTATTTTCTCAAGCAATGAAAAACGAGCGAATCCTGTGGTTTTGAATACCGAAAAAGGGATTAGCTTAGTTGTTTTGGCTTTGTTAATGGTAGAAATTGTTTCAAGAACATTAGAGTCAAAGTCTGTTTCACTTTCTTTACCTTCAACAGAGAAATCTAATATCGTTTTAACATTGTTTTTGCCTAGTTCATATATTGTGGTATCACATTCATCAATTGTTTCGCCTCCGCAAAACTGTTTGTAAATAGTTGATTTAATTATGGGTATAGGAAATCCCAACGGCAGAAACAACTTTAGCATTGCCGGACCTATTTTAATTAACCAATTCCAACTGATAATTTTAAATAACCAATAACTGCGTTTTAAATCTTTATTGTTTTTGCCGTTAAAAGCTACTTCGGTGTTGTTAAAATTAACCATAAATCATGATGAAAATAAAATGCTAAAATACCCGATTTTTTTGTATCTCTGGCTCTAAAAATGCTATTTTTACCAATAAATTTTTGGCGGTGAATAAAAAAACAATATCATATAAAACGACAAACTCTGAAGTGTTTATCGGTAATGATGTGTTTGCTTTGCTGAATGAATACCTGCGTCCATATTTGAATGGTCAAATTTTTGTTTTGGTTGATGAAAATACGTTAAACCATTGCTCTTCCCTAGTAATTTCAAGTGTTGAAAATTTGAATAATGCAGAAATAATTGAAATACCTAGTGGAGAAGAAAGTAAAAGTATTGATATCTGTTATAAAATATGGAAAACATTAACTGATTTTAAAGCAGATAGAAAATCGTTGTTGATTAATTTGGGCGGAGGAGTGATAACTGATATAGGAGGGTTTGTTGCTTCAACCTTTAAAAGAGGTATCGATTTTATTAATATTCCAACAACTTTACTTGCTCAAATCGATGCATCTGTTGGCGGAAAAGTAGGAATAGATTTTGAAGGGAATAAAAATTTAATTGGGGTTTTTAATGAACCGAGAGTAGTTTTCATTTATCCTAATTTTTTGAAAACACTTGATAAACGGCAAATGTTGTCGGGCTATGCCGAAGCTTTAAAACATGCATTAATAAAAGATGAAAAGTATTGGAAAGAATTACAAGAGGGTAGTATGTTGGCAGATTCATTATGCTGGGATAAACTCATTTCAAAATCTGTTGAAATAAAAAATAAAATTGTTTGCTCTGACCCATTCGAAAATGGAGAACGAAAGCTTCTCAATTTTGGTCATACTGTCGGACATGCCGTTGAATCTTATTACCTTGCTGAAGATTACTTGCCTTTGTTACACGGAGAGGCTGTTGCTATTGGAATTATATGTGAATCGTATTTGTCAAACAAGATGAATGGCTTGTCGGATATCGATTTGGAAAATATTGTTCAATACATCACTCAATTTTATAAGCTAACTACCATTGACAGTGAAGATTTTCATAAATTGATAGACTGGATGAAGAACGACAAGAAGAATCAAAATTCAAAGATTAATTTTTCACTACTAAAATCAATTGGTGAAGCCACTTATAATCATTCCATTGAAGATGAGATGATTTTTGAATCGTTGAATTTTTACAACCAAATAACAAAACCGATTGAATGAATATTTGTTTGAAATATACCTCCAAAAATATTCAAGGTTCAATATGTTTGCCTTCCTCAAAGAGTATCAGTAACCGAGTGCTAATGATAAAATGGATTGTCGGTAAAGATGTTGAAATAGAAAACCTCTCAAAAGCTCTGGATACTAAACTTTTAGATGAATTTATTTTTAAGCCAAATCAATCAAATTTTGATGTTGGAAATGCGGGAACTGTTATGAGGTTTTTGACTGCATTTTTGGCAACTCAGCAGGGTATTTTTTATATAACCGGCTCTAACCGCATGAAAAATCGCCCGATTCAAATATTAGTTGAAGCATTAAAGAAAATGGGAGCTCAAATAGAATATACAGAAAAAGAAGGATACCCACCTTTAAAAATTGTTGGAAAACAGTTAAATGGAGGAAAAATCAGCATTGACCAATCTGTTAGTAGCCAATACATTTCCGCCTTAATGCTAATTGCACCTACACTTGCAGAGGGACTCGAAATTTCTTTTGAAAATAAGCCCACTTCCACTTCCTATATTAAAATGACTGCAGAAATTATGCGAGAATTTGATTGTAGAGTTGAGTTTGAGCACAATATTTATCAGGAAATAAACAGAATAAAAATTAAATCAAATAGATATTTTCCTAAAAAAATTAAAATTGAATCCGACTGGAGTTCTGCATCATATTGGTATAGTGTTGTTGCTTTATCAGAAAGTGCAAATATTTTGTTGGAAGGGCTGAAAAGCGACAGTATTCAAGGAGATTCAATAGTTTCTGAATTCTATTCTAATTTTGGTGTTCATACCGAATTTACTTCAGAGGGGGCTAGATTAACAAAAAGCAACGGGATAAAAATAAATGAAAGAATATTAAATTTTGACTTCATAAGTTGCCCTGATATAGCCCAAACTGTTGCTGTTACTTGTGCTGCTTTAAATGTTCCTGCAAAACTAACCGGATTATCTACACTTCGAATTAAAGAAACTGACAGAGTATCTGCCATTCGGAATGAATTAACAAAACTAGGTTTTGAAGTTGATGTTGAAGGCAATGATATATTTATTCATCATGTTTCAAAATCTCAATTTCCAAAAGATTGGAGCAATGTTTCAATTTCTACCTATAATGATCATCGCATGGCAATGGCTTTTGCTCCACTAGGATTGATTTCTCCAATTACTATTGAAGATATCGATGTAGTTGAAAAATCTTATCCTGATTTTTGGAAAGATTTGAAACAAGTTGGATTTTCAATTAGCGAAAAGCTATAAAACTTCTTTGTATTTATCAATCGAATTGAGCACCATCTTTACTTTTTCGGGTTGATTTGTGCCGATTAAGATTTTTTTATCATTGTTAAACTCAATCTGGATACCCATGTTACCGGAAATATTATAGGCTTTGCCTCTGGTAAAGCTGTGTCGAATACCCCAGCCTCCATACTCCAGCAAAGGTGAATACTTTCGAATGTAAGAGTATTTTATATCCTCCCACTTGTAAAATTTGTAGTTGAGGTGAAAAGGAAAAAATCGAACAGAAATTCCTTCATTGGTAATTTTAGTTTCAAGTTTTATGAATATGAATAAAAGAATTAAAAGTAGGCTCACCACAAAACCAATAAGAACACCCGTGTTGCTCATAGGATTATTGCCTACAGGTTGTCCGAAACCAATTTGTTTAACTGCAATCACTAGGTTTGTTCCCGGAATAAATATTAGAATAAGCCACAACCACCATTGTTTAAATCGTTGAGTTTCTTCAAAAAGTATTGAATTGTCCAATTGAGTTGATTTTAAGGTTTATAAATGAGTCGAGTAGAAACGGCAATTCTGTTCCATGAATTGATAGTAATAATCAACATAATGATTTGAGCGGTTTTGTTTTCACCAAACAATTCAATGGCTTTTTTGTAGGTCGCGTCAGTAACTCCCTTTTCACTGATATTGGTAACTTCTTCTGTTATTTGAAGCAATGCTCTTTCTTCTTCAGAAAATAAATGCGATTCGTACCATACGGGAAGAGCAAATATTCTTCTTTGTGTTTCGCCATATTTTAGAGCATCTTCGGTGTGCATATCTAAACAATAGGCACAGCCATTAATTTGAGATGCCCTCATTTTAATCAGTTCTTTTTGAATTGGGGTTAATTGGCAAGTTTGACCATAACTTTCCAGCTTCAGCATTGCCTCATAGGCTGCCGGTTCTAAAGAATTTATTTTTATTCGTTGACTCATGATTGTTTATTTTATTAAATTTCCGTTTAGTTTCAATATTTCTGTTTCAGTAACTTTAGCTGTATATCTAGCCTTTGCAAGTTCAGCTACGGCATTTTCATAGCTTTGTTGGCTCAACTTCAATTCAACCGAATTTGTTGTCCCTAATTTATATCTCTCAAGAGCAATTGCTAAACCTTCTTTTGCCAAGAGGAAGCTTTCTTCTTCAAGTTTTAAAATGGTTAAATCGTTTTCAAATTTTTGAAATGAGTTATACAGGTTAAGCTCAATAAGTGTTTTTAATCTTTCGTATTCGTGGATTGAGTTTTGAAGAGAAAGCTTTAAATTTTTAGTTGCAGTTTGGTTGGTAAAACCATTAAAAATTGTCCAAGTTGCTGTAAAACCAAAATTCATTCCCAGATTTTGGTTGAGTAGCGAAAATCCGGCTTGACTTTCTGCTCTACTAAATAAATAATTGGCATTCAAATTAACCTTTGGCATCATATTCGAACGCGTTTCACGAAGAGTAAATTTGTTAATCTCAATGTTTTTCTTAGCATAAATTAAATCTGAATTATTGGATTGAATTGTTTTTTGAAGTTCATCGTATTTTAAAGGATTTATGGTTGGTATAGTGTCTGAAATTTCATAGTTGAAATCAATTTTTTGATTTAGAATTTGATTCAACTCAGCTTTTGAATTATTGAGAATTGTTGTTTGTTTTATAATAGAAGTTTTTAGCTCATTTAAGTCAATTTTTGCTTGAATCACATCAAATTTTGACCCTGTTCCAATTTCTAGCTTTTTTGAAGCAATTTTTAAACGTTCTTCTGAAACTGCAATATTTTCATTCAATCCATTAATAAGCTGAATTTGGCTAGCAACTGCATAATATGATGCAATAACTTTTGATAGCGTGTTTTCTATTTGAATTTTTAGACTGGTTTTACCCATTTTCTCCAATTCTGCTAATTTTTTTTGAGAAGCAAACATTTTCAAACCGTCAAAAATTGTCCAAGTCAAATAAGCTCCTGTTGTAATGTTTTGTGATTCTACACTGTTCTTGTTAATGGTAGTACCATTTAAAAACTCTTGGCGCATGTCAGTGTTTGCAAAATTACCGCTTGCACCCAACTCTAACTTTGGTAACATTCCAGCATTACCAAGGGTGTTGTTATTTGCTGCTTGCTCTGACTTATTCTTGGCTATTTGAATGTCAAAATTGTTTTTAAGTGCTAATTCAATAGCTTGTTCCATACTCAAAGTTTGGGTTTGAGCAGCGATTGATTGCACAAGAATAAAACAAAGCAAAAAAAGTATCAGTTTATTTCGTTTCATGTTTCTTTTTTCTAGATAGATATGAATAAATCGCAGGTATAACGTACAGTGTTAATATTAGCGAGAAAATAACTCCACCAACGATAACAATCCCCAAAGCCATTCTGCTGCTAGAACCTGCTCCCAACGAAAGTGCAATTGGCATTGCACCGAGTGCAGTTGCCATACTTGTCATAAGAATTGGTCGAAGTCTGGCTACAGAAGCCTCATGAATAGATTCTTGTTTAGTTTTTCCTTGTTCTTGCAGTTGATTGGCAAATTCTACAATTAAAATTCCATTTTTGGTTACTAAACCAATTAACATAATGACACCAATTTGACTGAAAATATTAAGGGTCTGATTAAAATACCACAACGAAAGCACTGCTCCACATAGAGCCAATGGCACTGTTAGCATGATAATGAATGGGTCAATAAAGCTCTCAAACTGAGCTGCCAATATCAAAAAAATGAGAATTAATGCCAACAGAAATGCAAACATTACGTTTGATGAACTTTCAGCAAAATCTCTTGAAGATCCTGTCAATTCAGTAGAAAAAGAATCGTCTAAAACTTTTGATGCTATAGAATTCATTTCTTGGATTCCGTCACCGATAGTTTTCCCAGGTGCTAATCCGGCAGAAACTGTAGCAGATTGGTATCTGTTATAATGATAAAGTTGTGGCGGGCTGCTTTCTTCAGTAATGGTTACCAAGTTATCAATTTGAATCATTTCATTTTTATTATTTCTGACGTAAATGGTTTTTAAATCAAGAGGCTCGTCTCTTTTTGCTCTTTCGAGTTGTCCGAGTACTTGGTATTGTTTACCATTCATTGTGAAATAGCTAAACCGTTGACCACTCAAAGCCAATTGTAGGGTTTGTGAAATGTCGCTAACCACAACTCCAACGCTGGCTGCTTTTTCACGATTAATGGTTACGTTTAACTCCGGTTTGTTGAATTTTAAGTTTACATCTATTCCTTGAAACACTTTGCTGTTACCGGCTTCTTCTAAAAACTGCGGCAATTTTTCCTTTAGTTTATCAAAGTTGGGAGCCTGCAACACAAATTGAACAGGCATTCCTCCTCTGGAGCCGGAACTGATGGTTTGTTCAGGAATTACAAATGCTTTTGCTTCAGTAAAACCACTCAAATTTTTTGTAACATAATTAGCTATTTCGTTTTGATTACGTTCTCGTTCATTAGGTTCGGTAAATGCTAATCGCATAAATGCTGTGTTTACAGCACCAGAGCCTGTAAATCCAGGAGCAGTAACAGTGAGTAAGACCTTTTTTTCAGGAATTGAGTCGTTAATAAAATCAGTTACTTTCATAACATAGTCATCAGTATATTCATAAGATGAGCCTTCTGGTGCAGATACCATGATTCGAAACCAACTTCTATCTTCAAGAGGGGCTAGTTCGGATTGAAGTGATCCTCCTATTAAAAATATTAATGAACCACAAATGGCAATAATTACTAATGATAGCCAACGGTTTTTCATAAATCCGGAAAGCGATTTTCGATAGCTGTTTTCTAAATTCAAGAAGAAAGGCTCTGTTATCTCATAAAATCTACTTTTTTTATGATTTTTTCTAACCATATATGCATTCAACATTGGGGTTAGAGTGAGTGATACAAATGCAGAGATTAAAACTGCACCTGCTATAACAATTCCAAATTCTCTGAACAGCCGACCAACAAATCCTTGCATAAAAACAACAGGCATAAAAACAGCAGCTAGTGTAATAGAAGTTGATACAACAGCAAAAAATATTTCTTTAGAACCTTTGTGGGCTGCTTCAACCGGATTCATTCCTCCCTCAATTTTTTTATAGATATTTTCAGTTACTACAATTCCGTCATCAACCACAAGTCCTGTAGCCAGCACAATTGCTAAAAGAGTTAAAACATTTATAGAATAATCCATTAAATACATTATAAAAAATGCCCCAATTAAAGAAACAGGTATATCTATTAATGGGCGGAAAGCCACCAGCCAATCTCTAAAAAAGAGATATATGATTAAAACTACTAGTATTATGGCTATGATTAATGTTTCTTTTACTTCAGTTATTGAACGTTTTACAAATTTTGTATTGTCAAGAGCAATATCCAATTTTAAATCAGAAGGTAAATCTTTTTTGATATGCTCTATTCTTTTGTAAAATTCATCAGCAATATCAATATAATTTGAGCCCGGTTGGGGTACAATTGCAACTCCAATCATTGGCACGCCAGACTGACGAAGAATAGTTTCTTCGTTCTCTGGACCTAAAGAGGCGTAGCCTACATCTTTTAAACGGATAATTTTTTCTCCAACCGAACGAATAATCATATCGTTAAATTGGTCTTCAGTGATTAGTTTTCCAACTGTCTTTACAGTAAGTTCTGTAGTGTTTCCGGCTATTTTCCCGGAGGGCAATTCGATATTTTGTTTTTCTAAAGCTTGTTTTATGTCAAGTGGAGTAAGCTCGTAAGCAGCTAATTTATCCGGATTAATCCAAATACGCATGGCATATCTCTTTAATCCCCAAATTTGCACTGTGCTCACACCCGGAATGGTTTGTAGCCGTTCTGCAATTACATTTTCAGCATAAGCACTGAGTTCTAAATGATTGCGTGAATCACTTTCAACGGTTAATGAAATAATTGCATCAGAATTTGCATCTGATTTAGTAACGGTTGGTAATCCATCAATGTCCTGTGGTAGTTGTCTAACTACTTGTGATACTTTATCCCTTACATCGTTGGCAGCTGCTTCTAAATTAGACTCCAAATTAAATTCTACTGTTATTGTGCTTGAACCTTGTGCACTGGTAGATGAAATACTTCTAACTCCTTCAATTCCATTAAGTGCCTTTTCAAGTGGTTCAGTGATTTGCGATTCTATTACATCAGCGTTTGCCCCTGCATAATTGGTTCTCACAGTAATTATTGGAGGGTCGATAGATGGATATTCTCTAACACCTAAAAAATTATATCCGATAGCACCAAATAATACAATAATAATTGACATTACTGTTGCCAGTACCGGTCTGCTTATACTTAAGGACGAAATATTCATAGAGGTTATATTTTTTATTTCAATCCACTAATTTTTACAGGGGCACCTGGTTTTATTTGCATGATTCCTGTTTTGATAACAGTGTCTCCGGCAGAAATTCCTTTGGTAATTTGAATCATTTTATCTGTTCTAATGCCGGTTTCGACAATTACGCTCTCGGCAATTCCATTTTTTACGATAAATACAGTTTTTCCTTTTAAAACAGGAATAACAGATTCTGTTGGTATCATTATAGTATTTTCAATATTTCCAAGTCCTATTTTTACATTAACAAAAGCTCCCGGAAATAGCAATCCTTGATGATTTTGACAAATTGCTCTAACTTTTAGGGTTCTGGTTGCTAAGTCTATTTTGGGTTCAACTGCTTCAATTGTGCCACTAAAAATTTGATTGCTGGATTCATTGCTAATTTCTATTTTGCTACCTTTTTTAAGTTGCCCGGCATAACGCTCAGAAACAAAAAAATCTATTTTTAAGAAATTAACTTGTTGAATGGTAGCAACTATAGTTGAGTTTGTAACAAATGCTCCTTCGCTAATGTTTCTTAAACCAATGGTTCCGTTAAATGGAGCTTTAATTTCTGTTTTGGCTATTTGCGAGTGGAAATATTCAACGTCGGCAGCCAATGAATTTGCTTTGTTTTGACTATTGTCAACTTCTTGCTGACTGATTCCATTTATTTTGAGCAATTCTTTCTCACGAGAAAGCTGAGTTTCAGCAAGAGTTTTTGAGAGTTGAGCTTTTTTTAATTGAGCTTGAAATTCGGCATCATTAATTTTTACCAATAAATCTCCTTTGTTTACTTGACTTCCTTCGTTAATATTAAGTTTTATAACCTTACCGGATATTTCGGGCTTAAGTTCCACTTCTTCATTTGCATATACAGAACCCGTCGCAAATATTGTGTTTTCAATAGTTTCGTTTTTTGTAATATAAACAGAAACAATACTAGGCTGTTTCATTCCTCCCTTTTGTCCTCCATGTTGCGTAGAGCCTTCTACTGGAGGAAAAAAGATAAATTTTAGTATAAGAAGTATTGCTATAACAAGTATAAGAATTACCAGATTTTTGATTTTCATTATTTCAATTTTTTTATCTTAAAATTTATTTCATTTATTGGTAAGGGTTCTAGATTTAAAATCATTTTTTCTATGGAACAACGAAAAGAATCTTGCTCTTGCTTACTGAATCCATTAAAAACTATTGAATTGAGTTCATTTATACCTTTATGAACGAAAGGCATAAATTCTTTCCCTTTTTTTGTTAAGTTAATCAAATGTTCTCGTCTATCATTTTGATTTACTGTGCGTTCAATAAATCCTTTGTAAACAAGATAATCCAATTGTCTAACCATACCCACTTTATCAATTTTCAAAAGATTACATAAACTTTGTTGCGTGCATTTTGTTTGGGCTTTATCAATGGCGATTAAAACACTAAAATAGCGGTCTAAACCATGCTTTTCAAGCTTTTTACTCAATGCTCCCCAGTAATTTTTTGTAATTACTGCTAAAGCTCTTCCAAACGACTGTTCACAAAGTTTTTGATTTTCGCATTTCATTTTGCAAAAATAGTTATAAATATTAATAGTTTACATTGTAAACTATTTATTATTTATATAATTAACTTTTGAAATAATTGAGTGATAAAATTATTAGGATAATTTTTCGATTAAATCTACTAATCTGTTAGAGTAACCTGCTTCATTGTCATACCACCCAATAATTTTTACCATTTGACCTTTGGTTACAGTTAGTTGAGAATCAAAAATACACGAGTGTGTATTTCCAACAATATCAATAGAAACAATCGGATCTTCGGTATATTCAAGAATTCCTTTGAGATAAGTTTCTGATGCTGTTTTAAATGCTGTATTGATGGTTTCGATATCTAAAATTTTATTTGTAAAAGCAGTTATGTCAATTAAAGAACCGTCGGGAACAGGAACTCTGAAAGCTGAGCCTTCAATTCTACCAATGATTTTTGGGAAAATTTTAGTTATTGCATCAGCAGCCCCAGTACTTGTAGGAATAATTGAAAGTGCTCCGGCTCTAGATCTTCTTAAATCTTTGTGGGGAGCATCGTGAAGTTTCTGGTCGTTGGTGTATGAGTGAACTGTAGAAATAAACGCGTTTTCAATATCACCTAAATCATTCAATACCTTAATTAATGGGGCTGCAGCATTTGTTGTGCAAGAAGCATTTGATATTATAAGGTCTTCAGGGGTTATAATATCGTCGTTAATGCCCAAAACAACAGTCTTTACGTTGTCTCCTTTTGCAGGGGCGGAAATAATTACTCTTTTAGCGCCAGCAGAAATATGCTTATGAGCCAATTCGTGTGTCAAGTTTAATCCTGTTGATTCAATAACAAAGTCAATTTCAAGCTTTTTCCAAGGCAAGTTAGTTGGGTCTTTTTCTTGAAAAATATCGATTTTTCTTCCATTTATTGATATGGAGTTAGGAAAGTGTAAAATTTCTTTTGTAAAAATTCCATGAACAGAATCGTATTTTAATAAATGAGCAATTGTTTTGGTGTCGGTTAAATCGTTAATGGCTACCAATTCAATGTTTGGGTGACTTTGAAGAGCTCTGGCAACAAACCTGCCGATTCTTCCAAAACCGTTAATTGCTACTCGTATCATGTTTGTGTTTTTTTAACAAAATTAGAAAATTGAAAAGAGCATATTTTCTTTTTAACTATTATTTTAAAAAAAAACCCGATAGAATTTCTATCGGGTTCTGAGTATTTTCGATTTTGATTTATAACTACAATGCAGCAACGTGTTTTGTTAAACTAGATTTTAGGTTTGCTGCTTTGTTTTTATGAATAATATTCTTTTTAACAAGTTTATCCAACATTGAAGAAACTTTAGGAAGCATAGCTGCAGCTTCTTTTTTGTTTGAAGATTTTCTCAAATCTCTAACAGCATTTCTTGTGGTTTTATGTTGGTATTTGTTGCGAAGTGTTTTAGCAACAGTTTGTCTGATTCTTTTGATTGACGACTTGTGATTAGCCATAGTTCTAAATTCTTGTTTATTACTCTTAATAATTTTTTAAGGATTGCAAATTTATGAAAATTTTACTAACCTCAAAATGTTTTTGTTGAAATAATTTTAAAACTAAAAAACCAACAATAGAAACTGTTGGTTTTTTAGTGTGTTTTGCAGCCCGTAGGGGAATCGAACCCCTGTTTCCAGGATGAAAACCTGGCGTCCTAACCCCTAGACGAACGGGCCAAATGTATTCCCTCAAAATTTTGGGAGTGCAAATGTAATTTTTTTTTCTTTTTCTTTCAAATAATTTTTTTAAATTTATTTGAAATTGTCTGTATCTGATTGAAACTTAAAGCCTAAGCGTTTAGCGGTTTTTAAATTCATGGCATTTGTTGTTTCTATCACGTCAATCACTCTAACTTCTGACATTGAAGAATATGGAGGTGTTAGTAAATCAAAGTCAAGTGCATACAATATGGTGGATTCAATTACTGAACGAATATTGGCATTGTCTATTTTTTCGTTTGCAAAGTCATTAAAAAGTAATCCAAGCCTTTTTTTTCCTTCAACAAAATAATGTAAATCGTTATTGATAAAGCATCGAGCAACTAAATATCCAACGTCGTTCACCCTGTTGTATTTAAAAGAGTCAGCCAAAAAATTATACACGTTAATCATTCCGCAATATGCGTTCCAACGGTTATCTTTTACATACGAGTTTTGCCAAATGATATGGTTTTTTGGAAAATCAAAAACATTGGTATGCATAAAAAACACCAATATATCACCACCAAATTTGATATGAAATTCATAATCACCTTTTAATTGATATTCAACCACCACTTTTTTGTCGTGTTTTGCTATTACTAAGCTAAGTTCTTTAACCAATATTTCTGCTTCAGACTTAAATTTATCGAAAACATCAATTGTTTTACTGAAAATACTTTGTTTTAGACATGATTTTTCTTTTAAGATATCAATAATTTGTTGTTTAGATGTTGGTGTTTTCATAATGATTGATATTAATACGCTCTGGCAAACAAGACTCTTTTAGTAGATGGGTTTCCGGTTAATATGCATTTTCCCTGCTCAGGTTTTATGTCAAGAGGAATGCACCGAATGGTGGCTTTTGTTAATTCTTTTATTTTATCTTCGGTTTCAGGTGTTCCGTCCCAGTGGGCTGAAACAAACCCTCCTTTATCTAATTGAAGTGTAAATTCTTCCCATGTGTCAACATTATTTGTATTGTTAGTTCTAAAATCTATTGATTTTTGGAAAAGATTTTGCTGAATATTTTCGAGTAAGTGTTCAATTTTATTGGCTAAATCAAGTTGCTGTAAAATTTCTTTTTCTTTTGTGTCACGACGAGCAACTTCAACTGTTCCGTTTTCGATATCACGAGGACCTATAGCTATTCGAACCGGAACGCCTTTAAATTCATATTCAGCAAATTTGAAGCCAGGTTTGTGGGTGTCTCTATCGTCGTATTTTACAGAAATTCCTTTTTTCTCCAAATCTGACATGATTTTTTTTGCATGAATAGAGATGTGTTGTAATTGGTCTTCACCTTTATAGATAGGTACTATTACTACTTGAATTGGAGCTAGTTTTGGAGGTAAAACAAGTCCTTCATCATCTGAATGAGTCATAATTAGAGCTCCCATCAATCGGGTTGAAACTCCCCATGAAGTTGCCCAAACATATTCTTGTCCACCTTCTTTGGTAGCAAATTTCACATCAAATGCTTTTGCGAAATTTTGACCTAAAAAGTGTGAAGTTCCTGCTTGCAAAGCTTTTCCATCTTGCATCAGTGCTTCAATACAATAGGTTTCTAATGCACCTGCAAATCTTTCGTTTGGTGTTTTAACACCTTTAATAACAGGAATTGCCATAAAGTTTTGTACAAAATCAGCATACACATCAAGCATTTTTTCAGATTCTTCAATTGCTTCTTCCTTTGTGGAGTGGGCTGTATGTCCTTCTTGCCAGAGGAATTCAGCAGTTCTTAAAAAAAGCCGTGTTCGCATTTCCCATCTCACTACATTTGCCCATTGGTTTATTAAAATTGGCAAATCTCTATACGATTGAATCCAGCCTTTGTAAGTGTTCCAAATGATTGTTTCAGAAGTAGGTCTAACAATGAGTTCTTCTTCTAATTTTGCTTCAGGATCAACAATTACTCCACTACCATCTTCTGCATTTTTTAGTCTATAATGTGTAACCACAGCACATTCTTTTGCAAATCCTTCAACATGCGAAGCTTCTTTACTTAAATATGATTTTGGAATAAACAGTGGAAAATAGGCATTCACATGACCGGTTTGCTTAAACATTCTATCTAGTTCTGCCTGAATTTTTTCCCAAATAGCATAACCATAAGGTTTAATTACCATACAACCTCTAACTGCTGAATGTTCAGCTAAATCTGCTCGTTCTACCAGTTCATTGTACCACTTTGAATAATCTTCGTTTCTTGATGTAAAATCTTTTGCCATTCTTTTTGAAATTTATTTTTTTTCCAAATTCTGCTGAATTCAGTGGTCAAAGGTAATTTTTTTTATTTTTATTTATTTTACAGAAGCTAAAACAAATCATAGAACACTATTATAAGAATTTTTTTGGCATGATATTTGAATTTTTTCGCGTACACGGATAGTGTAAAACCAATTTCCAAACCCATTAAGTATGAATTTAGGAGGATTAATTATGAAAACAAATTTAAAAATAGCATTTCTTTCCATTGCAATAATTGCAGGAATACAAACAAATGCACAAGATGATTTTTATCCATCTAGACCCAAAAACAACAGCAATAATGTTCAACCCGTTGAAGATAAAATTAATGTCAATCAATATTCAACAGCTACTGATTATTACTACGAGCAAAAACAAGCAGATAAACAAAGAGTGTATAACGAACAAATGGGAATTACCGACAGTACAACTTATTATACCGATGAAAATGGAGACACTCGGATTACTAATAATTATTACAACGGTAATAACTATGACTATAATAATGAATACTATGATTACGAGTATTCTTCACGTATAAAAAGATTCCACCGTCCTTATGGTAGATACAGTTATTACGATGATTGTTATACCAATTACTATTGGTATGACTACAATCCATATAATTACGGAGTAAGTGTATATTCAAGCTATGGATGGTGGTATCCTCGCCCTTGGGGGTGGAACATAGGTTGGTCTTGGGGTGGTTGGTACACGAGTTGGGGTTGGAATACAGTTGGTTGGGGCTGGAGTCCATGGGGTTGGTATGGTAGCTCATATTGGAGTGGCTACAATCACGGGTATTGGGATGGATACTATGCCGGAAATTACTACAACAGCTATGACAGAAATAGTTATTATTATGGACATCGTTCTTCTGTGCGATCGAGTTCGGGAGGTTATGGTAGAGCTTCTCGTCCAAATAACTCTGGAATAGTAGCATCAAAAAATCCGGTTTCTATGGTTCCAAAAACGTTTGGAGAAAAATATGAGTCTGCTGTTAGAAACAACACCAATTCTATAAATCATTCACCACGAACAATTAATGGTAATGTGCCAACAAACGGTTCAAAAAATCCAACTTCAATTGGTAATAATCCAAACGGTGTTTATGGAAACGGAAATACTAACGGAGTAAAAAATCCAAATACAATAAGTAATGCACCCTCTTATAACAATGGATCATCTTCACCTCGTTCTACAAATTCGACTATTTCTAGTCCTGTTTATCCAAGAACTACAACAGATCAAATTCAGGTAAACCCAGGTGCTCAAAACAATTCAATGCCTGAACAAAATTATGGAGGCTCTAAACCCAGAACGGGTGGAAACCTAGGCGGCGGAAATCCTGTTTTCCCACAACCCAAAAGAAATGATGATGTTTCACCAAGCAATCCACCATCGTACTCATCGCCTCGTCCCCGTTCAAATGGTGGATATAACGACGGCAGGTCGCCAAGAAATTATTCTCAACCTTCAAATCAGCCATCGTATAATAAACCGCACCAACCCAGCTATAGTCAACCTAATAACTCATATAGCCGACCTTCAGGGGGTAGTTTTAATCGAGGAGGTGGAGGCTCTCCATCACACGGCGGTGGAGGAGGCGGAGGTTCACGACGACCAAGATAAAGAAGAAATTAGTTTCATAAAACCGAACACCCATGAAAAAAATACTTACCCTTACCATTTTACTTGCAGGCATTACTTTACATGCTCAAAACGAAAGTGATGCATTGCGATATTCAAGACTTGAGTTTTTTGGCGATGCCAGATTTAACGCCATGGGTGGTGCTTTTGGTGCCCTTGGTGCAAATATGGCCGGATTAAGCGTAAATCCCGGTGGTATTGGAGTTTATAAAAGTTCAGACTTTTCGTTTACACCTGCATTTCACTATAATTATTCCAATTCAAAACTCGATGGTAATAGTGTAATTGACGGAAAATTAAATTTTCATTTTTCTAACATTGGTATTGTTGGAACATTAGATGGATTTGGCAGTTGGAAAAGTTTTAGCATGGGAATGGGGTATAACAGAACGTCAAATTTTAATACAAGTATTTCAGCAAAAGGAAAAACAGATAAAACTATGTTGAATACATTTACAAATGAGCTGAATGCAGGAGATGGAACAAATGAAGCAGACATTGAGACTTTATATCCATTTAGCTCAAATTTGGCGTATCAAAATTATTTAGTGAATCCAACATTCGCTGATTCTTTGAAATACGACAATGTTTTTCAGAATTCAAAAAACATTAATCAAGATATAAATTATTTTACACAAGGCGGAACCGGTGAGGTGTTTTTTACAATGGGAGGGAACTATAACGATAAACTATTTATCGGTGGAACCATGGGAATCCCTACGGTGAGATATATTTATGAACGAAACTATAAAGAAACTTCAGATGAGCTTGACACGCTTACCGATTTTAAATCCTTTTCAGTTTATGATTATGTAAAAACTACCGGCGTTGGATTGAACTTTAAGTTGGGAATGATTTATAAAATAAATGACTGGGTACGTATTGGAACTGCTTTTCATACACCAACAATATATGGTATGACAGACAATTACCAAACAACCATTAAATCTGAAATGAAAAATGGTTCAACTTATGAATTAGAGTCTCCTTTTGGAACTTACAATTATATGTTAACAACACCCTATCGTTTTGTTGGAAGTGCTGCTTTTGTTATCGGCGAACATGGTGTTATCAGTTCGGATTATGAGTTTGTTGATTATTCGATGGCAAGACTGAGATATGATATTAATGCTGAGGGTGATAATTATGATTTTATGATTGAAAATCAAAACATTAGAAGCAGCTTTACAACCGCTCACAATGTTCGGATTGGAACAGAATGGAGACTAGACCCGCTTAGAATTAGAGCCGGATATAGATATCAGGGAAATCCTTTGAATGGTGCGATGAATACGGATTTAAGTTCATCAACCTACTCGTTTGGGTTAGGAATTAAACAAGACAACTACTATTTTGATATTGCACATTCCATTAAAGTATTTTCAGAAAATACAACAGTGATTGAAGAAAACAATGATTTTGCTGCTACAAGCTTAAGAGACAATTATTTTACTTTTACACTTGGTTTCCGTTTTTAAAATAACTGATAATTGCAAGTATAATTATTGCAGCAGAAATTAAGTATATAGCCAATCGAAGATAAAAATAGGGAATAGTTGGTTTTCTATACTTGGCAATAACCAAATGATTTATATCTAAAGCTTTTGTAAAGTCTGAGTTTCTAATACCAAAAAGATAAATTGTTCTTTCAGGTGTTTTTTCTGCATCAAATTCATACCAAATGTCGTTTTCGTCGAGCATTTTTTTAAATAAATCAGACCTTTCGCTAGTGAAAAAATGAAAAACAGTATAAGCTTTTCTGGTAGGGTGCTCGTTATAATTAAGTAGTTTAATCATGATATTATTTAATACGTATTTGTTTTCCAACTCTCAATACCGATTTTCTGGAAATATCATTGAGATTGCATAGCTCTGCAACAGAAAGTCCATAACGAGATGCAATTTTTTGCATATAATCGCCACGCTCAATTGTATGGTAGCAAACTCCATCAGGAACTGCTAAATAGGAATGTTTCTTTTTTTTCAGTTCAACAACATTGCTAATCAATTTATTTTCATTAAACGAAATAATGTGTTTTGGGTTAATTGCTTTGCCTTTAAACCGAACTTCATAATGCAAATGGCTTCCGGTTGAATTACCTGAGCTGCCACCAAGTCCGATAATCTGACCAGCTTCAACAATATCTCCCGGTTTTACTTTTATTCTGTGTAAGTGTGCATATAAAGTTTCAAGCCCATTATAATGCCTAATAACAACCACCCTACCATAGCCCGGGTGCTTCAGGGCAATTCGGACCATTCCTTCAAAAGAAGCATAAACAGGATCCCATACTTCCAAATCTAAATCAATTCCATTGTGATTTCTACCATCTCTGTATCCGTAATGCGAAGTAACCACAGTGTTTTTGGTAGGCATTTCAAATGTACATAAGTTCTCTACATCTGTGAGTTTCAGGAATAATGAAGTGTCGTTATCTGAAATGCTATCGTCGTAAGGAGAAATGTTTTGCGTATCCCATTTTCCATACATGGAGCTTGAAGGAATAGGTACTCCCTCATAATAATTTGTAAGTGAAACATAATAATCATGTTCAAATACTTGATTTTCGACATAGTCATTAATTTCTTTGAGCAAAGTATTCGAAATTTGTTTTTGATCTAATAATGAATCAATCAAATCAATTATTTCATCGCCGCTTAGCTTAGTTAAATCTTTATAAAAAGGGTTGGTTGGATCAATAACCAATGCTGTTACTGTATCTTTTTTAAGAGTCTCTTTTTCATCATTATCTGTATTGCAAAAAACAATATTCGTACCCGCAAAAACGAGGAGAAAAACGAGGTGTATTTTTTTTAATAATTCTTGCATTTAAAATCTATACCAAAAAAAAGGAATCGAATTTAGAAAAAAAATAGTTATAAACAAAATGTTGTTAATTATTTGGATAAGTTTTGAATTATTGGTTCTAAAATCTACTTTTATTTTTTTCAATTTAATGACATTATAAATGAAGGGTTTCAAGTGGTTTTTGTTTGTATTTTTAATAATTTCAATTCTCTTTGTGGCAATTTCATTTTTTTTACCTTCAACAGTAAAATTTGAAAGAAAAATTACAGCTGATGCATCTGAAGAAATAGTTTTTAATCAGGTTAATGATTTAAAAAATTGGAAAAATTGGTCTACATGGGCGTTAAGAGATACATCTATTTTTAGTAATCTTTCTGCTTATTCAGCAAAATCAGAAGGTGTTGGAGCAACATTTAGTTGGAAAAGTGATGACGACGAATTGGATAAAGGCAAAATAAAAATTACAAAATCTATTCCCTTCAAAACTGTTGAATTGGAAATGCTTTTTGGATTTACTGAGGCTATGAGTTATTGGAATATTCAACCCTATGGAAAACAAATAGAAATAACTTGGGGAATCAATGTCAATCTAGGTTTTAATCCGTTTTCAAAGTGGAGTGGTATGTTTTTAGAAGATGCTTTTGTGCCGGATATTGAATCCGGACTTGAAAATCTCAAAAATTATGCTCAAGAATACCCAATCATAAATAGCGGTTTAGCATCAAAACGAACAAACGACACATTGCAGTGGTTTATTTCTGTTAGAGATTCTGTACGGGGGAAAAAAATAAACACAATACATACAAAACTTTTGAATGAAGTAGAGCAGCATGTTAAGAGCGATTCAAATGTGGTTGTTTTATATCCCATAGTTGTTTATCATTATTGGTCAGATACAATGATAGACATAGAAGTAGGAATACTTATAAAAGACTCTGTATTTACAAATAGTTCAAGAGTAAAACTAAACCATATTCCCAAAGGGAATGTTATTACAGCAACACATTATGGAGCTTATGAGCGTATGCCCGAAACCTATTTTAGTATTAATGAATGGATACGAAAAAATAAGGTTGAAATTACCGGAGCGCCCTGGGAAATTTATAAAGTTGACCCTTCAGTTGAACAAAATCCTTCGAAATGGGTTACAGAAATATACTTTCCAATTAAATAATTAATTTTGAAGCATGAAAAAATATATTCGAATTTTGGTGTTGTGTGGTCTGTCTTTTTTTACAGTTCCAAACTTGTTAGCTCAAGAAGATGTAAATATTGTTGGAAAACTTAAAAGTCTCACCAAAAAAGGCGATTACGCTATTTTGGAAGTTCGTTTGAATAACGAAGATGAATTTAGAACCATTGAAGGTGGAAACTCAAACATGGCAAGAGTTTCACTATTTACAGGAAACAATCAAGGTGCAGAGTTGCTACAAAAAGGATTTGAAGGCATGAATTTTATTGTTGAAATGCTCAATCAACTCAAATCAAATGGATTTATTCTTCATGAAGTGTATTCACTTAAAGGAGAATCATTAATCATAACTCACTACGTTATCGAACGAAAAAAATAAATTAGTTTCGTGTCAAAAATCTCATATTTATTATTGAAAATTTTAGGTTGGAAAATTGTTGGTGAACTTCCACCCTTTAAAAAATTTGTAATTATTGGGGCTCCTCATACCAGCAATTGGGATTTTATTATTGGCAGAGCCTATTTTTTTATATATAATATCCCGGTTCAATTTTTTATTAAAAAAGAATGGTTTTTTTTCCCCATGAACTTGTTGTTGAAAGTGTTGGGTGCAATTCCCGTAAACAGAGGTAAAAACACCAAATTAACTGAAGAAATTATAAAATCATTCGATAGCCGAGAAAATTTAGTGATGTTAGTTACTCCTGAAGGAACAAGAAAATACAATCCCGATTGGAAAAAAGGATTTTATTACATTGCGTTGGGGGCTAAAGTACCTATCGTATTAGGTTTTGTTGATTATTCAACAAAAACTGCAGGTATCGGCCCTCACTTGTATCCTTCCGGAAACATCGAGGAAGATATGAAATTTATCAAAGATTTTTATCGAACCAAAAAAGGTCGCTTTCCGGAACAAGGTGTTAGATGAAAAAAAGGCTTCGGAATTTCCGAAGCCTTATTCAATTTTAATCGTGCTCTTACCTCACCACCAATTTATCGGTTTTAATGGTTTGGTTGTTTTGCATAACGGAATAAAAATACATACCTGCTTTGAGGTTGTTGAGTTTTACCTCACAGTCCCCTCACTCGCTCGGCTGTGCCGAGTGAGTACTATTTTTTTGCTATTTTTGATAGCACATTATGTCAGAAAAACGAAAAGCAAATACCGAAAGTCCATATTTTTTAACATTTACAGTTGTTGGTTGGATAGATGTTTTTGCCAGGCACTCTGCACCATGCTGATTTTGATGTACAAAAATTATCCACTACAAAAAATTCACTACAACTCACGCTCTGGAACGGAACCACAAATTCGGGTGCTAAAGTCCCCGAAGGAACTTATTTTTATGTAATCGAATATACTAAAGTTTCAGGAGAAAAAGAAAGTTTGAAGGGTTCAATGAGTGTGTTGAGGTAGAGGTGCAAAACACAACCTAGCAAATGGGTTCACTCGCCTAAAAAATCATGTAAGAATTCAACGGAACTAAACTATTATAGGGGAATAATTTATTTTAATTGGTCCTGAATTTATATTTAAAAGAGGCAAGCTCTTCGTTTGCTTTAACAATTTTTGATTTCAGATTGTTTTTATAGGTAACTGTTTTGTTATAAACAGCCTCATCACCCGTTCCAATCATTTGAGTAGCTAAAATCGCAGCATTCAAAGCTCCATCAACAGCAACAGTTGCAACAGGGATTCCTGGAGGCATTTGAACAATAGCCAAAAGGGCGTCTAATCCGTCTAAACTAGCGTTGATTGGAACACCAATAACAGGAAGTGGAGTTAGGGCAGAAATAACACCGGGTAAATGTGCTGCCATACCTGCAGCAGCAATAATTACTTTAATACCGTTGGATTTAGCATTTTTTGCAAATTTTTCAACTTCGTCAGGAGTTCTATGGGCAGACAACGCATTTACTTCAAAAGGGATTTCCATTTCTTCAAAAAAATCGGCAGCTTTCTGCATAACCTTCCAGTCACTGGTGCTTCCCATAATAATACTTACAAGTGGTTTCATAATTTTATATCAAATTTTAAAGTTCCTCAAAATTACCTTTTAGTTCATAGATTTTTGCTAAATCCTGTTTAAAATATCTACATTTGTTGCCTCATTTGAATCATGGATATAATTCAGCTAAAAGACTTACAGTTCAAACCGTTCATTTCTGAAAGTGAGCTTCAACAGTTGATTAAAAAAACTGCCGAAGAAATCAACTCAGATTTTGCCGATAAAAAACCACTTTTTCTGGGAGTTTTAAACGGTTCGTTTATGTTTTTGGGAGATTTAATGAAACATGTTAGTATAGAATGTGAAGTTTCATTTGTTAAACTTGCTTCTTACGAGGGAATTAACAGCACAGGAAATATAAATCAACTGATTGGGTTGTCTGAAAATATTGAAGGCAAAGAAGTAATTGTTGTTGAAGACATTGTGGACACAGGAAATACCCTTGAAAAACTACTTCAAATTTTACACGATAAAAAACCCAAGAGTATAAAAATTGCCACACTATTATTCAAGCCTGAACAGTATAAAAAAAGCCACAAAATAGATTATGTTGCAAAAGAAATCCCCAATAAATTTGTAGTCGGATATGGGTTGGACTATGATGGATTGGGAAGAAATTTATCTTCAATATATGTATTAAATCAATAAATTATTTATGTTAAACATTGTTTTATTTGGACCTCCAGGGGCAGGAAAAGGAACTCAAGCAGAGAAATTAATTTCTAAGTATAATTTATGTCATCTTTCTACGGGTGATATTTTTAGAGCCAACATTAAAGGAGAAACTGAACTAGGGAAGTTAGCTAAAAGTTATATGGATAAAGGAGAATTAGTACCTGATTCTGTAACTATTTCAATGCTGGAAACAGAAGTAGATAAAAATAAACAAGCTTTAGGTTTTATTTTTGATGGATTTCCACGAACAACTGCACAAGCAAAGGCACTTTCTACTTTTTTAAGTTCAAAAGGAACATCAATTTCTGTAATGCTAGCTTTAGATGTAAATGAAGACGAATTGGTGAAACGATTGTTGTTAAGAGGAGAAGCTAGTGGAAGAGAAGACGACAAAGATAAAAGTGTAATAGCAAATCGAATAAAAGTATATAATGAACAAACTGCTGTGGTAGCCGATTTCTATGCTTCTGAAGGTAAGTTTGAAAAAATAAATGGAATTGGAGGTATTGATTTAATTTTCAGCAGGTTGTGTTCTGCAATTGAAAAACACTATCAAACGGCTTAATAATTTTGATTATTTGAAATGGCAACATCAAATTTTATTGATTATGTAAAAATTCATTGTCGTTCCGGAAAAGGAGGGGCAGGCTCTCGCCATTTTAGAAGAGAAAAATACGAAGCTAAAGGAGGACCCGACGGCGGTGATGGTGGCAGAGGCGGTCATGTAATTGTTAAAGGAAATAGTAATCTTTGGACTTTGTTGCATTTAAAATACAAACGACACATAAAAGCCGGTCATGGTGAGTCTGGTGGCGAATCAAGAAGTACAGGAGCATCCGGTGAAGATGTGTATATAGAAGTGCCTCTTGGTACAATAGCTAAAGATCCTGAAACTGATGAGATATTATTTGAGGTTACAGAACACGACGAAGAACATGTGTTGATGTCAGGCGGTAGAGGGGGTAGAGGTAACGACCATTTTAAATCGCCTACCAATCAAGCTCCCCGCTATGCTCAACCCGGTGAAGAAGGAAAAGAGGGTTGGAGAGTTTTAGAGTTAAAAGTTTTAGCTGATGTTGGTTTGGTAGGCTATCCAAATGCAGGAAAATCAACATTATTATCCGTTTTAACAGCTGCAAAGCCTGAAATAGCTGATTATCCATTTACAACACTCGTTCCAAATCTTGGAATAGTATCTTACAGAGATTATCGTTCATTTGTGATGGCCGATATTCCAGGAATAATTGAAGGTGCACATGAAGGAAAAGGCTTAGGAATACGTTTTCTTCGTCATATTGAAAGGAATTCTGTTTTATTGTTTATGATTGCAGCCGATAGCATTGATATTCGAAAAGAATTCAAAACCTTGTTAAACGAGATAAAACAATTCAATCCGGAGTTATTAGATAAAAAAAGAATTCTTTGCATATCAAAGTCTGACTTGTTGGACGACGAGTTAATGAAAGAAATGAAAAAAGAATTACCTAAAGGTATTTCCTGTGTTTTTGTTTCGTCTGTTGCTCAAAAGGGGCTTACTGAACTAAAAGATTTGCTATGGGAGCAAATAAACTCATAAAATTATTGTTCCAAAGCAAAATCAATGCAGGTATAAAGCTCTGCAGGGTTATTGTTTAAGAATGTTTTTGAACGTTTATGTCCTAATCTGACAACTACAATATTTTTTTCAGGAATCATGATTGTATATTGACCTTTGATTCCTCTAAAAAAGTAAATGCTCAAGCCTTTGTAAAAAGTTGTCCAAATTTGATATCCGTAATAATCCACAGGAGCATCTTTTGTGTCCTTTAGATAGTAGGCAGGTGTTGTGCTTTCTTTGATGTATTGTTCGGATAAAATTCTTTCGTTGTTCCACAACCCATTGTTTAGGTATAGTTGACCAATTTTAGCAAAATCTCTGGCATTTGAGTAAAAACAGCAATATGCTTTTTCTTTTCCATCTTTATGGTCTAGGTTCCACAAAGCAGGTTGCACAGCACCAATTCTTTGCCACACCTTTTCACTCATGTAGTCGGAAAGATTTTGACCAGTTACTTTTTCCAGAATAAATGATAATATAATTGTATTTCCACCTAAGTATCTGAATATTTCTCCGGGTGTTTCTGTAACTGTATAATTTTCATTTAGTTTTTCAATATATCTTCCGTAGTATGCTTTTGCCATGTGTCCAAATGGATTTTCGTAGCTTTCATCAAAATTAATCCCCGAACTCATCGTTAATAAATGTTTAATGGTTAATTCCGGATGAGTTGAATATTGAGGCAAGTAATTCATCACAGGGTCATCAACACTATTAATTTTACCTTCATCAAGGGCAATTCCAATTAACATTCCAACATAACTTTTAGCCATTGAAAAAGAGTTGGTGAGAGAGCTGTCGCTATAATTATCCCAGTACTCTTCATAAACCAATGAATCATTTTTAACTACTAAAAATGCTGCAGGGTCAAGAGATTCAATTTCTTTATGTAGTGAATCGTTTCGTTTTTTATTGTAATTATCACTTATTTTCCAAGGTTGGGCAACACCGGTTTTAACAGTTCTATTTTCAAAAATATCATACTCATCAATGCTTGGTCCTGTTTTTCCGACAAGATAAGTAGTAGCAATAGCTTTGAATATGTGTTTGTTTCCTGTGAGAAATAGAATTGTCGAGGTGAGTGCTAGAAAAATTATAAAACCAACACCAATTTTTTTTAATTTTTTCATAGGAACAATGTTGAATTTCAGAATATTGAATAAAAATACAAAAGTCGATTAACACTTTAACGAATTTCACAATTAAATAGTTCGCTGAAATGCCGAATAATTTTACTTTTGACTTCGTTTATATCTACTTTTTTCCCCAATTCTTTCTGAAGTGAAGTTACCTGTTTATCTGTAATTCCACAAGGTATGATATTGTTGAAATACTCCAAATCAACATTGATGTTAAATGCAAAGCCATGCATGGTAACCCATCGACTGCATCTAACACCCATTGCACATATTTTTCTTGCTTTCAGTGGGTTATCTGCATCAAGCCATACGCCTGTATATCCTTCATATCTACTGGCAGTAATGTTGTATTCAGATAATGTTCTAATAATTGTTTCTTCTAGTAATCTTAGATACTTGTGAATATCTGTAAAAAAATAATCTAAATCTAAAATCGGATATCCAACAATTTGACCCGGACCATGATAGGTAATATCTCCACCTCTGTTAATTTTGTAATAGGTTGCACCTTTTTGTTTTAACATGGCTTCTGTCAGCAAAAGGTGAGATTCGTCCCCGCTTTTTCCTAATGTATATACATGGGGGTGTTCACAGAATAAAAAATGATTTTTTGTTTGAAAAATCGGTCTTTCTGCTTTTCTGTTTTCAATTTTGGCATCAATGGTTTCCTTGAAAAGTTTTTCTTGAAAGTCCCAAGCTTCTTTATAGTCAATTAACCCCAGATCTTTTAAAAGTACTTCGGGCATTAGAATTTTGATAGTTCGTTTTTCAGGTGTGTAATCACTTTTACCTCGGTAACGTCAATTCCATTTTTTTCTCCTAGAAATAGTGATACCCAATCGCCAAGATGAATCAAATATAACGACTGTTCCAAACGACTATTTCCTTTGGATTGAATTTCAATAAAAGTTGAGGTGTATTTTTCAATAATAGTACGGTTAATCTCCATACGTTTTTGATTGCGGAAATAATCGTCTTTATTTTTGAAAAGAATTACTGCCAAAT
The DNA here is from genome assembly GCA_020853105.1 of Flavobacteriales bacterium. GTDB lineage: Bacteria > Bacteroidota > Bacteroidia > Flavobacteriales_E > Vicingaceae > Vicingus. The sequence goes on along the minus strand of JADYZM010000030.1, from coordinate 75,044 downwards.
CATCATTTTTTTTAGTCCAACCAACTAATTCGTTGTGATTCATTTCCGGAATTACGTGGTGCCAACAAAGCATTTTTGAATTTTCATTAATTTGTTGCCTGAATCGAACACAAACACCTTCAAACCATGCTTCTGAGTATATAACCGGAATCTTGCCATATAGTTTTTCGGTTATTTCATGGGCTTCTTTAATGATACTTTTTTCCTCTGTATTCAGTAATAAAATGGAAGAATGGAACTGGTCAAAGTAATTGGTTTTAATTACTTTATAGTGAAACAAAAAGGCAAATAAAGTAGGAAATGATAATCCAAATGCTGCTCTTGGTGGATTTCCACCAGGAATTAGTATAAAATTGTAACCTCTTGCATTGGAAATATCTTTCAATTTTCCACCGGAAGTTACACAAGCTATTTCAGCACCTTTTTTTTCGGCAGAAGCTAACATTTCAATGGTTTCTTCGGTATCTCCTGAATAGGAACTGCATATTACCAAAGTATTTTGGTCAACAAATTCGGGAATTTTATAATCTTTATTGATGACAATAGGAGCCTTTGCATCGGATGCAACGATCTGAGAAACAATGGTGCCACCAATACCGGAACCTCCAAGACCACAAATCAGAACAGAGCGGATTTCTTTGGAGCATGGTTTCAGTGAAGTTTTGTTACATATATCAATAGATTCGGCTAAATGCTTGGTAAAATCTTCAATTAAAGCTTTCATTGTTTTTTTAGTCAAAAAAATTAAGAACACAAAAGTAATAAAAAGGTGTGGAATAGCCAATTGGTTTATATGACTATATTTGCTTTGAAATTGGAAAATCGAGTTAAAATATTGATTATTCGCTTTAGTTCTATTGGAGATATTGTATTAACTTCTCCAATAATCAGGTGCCTTAAAAATCAACTTGAAGGCGATGCAGAACTTCATTTTTTAACTAAAAACCAATACAAATCTATTTTAGTATCGAATCCGAATATTTCGAAGGTTTTTGGAATTGAAAAATCAACCAATGAAATTATTGATGTTTTAAAAAGCGAGGGTTACGATTATATTATTGATTTACATAAGAATTTGCGATCAAAGCGAGTTATTGGTAAACTCAAAGTTTTATCATTTTCTTATGACAAATTAAATGTTGAAAAATGGTTGATGACTGCATTAAAAATCAATAAGTTGCCCAATGTGCATATCGTTGATAGATATTTTGGAGCCGTTAAATCATTGGGTGTGGAAAATGATAATAATGGATTAGAGTTTTATATTCCCAAAACGGAGGTTTTTGATTTGAAAAATCTTTCTGAAATCCACCAAAATGGATATGTTAGTTTTGCAATTGGAGCCCAACATTTCACAAAACGACTACCCTCTGAAAAATTGATTCAGATAATTAAACACCTCAATTTACCTATAGTTTTATTGGGCGGAAAAGAAGATTTTGAAACCGGTGAAAAATTAAAAAATAGTGTAGGGGATTTGGTGATAAACACTTGCGGGAAATTAAGCTTAAATCAGTCGGCTTCACTGGTCGAACAAAGCAAAGTTTTACTAACGCATGATACCGGTTTGATGCACATTGGAGCTGCTCTAAGAGTTAACGTAGTTTCTGTTTGGGGAAACACTATTCCTGAGTTTGGAATGTATCCCTATTTTCCAAATCAACCGGAAAAATTCTCGTGTATTGAAAATAAATTGTTGGCATGTCGTCCTTGCTCAAAAATAGGGTACGATAAATGCCCCAAGAAACATTTTAAATGCATGAATGATTTAAACAATCAAGATATTGTTGATGCTGTTGTAAAATTTTTCAAAGATTAGAGCCAGTTGTTTCTGTTGCTTTCTGTTCTTAAAACAGTTTCTGGAATATCATGATTTCCGGCAAATTCAATAGTTTTATATTTTGTCGTAGCTGTTTCTAGTGTAGCTTTAAATTGATTAATTCTATCGGTAGTCAAAAATTCGTCATTATTTCCATAAACAAATGTTACCATAGTTGAAGAATTTTTTAAATCAAGAATAGTGTCTTCAGGCAAAACACTTGCCCATAAAATTAAATTGGTGCAACTTGGTTTTTTTTGTGTAAACCACCTGCATGCAACCGCACCCCCTTGTGAAAATCCGACAATATTAATTTTTGTACAACAATTTTGGTTTTCTGCCAGAATAACTTGGTAAAGAGAGTCTAAATAGTTCACATAATCTTTTATTTCATCTTCGCGTTGGTGTTTAGTCATCCATGTCGCACCAATTTTACCATTAAAGCCTTTCAAATAAAATCTCGAAAGAGCTTCGGGTGCTACTACACATGATTCAAGATGAATAATGCTTTCAAATTTTTTAATGAAATTTTCAGCCAAATAACCATAACCATGCAAAACTATCCAAATGGTTTTTGCTGTACTAAGACTGCCGATTGTATAATAAGCGGCAGTTTTTGGTATAATTATACTATGCCTTTGGGTCATATTTTATCATTATTGCAATCCAAATTGCTCGTGAAACTTTAAAAACATAAGGGAGGGTGGCGATTAATACCAACACATCAGTAATCAAAAAAAGCTCGATAGCAAAAATATCAAAAACATAAAGTGCTGTGAGTAATGAAACTATAATTGCTATTGTTAATGCATAACTTACATACATAGCACCGTAATAAAAACCGACTTCAATTTGTAAATCTTGTCCACAAACCGCACAATTATTATACATGTTAAAAAATCCTTTGAATTGGTAACTGTTTTTATTGCAAAACAAATCGCCTTTTCTACATTTAGGACACTTTAAGTTCAGGACGCTAACAATTAGATTTTTCTCTGCCAACTTCTTCACAACTATTGAGGGGTATTGAATTTATTCCAAAATTAAGTAATATCAAAGGTGAAATAGTTAAAATTTCCTATAAGTTTTTCACTAATTTCGCGGCATGGTTGGAATTAATGAATTAACGGTAAATTTCGGGGAGCGTTATCTCTTCAATCGAATTTCTTTTTTAATTAATAAACAAGATAGAATTGGTTTAGTTGGAAAAAATGGAGCAGGGAAGTCAACTTTGCTAAAAATTATTGCCGGAGTTTATAAGCCCGATGAAGGAAATGTTTCTTTTCCTTCGGATTTTACTGTTGGATATTTACCACAGGATATGGATTTTTCACATGGAAAAACTGTTATGGAAGAAACCAAATCTATATTCAAAGAGGTTATTCGGATAAATACAAAAATTGACGAAATCAATCATCAGTTAGAAACACGAACCGATTATGAATCAGACGGGTACATGGAATTGTTGAATCAGTTGAATGATTTTAATGAAAGATTATCATTGATTGGAGGTTTTACCGTTGATGCAGATTCTGAAACCATTTTGAAAGGACTTGGATTTACAGCAAAGGATTTTAACAGGTTAACTGACGAGTTTAGCGGTGGGTGGAGAATGAGAATTGAACTAGCAAAAATTTTATTGACAAAATCCGATTTGCTACTGCTTGATGAGCCAACCAATCACTTAGATATTGAATCTATTCAATGGCTAGAAGATTTTTTAAAAGTATATAACGGAGCAGTTGTTTTGATTTCGCATGATAAAGCATTTTTAGATAACGTAACCAATCGAACCGTTGAAATTTCGCTCGGAAAAATTTACGACTACAAAACGTACTATTCTCGCTATTTGGAGCAACGAAAAGAGCGAAAAGAACAACAAATGGCTGCATTCAACAATCAACAAAAGCAAATAGCCGATACAGAAAAATTCATTGAACGATTCCGGTCGAAGGCATCAAAAGCAATTCAAGTTCAAAGTAGAATTAAACAACTGGATAAAATTGACCGCATAGAAATTGATGAAGAAGACACAACATCCATGCGATTTTATTTTCCTCCTGCGCCTCGTTCGGGTAAAGTAGTTGTTGAAGCACACCATGTAAGCAAAGCGTATGGGGATAAAAAAGTGTTTTCTGATGCTAATTTTTATATTGAGAGAGGAAAGAAGATTGCCTTTGTCGGGAAAAACGGAGAAGGAAAAACCACAATGACAAAAATTATTGTTGGCGAGTTGGAACATGAAGGGGAGTTAAAAATTGGACACAATGTAAATATGGCTTATTTTGCCCAAAATCAGGCTGAAGAATTGGATAAAGAACTTACTGTATTTGAAACAATTGATAAAGCAGCTCATGGGGAAATCAGAAAACAAGTTCGAAATTTGCTGGGAGCTTTTATGTTTGGTGGTGATGATGCCGATAAAAAAATTAAAGTATTATCCGGAGGAGAGAGGGCTAGGGTTGCATTGTGTAAATTAATGCTTGAACCAATCAATTTATTGGTTTTAGATGAACCAACAAATCACCTTGATATTCGCTCAAAAGAAGTGCTGAAAGATGCACTTAAAAAATACGATGGAACTTTACTGGTTATTTCACACGATAGAGATTTTCTCGACGGTTTAGTTGAAGAAATGTATGAATTCAAAGATGGAAAAGTAAAAGAATTTTTAGGCGGGGTTTATGAATTCTTAAAATCCAAAAAAGTTGAAAGTATTAGAGAGTTTGAACAACAAATTAAATCAGTAGAAAAACCCAAAGAAACTGTTTCTGAAAACAAAATCAACTTTGAAGAAAAAAAGCTTTTGGAAAAAGATTTAAAAAGAGTTCAAAATAAAATAAATAATCTTGAAAGAGAGATAGAAACTGTAGAAACTGAAATTCAACAGCTTAATGAAAAGTTGATGAATCCATCAACATACAGCGATGAACTTTTAAAACAATATAATTTAGCTAAAGAAAAGCTAGAAAACTCAATGAAAACTTGGGAAGAGCAACAACTTTTAGAAGAAAGTTTAAAAACCAAACTATAAATTCAGATTAGTGAGTTTTAGTCATAGTTTGCGGAGTTGCTACTATGAAATGTGCAGACCCTTCGTGCTCTTTATCCAGTTCCTCAATTTTATCTTGCTCAACACAATTGATAGTCATAACTTTTAGTTCAGGGTTTAACCTTTTTAAATACCAAACTATTCCTTCAAAATTTTTGGAATGATAGGTGCCATTGTAGTGAATAAATGTAGCTCCTTGTTTCCAATTTTTGATAATAAAATGAGCCATTGTGGCATCTTTTGTAGCTTGTGATTTTGGTAAATTATCACCACCATGCCCACCGGCAGTTTGTTTAATACTTACGTATCCGGGTAATTTCTCATCATAAGCTATTGGTAATGGAGCAATAAATCTTTTTGCTTCGTCTGAAATATTATTAAACGCTGTAAACCCGTTTTTATAAACCATATTGGCATAGCGTCTGGGAATGTTTGTTGCTATAAACGGCAGTTGATTGGCTAGGGCAAAATCAAGCAGTGGTAAATAATCTGTGGTATTGTTGGGCCAAACTTTAGCTTCTTTCTTGAAGATTTCGTAGTTATAATGACCACCCAAATACTCATTTATAATCAGTTGATTATCAGACTCAAACATTTCTGCGCCTAAAACCAAATTATCGTTTATATTGAAAAAAACATCTTTTGTGAATTCAAGTTGTAGCCAATGAATAATTGGGTTATTATGAAGTTCGCCAAATAAAATTATTTCCGCTTTCTCAGCTTGTTTCAAAAGATCTTTAAAATCTGATTTTTTTCCTTTTTCGTCAAATATTTGATACGCTTTTTTATCGGGACAAAAAGAGAGTAAAATGAGGGCAAATACGGTCAAGAATAATGTTTTGAATTTCATTTGGAATTAATATAGTTCGGTTACAAAAATATAAAAAATAGATGTTGAGGAAGAAAATTATTTATTGATTGTTAAATTCTAGTGTAATCATGAACAAACTTGCAAAGTTGTTTAACATTTTCTACCGGAGTTCCTGGTAATATTCCATGCCCCAAATTAAAAATATGTCCAGGTGTTCCTTTTAATGAATCCAGAATTTTTTTTGTTTTGGCTTCAATGATACTCCAATCTGCAAATAAAGCTGTTGGGTCTAAATTTCCTTGAATAGCTACTTCATAGTTGAGGTCTTTCCATGTTTTTGCCATATCTGTTCGCCAGTCTAGTGCTATAACATCAGGGTTTGCTTTTCTTAGACTTGGTATAAGATGTGCAGAATTCACTCCCATTGAAATAACAGGTACTTTTGGATATTTTGATTTCACAATTTGAATCATTTTTTCAACATGATGATATACGTATTTATTGTAATCATCAATATCCAAAACTCCAACCCAACTGTCGAAAATTTGAACTGCCATTGCACCGCTTTCAATCTGAAAATTTAAATAATTTGCCATAACTGTTGCCAGTTTATCCATAAGCAAATGCCATGAGCGGGGTTGATTATACATAAAGGCTTTCATTTTTTCGTAATTTTTAGAAGGACCACCTTCAATCATATAACTGGCTAATGTAAATGGAGCACCAACAAAACCAATACATGGAACTGTTAATTCCTTTTTAAGGATAGACAGAGCTTTACCTGTGTACCACATATCTGTTGCAGGGTCAATAATTTTTAGTTTTTCAACATCAGCAACTGTTTTAATTGGGTTGTGGATATGAGGTCCGTAGCCTTTTTTGTATTCAAAGCTAATTCCCATAGGACCAAGAGGAATTAGTATATCTGAGAAAATAATTGCTGAATCCAGTTCAAATTGATTGATTGGAAGTAGAGTTACTTCTGCACTAACTTCAGGAATGGTACTAATTTCAATGATGCTATATTTTTCCTTTATTTTCATGTATTCTTTTTGATATCTTCCGGCTTGGCGGGCTAGCCAAAGCGGAGTATATGGAGTTTTTTCTCTTCTACATGCTTTCAAAAAGTTGTCGTTGAACTGTTTCATTGTTTTTTTATAATTATTTTCGGATAGATTTCATTGCTTTTCTGATTCCATTTTCCAATATATTCATGTCGTCATCAGAAATGGTAGTTGATAAAAACCAAGCTTCAAATTGAGAAGGCGGAATGTAAATTCCGTTTTCAAGAAGGCTCCAAAAAAAAGAAGTAAATTGTGAGGTGTCGCATTCTTGAGCATCTGAAAAGTTGGTAACTGTTTTTTTGCTAAAAAACGGATTTATCATCGAGCCAAAACGATTCACCGTTATTTCTATATTGTTTTCTCTTGCCGAATCAAGCATTATTTTTTCAAGTTGTTCTGCTTGAGTGTTGAATTTCTGATATGGGTTTTGTTCGCAGAGTTCTGTTAAAGTGGCTATTCCTGCAGCCATTGCAACAGGATTTCCGGATAAAGTACCTGCTTGATACATATTTCCCAATGGAGAAACAAGATTCATTATTTCACTTCTTGCACCATAAGCTCCAACAGGAAACCCGCCGCCAATTACTTTTCCCAAACAGGTAATATCCGCCTGAATTCCAAGTATGTCTTGTGCACCTCCGAATTTTGAACGAAATCCTGTCATTACTTCATCAACAACCAATAAAACTCCGGCTTCATGGGTTATTTTTCTAAGTTCCTTAATAAAAGTATCTGAAGGAATCACAACTCCCATATTTCCGGCTACAGGCTCAATAAATACAGCAGCAATATCATCATGTTTTGACAAATGGGTTTTAACACTCTCAATGTTGTTATATTCAGCAATGAGTGTATCTTTTACAGCATTTTCTGGAACTCCTGCACTTCCGGGCAAACTATATGTTACCATTCCTGACCCTGCTGCTACCAATAATGAATCGCCATGTCCGTGATAGCAGCCCGAAAACTTAATTATTTTGTTTTTTCCGGTAAAGGCTCTGGCTAAACGTATTGCACTCATGGTAGCCTCAGTCCCGGAATTTACAAAACGAATTTTATCCATTCCATTGAAAACACTACAAATCAATTCGGATAAAATAATTTCATTTTCAGTGCTCGCTCCAAAGCTAAATCCTTGATATACTTGTTTTGTAACGGCTTCGATTACTTTATCATTGCCATGACCAAGTATCATCGGTCCATAAGAAAGTACCAAATCAATATATTCATTACCATCAACGTCATAAATTTTAGAGCCTTTTGCGTTTTTGATAAAAAGTGGATTGCCTCCAACCGATTTGAATGCTCTAACCGGTGAATTTACCGACCCCACCATGTGAGTGAGCCCCTTTGAATATAATTCTTGTGATTTGTTATAACTTTTCATTGATTTTACAATTTTTTACTGATTATTTCTTAGTTGTTTGGCTGCTTCTTTGGCAAAATAGGTTAAGATAAAATCTGCACCTGCTCTTTTGATTGAAAGGAGTGTTTCCATCATTACTTTGGATTCATCTATCCAACCGTTTTTTCCGGCAGCTTTAATCATTGCATATTCGCCGCTAACGTTATAAGCAGCTATTGGAACAGAAAATTTATTTTTTAAATCCCGAATAATATCGAGATAGGATAGAGCCGGTTTTACCATTAAAATTGCAGCACCTTCATTTAAATCAGCTTGAGATTCTTTAATGGCTTCCATTCTGTTCGCAGTATCCATTTGATAGGTTTTTCTATCTCCGAAACTTGGTGTTGAGTCTGCGGCATCTCTAAATGGACCGTAATATGCAGAGGCATATTTAACAGAATATCCCATTATTGGAATGTGTTGAAACCCATTTTTATCTAATTCTTCCCGTATTTCTCTAACAGCAAAATCCATCATACCCGAAGGGGCAACCATATCAACCCCTGCTTTTGCTTGTGCTAAAACCTGTTTTCTTAGGTTTATTAAAGTGAGTGTATTGTCAACATCATTGTTTTTTAAAACTCCACAATGTCCATGATTTGTATATTCACAAAAACAAACATCTGCAATAACTTTTAGTGTAGGAAAGTTCTTTTTGATATGTTTAATGGACCGTTGAATAATACCATTTTCATTCCAACTTTCGGAACCTTCCTCATCTTTGTGTTTCGGTATTCCAAAAAGAATTATTGAGGGAATTTCTAATTCTACGACTTCTTTTAATTCTGCATCAACTTGATCGAGTGAAAACCTGTATATGCCGGGCATTGAGACTATTTCTTTTTTGATATTATTTCCTTCTTCAATAAAAATGGGATAAATAAAATCTGAGGTTTTGAGCGTAGTTTCTCTGTTTTTTTTTCTGATTTCTTCGGTTTTCCTATATGCTCTTAAGCCTTCCTCCATGTGATTTTTTTTGTTTGCAAATATACGTTTGTTCGTTAGGTTTTTCACTTGGTTTGGTAATGAAATATTAAAAATTGTGCTGAATTTTGAGGGATGAATTCTAATAAACAAATACTTTTCTTTGATGGAGATTGTGGCTTTTGCAATTTTTGGGTATGGTTTATCATAAAAAGAGATAAGTCTGGGGTGTTTTTATTTTCATCACTTCAATCTGAAGCGGCAAATCAACTTTTATCATCTAATTTTTTGAAAGAAACTTTCGATTCGATTGTACTTCTAAAAAAAAATAGTTGTTTTGTTAAATCCTCGGCAATCATAGAGATTTTACAACAATTGCCCGGACTATGGAAAATTTCATGGTTATTAAAATTTATTCCACTTCCCATTCGCGATATTGTATATGATGTTGTTGCTAAGAATCGCCACAGAATCAAGGTTTCCAAATTGTGCGATATTCGTCTAAAAAATAAATTTCACAATCGTTTTCTTTGAAAAATTCTCCAGAAATTAGTTTTCTAATTGGTCAACAAATTTTCCCATTCTTAAATTCTTAATAAATAGTCCAAAGCTTTTACCATTAACGTTTACGGGTATAAAAAAAATAAATAATTAGTTTTGCCACAGTGTATGCCATAATTGATATAGAAACTACAGGAGGAAATTACAATTCCGGAAAAATTACTGAAATTGCGATTTATCGACACGACGGAAATAAAATTGTTGATGAATTTTTAACTTTAATAAATCCCGAAATTAAAATTGACTGGTATGTTAAAAAGCTTACCGGCATTGATGATGAAATGGTAGCTACTGCTCCTAAATTCTTTGAAGTAGCCAAACGTATAGTCAATATTACCAGAGGCTGTATTTTTGTAGCCCATAATGTTGATTTTGATTATGGGTTTATTCAAGCTGAGTTTCGCTCGCTCGGGTTTGAATACAAACGAAATAAACTCTGTACAGTTAAATTAAGTAGAGAGTTGTTGCCGAATAAGGAGTCTTATAGCTTAGGAAATTTATGTTCAGAAATCGGAATCGATATCGAAACAAGACATAGGGCTTCTGGTGATGCGTTAGCAACAGTAAAATTATTTGAAATACTTATGAGAACTGATAAAACGGGCAGATTAATTCCACGCCCCAAAGTTGATACGAATCAAATTAAATTGTTGTAAAGCAGATTAGTTTAATTCTAATTTGTTTTGATTTATTATTCCAATAACTTTTCCGATAAGTTTTTTTCCAAGTATTGCCGAGTTTTTAGATTTTGAATCTAAATCTTTTGTTTCATATACTATTGATGTATTCGGGCAAAACAAAGTTAAATTGGCTTGTGTTCCAACTTCAATTTTTGGAGTTTCCAAATTCAATATATCCCTTGGTTTACTAGATATTAGAGTGATTATTTCATTGAGGCTGAGTTTACTTTTCAAAGCTGTATTTAAAACCGAAAATGAACTTTGGAGGTTTATCATACCAAATTTTGCATGGTCAAACTCGCACTGTTTACTCTCAATATCTTGTGGTGTATGGTCAGAACAAACAGCATCAATTGTACCTTCTTTGAGTCCTTTAATTAATGCTTTTATGTCTTCTTTTGTACGCAATGGAGGAAGCAACTTTAAATTGCTGTCAAAGTTTTCCAATAGGGTTTCGTCTAACAATAAATGATATGAATTTGTATCTGCTGTTACTTTAATTCCTTTTGCTTTTGCCTCTTTGATGAGTTGTACCGATTTTTTTGTAGAAATATTTGTTAAGTGAATTTTTGAATTGCAATATTCAGCAAGAAACAGGTCTCGAATAACCATCAACTCCTCAGCAATTGCAGGAATTCCTTTTAATCCTAAACGAGTGCTCATTACACCTTCATTAATTTGACCGTTGTTATACAAATAATCGTCGTTCGGAAAATTCATAACCAGCCCGTTAAAACTTTGGTTGTACAACATGGCTCTGGTTAATATGCCTGGGTTTTTAATTGATTTTTTGTTGTCGGTAAATGCAACAGCTCCTGCTAAGTGCATATCATACATTTCTGACATGTCGTTTCCTTCACATTTAACTGTAAGTGCACCAGCTGGATATGCAGAAACAATATTGTTTTTGGTTTTATTTAGGATATATTCAACCCCAGATTTGGAGTCAATTGTAGGGTGGGTTGTAGGCATCACCAAAACACCGGTAAATCCTCCTTTAGAGGCAGCCTTTAAACCGGATTTTAAATCTTCTTTGTATTCAAAACCAGGATCACAAAAATTTGCCCTTAAATCAAACCAACCAATGGAAACATGTAAATCAGAGGTTTTAATTTCTGTAGTTTTTGCTGTGTTTTTTATTGAAGGGGCAATTTTTTTTATGATTCCTCTTTCAATTAAAATATCAACCTTTTTTCCGTTAAACACTGAGTTTTCATCAACTATTGTTGCAGATTTAATTAGTACATTCATAATTTTTTTATTTAAAATGTTTAATAAGAGCAATTTCTACTGCCAGAAAAAACAAAGCTAAAATAATACATATTTTCCAAAACCTTTTTCCATTTTTTAGTTCTTCAAGAGCATGGTTAATTGAATTTTCGTGCGATTCAACTAAATGTGCATTAAAGCCTGAGTTTTTTGCTAAATCACTTAGTTCTTCGTTAGAAAATACTGTTAAATCAGACTCCAAACGATTATAATTATAGGACAATCCTGATTGTATTGTGTTTTCAGATAATATATAATTTCCAGCTAGAGTAATACCTTGAGTAACAAAAACAATAGTTTTATCTAAATCTTTTTTGGTTTGAGGAATGAACTCAAAGTTGGGTTTGGTAATTTTAATGGTTCCATCGTTTCCCACTGATTTTAATGATAAAACCTCTTGTTTGCCAATTGTGTAAAACAGGGGATTGATAGTTTGGCTTAACAATGCCATATTGAAAAATGTAGGAACAAAGAGGGCGTGTTTGGTAAAGTTTCCGGCTTTTTCATCAAGACTGGTGCTCAATACATATACAGTTCCATTTTTGATTTTGTAATCTGTTAAAATGGAATTACTGTTTTTTAAAGAAAGTACCGGATTTTTATATGTTGATATGCTGTTTGATGAGGTGTAATATGTGTTAATAGTAGGTAAATTAATATCTTCTTTGGGCTTACCCTCAAACACAGACGAATATAAGGGGTGTTTGTAATTGATTTCGCTAATTTTTATTTTGTTGGTGTCAATTCCTGTGAATTGACACATTGACAATTGAGAAAAAAAACTGTTATACGAAACAAAGTCAACTTCATAAGCGGGTATTATGGTGAGAGTTCCACCATTTTCAATAAAATTTTTTAATGTTGAAGCCAAACCAGATGAGATTTGTTTGAGTTGATTTAGGACAATCAAATTATAATTGGATAAACTGGAATAGTCAATCTGATCAACCAAAGAGGTACTGAATTGAAAAATACTGTCGGTGTTGTAAATTGCTCTAATCTGCGGAAATGTGTCCTTTTCAGTAATTTCTAAAACCTTGAGATATCCTGTTATTGAATAGGAAAAATAAAAAATATCATCTAAAGTTACCGGTGAATCTTGTAATTCGATTTTACCGTTTTGAATTCCTTTTTCTTGATTTTTGTAATGAATTGTAATTTCTACATGGTCGTTTGCTTTTACTGAAAAATTAGAAGGAGCCACTAATTTATCGTTTATAAAAAGCTTAACAGGAATATTTTCTAAATCTTGGTTAGAGTTATTTTTAATACGGACAAATAAGTTTTCTTGCTGTAAAAAGAGGTGTGTAGGGTTTTCAAACCAACAGGAATCAACATATAGATTATTCCTTGCCTCGGATTGTATCAGAAAAAAATAAGTTTGAATAGAAGTATCAGAATTAATTTTTTCAATATCTGATGTGGTTTTCTGGAAATCGGATAAAATATGAATCGAGTTGTTCTCAGATTCAGTACCATTTAGAGTTTCGTTAATTCTTGAATAAACTTCAGAAAGAAACCTGGTTTCAGTCGATATTTCAATTTGTTCAATTTTAGATATTGCCTCCTCTGATGTTAGTTTTCGTTGACTGCCGGCTGAAAAACTGTTTTCGCAGATAACAAATTTATCTGTTTTGCCGTAAGACTTAACCAGTTCAATTGCTTTTGTTTTTGCCTCTGTCAGTAGCGAACCATACTCTCCGGTACTTTCCATACTGTATGAATTATCAATATAGATACCAACTGTATTTGTATTGCCATTACTCTTTATTGTTGAAGGAATAAACGGTTGAGCAAATGCAAAAACCATAAAAGCAACAGCTAAAATTCTGGAACATAAAATAAGCAGGTGTTTGAGTTTTGATTTTGATTGACTTTCCTTTTTAACTTCATGCAAAAAGCTAACATTAGAGAAATAGATTTTTTTATACTTTCTGAAATTAAATAAATGAATGATGATTGGTATCGCTACGGCGAATAGGGCAAATAAAAATTCTGGATATACAAATTTCATTAAAGCACAAATGTATGAAAAGATTCATTTTCAACGATGAAGTTATGATAATTACTCAGATAATTCATTTAATCAAAAGCTAATGATTAATTTTTTTTACTGAATATTTTGGATAGCTTGTTTTTTTGATTTTGACAGGATTAATCTTAACAGAAGTTTATCTCTACAGCTCAAAATTGCTACAAATTCGACTCAATAATCTTATAAATATGAAAACGTTCAAATTTATTGTTGTTGGGGTTCATTTTATGTAAAATTAGGTCTAAATAACCGGCTTCAACAGTTTTTAGAAGTTCAATTTTGGGATAAAACTTCAATAAATCCGCCTTCCTTTGCTCAAGATTTTCATCTTCAACGAAAACAATATAATTTGCAGGAATGTAGTTTGTATTTCGTAAACACATCTCTTTATCAACTGTTGATAACAAGCAGATATACTTATCCCAACGTTCAGAATAAAATCTTGGTGGAATCAAAATATCATCTTTGTGAGAGCAATCCCAAATGTAATTAGTCATATCCTTTTGTTTGGCTAAGAAGGTCATGGTTTCAACTCTGCTTTTTTTGGTGTAGGCTGTAGAAATAGCAAGTAAGAGAACACTGTTTACTATCCAAAAAAATACCCAAATTCCTCGATAAAATTTAATATATTTAGCCCAAAACTTAGATTGATTCTTAAATTCTATCCAACCCAAGTATCCCAAAATAATGAAAAAGGGAATCATAGGAGCGATAAATCGCTCTTGTTTATTGGGAAAATAGCTATGAAAAAGAAAAAAAGCTACTGAAGGAATAAAAACAAAAGCATTTTTTTTCCAGTTTTTGAAATAACCAAACAATAAGAATAATCCGATTGGTCCAAACATTCCAGCCAAGGTTAACAAATAGGTATAAAATGGTTGATTGTAATAGCTGGTTGAATTTGCCATGTTGTAATTAATGTATTCACCCAATTCAGCAAAAGGTCTTCCCCAAATAAACAAATCTGAAATTTGGGTTAAAAAAAATGAGCCAAACGAAACAAGACCAAAAATAAATGCAGAAGCAAATTGTTTTTTGAGTAAAAATGCCAATCCAAACCCGAATAAAAAAAAGATGGTTTGATATCGAATACCCACAGCTAATCCAGCAATAAAAGCACCCAAAATAACAATTTTTAGGGTAGGCTCAGGTGAGTGTTTCACAAAAAGCCATGTCGTGTAAATTAAAGGAGGTACACACACATATTCAACCATATTATGAACGCTTAGCCAAGGTAAAAACCACAATACTGAAAGTAATAATCCTACCGTTTTAGCAGTTTTCTGATTTGAAATTTTTTCAGCGATTTTATATCCGTAAACAATGGTTATTAACGATAATGCTCCATGAATCAAACGAACCAAATACATTTTAATCTGAGCATCGGTTACGTTTAACCAATCTAAAAAGTTTAAAAACAAATAGTGTAATCCAACATAGAAAAAACTATGACCTGAAGGAACAGACTCTGTACTCGTATTGAGCCAATTATTTTGGTCAAGCCCTTGCACCCAGCTCTCAGCAGGTTCTATAACTAAAAAATGGTCGTCTTGCATGCCGTAACCTTTCGAAAAAATCACTGCAATCAAGCGTATGAATATACCTGCTGCAACGATAAAGGTAAGTGGTTTATATTCCCAATAATATTTGATTTTTTCGAGCATAAAAAAAGTTGATATCTAAGCACAAAGTAAATCTATTTTTTTAGAACAAACTGTAATGCTTTTCAACAAATACAAAATTTAAACACAAAATACTCAGTACAATCATAATTTGTTTTTTCTGATTTTTATTTGTGTAAATGGAAAAATCAACCACTTTTCTTACTTTTAAGCCCTTGAAATACTGTTAAATTTATGAAAAAAATTCTTGTAGCAAATAGGGGGGAAATAGCACTTCGAGTGATGAAGACGTGTAAAGAAATGGGGGTTAAAACAGTTGCCATTTTCTCAGAAGCCGATAGAAATGCTCCATTTGTTAGATATGCTGATGAAGCCGTTTGTATTGGTCCACCGCCATCCAATCAGTCGTATTTGAAAGTAGATAAAATCATTGAAATTTGTAAAGAACTTAATGTTGACGGACTTCATCCGGGCTACGGATTTTTATCTGAAAATGCTGAAGCTACAAGAAAAATTACTGAAGCCGGTATTAACTTTATAGGACCATCGCCAGAGGCTATGGAATTAATGGGTAGCAAACTAGCTGCAAAAGCAGCAGTAAAAAAATACAATATTCCAATGGTTCCGGGAACAGATGAAGCCATAAAAGACATTAATGAAGCAAAACAGATTGCTCTAAACATCGGATTTCCTATTTTAATAAAAGCTTCAGCCGGAGGTGGTGGGAAAGGCATGAGAGTTGTCGAAAAAGTAGAAGAGTTTGAAGAACAAATGAACAGAGCGGTTAGCGAAGCTCAATCCTCTTTTGGTGATGGGTCTGTTTTTATTGAAAAATACGTTGGCTCACCTCGACATATTGAAATTCAGGTTATGGCTGACAAACACGGCAATATTGTATATTTGTTTGAAAGAGAATGTTCAATACAGCGACGCCACCAAAAAGTAATTGAAGAAGCTCCTTCTTCTGTACTTACTCCTGAAATTAGAAAAGCAATGGGTGAATGTGCTGTTAATGTTGCCAAAGCCTGTAACTATGTAGGTGCAGGAACAGTTGAATTTCTTTTGGAAAATAACAAAGATTTCTATTTTCTCGAAATGAATACCCGATTGCAGGTTGAACACCCGGTTACTGAGATGATAACAGGAAAAGATTTGGTAAAAGAGCAAATAAACATTGCTCGTGGTGAGAAATTAAGTTTCACCCAAGAAGAACTGAAAATTCAAGGACACAGTTTTGAAATTAGAGTATATGCCGAAGATCCAACCAATAATTTTTTACCGGATATTGGAAGGTTAAACACGTATAAAAGACCGGAAGGAATGGGAATTCGGGTTGACGACGGATTTGAAGAAGGAATGGATATTCCTATTTACTACGACCCAATGATTTCAAAGTTAATAACACACGGAAAAGACAGAGAAGAAGCAAGAAAAAGAATGATTAGAGCTATTGTAGATTATAAAATCAGTGGCGTTGAAACCACTCTTTCGTTTTGCAAATTTACCTTAGAACATGAAGCATTTGTCAGTGGAAATTTTGACACCCATTTTGTCGGAAAATATTTTACACCTGAGGTATTAATCGAGAAAGACGACGAATTACAAGAAATAGCAGCACTTTTTGCGGCAAAAATTCATTCTGAAAACGTTAAAAATCCTACTCAATCTGTTGAATTATCAGTAGAACGTTCAAAATGGAAATCAAACAGATTAAAATAAACAAACTATAAAAAATCAAATTGCCCTATGAGTTTTATAAACCTAAAAGTTGAAAATGGTGTTGGAATAATTACTCTTAACAGACCCGAAAAATTCAATAGCTTTGTCAGAGAAATGGCTTTGGATTTCCAACTTTCTTTAGATGCTTGTGAAAAAAATAGTTTAGTTAGAGCAATATTAATAACCGGAGAAGGAAAAGCCTTTTGTGCTGGTCAGGATTTAGCCGAAGCCATAGATCCAAACCAAACCTCACTTTCAAAAATTGTTGAAGAGCATTATAATCCTATCATTTTACGATTTAGAAAAATTGAAAAACCTATTATTTGTGCTGTGAATGGTGTTGCTGCCGGTGCAGGAGCAAATATTGCACTTGCTTGTGATATTACTCTTGCTGCAAAATCAGCCTCTTTCATTCAGGCTTTTAGTAAAATAGGGTTGATTCCAGATAGTGGCGGAACTTATACATTACCCAGATTGATAGGCTTACAAAAAGCTGCTGCACTTATGTTTTTAGGTGAAAAAGTATCGGCTGATGATGCTGAAAAAATGGGTATGATTTATAAATCTGTTTCCGATGAAGACCTACAATCGGAAGCAATGAAAATTGCTGCAACTTTAGCCAAAATGCCAACAAAAGGGATTGGCTTAACAAAAAGACTGTTGAATGAATCTTTTAATAATACATTATCTGGTCAACTCGATTTAGAGGGTGATTTGCAAACTCTTGCCGGAAATACTTACGATTATAACGAAGGTGTTCGTGCATTTTTAGAAAAAAGACAACCCATTTTTAAAGGCGAATAAATATGAATACAGTTTCTGTAGCTGAATTGAAAATAGGGGTTTTAGGTGCCGGATCTATGGGTACAGGTATAGTACAAATTGCTGCTATGCACAAGCACCAAACTTTTTTGGTTGACTTGAATGAAGAAGCATTGAACAAAGCCTCTTCAAATCTTAAAAATATTGTAGCTAAATTAGTTGAAAAGTCAAAAATAGACCAAACAACTGCAAATACTATTTTAAATCGAATTACATTTTCCAAGAATATTCAAGTTTTATCAGAGTGTGATATAGTTATAGAGGCAATTGTTGAAAATATCGACATAAAAAGAAAAGTATTTTCGCAACTAGAAGGATTGGTTAAAGAAACATGTATTTTAGCCAGCAACACCTCTTCTCTATCAATTGCATCAATTGCTTCGGCATGTAAAAATTCTGAAAGAGTCATAGGAATTCATTTTTTTAATCCGGCTCCTTTAATGCCACTGGTGGAGATTATTCCTGCTATACAAACTTCAGAAAATACTGTTACTTTATCAAAATCTTGTATAGACAGTTGGGGAAAAATAAGCGTTTTAACTAAAGACACACCTGGTTTTATTGTGAATCGTGTTGCCAGACCCTTTTATGGCGAAGCCTTGAAAATTTATGAAGAAGGAGTTGCTGATTTTGCAACTATCGACTGGGCAATGACTCAAATCGGTGGATTTAAAATGGGACCATTTACATTGATGGATTATATAGGAAACGATATAAATTATACAGTTACAGAAACAGTATTTTCATCCTTTTATTTTGATCCGAGATTCAAACCTTCATTTACTCAAAAACGACATGCAGAAGCAGGATGGTTAGGTAGAAAAACGGGGAGGGGTTATTATAATTATGCTGATGGAGTTATTCAACCACAACCCAACAAAGATGAAAAATTAGGCAACGAAATATGTAACCGAATTTTGGTTCTGTTAATCAATGAGGCTATTGACGCTTTGTTTCTCAATATTGCTAGCAAAGAAGATATTGATTTGGCAATGACCAAAGGAGTGAACTATCCAAAAGGATTATTGGCTTGGGCTGATGAGCTTGGATTGGAAAATGTTCTATCAAAACTTGAACAACTATTTTCTGAATATGGTGATGACCGCTATCGTCCAAGCGCTTTATTAAGAAGAATGGTTAAAAACAAAAAAACTTTTTATTCATGAGCCAAATAATAGACAGAATGCTTGAATCAGATGCTTTTTCAAATTGGATGGGCATTGAGGTTCTTGAATCAGGAAAAGGACATTGCAAATTAAAAATGTTGGTTCGACCAGAAATGTGTAATGGATTTGGAATTGCGCATGGTGGAATAACTTTTTCTTTTGCTGATAGTGCACTGGCTTTTGCATCAAACACTCACGGAAAAAAATGTGTAGCTCTTGATTGTTCTATTTCTTTTCCTAATGCTGTTAAAGTTGGTGAAACAATTTTTGCAGAAGCAAAAGAAGAAAGTTTAACAAATAAAACCGGAATTTATCTAATAAAAGTTACTAATCAGAATAATGATACTGTTGCTTTGTTTAAAGGAACGGTTTACAGAACATCAAAAGAATGGTAATTTTTTCACATTCTAAAAAACAAAACTCTTTATTGTATTTCTCAGATTATAGTTATTTGCCATCACTTCTCCATAAGCTCCGGCAGAACGAATAGCTATCAAATCACCCCTTTCTGTTTTCGGAAGTATCAATGCTTTTGCAAAGCAATCTGAAGATTCACAAATAGGACCAACTACATCATAACGCTCAGTTTCTTTAGAATTGTTGGTTATGTTCTCTATTTTATGTGATGCCTGATACAATGCAGGGCGTAAAAGCTCTGTCATACCAGCATCTATTATCATAAAATTGGTATTTATTCCATTTTTAATGTATAAAACTTTTGAAATTAAATTACCACATTGGGCAACTATTGCCCTTCCCAACTCAAAGTGTAGTTGTTGGTTTGGAAATAATGTTAAAAATTTTTGAAACTGACTAAAATAGTTATCAAAGTCGGGTATTGGATTTTTATTTGGATTTGTATAATCAATTCCTAGTCCGCCACCAACATTAATATGTTTTATATTAATATTCCGGTGATTAAACCATTGTTGTATCTCGTTTATTCTCAAACACAGACTTCTGAAAATTTTCATATCTGTAATTTGAGAACCAATATGAAAGTGCAATCCAATCAATTCTATGTGTTTGGCTTCTTTTATTTGCTCCAACACATTTTCCATTTCCCACATATTTATTCCGAATTTATTTTCTTCAAGCCCTGTGGTAATATAGTGGTGGGTTTTTGCGTTGATGTTGGGGTTTATTCGAATAGCTATTCTGGCAGTTTTATTCTGCTTTTTTGCAAATTGATTAATGACTTGAATTTCTTGTAGTGATTCACAATTAAAACAGAAAATATCATTTAAAAGGGCATTTTCAATCTCTTCATCAGTTTTTCCAACACCTGCAAATACAATTGTTGAACTTTCAAATCCATGCTCCAATGCCTTTTTAATTTCATTTCCACTCACACAATCAGCACCTAATCCAAATTTTTGAATTGTTCTTAATACAGTATCATTTACGTTTGCTTTTAAAGCATAATGTACAACATATCCAAGTTCAGAGGCTTTTGCAGTTACTTTTTCCAACGTTTTCTCTAATAATTCGATATCGTAATGATAAAAAGGAGTTTTATATTCCTTGTATTTTTCTATGTGGTACTGAGAAATCATTTAAAACAATTTATTATTTAGAGAAATTAAGGCTTCTTTTTTATCAGAAGTATTAACCAACATAGATACATTGTGCATACTCCCGCCATACGAAATCATTCGAATTGGAATATTTTGTAAAGCATCAAATATTTTTAGTGCATATCCTTTACTTTCAGCAATAAAATCTCCAACAACACAGATTATGCTTAAATCTTTGTCTATTTCTACTATTCCGTAATTTTTAAGTTCATCGATAATTTCATTCAAATATTTTGTTTCATCAATTGTTACAGACACTGCCACTTCAGAAGTTGTTATCATGTCAATTGGTGTTTTGTATGCCTCAAATATTTCAAAAACTTTTCTTAAAAATCCGTATGCCAAGAGCATTCTGCCTGATTTAATTTTTATTGCTGTAATATTGTCTTTAGCGGCAATTGCTTTAATTCCTTTTCCGCTCGAATGTGTGCTGATTAATGTTCCTTTAGCTTCCGGTTGCATTGTGTTTTTAAGACGTACAGGAATATTATTTGTTTTTGCTGGTAAAACACTTGAAGGATGTAAAATTTTTGCACCAAAATATGCTAATTCTGCAGCTTCATCAAACGACAACTGAGCTATTGGCTTTGTATTATCAACAATTCTAGGGTCGTTGTTATGCATGCCGTCAATATCTGTCCAAATTTGAATTTCTTCAGCATTTACAGCGGCTCCAATCAATGAAGCACTATAGTCGCTTCCCCCTCTTTTTAAATTGTCAATTTCCCCAAATGAATTTCTACAAATATAGCCTTGAGTAATAAAAAGCTTGCAATTGTTGTGCTGAGCAAGTTCTTTTGTTAAATTTTCTTTGATGAAATTAGTATCCGGTTCTTCATTTTCTGTTATCCTCATGAAATTCAGTGCTGGCAACAAAACACAATTTATGCCTGTTTCATTTAAATAATTCGAAAACAAAGTTGTTGATAAAAGTTCACCTTGTGCCAATATTGCCTTTTCTTCACTATTTCCAAATGTATTTGATGAAAACGACTTTAAATAATTAAACTGACAGGTTATAAAATCAAGTGATTGCTTAAAATGAGTTGGGTTGACAAATAATTCTTGAATTGTTTCTACGTATTTTTTCTCCAAATCAGCAATTTGTTGAAATGCTTCTGCGTCTTTTTTTTTATAAAAACAGTTTGCAATTTCAACCAATGCATTTGTAGTACCTGACATAGCTGATAACACTACAATTTTTGAGTTATTATCTATTACCAGATTTTTTAAAGCTTTAATTCTTTCTGGAGAGCCTACTGACGTTCCTCCAAATTTTAACACCAACATAATTTGATTTTTTTGCGAAATTAATAAAGCAAATTTAAATATTTAAAAAAATGTTAAATTATATCAACTTTCTTTTTTAAGTATATTGTAAATCAATTAAATACTATTTAAAAAGTATGCAAAAGTATTTCAAAAAAGTTAAAAATTGTTAGAATTCTAAACTTTAGTAAAAGAAGCAATGTTCTCCAATACAAAAAATGGTACTTTTGAAATCGCTTAAAATAGCTCAAATGATTTCACTCATTTATAAAGAAATACATAGTTTTTTAGGGTCGTTGATAGGTTATATTGTTATTGCTATTTTTTTAACTACCATTGGGCTTTTTTTATGGATTTTCCCGGGAGATACAAATATTCTTGATTCCGGCTACTCTAGTCTTGACTCTTTGTTTTATATTTCACCTTGGGTATTTATTTTTTTAATTCCTGCGATTACTATGCGACTTTTTTCAGAAGAAAGCAGAACAGGAACAATTGAATTGTTGCTTACAAAACCGCTTACTGATTTTCAAATTGTATTTGCTAAATATTTAGCCGGATTTTTGCTGGTTTTTTTCTCGGTTTTACCCACTTTGGTTTATTTTTATTCTGTCTATCAACTGGGTGCCCCAACTGGAAATATTGATGTTGGAGGTACTTTAGGCTCTTATTTTGGTTTGTTGTTTTTAGGTAGTGTTTTTGTATCTATTGGCTTATTTTCAAGTGCAATTTCCAACAATCAAATTGTATCCTTTATTGTTGGTGTTTTTCTTAGTTTCTTTGTTTATGTGGGCTTCGAGTCTATTAGCTCGTTAAAAATGTTTGAAAAAATTGATGATTTAATCATTAACTTAGGAATAAATGCACATAATCTTTCAATGAGCAGGGGCGTAATTGATACACGAGATGTGATTTATTTCTTGGGTGTCATTTTTCTATTTTTATTACTCACAAAAACGGTGTTAAGTAGCCGAAAATGGTAACGAATAAAAGCAATAAAAAGAAAGATTTAACAACCTTACTCGTAGGTGTATTGATTGTGTTTGTTACAAATTACATTGGTTCTTTTGCATTTGAAAGGTTTGATTTGACTTCCGAAAAACGATATACTCTTTCTGAAAATAGCAAAAAGTTAACACAAGATCTCAAAGATATTATTTACGTCAAAGTGTATCTGGAAGGAGAGTTTCCAGCCGGTTTCAAACGATTGAGAGATGAAACAAAGGAGATGTTAGATGAGTTTAGAGCTTATTCCAATGGAAACATTGAATACGAATTTATTAATCCGTCAGAAAGCTCCGATGAAAAAATAAAAGAAGATATCTATCGTCAACTATTTAAAGAAGGACTCAGACCAACCGACTTGAATGTGAAAGAAGATAATGGAATGTCAAATAAAATAATTTGGCCCGGAGCAATTTTTACATACCGTGGAAAAAATATTCCGGTTCAACTTCTCAAAAGTCAGATGGGAGTTTCGGGTGATATTATGCTGAACAGCTCCATTGAAGCATTGGAATACGAAGTGGCAAATGCAATACGAAATCTTGTAGTAACAAATGTGCCAAAAGTAGCTCTAATCGAAGGACACGGAGAGTTAAATAAAGTTGAAACAGCCTCTTTAGCAACCATGCTATCAGAATATTATATTGTTGATAGAATTTCACTTAATGAAGAACTTCACAGCCTCACCGAAAGAGTTATGGTTGATAGCCTAAAAGCATATAAAGTATATCCAAAATACAACACAATTATAATTGCAAAACCAACACAGCACTTTTCTGAAAAAGACAAATTTGTAATTGATCAATATGTTATGTATGGGGGTAAAGTGGTTTGGCTTGTTGACCCAGTATTTGCAACCATGGATAGCCTTCAAAATTCAGATGTAACAATGGCTGTTGCACAAGATTTGAATCTAGATGACATGTTGTTTACTTACGGCGTACGATTGAATTCCAATTTAATAATGGATATGCAATCTGCACCGATTCCGGTAGTAACAGGAAGAATTGGAAATCAACCTAAAACACAATTGTTTCCCTGGTATTTTTTTCCTCTTTTAACTCAAGCCAATTCTCACCCAATCGTAAATAATTTGAATGCTGTTAGAGCTGAATTTGTTAGCACGATTGATACTATTTCAAAACCTGAAATACAAAAAACAGGATTGCTTAAATCTTCTATTTATACTAAAGTAAGCAACACTCCAACCCGTGTTAGTCTTGGGCTACTCAGATTAGAGCCAGACCAATCTCAATTTAATTCAGGTATTCAGGTTGCTGCCGTACTATTGGAAGGAAAATTTGAGTCGGTTTTCAAAAACAGAGTTCCTTTGGAAATTCAGAATAGCAATGAAATAAGCTTTAAAGAAAAAAGTGATTTTAACCAAATGGTTGTTATTGCCGATGGTGATATTGCTAAAAATTATGTAAATACAAAAACAGACCAATATTATCAATTGGGTTATGATAGATTCACAAACCAACAATTCGGAAATGATGATTTTCTGTTGAATGTAGTCAATTATCTTTGTGATGATACAGGTTTAATGGGAGTTCGTTCAAAAAAATTAACCATCAGATTGATGGATAAAAACATTCTGAAAAATGAAAAAACAAAATGGCAAGCTATCAATACAGTATTACCAATTGGGTTAATTCTACTCTTTGGAATTTTCCATTTTGTATATAGAAAGCGAAAATATTCAAACGAATAGATTTATTAAGAACATCAATGAAAGGCAACAAATTTTTAATTATACTACTTATAGTATTGGCTTGTGCAGCAACCTATTTTTATTTTACCAAAAGTAACAACACGTTAGGTGAATTAAAAGACTTTGCAATTGAGGATACAGCAAAAATCAATAAAATTTTTATTGCCGATGCAAAAGGGGAAAAAGTAACGCTAACTCGTGATAAAAGTTTTTGGAAAGTTGACGGCGACAGAAAAGCCAGACCTGAAAGTATTGATGTTTTAATGAATACATTCTATCGTATTGCCATAAAATATCCTGTTGCAAAAGCAGCGCATAACAATGTAGTTCGTGACATGGCAACACAAGCAACTAAAGTTGAAATCTATATGGGTAGTGAAAAACCTAACAAAGTGTATTACATAGGGGGAAACACACAAGATAATTTAGGAACTTACATGCTACTTGAAAATAATGGCAAGAAGTCTTCCATACCCTTTGTAACACATATACCCGGATTTTCAGGCTATTTAACTACACGCTTTTTTGCTAATCCCTTGCAATGGAGAGATGCAGAAATATTTAAATACAATCCAAACGAAATTAAAAAACTGACAGTTACTTTTTTTGAAAAACCAAACGAATCTTTCTCTATTCAAAATATTGAAGGCAAACTAAGTTTGCTTGACAGTGAAAACAAAAATATTCAAAATTTTAATGAAGACAGAGTTAAACAGTATCTTGAAATGTACGATAATGTGTATTACGAAATGGTAGTTCTTGACGAATTAAAACAAGAGCAAAAAGATTCTATTTTGAAACTTAACCCATATTTTAAAATTGAAATTCAAGATATCTATGGAAAATCAAAAAATATCATGGCATTTCACATGAATAATTATAGAAAAACAGTCGACGATCAAGGCAATCCTTTTCCTTATGATATTGACAGAATGTATGGATATCTAAATAATGAATCTCTTATTTATATTCAGTTCCACACATTTGATAAGTTGATGTTACCTAAAGACACATTCCTCAAATAAACCTTTTTCTTAATATCCGAATTATTTAATTTCATAAAAAGAGTTAAACGATAATAGTATTGTTTAATAAAAATGATTGTTGTTAAAAATATAACAATTCAAACAAAAATTAATTTTTTTATCAACAAAGGCAGCCTATTTATGTATTGTTCGTCTTTGATTTTGTTGGAATCGAAGAAATTGTTTATTTTTATTTACCATTTTAACCTACTTGTTATGAAATATTTACTTAAAAACTTTGTAGTTGTTTTGTTGCTAATGCTAACAAATCAAACTTTTTCGCAAACCGAAACGAAAAAAGAAAACAACAAGATTTATAATGTTAATGAGTTTTTAACTGACGAAAAACTTAATGTTGAGGTTAAAGAATTTTTTATTCGTCAAATTCGAAAAACTGGACTGGTTAAAGAGATTGATAACCACGAATTAGAGCACTTCTTTAATGAAAGATATGAGCAAGTTTATAAGCCTTTGATTAAAAAAGAACTATCAAAATATACTCAGCTTTCTCACCAAGTTGCATTTTCTAAATCTATAAATATCATTGCCGACATAGCAAGAGATTTTAATGAGTTTATAGAAAAAAATCCTAACGCAAGGGCACACAAATATGAAACTGAAGCACAAAATGTTGATATTTTTAAATTAACACCACCCATTAACCCCGATGAAACTTATGGGCCTGGACAACCTTGCAACAATGCAGACTTTGAAACAGGCAATTGCAGTGGCTGGGAAGTAATAACAGGTACTGTTCCAGGCTCACCCTCGGCACCCTATAGTTTTACACAATCTGGAACATCAACTTGTGGTGCTTCTCCAAACCATGTTATTATGACCGGAGGAAATGACGCAATTGGTGGTTTTCCAAGAGTTAATCCTAACGGAGGAGCTACTTCAATAATGTTGGGTGATGGCACTGGAACAGGAAACGGTGCTGCTAGAATTCGCCAAACATTTCTAGTTGATGCTGGTTCTGCTGCATTCTCATATCACTATGCTGTTGTGTTAAACGATGCAGGACATTCAAATATTGAGCAACCCTATTTCAGCGTAAGAATGTTTGACCAAGGAGGTGCAAATATTAATTGTGGTGCTTATGAAGTTGTTGCTACCAGTAACGACCCGGATTTTACCACTTATTCGGGTGGAATGTATTCGAATTGGCGTTCAGCATTTGCTCCACTGCAAACATATATTGGTCAAAATGTTACCATAGAATTTACTGTAGGAGATTGTTCTCAAGGCGGTCACTATGGTTATGCATATATCGATGCAAATTGTGACCCATTACAAATTATACCTAGTCAAACGGTTATATGTGGTGGGCAACCTGTTACTTTAACAGCTCCAGCCGGTGCTTCTAGCTATGCATGGACACCAGGCGGACAAACCACACAATCCATTACCACAAATGTACCTGGTCACTATGAAGTGTTTTTAACACCTGTTACTGGAGCAGCTTGTGGATTAACGCTTACTGCCGATATTACAGGCTCACCTGATTATCCTGTAGCACAATTTACCGCTACTCCTGCATCGGTTTGTGCAGGAACTCCTATTAACTTTAATAATACATCGTATGTAGTTGGAACTTCGTCAATTGATAGTGTTCAATGGGATTTTCAAAACGATGGTACTGTAGATGCTACAACAACAAATGCAACATACACCTATCCTTCAGCAGGAAACTATACAGTTCTTCTAACTGTTTTTAACAACGGCTGTGAAGACACATTAACACAAAATGTCGTGGTTACTTCCGGTACTACTGCGTCTTTTTCAACTACTCCTGTTTGTCAAGGTTTAGCAACTAGTTTTACAAATAACTCTACTGGAGGTGCAAATACTTGGGGTTGGGATTTTAATAACGATGGGACAGTTGATAACACAACTCAAAACCCAACTTATACTTTCTCTACAGCCGGAACATTTCCTGTTAAATTAACAGTATCAACAAGCGGCTCTTGCCCTGATGATACAACTATTAACGTAATAGTACATCCAAATCCAACCGCAAACTTTACCGCAACCAATCAGTGTTTAGGTAACACAACAACATTTAATAACACTTCTTCAGTTAGTTCAGGAAGTATTACCGGTTGGGCATGGGATTTTGATAATAACGGAACCACTGATAATACAACTCAAACTCCTACAAATACCTATACTACATCAGGAACAAAAACTATTAAACTAACAGTAACAACAAACAATAACTGTACAGCATCTTATACAACTACTGTTGATGTATTTGCTAATCCTATTGCTAGCTTCACCACTAACAATGCTTGTATCAATTCCGCTACAACATTTACCAATACTTCTACAAACGGCTCTGTTCCAATAAATCAATGGGCATGGGATTTTGATAACAATACTACAACTGATAATTCAACTCAAAGTCCAAATTATACTTTTGCTTCTTCTGGTACTTTCCCAGTTACACTAACAGTTACTGATCCAAATACGTGTACTCATGATACAACAATAAATGTTACTGTAACTCCAAAACCAACTGCTGCGTTTACCTTTACTAATGTATGTTTTGGTACAACTTCAGGCTTTACTGATCAGTCTGTTGCAAATGCAGGAGCAATAACCCAATGGGCATGGGATTTCACAAATAATGGAAGTGTTGACAATACTACTCAAAACCCAACCAATGGATATTCATCAGCCGGAAATTATACAGTTGAGCTTCTTGTGTCAAATACAAATGGTTGTAAAGACTCAATAACAAGAGTTGTTACGGTGAATCCTATACCTGTAGCTGACTTCACACCATCTATTGAATGCTTAGGCACTCCAACAACTTTTAGTGACAACTCATCTGTTTCATCAGGTTCAATAACTAATTGGGCGTGGGCTTTTGGTGATGCCGGAACTGCATCAACACAATCTCCAACTCATACTTATGCAACATCAGGAACTTTTAATGCTACTTTAACTGTTACTTCTGATAGCGGTTGTATCAATAACTACAATACAAACGTAACAGTTTATGCAAATCCTGTATCTAATTTCACTACCAACGTAGCTTGTTTGACTAAAGCTACCACATTCACTGATTCATCTACTCCTGGAAGTAATCCTATTAACCAATGGGAATGGGATTTTCAAAATAACGGTAGTGTAGATAATACAACACAAAGTCCATCTGTAGTTCTACCAACTTCAGGAACTCACAATGTCAACTTACAAGTTACTGATAACTTTGGTTGTACTCACGATACAACATTAATCGTTACAGTTTCTGAAAACCCAATTGCTAGCTATACTCACACTACTGAGTGTTATGGCACAGCAACTACTTTCACAAATACTTCCAGCGACAATGGTGGAACAACAAACATAAACACTTGGCAATGGGATTTTGATGGTAATGGGTCAATTGATAATTCAACACAAAGCCCAACTTTCAGCTTTCCATCGGCTGGTTCATATCAAACTGAACTTTTCGTTACTAGTGCCTTGGGATGTAAAGATTCAATTACTGTAACAGTTGTTGTTGACCCAATCCCTGTAGCAAGCTTTACTGCTGCAAATGCTTGTTTGGAATATACAACCTCTTTCGTTAATAACTCAACTATTTCAACAGGCTCAATTTCACAATATGCTTGGGATTTTGGAGATGGTTCAGGAACAAGCTCAGCAACCAGCCCCACATATATTTATGCAACTGCCGGAACATTTAATGTTAGTTTAACTGTAACCTCAGATAGTGGTTGTACACATAATATTATTGTTCCAATAACAGTTGACCCAAAACCGACTGCTGATTTTAATGTAACAAATGTGTGTTTAAATGCTTATGCTCCATTTACTGATGTTTCTACCGGAAATGGGGGCACAATTAATCAATGGCAGTGGGATTTTACAAACGATGGCTCAGTTGATAACACAACCCAAAATCCTTCTAATTTGTATGCCGCTGATGGAACTTATGACATTCGTTTAGTTGTATCAACATCAAGCGGGTGTAAAGACACAATTATAAAACAAGTAACTATTTTTCCAATGCCTGATGCAAACTTCAATTATACCAATGCTTGTTTTGAAGACGATGTTGTGTTTGCTAATACATCAACTGTAACTTCAGGAACAATTACCAACTGGGATTGGAATTTTGGTAATGGACAAACTTCAACAACTACTAACCCAACCCAAAGTTATACTGCTGAAGGATTATATAATGTTCAATTAATCGTAACCACAAACAACAATTGTAAAGACACCATTATTAAAAATGGAATTGAAGTATGGCCATTGCCCGTTGTTGATTTTATTCCAACAACTGTTTGTTTACACAACGTAACACAGTTTGAAGACAAATCAACAGTTTCAAATCTATACACAACCAATACAAATGTTGCATGGTCTTGGGATTTTGCTGATGGTTCGTCAAGCACTATTCAAAATCCTACTCATACCTATTCAACAGAAGGAACTTTCCAAGCAACATTAATTGTAACAACTAGCCACAATTGTATTGATACTATTACGAAGACTGTAACAGTTCAACCATTGCCAGTTGTCGATTTTTCTCCAAACATAACTGAAGGTTGTGCTCCAGTTTGTGTTACGTTTACAGATAATTCAACAATTTCATCAGGAGCAATAACCCAGTGGGCTTGGGACTTTAATGGAGACAATATTCCTGATAATGTGAATCAAAATCCGTCAAATTGTTTCTTAAATCCTTCTAATAGTAGTGTAAGAAACTATGATATAACACTTACAGCTACTTCACAGTTTGGTTGTAAAACCACATTAACCAAACCTAACTACATTCATTCTTTCCCAATACCTATGGCTAGTTTCATGTATTGGCCAAATGATGAAGCTTCTATTGTGGATAAGGAACTTACGTTTACTGATCATTCAATTATCGCCTCTCAATGGTCTTGGGATATGGGCGATGGATTTACTACAAATGTTCAAAACCCGATTCATGAGTTTGCTGATACAGGTTTCTATTTAGTTACTCTTGCAATTGAAAACGTATATGGTTGTAGAGATACTACACAGAAATATATTGATATTAAACCTATTTACGCAATTTGGATTCCAAATGCATTTTCACCAGATGGCGACTTTACTAACGACTTTTTCTACGTTGATGGATATGGGTTAAAAGAACTGCATGTGATGATTTTTGACAGATGGGGAATTAAAATTTACGATGAAATTGGGTTAGACCAATCTTGGGACGGAAAATACAATGGAAATATTGTACCTACTGATGTGTATGTTTATAAAATTAGAGTGAAAGATGTGTTTGATGAATGGCACGACTACATCGGAAAAGTAACTCTTATTAAATAGAATATTGTTGTTTAGTTAAGAAAGGAAAGAGGTAATCATTTTTATGATTACCTCTTTCCTTTTTATTAGATGTAAAAATTTATTCTCTTAAATCAATAACTTCTACTTTTGGATGTTTTGATTTATCAAACACAAACAAAGCGTCAGCAAGAGGAGAATTTGTTATAAAAGTTTTAATTCTATATGTAGTTTCACTGCCATCTTTACCAAATACTTTAACTTCTTTGATTTCTTCTTTTAGCTTATCAATAAATAGGGTAATTCGGTGAAATGCTTTTGAATTGGCATCTTTAGGATACAAATTGATGGTGTGAATATTGTTTTTTTCCTCAACATATTTATATTTAAACCCTGTTTCATATAAGGTAAATAACTTGTTTGGACTTAATGTTCCATCACTTTCATCAGATCCTATGGAATTGATATGAACTTCATCAGATTCTTTAATATAAGTCCAAACTGTTTTCCCGTCAGAGAGAATTTCTTGTCCTTTTATTCCTAAATTGTATTTATTACCTTTAATTTGAATAGAACCATCTTGTGTTTCATTAAGTCCGTCTTTTTTACTGCTTATAATCAATTGAAATGTTGCTTTTATTGAAGTATATGCTTTAGTTTTAGAGCTTAGTTTATCTAATATTTGCTTTGCTTTTAAATCTTCTTGAGCTTGTGTTTGTATTGTAAAAATTGATACAATGATTAACAGAATTACTTTTTTCATTTTAAATAAATTATTTGTTGTTCTTCATTTCTGACAAAAACTGTTCCAAATTCGCCATATCAGTAATATTAACTTGTCTGGCTTTGCTGCCCTCAAATGGACCAATAATTTTTGCTTGTTCCATTTGGTCTATTAATCTTCCAGCTCTATTGTACCCGATTTTGAGTTTTCTTTGTAATAATGAAGCTGAACCTTGTTGGCTTGATACAATAATTCGTGCGGCTTCATCAAATAATGCATCTTTATCGTCATCATCAAAAGTTCCTGAACCACCTGTTGAAGATTCCCCTACACATTCAGGTAAGGTAAATACTTCAGGATAACCCCTCTGATTTCCAATAAATTCACAAATTTGTTCTACTTCAGGTGTATCTACAAAAGCACATTGAACACGAACCAAAGTATTACCTTGTGAAATAAGCATATCGCCTTTTCCAATTAATTGATCTGCACCGCTTGAATCTAGTATTGTTCTTGAATCAATTCCTGAGGTTACTCTAAAAGCAATTCTTCCGGGAAAATTAGCCTTGATTATTCCTGTGATAATATTTGCAGATGGACGCTGGGTTGCTATTATCAAATGTATTCCAATGGCTCTGGCTAATTGTGCTAACCTTGCTATTGGAGTTTCAACTTCTTTACCAGCAGTCATAATCAAATCTGCAAACTCATCAATAACTAAAACAATATAAGGCAAAAATTTATGTCCATCGTTAGGATTTAATTTTCGTTCAACAAATTTGCTGTTGTATTCAACTATGTTTCTCACCATTGCATCTTTTAACAGTTCGTATCGCTGTTCCATTTCTATACACAATGAGTTAAGAGTATTTATAACTTTTTGATTATCAGTTATAATTGCATCTTCAGTATCAGGTAATTTCGCTAAAAAATGACGTTCAATTTTATTGTATAAAGTAAGTTCAACTTTTTTCGGATCAACCAATACAAATTTGAGTTGAGATGGGTGTTTTTTATATAGTAATGATGTTAAAACGGCATTTAATCCAACAGATTTACCTTGACCGGTTGCTCCAGCCATAAGTAAGTGTGGCATTTTAGTTAAATCAAAAACAAATGTTTCATTAGTAATTGTTTTTCCCATAACAATGGGCAATTCCATTTTTGCATTTTGAAATTTATCAGATGCTATAACTGTTCTCATTGAAACGATTTCCGGGTTTTGATTAGGAACCTCAATTCCTATGGTTCCTTTTCCAGGAATTGGAGCGATTATACGAATTCCTAAAGCAGCCAAACTTAGAGCAATGTCGTCTTCCAAATTTTTGATTTTTGAAATACGTACTCCAGCCTCGGGAACAATTTCATATAAAGTAACAGTTGGTCCTATAGTGGCTTTTATTGAATTGATTTTAATGCTATAGTTTTGAAGGGTTTCTAAAATTCTATTTTTATTAGCTTCTAGTTCCTCCGATGTTACTGTTTTTTGAGAATTTCCAAAATCTTTTAATAATTCTAATGGTGGTAGTTGGTATGATGAGAGGTCTAAAGTTGGGTCGTATTCACCAAAATCAGCGACTTTCTGGTTTATCTCAGATTCAGATAAAATTTCTTCTTTCACTTCTGTTTTCTCAACTACAAAAGTTATGTCTTCATCAATAGTCTCCTTATTTTCTTCAATTTTTTCGGTTACAGACAAATCTAAAATTACTTCACTTTGTTTATCCTCAATAGTGCTTTCAACAACCGTATTTGAATTATCATTTTCCAAATTCATCTCATTCTCAACTTTATGTATAATCCTATTTTCTGTAAATGAATTTTCTTCTGATTTTTGATAAATTTTTTCAGGGTAGATTGTTTCTTTGTTGTTTTGGGTAATATCATCAACTGATTGGTTATTTTTCTTGGAGATAGATGCAAATGAAAAATTATAATTAACTATCAAATAACTTATTATAGAAAAAAGTAAGATTAAACCAACGCCGATATTACCAATTACACTGCTCAACCAAATGTTTGATTGGTAACCAAATGCTCCACCCAAAATAGGAATTTTATTAAGAACAAATGATAGGCAAACCGAAAACCAAACGATAAAAAATAGGGAATGAAAAAATAGTTTTCTTGTTGAAATGACTTCAGTTTTAAAAAATAGCTTAATGCCAACAATAAACAAAACAAATGCTATAATAAATGAGGAGATTCCAAACCCGCTAAAAATGAATTGATGAGATAATAATGCCCCCATTTTTCCCATCCAATTTTCAGTGATAATGTTTGTATTAAAGAGTATGTTATACCATGAATCACCAAGTTTGTCTTGATCAATTTTCCAAGTGAAGAAATAGGAAATGAATGAAACGGTAATAAAAACTGAAAAAATCAAAAGGAACAATCCAACTATATTTTTAGTTTTTTCTCCTTTGATTAAATGTATAAATTTTTTAAAAATAGTTTCTCCTGAAGGTCTTTTTTCAGATGTTGAATTTTTTACTTCAGCTATCTCTGATTCTTTGTTTGGAGTTGTTTTGAATTGATTTTTTACCATCTAATTAAAAATACTTTATCAATCAAAGGTATATAAATCAAAACAAGTAAACTTTTACAATTGTTTTAATAAAGTAACAACAAGTTGTGAATAAAAATTGGAAAAATGAAATCAGTTGAAACTATCAAAAATTTCCTTCATTTCTTTGTCCATTTCTGGCTCTGAAATTAGTTTGTATCCATTTGGAATTTGAAATTCTTCGTCATTTATTTTTGAATATTCAATTTTGTCGGCAGTGAATCTCATACAAACGCCATATTTTTCATACTGATATTCAAGCATAACCCCAGGGATGTCAACAAATTCATTACACCAATTTGGGTTTTCAATATTTAAATTCTCTGTATAAAAAACAGTAAAAGCATCTTGTGCTTCGTTATTCATATTTACAATTGCTTTTGTACAATGAAATCCCAATATTTCTTTAACTTCATTGGTAAACTCAATGGTATATTTTGGCTTGCTTGCCATTGATTTTGCAATCTCATCTTTATTCAATTTCATTGCATACTGTTTGTTAAGCAATTTAACCAACTGTATATACTCATTATTCTCTTTGCTGCAAATAAAACTTGATTTAAACATTCCCATACCTGCACTCAAATTATTGGTGTAGGTATTATCTTTAAATTTCACAATCATTTTTTCTGGCATAAAATCACGCATAAAGTTGTCTTTTTCCATTTTTGGATAAGAAACTTTATATTCAATTACACCTTCAGTTTTATTGCTTACACCATCACCACAACTTGAAATAACAAGCGAAATGAAAATAAAAACAAATAACTTGGTTAGATTATTAAATCTCATTTTTTTTTGCATGAAGCACAAATGTATAAATCTTTTATGAAAAAGAGATAAATGTATTTATTTTGAAGCTAAATAAATAGTATTTATCGACTAATAACCCAGTATTTTTAGCATTGATTTTGCACTTTGTTCTTTACTAAAAAGTTTAGTGGTGTAGTCTCCATTTTCATCAATATCTACAACAACATGTTTTGGAGAAGGAATCAAACAGTGCTTAATTCCACCATATCCACTCAATGATTCTTGATAAGCACCGGTGTTAAAAAAAGCAATATATAAAGGGTCTGTTGATGTATTATCTGTTTTTGGTAAGAAAATTTGACTGATATGGGCTTCTGAATTATAATAATCAAGACTGTCACAAGTCATTCCCCCAAGGTTAACTCTTTTAAAATCGTTGTTCCAATGGTTTATGGCTAACAAAATATATCTTTGATTTATAGCCCATGCATCAGGTAATGTTGTAATAAAAGAGTTATCAATCATATACCACATTTCTGTATCGTTTTGCTCTTTCACATCAATAATGGAATAAATATTTACACCACTTTCTGCAACTGTAAATGAGCCAAATTCAGTAAAAATGTTAGGTTCTTTAACGCCTCTTCCATTGCAATATTCTTTGATTTGAGCAACAACCTCTTCTATAGTATATTCGTATTGAAATTCAAAGCCCAGTGAGTTTTTGAAAGGCAAACCACCTCCAATATTCAACGCTTCAAGTTCTGGGCATACCGTTTTAAGTTCACAATATACATTAAGAGCTTTTAACAATTCAGACCAATAGTATGCAGTATCTCTAATTCCTGTATTGATGAAAAAATGGAGCATTTTAAGTTTAATGTTCTTTTGTGGTTTGATCTTAGTCTTATAAAACTCCTTAATATCTTTGTGTCTTATACCTAGCCTAGAAGTATAGAACTGAAAAGAAGGTTCTTCTTCTGAAGCAATTCTGATTCCAATATTAATGTCTAATGTACTTTTAACATTTTTAATGTAATAATCCAGCTCACTTTTGTTGTCTAAAATGGGAATAATGTTAAAGCCATTTTTCATCAACTGGGTGATGCCTTCTAAATAGGGCTCTCTTTTGAAACCATTACTGATTATATAATTATTTTTGGTTAATTTCTTTTCGGAATACAATTGTTTGATAATTTCAATATCATAAGCAGATGATGTTTCGATATGAGCATCATTTTTTAAAACTTCTTCTAAGATGAATGAAAAGTGTGAACTTTTTGTGCAATAACAATAGGTATAAGTTCCGTCATAATTTGTTTTAGCCATTGCAACTTTAAACATTGTTTTGGCTTTATTGATTTGCTCTGAAATCTTGGGTAAATAAGTTAATTTTAATGGTGTTCCGTATTGTTTTATTATATCCATTAAAGGAATTTTATTGAAATACAGTTCATTTTCGATAACTTCGTATCCTTCTTGAGGAAAGAAAAAAGTTTGTTCTATTAAATCTTGATATTTGTTTTTCATGATTTCAATTGAATTGAGTTACATTGTTGCAAAAGTAACAAAGTAATTAACTTGGATATTAATTTTTTGAATAAAATAACTATGAAAGAGATTAAAATTATTAAGAATCGGTCTGATATTGGTGCCGGCACACGAGGTTCTGATTTAGGTATTGATGCAATAGAAATTGCTGCAATTAATGCCGGTAGTGATTTCTTTAATCAGCATAGTTATGTTGATGTGCCAACCTCAAATGAAGCTGTTTATGAAAAGCAATACACCCCTTATGCACTTCGTATTGGCAAGGTGAGAGAAGTATGTGAGAATCTATGTAATTATGTAATGGAAACTTTAAAGGAAGAAAAATTTCCACTAATACTATCGGGTGATCATTCCTCAGCTTTAGGCACTATTAGTGGATTAAAATGCACTTACCCTGATAAAAGAATTGGAGTAGTTTGGATTGATGCGCATGCGGATATGCACTCTCCCTATACAACACCTTCAGGCAATGTTCATGGTATGCCATTGGCTGCTGCATTAGGCGATGATAATATGGACTGCAAACGAAATTCGGTTACAGCAACAACTTTTGAGAATTGGGAAGCAATCAAAAATATTGGTGGAATACAACCAAAAATTTTGCACAGTGATTTGGTTTATTTTGGAGTCAGAGACACTGAAGAACAAGAAGATATTAATATTATCAAGCATAAGATAAAAAATTATAAAGTTGAAGAAGTAAGGTTTAGAGGATTGGAAATTTGTGTTTCTGAAGCTGTTGAAAAGTTAAAGAATGTTGATTATATCTATATTTCATTTGATGTGGACAGTATGGATTGTGATTTAATATCTAAAGGAACAGGAACTCCTGTTTCAAAGGGTTTTGACCAAGTTGAAATTAAACAAATAATAAAGGGAATAATTTCATCTAGAAAATTAGCATGTTTAGAAATAGTGGAAGTTAACCCTTGTTTAGATAATAGGGGAAATGCTATGGCTGAAGCTGCTTTTGATATTATAAATGATGTAACCAAACTTATTTAACCTAAATACAATTGGATTACAAAAAGAAAATTAAAAACAATTATGGAACAAATAATAGTTGATAAAACAGTTGAAGCAATTCAGTTGCTTTATCATCATAGTATAGATAGTAAGTTAGTTCAACTTCAAAAAACTAAAAAAGAATTTGTTGGTGATTTAACACTTGTGGTTTTTCCGTTTTTACAAATTTCAAAAAAATCACCGGAACAAACAGCTACAGAAATTGGAAATTTTCTTGTAAATTCAGTTGAAGATGTTGAAAATTATAACGTTGTTAAAGGATTTTTAAATCTTACAATAAATTCAAACCATTGGTTTTCTGTTTTA
Organism: Flavobacteriales bacterium; assembly: GCA_020853105.1. GTDB lineage: Bacteria > Bacteroidota > Bacteroidia > Flavobacteriales_E > Vicingaceae > Vicingus. The sequence continues at coordinate 37,287 of JADYZM010000030.1, read as the reverse complement.
AATAAAATATCTCAGGACAGCAATTTTGGAACTTTTTCTGATTCAGGCAAAGTATTTATGGTTGAATATGCTTCTCCAAATACGAATAAACCATTGCATTTAGGGCATTTAAGAAATATCTTTTTAGGATATTCTGTAGCAAATATTTTAAAAGCAAATGGACATACCGTTTATAAAACTCAAGTAATTAATGATAGAGGAATTCATATTTGCAAGAGTATGCTTGCTTGGCAAAAATATGGGAACTCAGAAACACCGGTATCAACCGAAATGAAAGGAGATCATTTTGTTGGAAAATATTATGTAGAGTTTGATAAAGCCTATAAAAAGGAAATAAACGAATTGGTTGAAAAGGGTATGGATAAAGAAACTGCTGAAAAAGAAGCTCCCATCTTTAAAGAGGCTCAAATTATGTTACAAAAATGGGAAAGTGGAGATGAGAATATTGTAAGCTTATGGAAAACAATGAACAGTTGGGTTTATGAAGGCTTTGACGTAACTTATAAAACGATGGGAGTAGATTTTGACGAAATATACTACGAATCTGATACCTATTTACTCGGGAAAAATTATGTAGAACAGGGATTAAAAAATAAAATCTTTTATCAGAAAGAAGATGGTTCAATATGGTGTAGTTTGAAAGACGATAAAATGGATGATAAACTCTTGTTAAGAGCTGATGGGACTTCGGTTTATATTACACAAGACATAGGGACAGCAATTGAGCGATACAAAAAACACCCAAGTTTGAATGGGTTGATATATACAGTAGGAAATGAACAAAATCATCATTTTAAAGTGTTATTTACTTTATTAAAAAAGATGGGGTATAATTGGGCAGAAGGATGCTATCATTTATCTTACGGAATGATTGAGTTGCCAGAGGGAAAAATGAAATCAAGAGAAGGAACAGTGGTTGATGCTGATGATTTGATGTGTAGCATAATTCAAGATGCAAAAACTTCGACTCAAGAACGAGGTCATGTTGAAAATTTAAGCGAAACTGAAAAAGAAAATTTGTATAAAATGATTGGGTTGAGCGGACTTAAATACTATTTGCTAAAAGTTGACCCCAAAAAAGGAATGGTATTTGACCCAAAAGAATCCATCGATTTGAATGGAAACACAGGTCCTTTTATTCAATATACATATGCAAGAATTCAATCACTTTTAGAAAAAGGAAAAAAACTGAATTACATAGCTAAAATTTCAACAGTTCAATCCAACGAAAAGGAAATCAATTTAATCAAATTGATGAATGAATATCCTTCAGTGATAAAAGAAGCGGGAGTTAATTATAGTCCTGCTATACTCTGTAACTATATTTTTGAATTGGTAAAAGAATTTAATAATTTCTACCAAACTATTGAAATACTCAGAGAAGAGAATAAATCAAAGTTGGAGTTTAGATTAGCTCTTTCCGAAAATGTTGGAAAAATAATTAAATCAGGAATGAATTTGATGGGTATAGAAATGCCTCTAAAAATGTAAGTTCTAAATTTTCTGTTTCAATAAAGATTCATACAATTCTTCATATTTTGGAAGTACTTTAAAGATATTAAATGTTTGAGCTTGTTGGAATGCATTTTTTTGAAATTTCTTAAACAAATTTTCGTCCTTTAACAAAGTCAACGCATTTTTTGCCATATCGTCAACATCGCCGACATTACTCAGAAATCCTGAAACTCCATGAATATTAACCTCAGGAATACCACCGGTATTTGTACTGATTACAGGGACTTTTGCCGCCATAGCTTCTAATGCAGCCAACCCAAAACTTTCAGATTCTGAGGTGAGTAAGAATAAATCAGAGATTGATAAAATTCTTTCTGTGTCTCGAACTTTTCCTAAGAATTTAATTGAATCGCAAGCATTAAGTTCTCTACAAAGTTCTTCAATACTATGACGCTCCGGGCCATCTCCAACCATAAGTAATTTTACAGGAATTTGTTTTCTAATGATATCAAATATTTTAACAACATCAAACACTCGTTTTACTGGTCTGAAATTGGAAACATGAACCAATAATTTTTCCCCATTTGGAGCAAAGGATTTTTTTAAGGCTTCAGTATTTTTAATTTTTTTATACTCATTAAAACAAATGAAATTTGGAATTACTTCGATATCTCTGTTTATTCTAAAATGGCGATATGTATCTTTTTTTAAGCTTTCTGAAACTGCAGTAACTGCATTGCTCTCATTAATAGTAAAAGTAATGACAGGCTCAAAAGATGCGTCTTTTCCCAAGAGTGTAATATCTGTTCCATGTAGCGTTGTAATAAAAGGAATATTTATTCCTTTGCTAGCCAGTATTTTTTGTGCCATATACGCAGCTGATGCATGGGGTATAGCATAATGAACATGCAACAAGTCTAATTTTTCAAACCGAACAACATCAACCAGTTTACTTGTTAATACCAATTCATAGGGTTGATAATCAAAGAGTGGATATTCAGAAACTTTCACTTCATGATAAAATATATTTTCGGAAAATAAGTCCAATTTTACCGGTTGTTGGTATGAAATAAAATGTACTTTATGCCCTTTAAAAGCCAATGCTTTTCCTAATTCAGTTGCAACAACACCACTTCCGCCAAATGTTGGGTAACACACTATTCCTATATTCATTTTTTTATTTTTTTTAAAATTTTTAGTGCTCGACTTTTGAATCCTGCACTTTGTTGTTCAAATTGATTTTCTAAAGATAATTTTAATTCAGATTGAATTTCCGGATATTTTAAGGATAAATTATAAATAACTGTCATTGCAAAAACTTTTATAGCAACTGCACTGTTGCTGTTATTTAAACTCTCAAATCCTTTTGAAAGAATCAAGCCATCGTGTTGCTTTGGGATATTTAAAAACTGTAAAGTTCGAAATGTATTACGAATGAGAGCCGGATTATTGTCTTTTGTGTCAAAAACTTTTACTAAAATGCTAATATGCGGCTGAATTAATTTGTTGTTGTATTCAGCTAAATAGGAAATTATCCAACCGGCGTAATTGCCTATGTGTTGGTTTTTATGTGTTAAATAATTAAACAAGTTTTTAATTTCATGTGGATTAGAAATTAGATATTCTATCACAAAATCTTTTGTTTGTTTTGAATAATTACCTTGTAGAATTTCGTTCCAAACCATTTTCAAAATTAAGTTTAATTACCCCAATTGAAACAAATAAAATTTGGAGCATTTTGTTGTATATTTGTTCAAACGATTGAAAACATGCTTCAGTTAAAGATTCCTTCATTTTTTAAAACCAAGAAACCTCATCAATTTTATTATGAGCCTCGTTATTACAATGAGCAAAAAGAAAAAATGAATGAGCGGTACGATAGAATTTCTAAAGAAATAAAATTTGAAAGAGAAGGAAAAAATTCAGGCTCTTATCAAACCTCTTTACATCATAATTGGCTATCCAATAACAGAAAGTCTAAAACCAGAAGTGCAAACACAAGAGTTTTGTTGTATTTCATTGTGTTGATAGGATTAGTTTATTATTTTTTTAACTAAATGACTGCTGACGCAATAATCACATTGATTATAATTACAGGAGCTGTAATTCTTTTTATCACTGAGTTGCTTTCAATTGACTTGGTTGCCCTTATTCTTATTGCTTCCTTGGTGATTTTTGGGGTAATAACCCCTGAACAAAGCATTGAAGGATTTAGCAATAAAGCTACAATTACTGTTGCTTTTATGTTTGTTTTAAGTGCAGCGATATTAAAAACAGGGGCTTTACAGTTTTTCACTCACCGATTATCAAATCTTTTCAGAACCAATTTTACATTGGGTTTAAGTTTAATGATGGTAGTAGTGGCTTTTATATCTGCTTTTATCAACAATACGCCTGTTGTAGCAATTTTTATTCCTGTAGTTTTACAAATAGCACAAGCATCAGGGCAAAGTCCTACAAAGATGCTTATCCCATTGTCTTTTGCAACTATTTTTGGTGGAACCTGTACACTTATAGGTACTTCAACAAATATACTGGTAAGTGGAATTGCCGAAAAAGAAGGATTGAAACCATTCGCTATGTTTGATATGGCTCCAATGGGAGTGGTGTTTTTGATTGCCGGTATTTTATATGTCGTTTTTGTTGGTGTTCGCTTGTTGCCATCTAGAAAAATTGAGGATTTGAATACAAAGTTTGGAATGAGAAATTATCTATCTGAAATTGAGTTACTGGAGAATTCTGATTCAGTTGGAAAATCTATCATGGATTGTGCCTTAGTGAAAGAAATAGAAATGGACGTAATTGAAGTTAGGAGAGGCGAAACATCTTATCATTTACCCGCTGGAGATTTTGTTTTACATGCTAATGACGTATTGAAGGTGAGATGCGATGTTGAAAAAATAAAATTACTCAAGGACAGAGCAAAAATTATGGTGGACTCAACTTTCAAAATTGGTGGGGAAGATGTAAAAAGAAAGCACACTACTCTGGTTGAAATGATTATTACTTCAAATTCGGAATTGGAAGACAAAACACTAAAAGAAGTTGACTTTCGTAGAAGATTTAGAGCTGTACCGTTTGCAATTCAACATAGAGATGAGGTAGTTCATGAAAATTTATATAGTGTGAAAATGAGGGCTGGAGATGTTATTTTGGCTGAGGTAAAAAACCACTTTGTAAAAGAGCTAAAAAGATTGGAAGCAGAACAAAATAGTCCATTTATTTTAATATCAGAAAGCTCATTACTTGATTTTGACCGTAAGAAATTTTTTATTGTAATCTTAGTAATGTTAAGTATCATTGGTCTTGCAGCTTTCAATATTTTAGATATAATGGCAGGAACTATATCCGGTGTTGTTTTGTTGGTATTGTTGAAGAGTTTAAACATGAAGGAAATCTATGATGCTATAAACTGGAAAATTGTGTTTTTAATGGTTGGTTCTTTAACAATAGGTGTTGCAATGAAAAATTCAGGACTTGACAAGTTAACTGCTGAAATTATTGTTGGTAATATGGGAGGGTGGGGTCCGGTGGCTATTATTTCTGGATTATATTTAGTTACATCCTTGATAACTGAAGTTATGTCAAACAATGCTACCGCTGCATTATTAGCACCAATTGCAATTGCTACTGCAGAGAGTATGAAACTGGATTCTACGCCGTTTTTAATGGCAATTACATTTGCTGCTTCTGCTAGTTTTATGACACCCATTGGCTATCAATGTAATGCCATGGTATATAGTGCAGGGAATTACAAATTCATGGATTTTATAAGAGTTGGAACTCTTTTAAATATTCTTTTCTGGATTATAGCTACTGTGTTTATTCCTATTTTCTATCCATTTTAAATATCAAAATAACGATTGAACAATGCGGTTTTTAATCCGATTGTAATCCAATTACTTGAAAAAGAAGAGTGATTATTTTTATAACTTCTATTATTTATTTCCAAAGAAAGGATAGTTTTCATTTTTGGATTCAAAAGGAAGGAAACTTTTAAAGAATTATTCACGATAGTGGTTTTTAATCCTCCACTAGTTTGGTATCCATATTCTTTTTCTCTGAGATTGTATGGTAGGTATATGTTTTGTCCTATGCTTGAGGTTGTATTTGTGTCTAAACCAACTGTAGCAAAAGTATTTGTAAATTCAATCAACCACCGATTTTTATAATATGAAACAATACCTACAATTTCAGTAAAATTAGCTCCCAGCGGATGGGCAAGCGGTAGATTGTAGTGTCCATAGTTTTGAAGCGTATTCATTCTGCTAGGCTCTTCAAAGTAGCTATAAGTAAATGGTCTAACAACATTGTATTCAGCTTGTAATTTTAAATGTTTAATACTCGCAAAATCATAAAACTTTATTCCAAATTGATACCCGTATTTATTTGCCCACCAACCTTTGTTTGCTCTAATTTCAGAAAGTAAAAATTCATCTAAAAGCAATTGACTATAAAGAATATTATTTTTTTTAATTTTTATTTTAAACCCACCTCCAAGAAGAGCATTATCAGCAGATCCCTGATGATATTCCACCGGGCGTTGAAAAATTACCGGATTGAGGTAGCTCAAATCAAAGCCTCTATAAAAACTCCCTTCTTGAGCTTCAAAAACAATGCTTTCAAAAAAACTTAAGTTTAACCATTTAGTAGCATTAAGACTCAGATGATGAATGGTTGAAAATTTATGTCTAAAATCTGAATAACTGCCGCTTCCGTATCTGATGTCCTGAAAATTAGTATATAAAGCAGTGTATTTAATTTTCCAAATTGTTGCAGTAGCTTTAAAGTAGGGATAACTGTTTGAGTAATCGGATAAAAATAAAGAGCGATAACCGTCGCCAATAAAATTTTTACCAACTCCGGCTTGAAATGTAAAAACTTCATCGGCTTTAAAGGAGATATTACCTTGAAAATACATAGCTTGTTGATTTTTTGTGTAACCGTATCCTTGACCTGCAAATTGCTGTTTTAACAAATAATCAATATGTAATGGATATTGTGAGTTGTCAGCTAAGAAATCAAACTCTCCAGTCCATTTTTTTTGGAAAGACACCTTAATACCCATTCCAAAAGCAATTTCTGATATTCCTACTTTTCTAGAAGGAAGCTTTTCTAAACCTCCGCCGGAATTTAATATAGGATTTATTTCAAAAGAAAATTTTTCTTTTTTTATATCAATCAAATTTTTATTTAAGATTTGGTCAAGCAAAGAACTATTTGTTGAAATTGAAAAACTATTAACTAGTGAATCGGTATTAATAATTTTATGGGCTTCTTCTTTGAAAAAAGGTTTAATCCCACTATGAAATTGACTCGATGTGTCGAGTTGTTGAATAAAAAATGACTCAATACTTCTGTTAATTGGAATAGAGTAGTTTTGGTTGTATCCAATTTGAGCAAATAAGCTCAACATTATAACTGATATGTAATGCTTTGTTCTTATTTTTTCCTGAATTTGATGATAAAATCCGGTATTTCAATTAAGATAATAACTAATGAAATTATTACTACAAATGAATAGCTAGGGTCAAATTTTTGTGCAAATATGCTTACTCCAACAATCAGGAGATTAAAGAAATAAATCACAAACACTGTTTTGCGATGCGAAAGTCCTAAATCTAATAATTTGTGATGCAAGTGGTTTCTATCTGCTGTAAATGGTGAAACACCTTTTAGAGTTCGAAGAGCAAACACTCGAATTGTATCAATCAATGGATATACCAAAATGGACATAGCTAATATTGGCTTTGAAATAGTTGAAATAATATCCGGTAGGGGTCTTGTAGCATCAAACTCTATCATTTCTATAGCCAGTACTGAAAATAAAAATCCAATTGTTAAAGAACCGGAATCACCCATAAAAATTTTTGCAGGATTAAAATTAAAACGTAAGAAACCCAACAAACCACCCGATAAAGCAAAAGAAAGTACTGCATAAACTAAATCCCCGGCAAAATAAAACCATAAGCCAAACAGTGTTGAAGCAATCAGACCAATTCCACCTGCCAAACCGTCAACACCGTCTATTAAATTAAATGCATTGATAATAACTATATATGTAAAAATGGATAAAGAAACTCCTGTCCATTCGGGTATTTCACGAATACCAAAAAGTCCGTGAAGGCTTGTCAGTTTAATTCCTGCCATAAAAACCATTATAAATGCAACAATCAAATGGGCTGCCAACTTTTTAGTTGGTGATGTTCCAATTATATCATCTTTCATACCGACAAAAAGCATTAACAATAGAGAAGGAGTAATGTATTTTACAATACCCATTTCATCAATTGGAAACCAAAGTAGAAACGAAAAAACAGTTCCAGCAAAAATCATTAATCCACCCATTAATGGGACTATTCGGTTATGTATTTTTCTTTCTTCAGTTGGCTCATCAAATAATCTTTTTTTAATGGCAACTGTTATAAATGATGGAGTAGCCAATAATACGATAATCAGAGAGGTTATAAAAGGCAGCAATAAAATATCCATAATAATTTATTAAAAATCGGTGTATAAATTTCTTAAATTGGTTAGCAAAGAAACATAAATGTAATTTGTTTTGTCAGTTGAGTTATTAATTCTTTCTGTTCTATTGGTTGCACCAACTATTATTGCTAAATTATAAGAGGGATTGATTAAATAACCCAAATGAGCCTGGATAATAACGGCTTGAGTATTTTGTTTACTAATGTTTTCGGTGTATTCAGCGAAGTTAAGTTTTGCTTGAGAAAACAATCGTTTGTATTTATAATTTACAATACCAATTAGTTCGTTAAAATTATTTCCATACAAATGAGCCAGGGGCTGATTATAATGATTATATCCTTGGTAATTATTGTTGTTGCTTTCATAAACATCTGGCGACATTGTATTAAATTCACTTTGGAGAGTTAAATTTTTTATACCGTAATAAGATAGTCCGCCTTGAATTCCAATTCTTGTATCATCTGTGCTACCGTCATATACAGTTTGGTGGTAGAGAACAGTTTTGAAAGGCAGTTTAATTTTTACATTTAGTCCAACACTAGAGTGATGAGTATTATTAAAACCGGTTTTGAGAGTATTGACAAAAGGTATTGGATTGAGTTGCATAAAATTGAATGGTAAAGTGCCCGATGAATCTTCTGTTTGCCATACTGTTGATTCAAATAAACCAATGTTTAACCAGTTTGTTGCAGTCCAATTGACAAAATGTACTGACATTGTTTTTCTTTTAAAAAGAGCCTCAGGAACAGAACCTTTATCGCGACGTTCCAGATTGGTTAATTCTGCATGTAATTTATTGTATTGAATTTTTCTCTTTAAAAATAAAGCTGTTGCCCTGATAAATGGATAATTTGTAGAGACATCGGAAAGCAATAAAGAACGATAACCATCACCAATAAAATGTTTGTCGTTGCCTATTTGAAAATTCAAATAAGCAGTTGGCGAGTATGAGATGTATGCTGAAGAATACGCATAATCAAATCCTGTTTGTTTGAATTTTTTAACCCTACCTTGCCCCGGCATAACTCCATAGGAATTAACAAAATCAGAGATATAAGCCGGTGAAAAAGACTGATTTTCATATAAAGAAGATCGAAAAGAGAAATTCTTACCGATATTTCCACTAATCATTAGTCCTCTGGTGTTGGTGTAAATATTGTCAATATTTGTTCTTTTGTCCTCAGCATCTTTTCCATATTCTAAATTTAAAAGCGGGTCGATGGTTAGATAAAAGTTTCCGGTATCTACAACAAGAAAATGTTGATACAGAAAAGATTGGTTTAACCATTTTAATGCTGATTTTGGTTTTGGTGTATGTTTTTGAAGCGAAGAATTATAAATAATTTTTTCTGACTCAGAAAGCCAATTGAGCTGAGATGAAGAAACAACATGAGATTGGATTATAGGCTGAAATGAAGTGTGTACAGATGTGCCAAACTCGTTATAAACTTTTGTTTGGATTAAATTAAACTCTCGATTTAAGGTGCTGTTTTGTTGTTGCGAAAAAGCATGATGAGTTGAGGTTAAAATCAACCAAAAACAAAAAAAATATTGTGCTTTTACATTCAATTCAAGTGATTTTCAAAACTCCTGAAGATGGTTGTCCATAAATTCATACGAAAAAGCAATTCAAAGAGTTGTTTTATTTCATTCGAAGCAAATGTATAATTCTTTTAGATAACTCAAGAATTATTCGGTATTTCAGTTTACAGATTAACTGATTTACTAAACTCTACAGGAACTGTTTTGCTTAACCATTTTGCTTGAGCTTTCACACCACCATTTATTCGAATATCAACACGCCGGGATAATAATGCTTCTAATACAACAGGCACAGCACTTCCAAGCATTTCATCAATAGTGGTTGAAATCTTGAATTGATGCTCCATATCTGAGTTTTTTGGAAGTTCAACCGAATTTTTGAGTTTTGCTTTTCCTATTTTATTGGAATTGGCATAAAGCACAAAATCAGAATCAACAATATTTATCTTAAAATTATTTGGATTTTCAACTCTGATGGTAGCTGTGAGTTCAATTTTATTTGCGGTAAAGCTATTTACACTTACCTGAGTTACATCTTTTACAATTACATCTTCATATTTTATACATGAAGTTAAGAAAAGTATCACAAGTCCGATTGATATATGCCAAAAGTGTTTAAGCATTTATTTTTCTGAGTAATAGTTAAAAAACAACGGAATAGTTTCAATTCCTTTGAGAAAGTTAAAAATTCCGTAATGTTCATTAGGTGAGTGAATTGCATCGGAATCCAAGCCAAATCCCATCAATACCGATTTTAGTCCTAATTCTTTTTCAAATAAAGCTACAATTGGAATACTTCCGCCGCTTCTGACTGGAATAGGGGTTTTTCCGTAAGTTGTCTCCATTGCTTTTTTTGCAGCAATATAACCGTTAAAATCTGTTGGAGTAACATAAGGAGCACCTCCATGATGTGGGGTAACTTTAACTTTCACCGATTTTGGAGCAATGCTTTCAAAATGTTTGGAAAACAATTCAGTGATTTCATCAGAAATTTGGTGGGGCACCAAACGCATTGAAATTTTTGCATAAGCTTTTGATGGAAGAACAGTTTTGGCTCCTTCTCCAATATAACCGCCCCAAATTCCATTTACATCTAATGTTGGACGAATTGAAACACGCTCTAAACTTGTATAACCTTTTTCTCCATGAACAGCAGCAATATTTAATGATTCTAGATAATTTTTATCGGTAATTGGGGCTTTCGCCATCTCTTGTCTTTCTGCATCTGACAGATTTACAACTTTGTCATAAAATCCAGGGATTGTTATGTGGTTGTTTTCATCTGTTAAAGATGCAATCATCTTTGTTAGTATATTGATAGGATTTGCAACAGCTCCTCCATATAAACCTGAATGTAAATCACGGTTTGGGCCTATAACTTCTACCTCTAAATAGCTTAATCCTCTTAACCCTGTTGTGATAGATGGGACGTCGTTAGCAATGATTCCTGTGTCAGAAATTAATATTACGTCAGCTTTGAGTTTAACTTTATTTTGCTTTACGAAAGTTCCTAAGTTTTCTGAACCAATTTCTTCTTCGCCTTCAATCATAAACTTAATGTTACAAGGCAATGTATTGGTTTTCATCATTAGTTCAAAAGCCTTAACGTGCATGTAAAATTGACCCTTATCATCACAAGCTCCACGAGCAAAAATGGCTCCCTCCGGGTGGATTGTAGTTTTTTTGATTATAGGTTCAAAAGGTGGGCTTTCCCATAAGTTAATAGGATCTGCAGGTTGAACGTCATAATGCCCATAAACTAAAACTGTAGGTTTGTTTGTGTCAATTATTTTTTCGCCATACACAACCGGATAGCCATCAGTTTGACAAATTTCAACCTTGTCTGCTCCAGCTTCAATTAATCTTTTTTTTACTTCATCGGCTGTTTTAAAAGTTTGTTCTTTGTATGCAGAGTCTGCACTAATCGAAGGGATTTTTAACAATTCAATTAATTCTTCAATAAATCTATCTTTGTTTTGTGTTATATAATTTTTTATATATTCCATTTTTTTATAGTGTTAAATTAAACTATTACCGTCCATTTCTGTTGGTAATTCTATTTCCATAAGATTGAGAATTGTAGGTGCAATATCGGCTAATTTTCCGTCTTTAACTGCTGAATACTTGCTATCTATCAAAATACAAGGAACCAAATTTGTTGAATGAGCAGTGTTAGGTGTGCCATCGTCATTTATAGCAAAGTCGGCATTTCCATGGTCAGCAATTATAATGAATGAATATCCGTATTTTAAACCTGTTTTTACGATACGTTCAGTGCAGCTATCAACTTTTTCGACAGCTTTAATGATAGCTTCGTAAACTCCGGTGTGTCCTACCATATCCGGGTTTGCAAAGTTGAGGCAAATAAAATCGGTTTCTTCTTTTTCAATTTCTGATAAAATTGCAGATGTTACACCTTCGGCACTCATTTCCGGTTGAAGATCATAGGTTGCCACTTTGGGTGAGTTTATTAAAATTCTTTTTTCATTTTCAAAAGGCTTTTCCCTTCCACCGGAGAAAAAGAAGGTAACATGTGGATACTTTTCAGTTTCTGCAATACGAATTTGAGTTTTTTTGTTTTTTTCCAGGATTTCTCCTAAGGTATTGGTTAAGTTGTCTTTATCATATAAAACATGAATATTTTTAAATGTCTTGTCGTAATTGGTCATGGTTACATAATATAACGGTAGCGTAGTCATATTATGTTCGTAAATATCTTTTTGGGTGAGTGCTATAGTTATCTCTCTACATCGGTCGGTTCTAAAATTAAAGGCAATAACAACATCATTGGGTTTAATTTTTCCAATAGGTAGATTTTTAGAATCAATTTTCACTAAGGGTTTGATAAATTCATCGGTAATGTTGTTCTGATAGGATAGTTTCATGCTTTCAGAGAAATTTTGAGTTTGTTCTCCAATTCCGTGTACCAACAAATCATAAGCAATTTTAACTCGTTCCCAACGGTTATCTCTGTCCATAGCATAATAGCGACCGATAACAGATGCCAACCGACAATTTGTGTTTTGAATTTTGGATTCTAAAATATCTATAAAATCGCTACCACTTTTTGGGTCGCAATCTCTCCCGTCAGTAAAAGCATGAATAAAAGAATTTTGGATTGAGTACTTATTTGCCAATTCACAAAGTTTGTAAAGATGATTTTGATGTGAGTGGATTCCGCCGTCAGAAACTAATCCTATAAAATGAACAGCTACATTGTTTTTATTTGCATATTCAAAAGCTGAAATAAGAGTTTGATTTTGAGCTATGGTATTTTCTTGAACAGCTTTGTTGATTTTTGCAAAATCTTGATATACAACCCTTCCGGCACCTATGTTTAGGTGTCCCACTTCTGAATTTCCCATCTGCCCGTCCGGTAGCCCGACAAATTCACCAAAAGTTTTCAGAAATGAGTGAGGATATTTTTGTAGGCAACTGTCATAAAATGGAGTGTTTGCATTAAAAATTGCATCAGATTTTGATTTATTTCCACAACCCCAACCGTCGAGAATTAATAGTGCTACTTTTTTTGAACTCATGTTTAAAACATTTTTTGGAATACAAATTTAGTATTACTTAAAAGCTAAATTGAAGTAGTGTATAATTATTTTAAAAAATATCACCATTAGAAATTTAAACATAATGTTAAGTTTTTATAGTAAATTAGCTTTAAATTGTTAAAAATCATGAAGTTTTTTCTTTCTTTTTTATTTGCTGTTTCATCTATTCATTCATTTTCACAAAAGTCTATACATCAAGAACAGCTTGAATTTTACAACAGTTTAGGCAACTCGAATGCGGAATACTACGAACAAATAACCAAAGCTTCTGTAAAAGCAAGCACACAAAAAGCTACCTGCAATTTGAACAAAGTGGTGTATGGCTGGCATCCCTATTGGGTTGGAAATGTGTATCAAAATTACGATTGGAATTTACTGAGTCATTTTTCATTTTTTAGTTATGAGGTTGATGCGTCAACCGGAAATGCAAATGATACACACGGTTGGGCTACTAGTGCAGCTGTAAATGCTGCTTTAGCCAGTGGGACAACTAAAGTAACGCTTTGTGTTACTCTTTTTTCAGACCACAATACTTTTTTTGCAAGCTCAACAGCACAGCAAACGCTCATTACCAATTTGATAAATTTGATTCAATCAAGAGGTGCTCATGGTGTTAATGTTGATTTTGAAGGACTTCCTGCAGCACAAAAAACAAATTTTGCAAATTTCATGGTTAACCTCGCTACTCAATTTCACTCTGCAATCCCGGGGTCAGATGTTAGCACAGTGCTGTATGCTGTAGATTGGGGTAATGTTTTTGATTTTTCAATAATGGGAAGTGCAGTTGATAAATTTATTATAATGGGTTATGATTATTATTGGTCTGGAAGTGCAACAGCCGGACCCAATGACCCTTTATATCAATTTGGCTCTTCTTATGATTTTAACTTATCCAAATCAATAACCTATTATTTGAATGCGGGTTGTCCTAAAAATAAATTAATATTGGGACTTCCATATTATGGTAGAGAGTGGCCAACAAGCTCTACAAGTATCCCTTCCAGCACTACAGCAAATGGAGTTTCAAAAACATATAAAGTTGTGAAAGATAATGTTTCCGGATATTATTCAACTGCCAATCATCAACAAGAAGCAAGTAGTTTTTCTGATATATATGTGTTCAATGATGGAAACACAAAACAATGTTTTATAAGTTTGGAAGATAACTTTTATAAACGGCTGGAACATATCAATAACACCGGTATTGCCGGTATGGGAATATGGGCGTTGGGATATGACGACGGCTATTCTGAACTATGGAATGGAATAGGAGGTTATATGACTGATTGTTATTCAAAACCATGTAGCGGTACAGTTCATGATTTTGGAGGTCCTTCAAAGAATTATTACAACAACGAGAATTATACATGGACATTAGCTCCAACTGGAGCAAGTTCAATTCAGCTTAGCTTTTCATCGTTTGATGTAGAAAACAACTATGATTTTTTATATATCTATGATGGACAGTCAATTGCTTCCCCTCAGATAACAGGAAGTCCATTTACAGGAACAACAATACCTCCGGTTTTTAATTCATCTACTGGAGCAATAACTTTTCGGTTTACCTCTGATAATGCAACAACAAAGCCTGGTTTTGTTGCAACATATCAATGTTTTCAAGATACTATTAAACCCACAACAACAGTTGGAAGCATAGCAAACCCTGTAACTAATGATTTTATAGCAACATTTACAGACACAGATAATATTGGAGGAAGTGGTGTTAAACACCAATTTTATCAGATAGCTGATTTTGACGGAACAGATTGGTTTTCAAATACTCAAAATGGTTTTTTCAATGATGAATTTACGAACACACTACCTTCATTTTGGACATCTTTTGCAGGCACTTGGAGTGTAAATTCAGGAATTCTTAATCAAACCGACCAAAATATTGGGAATAGCAACTTGTTTACTGATTGTAATCAAAACAATCAATCTAAGTTCTTGTATAATTTTAAATTTAACATTTCTGGAACAGCAGGAAACAGGAGAGCCGGATTTCATTTTATGTGTGATGACGCCAATCAGTCGGAGAGAGGAAACTCTTATTTTGTTTGGTTTAGGCAAGACAATTCAAAGCTTCAATTTTATGAGGTAACCAATAATGTGTTTAGCCTCACAAAAGATGTTCCGTTTAGTTTTTCTGCTTCTACATGGTATGATGCAAAGATTGTTTACGATAAATCAAACGGAAAAATAGATGTTTTTGTAAATGATATTTTTATTGAATCTTGGACTGATAGCACTCCACTAACGATTGGAAATCAAATTTCACTTAGAAGCGGAAATTGTATTTTTCAGGTTGATGATATAAAAGTATATAAATCTAGAACCGGAGTGGAAACAGTAACAGTAGGGCAAAATCCGGCAAATGACATTCGGTTTGAAGGAACTCCGGCAGGAAAGATTTTTTCATTGGTAATTGATAGTGTAAATAATATTTCTGTTTTAGATTCTCAACTGGTGAATGTAGATTTTCCAACAGGGCTGAATAATGAGATTTCTGATGGTATGAAAATATACCCTAATCCGTTTTCTAACAAGGTTATTGTTGAAGTAAATAATTCTTTAATCAATCAAACTATACAAATAAAAGATATTTCAGGAAAAATTGTTTACGTTGAAAAAATCAGAGAGTTAAAATCAGAAATTCCAACTGAATTTTTGTCAACCGGTATTTACTTCTTGGAAGTTGAAAATTCTTTAATTAAAATAGTAAAAGAATAAGCTATGCTTTATATTTTACTTTGGTTCGTTGGTCAGATTTGCTTAGTTCAGCAGCAAAAAATTTGATAAGTTTTAGAGATAAGTTTGTGTAGCTTAAACATAAATCATACAATTTTTCTTTTGTAAATAAGCAAATTTCTGAATTTTCTATTGCCACGGCACTTCTTATGTGTTTTTCGCCTCTATAATCAATATGTCCAAAAATATCACCGTTTGAAATTTGAGATGTAGATTCGTTTAATACTAAATCTACAGAAGAAAATTCTCTGGCAGAACCTTTTTTCATTACATACAAACCATTTACAGAATCATCTTCCGTAAAAATTGTTTCACCACTTTTAAAGTTAGTATTTTGAAGCCATTGTGTAGTGTCAATTCCATTAAAAATACAGGAGTTTTCACAGAATTTGCAGTTTTGAGTTTTCATGGTAAGTAGGGATTAGTTGATTTTAATAATTCCATTAATTTTTGCTGCAAAATTTTTAAGTTCTCTGCGTTTAGTGGTTAATAGAGAGGTTTTTGTAAGGATTACAACAAGTACGGCACAAGCCATAAAAGAACCAGAAAAAATAAATCCATGTAGTTGATAATCCGTTCCTCCCAACACAAGAAAACTTAGTAGTAACACAATAGCTCCAATCGGAAATAGTGTGCTATAATACATATTTCGAGCTAATTTATAATGACGTTCAATATCCATTTTAATATTGATAGTGGTTTTGTTTATCCCTTCTTCAATTTCACCTTGTATTGAAGGCACTGAACTCATGGGTCCGTAGTGAACATTCATAATGTCAAAAGAAAAATTGTCAACTTCTCCGTAATAATCAGCACTTGGAACTTCATGAAGTTGAGAAAAATTTGTGATCGTCATTGATCGTAGTTTATCGAACAACTCTTTTGGTGTTAGTGGAGTTTCGATGGTAACATCTGTTGTTTTCATAGTTAATCAATTTAAGTTATTTATAATTAATTATTTTTAAATTTTTGATGCTGTTTCCAATAATCTTATAGATTAGTCCTGAAAAGGTAACAACCCAAGCAAACAAGGCAACATAAACCGTAAAGTCAGGAATATTTTTAAGAAAACTGAGTCCGGTTATTTGTGATAATCGCAGTGTGCAAACAGTGTACATTCCCAGAGGGAAAACCATTCCCCAATATTGTGGATGATAAGAAATAAGGATAAGTTGATAGAAGTGCCTCCATGCACCAAGCACTATAATAAGTGGAATCCACCAAGTACCTGTTGCCCAGAACATTAAAGTGAATGCTTTTAAAAAGGGGAGTAGCGAATTTAGAAAATCCCAATGTTCTGCATTCAGCATTAAAACAGAGCCTGATAAAGTAACTATGGCAACTGCTCCCATATTTATCCAATAAGGAGGGGCAAACTCTTCAGCTCGGAGCTCGAAAAAAGTTAGTCTGTAAAAGATTAAAGTAATAATAATGATGTAGAGCAAGCAGCCGAACAAAAACAAAACCAGTGATAAAAAAAGTATTAATTCTTTAGGAAAAGGAAGGTGGTTTACCAGTTGTGTGCCTAAAATTGAAATGGATTGAGTTGCCACAACCATTAATAACCAAATACCATTGATGCCTTTTTCAAGAGAAGGTTTTCCACGTTTAACGGTGATAATAATAAAAAAGGAATAAATTAAAATTATCCATAATGCTATTCCAAGATAAAACATCAACTCTGCAACCAGATAATTGTGGTTTATAATAATAAATTGACTTCCGAGTACATTTGTTCCGGCAACCATAGTCAGGAATCCAGGTCCTGTTGAGTGGTCAGAAATGTCAGCAAATAAATTGTTAGGGTATAGGAAAAGTCTAAATATGATTAGAATCCAAAGAATAATGTAAAAGATTATATTTAAGTAGAAAAGACTTTCTCCAACAAACGGAATTCCAACTAAAAATGCTGCCATAGAAACTATTCCTGTTGCCATTGTTAGGGCAAAATAGCTTGGAAATAGTTTTGCTATTGCTAATTTTTGCTCGTTTATGATTTGATATAAAATTGATTCTTTCATAAGAAAATCTGACAATACAAAGTTTTCTTATGAAGACTTAAAACACAGTTAATTTGAACTTAAAAAAAATTAAAATTTTAACGACTAATTAATCGAAATTGTCGTTGAAATTAAAATGAACTTAAAATTAACTGATGTTTGGTAGAACAATTTCAACATCGGTTCCTTTGTCAACTTGAGAACGAATAAAAATCTTTCCCGAATGTAGTTTTATGATTCTATATACCAATGAAAGACCTATTCCGTTGCCTTGAATTCCAATGGTATTACTACCACGAGCAAAGGGTTCAAAAATTTGATTTAAAAAGGAATCGGGCATACCAATTCCTTGGTCTATAAAGTGTAATATTATATTTGATTTTGTGGAAATAATTTTAACCTCAACTGTTTTGTTTTCAGAAAATTTACAGGCATTATCTATAACATTTAAGAAAGCGGTTTCAAGGAGTTTTTTGTCTCCTTTGCATATTAGGAAGTTATCGTTATCCAACAGGTTTTCAAAATGAATAGAAATAGAATATTCAGGGTTTATTTTGAGAATCTCCTCTCTAACTTCCCAAAGAATTTCATCAATTCTTATGTCTTCAAAATGCTGAATTAGAACTTCGTCATTATTAGCCAGTTCGAGTAAATTATTAATAAGGGTTCGAATGTTTTTAATGTCTTTGGAAATGGTGTGGAGCACTTTTTTATATTCTTCGTTTTCTCTTTCTTTCATCAAAGCAACATCAATTTGCCCATTTATAGCTGTTAACGGATTTCTTAACTCGTGTGAAGCATTAGAAACAAATCTTTTTTGGGCATTGAATGATTTTTCCAATCGTTCCAACATTTTATTAAAGGTTGTGGTTAATTGACCAATTTCATCGTTTGAATTACTTGAGTTCAAGCGTTGATACATATTGCTGTAATTGATTTTAGATGCTTGCTGAACTATATTTGATATAGGCTTCAAGAACCTGCCTGCATAAAGCCATCCGCTGATAAAAATTACTAGCATCAACACAAATCCTCTAAAAAATAAAATTTGCTTCAGGTTATCTATATAACTCATTCCGTGCTTATCATACCCTGAAGACACCACATAGTATTTATTATTGTTAAAATTATAGGTAAATCCGATGCTTTCAATGTTGTTTTTATTGCTTAGATACGGATTTTCAGAAGTAATTTTTGAGACAATTATTTGAGAGGGAATTGTTGCGTTTTTATCGTGATACAGCAACATTCTGTTGTGGTCAAAAAATGCAAAAGCTTCTTGGTTAATTGTGTGGAATTCATTGTCATCGATTTCAGGGTTTGAAAAGGTGGTATTACTGTCTTTAACTGATAAAAAAAGTTTGAGTTTAACTATTCCTCTGTCGTGTAGTCGCGAATGAAAATCGTTTTGTCTGTAATTTTCGGATAGATAATAAATTGAAAATGAGAAAAAGAAGAGTATTACTCCAACAATAACGGAAAACAAAAGGGTAAACCGAGTTCTGATTTTCATGTTAAATGTCTTTAATGGTATATCCTAATCCTACCAATGTATGTAGTAACTTTAACTCAAAGTCGTGGTCAATTTTTTTTCGTAAAAAGTTGATATACACTTCAATTACATTTGTACCTGTATCAAAAGTTATATCCCAAATTTTTTCGGCAATTTCTACTTTGCTTAATACTCTGTTTTTATTGATACACAACAATTCCAAGAGAGCATATTCTTTAGCTGTTAAGCGAATTTCTTTTCCACCTCTTTTAACTCTTTTTGTGTAGGTGTTTAATTCCATATCTGCCACTCGAATAATATGGTCTGAGCTGGTATTTTCTTCGATATTACCGGGGGCTCTTTTTAATAAAACTTTAACACGAGCAAGTAATTCAGGGAAATCAAAGGGTTTAACCAAATAATCATCAACGCCCGCTTCAAATCCTTCAAGTTTGTCATTTAAAGTGCCCAAAGCTGTTAGCATTAAGATTTTTATCGATTTATCGGTTTCTCTAATTTTTTTGCAAAGTTCTAATCCATTGAGTTGAGGGATGATAACATCTAACACTATCAAATCGTATTTTTTAGAAAAGGCTAATTTTCTTCCACATTCACCATCATAAGCATAATCAACTTCAAAACCGTTTTCTTCCAATCCTTGTTTAATGAACTGCAAAACTCTAACTTCGTCTTCAACGATTAAAATTTTAGGAATATCTTGCTCGTTTTTCATTTTATGGAGTTCTAAAATTCAAACAGCTAAAGTAGGTAAAAAAATAATTTTATCTTTTCTACGGTTGCCAACACAATTTGATGAGGGGTAAAACAGCCGACCAAAATAATACTGAAAGCAATAAAACAGGTAATGTATTTTTTTTGTTTTTATAAAACTTAGCTGCAATAAAACAGCCAATAGGGATAGAAAAAAATACGGGTGTTAATAAAGCAATTCCTATAATTCCATATTTTGATTTGAATTGCACAAGTTTCCTGTTTTGGTGAGTAAAAATTTTTGATTTTTTTTTGATTTTAAAAAAACGGTTTAGAAGCTTGTGTGTCCATTCGCTGAAATAGTAAAAAACGAAGGTTCCAATGATGCCGCCGGATAGTAAAATCAAGAATACTTCAGAATATGGATGCTCTCTCTCAACCAGCAGATACCCTGCTGCAAAAATAAATTTGATTGCTGAGATGAGTAATAATACTAGTATTTCTATAATAGATTCCATACCTGCAAAGATACTCAATATTGAGATTGATGTAGAAATGCAATAAATTGAGCTACTTGAATGTGGTATAAAAAATTACTCTTTGGAGCCGAAGGCTAAATCGCCTGCATCACCTAATCCAGGGACAATATAGGATTGTGCGGTGAGTTCTTCATCAATAGCACCAACCCAAATGGTTGAATTAACTGGTAGAAATCGTTGTATATATTCTAAACCTTGAGTGCTTGCAATTAATACAACAACATGTAATTTCTTTGGAGTGCCTTTACGGAGTAATGCCTTGTAGGTTACAACCATTGAAGCACCCGAAGCTAACATTGGGTCTGAAAGAATTAAGGTTTTATCTTCAATGTCCGGGCTGGCAATATATTCTAGTTCAATTTCAAAATTTCCACTCTTGTCGTGTTTGCGATAAGCAGAAATAAATGCATTGTCAGCTCTGTCAAAGTAATTCAGCAGTCCTTGGTGAAGGGGAAGTCCGGCTCTCAAAATAGTTGATAAAACCGGTTGCTCGTCAATCAATGGAATTATAGAAGTTCCGAGAGGAGAGGTAATCTCCCTATCTTCATAGTTCAGTTTTTTACTAATCTCGTAAGCAAATATTTCTCCTAAACGTTCACAATTTCTTCTGAATCTCATGGAATCTTTTTGTACTTTTTCGTCTCTAATTTCAGCAATAAACTGATTGAAAATCGAGTTTGTTTTACCTAAGTGAATGATTTCCATGCGCTTGTTTTTAGTTTAGTGATAGTGTAAAAATAAAAAATTCAATAATTAAAAATTGGTTTTTGCTGCTTTCTCTAGTAGATTAATGTAAACATTTCTCCAGCCTGCCCAAATCCCTTCGTCGGATAGCGATTCGTTGTGCCAAACACTGATAAAAGTTCCATTTACAGATTTAACAATTTCTAAAAGTTCTTGGATTTCTGTATTTGCTTCTTCAGGAGACGATTTTAAATAGTACTTAAATGTGGCATCCATTACTGCAAATGGAAAAATTTTCAGATGCGATGGAGCTTCCAAATCCAAGTCATAAAAATAAAAAGGAGTACAAATACTTGCTCGAAAACCGGGTTGACCTGAATATCCCATGGTATAATCGTATTTTATATCATTAATAACCAAGTTTCGGTAGGTTTCCGGTAAGGTTAGTTTTAAGAAATGTTGACGACTCATCAAAACTTCTTTGTGAACAATATTTTTTAACCGGCTAATTTCTTTGGTAAGTATATCAACATCGCTGTTAGATGCATAGGAAGGGTGAATCCCAACGGGGTAATAGTCTGAAATAGATTTAATTAATGATTGAAATATTCTATTCTTAACGTTTATGTTTTTGTCGTTAAATCCATAGTCGCCCAACAAGAAAAAATAAAAGGGTTTTATGTTGTATTTCTTATGAATTTCAAATTGAAGAGAGAAAGTATCGTATGGGTCTTTTGATACGTTGAATAATACTTTAATCCGTTTCCAAAAATCGTCGCCTTTTACCAATGATTTTAACAAACCTGCTACAATTCTTAACAAACCTTTGTTTTTATATGCGTAAGCATTGTCAATATCAATAGTAGAAATATAACTGAAAGTTTTTTCCGGAAATTTAATATCCGGATATTTGAGTTTGATGTTTTGGGCAATTTCGTTTGCCCAGATATTTATCAGCGGTTTTTTTAAGAATTTCTGTTGATAAGCAAGACTTTCAGTGGCAGTAAATCGGTCAAATTGATCACGAATTTGTGGTAAATACTCTTCGTATCGGGTAACTAAATAGAAGCTGGCGGCAAATAAATCAAATGGAAAATTGGATTCTCCTGTAATTTTAAAGAAACATTTGTTGTTTTTGTATTCAAAAATTTCTATTTCTTGTTCTTTTATTCCGTTTTCGAACAAAAGACCATGAGGTTTTATAAAAATACCAGATTCGGTTTTGATATGGCTATAATTGATTTTTGGGAGGTCGCTTTCAACAAATTTTTCTTTGTTATCTGTAAAATCAACTTCAAGACCTAAAATTTCTGATAGAATAAGCTTAAAACTATATCTTACTCGGTTTGTTAATTTATGGGAATAAACTAAAATCATTTAAAGTAAGTTTTCGTCGGCAAAACTAAAATAATTATTATTACCCACAATAATATGATCAATAACAGGAGTATCCATTAAAGTTCCTATTTCTTTTATTTTTTTAGTAAGTTGAATGTCTTGTTGACTCGGACTTAAACTACCGCTGGGGTGATTGTGACACAAAATTATAGATGATGCAAGATGATTGATTGCATGTTTAAATATTATTTTTCCATCAGCTATTGTACCAACAATGCCACCTTTACTAATATTTTCACGCTGAATTATTTCATTTTTTCGGTTTAAATACAATACCCAAAATTCTTCGTGAGGCAGGTCGCTTAGTACATCGCGAACGGCTTCAAAAGATAATTTGCTGGAAGTGATTTTTATTTTTTCATCTACTATGCTTTCCTTTCTGCGTCTGCCGAGTTCCATAGCAGCAATTATACTTATTGCTTTTGCTTCACCAATTCCGTTAAATTGTGTAAGGTTGGTTAAATTGAGTTTTGCCAATTCATTCAGGTCGTTATTTACTTTTGCCAATATTCTTTTTGATAATTCTACTGCCGATTCTACTTTGTTTCCCGAACCAATCAAAATGGCTATTAATTCAGCATCTGAGAGAGTGATTTTACCTTTCAAAAGTAATTTTTCTCGAGGTCTGTCTTCTTCAGCCCAGTTTTTAATATTCAATTTTTGGTGTTGCATTTGGTAAAGATAAGAATAAGTAGATTTATTCATAAAATTCTAGTTTTTGTCTAACTTGGCTTTTTAAATTTAAAAAGTGGCAAAATCAGGAATAAAAACAGCTTTTTTCTGTCAAAATTGTGGCGCCCAATACCCAAAATGGGTAGGCAAATGCAATGCGTGTAACCAATGGAACACGATTGCTGAAGAAATTGTAGTAAAACCTGAAAAATCTGACTTTGGAACTGTTTTTAATATCACGAAAAGCAGTAAACCAAAATTAATTGAGGAGATTGAACTTGCAAATGTTCCACGTATTAAATTACCGGGTTCTGAATTGAATCGAGTTTTGGGAAGTGGATTGGTTCCCGGCTCATTAGTGTTGTTTGGTGGTGACCCTGGTATTGGAAAATCTACTTTAATGCTTCAAATGGCATTGAGGCTAAAAGGCAAAAAAACACTGTATGTTTCAGGTGAAGAAAGTGAACATCAAATCAAAATGCGAGCTGAACGAATAGGAAATAAAAATCCGGATTGTTACATTTTAACAGAAACTTCAACACAGGCAATTTTTCAGCATTTAAAAGAATTGCAACCCGATGTGCTGGTAATAGATTCTATTCAAACACTACACACAAAAAATATTGATTCTTCTCCAGGAAGTATTTCTCAGGTTAGAGAATGTACCGCAGAGTTGATGAAATTTGCCAAAGAAACCCACACGCCTGTATTTTTAGTCGGTCATATTACCAAAGACGGCACCATTGCTGGTCCTAAAATTTTGGAACACATGGTTGATGTTGTGCTTCAGTTTGAAGGAGACAGAAATCATATATATCGTCTTTTGCGTTCTATTAAAAATAGATTTGGTTCAACAAATGAATTGGGAATTTTTGAAATGCAGGTAGAGGGCTTGAAAGAAGTAGAGAATCCTTCCGAAATATTAATCAGTAATAAAGATGAAAAACTTAGTGGTTCAGCGATTTCAGCCACAATGGAAGGCAATCGCCCCATTTTGATTGAAGTTCAAGCTTTGGTTAGCACGGCTGCCTACGGTAACCCACAGCGTTCTTCAACCGGATTTGATAGCAAACGCTTGAATATGCTTTTGGCAGTGCTTGAAAAACGCTGTGGTTTCAGAATTTCACAAAAAGATGTTTTTTTAAATATTGCTGGAGGTATAAAAGTAGATGACCCGGCAATAGACTTAGCTGTAATTAGTGCCGTTTTGTCGAGTAGCGAAGATGTGTATATTCCAACTACTGTATGTTTTGCTGCTGAGGTAGGCTTAAGCGGAGAAATTCGTCCGGTTAGCAGGATTGACCAACGCATCTCAGAGGCAGAAAAATTAGGATTTGAAAGTATCTATGTATCTAAATATAACCAAAAAGGGCTAAATCAAAAATCTCAAAAAATAAAAGTTGTTTTTGTTTCTCGTGTTGACGAGGTTTTTGCTTCTTTGTTTAGTTAACATGTTATTTTAATTCTATTAACTTTTCTTCTGCTTGCTTGCTGAATGGCGTATTTATCCAAGTTAATGTTTCTAATATTTTTTTTGCTTCATTTTTTTTATTCAATTCAATTAAACAAAGTGCTTTATACCAATTTGCTTCATGAGTTTCAGAAGTTGTAGGCTTGTTTTCTATTACTTTATCGAGATAATTTATTGCACGGTTGTAATCTTTTTGTTTGAATAATTTTTTTCCGTGTTCTAACAGAGTTGAAATATCAGATGCTTCAACAGTAGAGTTAGTTACTGGTGCTGCCGGAGGAGGAGATACTCTTTCATCATCTAATTTTGTTTTCTCTTCTGCATTTTTATAAAAACTCACTCCAGAGGCTTCTTTTTTATCACCATCTGAAGAATAGTACTCTTTTTTTGAAGCCTTTGTTTTGTTGGGTTGACTCTGAATTACAGTTCGTGTTGGGCTTTTTGAAACAATCTCTTCAGCTTCAATATCAGTTTCTTTCATTACACCTTCTGATTTAGATAAATTATCTGAATCAGAGTAACTTTCAGTTTCACTGGCATACGAAAATTCTTCTTGCAAATCAGTAGCTATATGTTCTTTACTTTCTGTTTTCGAAACTGCTTGTATTTTTAAATCGGGAGCTTCGGCATCTGCAATTGTGGTAGAAGGGTCAATATCACCAGTACGAGCAGAATTTTTTTGTGTAATTTTTTCTCCCTCACTAAAATTAGGTACTTGTTCAATAATTTTTTCTTGTGTTTTTTGCAGAGTTTCAAACGGTTGCTGAATTGGAGTTTCATCAGGTTGTTGACTCTTGGTTTGTTCAACTGCTAATATTTTTTGGTTTTCAGTAACATTTTTAAAATTGTTTATACTTAAATACCCAACTGTAGCTACTAACAAAACTGATGCAGCCGCTATGAATATTTTTATAGTCGATTTCGAAGAACTATCTTTTACTTTTGAAATCCGATGATCTAATTCTATAAAAACTTCCGGATTTTTACAATGTTCTACCCCCTCCAAAGCCTCACTACAAAACTCACAATCAATCAAGTGTTTTTGTACAGTGTGAAGCTCTTGCTGAGAAAGAGTTTTATTAATGAATTTCAACAAAGTTTCTTTTGAGATGCAAGCAGTTTCCGAAAATATATGGTTCTGTAAGTTTTTCATTTTTTTAAAATTCAGTTCATCGGTTTAGTTTTTTATTTGTTTGAAGTTAATTTTATACTTAAGTTTCTCTTTCCGTTTTGTATATGACTTTTCACTTGGCTCATTGTGTAGCCTGTTATTTTTGCTACGTCTTCATAACATTTCTCTTTCAAAAAGAAAAGTTCGATACAAATTCGCTGTTCGTCTTTCAATTCCATCATTGCTTTTTCTAAGTCTGTTAATTGGGTTTCTTGGATTTGTTTTTCGTGCTTCTGAAAAGAATACTCTACAACACCTTCGTATTCTGTTACATATTGATACTCATTTATTTTTTTTAGCTGAACTTGTTCTTCACGAATTTTCATTAAACAATGATTTCTACAAACACTATGCAACCACGATTTAAAATTGCTGATTTGAAACCTCTTTAAATCGTCCATCAGTTGTTCAAATATTTCAAGCACTGCGTCTTTACTTTCCTCTTCGTCTTTTAAATATTTCATGCAAACTCCAAAAACCAAGTGAGAGTATCTGCCAAACAACTCTCCAACAACCTGTTTATCTCCGTTTTTTTTATAATCGGTAATCAACTCGTTGTCAGAGTAATTCGAAATATTTTTAGACTTAAAAAATAACATCAAGTAAAAATAATCAATTTATGATTTGTATTTGAGATGAATTTTGTTCTCATTTTCCATAAAAATAAAAATGTTTATTAAACAAAATAAGTACTTTTAGAGTTTCTACTAAATTTATTAAAATGAAATATCTTAATAAAATTATTCTGTTTACAACAGTAACATCACTTTTTAGTTGTGGTAATAATGAACAAATAACAGAGCCAAAAAAAGACTCAATTCCTGCATTCGACTTAGCAAATATTGATTCAACTGCTATTGCTTGCGATAACTTTTATCAGTTTGCAATTGGAAATTGGCAAAAAAACAATCCAATACCTGAAACCGAAGGACGATGGGGAAGTTTTAATGTTTTGGGTGAAGAAAATAACTTAAAAATAAAAAAAATAATTGAAGATGCCGCTTCTTCAAATTCTGCAAAAGGAACTCCAAGTCAGCAAGTTGGAGATTTTTATGAATCAGCTTTTGATTCAACTACTATTGATAAATTAGGAATAACTCCAATTCAACCGTTGATTGATAAATTATCCGAAATAAAAAATATTCAGTCGCTTGTAGAAACTATGGGTTATCTGAGTCAAAGAGGTTCTAATTCAATTTTTGGATATTTTATTCATGTTGATGCAAAAAATAGTACAAATTATGCTTTGTATTTGTTTCAGGGAGGTTTGGGCTTGCCAGACAGTGAATACTATTTTCCGACAGACGAAAAAGGTAAAACTTTACTGACAGAGTATCAAAATCATATTGAAGGGCTTTTTAACTTAACCCAAGAAATACCTGAAAATTCAAAGCTTTTTGCTCAAACAGTTGTTGATATAGAAACTGATTTGGCAAAGGTTTCCATGAATAAAATAGAAAGAAGAAACCCAATTGCAACCTATAACAAAATGTCAGTAGATGAGTTAAAAAAAATTTCGCCAGCTATAGATTGGAGCTCCTTTTTTAAAGCCGTAGGAATCAATTCAGTTAATGAAGTGATTGTTGGTCAGCCCAATTTCTTTAAATCGCTGGATAAATTATTTAAAAAATACAATATAGAACAGTGGAAAACTTACGTGAAATGGCATTTGGTGAATGATTTTTCACCGTATTTGAGTAGCAACTTTGAAGCTCACAACTTTAAATTTTACTCAACAACTCTAAGAGGAGTTAAAGAAGTTAAGCCACGATGGAAAAGAGCCATAGAAAACTCGAACCACAGTGTGGGTGAGCAAATAGGAAAATTATTTGTTGAAAAACATTTTCCGGAAGAACAAAAACAAAGAGTATTGGGCTATATTCACAACATTAGTGAAGTATTTAAAGAAAGAGTTCAAAAACTCTCATGGATGGGAGATTCTACAAAAATAAAAGCACTCGAAAAATTAAACAAATTCACATACAAAATTGGCTATCCGGACAAATGGAAAGATTATTCATCTGTGGATATAGTCAAAGATAAATTTGTTCAAAATATCATTAATGCCAGATTGTTTAAAAACACAGAAATGACTCAAAAATATGGTAAAAAGGTTGATAAAACCGAGTGGGGAATGACTCCACAAACCATAAATGCATATTATAATCCAACAATGAATGAGATTGTATTTCCTGCCGGAATTTTACAACCCCCATTTTTTAATCCGGATGCTGACGATGCAGTAAACTATGGAGGTATTGGAGGTGTTATTGGTCATGAATTCTCTCATGGATTTGATGACCAAGGCAGTAAGTTTGATGGAGATGGAAACATTAAAAATTGGTGGACAGAAACTGATATTAAAAATTTTGAACACTTAACAGGAAAATTGGTTGATCAATTCAATTCATTCCATGTTGTTGACAGCATTTACGTAAATGGAAAATTAACTTTAGGAGAAAATATTGCCGACTTAGCCGGAATTACACTTTCTTACTATGCCATGTTAAAACAATACCAAGGTAAAGAAGAGCCAAAACCAATAGATGGGTTTACCTACAAACAAAGATTCTTTTTAGGATGGGCTCAGGTATGGGCTGCAAACATAAATAACGAGGAGGCAATCCGCTTAGCTAAAGTTGACCCACATTCACCCACAAAGTATAGAGTACTCGGTCCATTATCAAATTTAGATGAGTTTGATGAAGCTTTTGGTTGCAAAGAAGGCAGCAAAATGTATTTGCCTGACAGTGCTCGGGTAAAAATATGGTAGTTAAATTTTTTTTGAACTTTAAATGCAGCCTCTTAAAGATTTTCTAGGAAAAGAATATATAAGTTCTTTGGCAGATGAATTAAAAAAAAATTATAAAAGTTTTGATAAGGACACATTCAAAAAATCTTTTCCAACACCCCATTGGAACGAAAAAACACTAAAAGAGAGAATAAGGTATATTGCTGAACAAATTCATGTGTTTTTACCAACAGATTTTAAAAATCAAGTTCGTATAATTAAATTAATTGCACCTAAATTTTCCGGACTTCAAGGTTTAGTTTTTCCGGATTTTGTTCAAACCTTTGGACTAGCTAATTATGAAATTTCAGTGGAAGCATTGGAATTTTTAACACCTCTTTCAACCAGCGAATTTGCCATACGACCTTTCATTGAAAAGTATCCCCAAAAAAGCTTTAAAACCCTACAGGAATGGAGTAAAAGCAATAATCATCATGTTAGAAGACTTGCGAGCGAAGGCTCACGACCTAAATTACCATGGGCTAAGCCTCTCACAGAATTTATTAAAAATCCAAAATTGTGTTTGGAAATTTTGGAAAACTTAAAAAATGACGATTCGTTATACGTCAGAAAGAGTGTTGCAAATCACCTGAACGACATTAGCAAAAATCATCCTGAATTAGTCCTGAAATTGTGTAAGAATTGGTATGGCTCATCACAAAACACAAACTGGATTGTAAAACATGCTCTCAGAACACTTCTCAAAAAAGGCAATCGAGAGGCTTTATCAATTTTTGACACATCAGATACCGAAAATATTGAAATTGATAAATTTAGGCTATCAAAAAGCAAATTAAAAATTGGAGATACTTTTCAGTTTGAATTTTGTTTATCCAATACAAGTAATTCAAATAAAACAATTCGTTTAGAATATATCATTCACTATGTAAAATCTATAGGAAAAACATCACCAAAAATTTTTAAAATTTCTGAGTCTATAATTCAGGCTCAATCGAGTAAAAAGTACTCAAAATCTCATAGTTTCGCTGATTTATCCACAAGAAAACATTATAAAGGAAAACACAAACTCACTCTTGTTGTAAATGGTGAACAAAAAGTAGTTGAATTTTTTGAGCTTACCTGAAATTTCGTATAAAATCCACTGCAAAAATTACTACTTTTACTGACTTGTTAATCAGCAAAAGCGAATATAAAATGAAAGAAGCATATATAATAGACGGTGTTAGAACACCGATAGGAAATTTAGGCGGTTCATTATCTACTGTTAGAACAGATGATTTGGCTGCTCTCGTGATTAAAGAATTAATAAGAAGAAACCCAAGTATTATAGCAGAAGAAATAGAAGACGTTTTGCTTGGATGTGCAAATCAGGCAGGAGAAGACAATCGAAATGTTGCCCGTATGGCTGGATTGTTGGCGGGTTTGCCATGGCAAGTAGGTGGAGAAACTATTAACAGATTGTGTTCATCAGGTATGGCAGCTGTTATCAATGCCTCAAGAGCCATAAAACTTAGTGAAGGAGAGGTTTTCATAGCCGGTGGTGTAGAAAATATGACACGCGGACCTTGGGTTATCTCTAAATCATCGAAACCTTTTGGAACAGATGTAGAAATGCATGATTCTACATTTGGTTGGAGGTTTATCAATCCAAAAATGAAAGAATTGTATGGAGTTGATGGAATGGGACAAACAGCGGAAAATTTGGTTGATATGTATAAAATCAGCAGAGAAGACCAAGACAAATTTGCTTATCAAAGTCAAATGAAAGCTACATTGGCTCAAAAAAATAGCAGATTTGTTGAAGAAATTATTCCTGTTTCATTGCCACAAAGAAAAGGAGATGCAATAATTTTTTCAAACGATGAGTTTGTTAAGCCAACAACAACACTAGAAATACTATCAAACCTAAAACCAGCATTTAGAAAAGAGGGGGGGAGCGTAACAGCCGGAAATTCATCAGGATTAAATGATGGTGCTGCTGCTTTGCTCGTTGCATCTGGCGAAGCCATATCAAAATTCAATTTAAAACCTAAAGCAAGAATTGTTTCAAGTGCAATAGCAGGTGTTGAACCCCGAATAATGGGAATTGGACCTGTAATTGCAACTGAAAAAACCCTGAAAAGAGCAGGACTATCATTAAACGATATGGATATTATTGAGATTAATGAAGCATTTGCAGCCCAAAGCCTAGCATGTACCAGAAAAATGGGACTTGAAGATGATGATACTAGGATTAATCCAAACGGAGGAGCAATTGCCTTAGGTCATCCTCTTGGTATGACGGGGGCAAGGATAATTCAAACTGCAGCTATTGAATTACAAAGAACTGGTAAAAGATATGCGTTAGTAACATTGTGTATTGGAGTGGGACAAGGATATGCCACAATTTTAGAAAGAGTTTAATTGCTTCCACAAATATTGATAAGTTAATAACTTCAATGGAAATAGATTTAGTAAAAGAAAAAATTGAGATTGAACAAGCCTTTCAATCCATGCTTGATTCGGCAAAGTACTGCAACAAAACGCCTGAAAACTTGGATAGAATCAAAAAAGCCTTTGATGTTGCATTTGAAGCCCATAAAAATGTTCGAAGAAAATCAGGAGAACCTTATATTTATCACCCGATTGCTGTAGCAAGAATTTGTACAGAAGAGATTGGATTGGGAGCAACATCAATCATTTGTGCATTACTCCACGATACTGTTGAAGATACAGAGCTAAACCTTGATGATATTGAACGAATGTTTGGTAAAAAAGAAGCTCAAATAATTGACGGGCTAACCAAAATTTCAGATGTTGTTGATTTTAACGTTTCCATTCAGGCAGAAAATTTTAAAAAAATTCTTTTAACTCTCTCCGAAGACGTTCGTGTTATCTTAATAAAGCTTGCTGATAGACTGCATAACATGAGAACCCTCGGCTCTATGAGCAGAGATAAACAACTCAAAATCGCATCTGAGACACTGTTTTTATATGCTCCTATGGCTCACCGCTTAGGGCTGCATGGAATGAAAACTGAACTGGAGGATTTATCACTTAAAATTCAAGAGCCGGAAGCATTTGAAGAAATATCCAGCAAATTGGAAAAAACACAAGAAGTTCGAACCCGATTCATAAATCAGTTTTCAATTCCAATAAAAAAGGCACTTGAAGAAAACCAATTAAAATTTGAAGTAAAAGGACGACCGAAGTCCATTTTTTCTATATGGAACAAAATGAACAAAAAACAAGTTCCGTTTGAAGAAGTATATGATTTGTTTGCCTTGAGGATTATACTCGATTCTGAACCTCAAAATGAAAAAACAGATTGCTGGAGAGCCTATTCAATAGTTACCGATTTTTATCAGCCCAACATTGATCGGTTGAGAGATTGGATTTCTGTACCCAAAGCAAATGGATATGAATCGTTGCACACAACAGTTATGAGTCCAACAGGCAAGTGGGTGGAGGTGCAAATTCGAACCAAAAGAATGGATGAAATTGCAGAAAAAGGTTTTGCGGCACATTGGAAATACAAAGAAGGAGATAAAGAAAGTCGTTTTGATAAGTGGATCACTCAAATCAGAGAATTGCTTGAAAATAAAAATGCAGATGCACTTGATTTGATTGATGATTTTAAACTCAATTTATACGACGAAGAAATTTATGTTTTCACACCAAACGGAGATATGAAAAATCTGCCATCAGCGGCTACAGCTCTTGATTTTGCTTTTGCTGTTCATACCGAATTGGGAGTAAACTGTTTGGGAGCTAAGGTCAACAACAAACTCGTTCCGCTCAGCTACGAACTAAAAAGTGGTGATCAGGTTGAAATTCTAACTTCGGCAAACCAAAAACCCAAAGAAGACTGGCTAAATTTTGTAAAAACCCAAAAAGCAAAAACCCGAATCAAAGCTTTCTTAAACGAAGAGAAAAAAGAACTTGCCCACGACGGAAAATCAATACTTGAAAAAGAATTTAATCGATTTAAAATTGAATACCAAAATATCAGTTTAAAAGAACTCCAGAAGTATTATAAAGTTGCATCACTCACTGATTTGTATTACAGAATTGCTGTAAAAGAAATAGACTTAAACCACTTAAAAGCCTTTGAAATTAGAAATGGAGTTTTGCTCCCAAAAAGGTCAATTCGAACACGTTTTACCAACTATCTAGGGCAGCGATTAACCAAGAAAGACAAAAAAGAAAGTTCACCAAACGAAATGTTGGTTATTGGAGATAACATGCAAAAGTTAGATTACCAGTTGGCGCATTGCTGTAACCCTATTCCCGGTGACGAAGTATTTGGTTTTGTAACCGTTAACGAAGGAATAAAAATTCATAAAACAAAATGCCCGAATGCTGTTCAACTACTTTCCAACTATGCCTACAGAGTTATTAAAGCAAGGTGGCTTGATGAACAAAAAATTGCATTTTTGGCAGCAATCAAAATTCTAGGAATTGACGATGTGGGAATTGTGAATACCATAACGCAAATCATTTCTAATGAATTGCTAGTGAATATGCGTTCAATAAGTTTTGATAGCAATGACGGTATTTTCGAGGGAATGATAACAGTATTTGTTCATGATACGGAACACCTCAAAAATTTGATAAAAAAACTAGAAAAAGTAAACGGTGTTACCCGAGTAGAACGTGTGGATAAATAACAACTTTTCAACATTACACTAACATTTAGCAAAGCGTAACCCTAAATGGTTAATTTTACTCTTTAACTCAAAGCAATGAGTAACAAAGAAGAATTACAAGAAAAGGTTAAAAAAATTTTTTCAGACTATTTGGAAGAGCACGGACACCGAAAAACGCCCGAGAGATACGCCATACTCCAAGAAATTTATTCGAACAATGAACATTTTGATGTAGAAGAACTATACATCACAATGAAAAATAAAAAATACAGAGTGAGTCGTGCAACTCTTTACAACACAATAGACTTATTACTTGCAGCAAATTTGGTTAGAAAACATCAATTTGGTGGGAATATAGCCCAATTTGAATGTTCATTCGGTTCAAAGCAACACGATCACATTATTTTGAGCAATGGAGAAGTAATAGAGTTTTGTGACCCTAGAATTCAACAAATTAAAGCTACATTAGAAGAAATGTTTGGAGTAAAAATATTGCATCACTCACTTAATTTTTATGGTGTAAAAAAAATAGTCAAAAATGAGTTTTAGCTACAATATAAAAAAAGATAATGATTTTCTAATAGTAAAATTTATTGGAAATCTATTGAGTAAAGAACAAGCCCTAGGGCTGATAGAAGAGTTAGAAAACGAATTTTCCAACGGATACGAAAATGTTATTATTGACCTTTCTCAGATGCAGTATTTGAACAGTACTGGATTAAATATTTTTATACGAATATTAACTTTGGTTAGGAATAATGGAGGAGACGTTATGATTGCCAACGTACCCGAAAAAATCAATAAACTATTGGTAGTAACAAAATTAAATAGTGTTTTCAATATTGTTAAGACCATTGAAAAAGCAAAAGAAGAATTAATAAAATCAAAATAAATAATTGAAATGAAAGTTGACGTATTATTAGGGCTACAGTGGGGAGATGAAGGAAAAGGAAAAATTGTTGATGTATTAACACCCAAATACAATGTGATTGCACGTTTTCAAGGCGGTCCGAACGCGGGACATACACTGGAATTTGATGGAATAAAACACGTTTTACACACAATTCCCTCAGGCATTTTTAGAAACAATGTTATGAATGTTGTGGGGAATGGAGTAGTCATTGACCCGGTTATTTTAAAAAAAGAAATAGATGCTCTCATTAAACTTGGAGTCGATGTAAGCAATAGGCTAACAATCTCTAAAAAAGCACATTTGATTTTACCAACACATCGTTTGTTAGATGCAGCTTCTGAGGCATCAAAAGGAAAGGAAAAAATTGGCTCAACACTTAAAGGAATAGGTCCAACCTATATGGATAAAACCGGTAGAAATGGATTGAGAGTAGGAGATATTTTTGAAAACAATTTCAGACAGAAATACGATGCTTTGGTTGAAAAACACAAGCAATTGTTGAAGTTTTACAACTTTGAGTATAACTTGTCAGAGTTGGAATCTCCGTTTTTTGAAGGAATAAATCTAATAAAAAAACTACCAGTTATTGATAGCGAGCATTTTTTAAACAAAGCCATTCAAAACAATAAATCCATATTGGCTGAAGGAGCACAAGGAACACTTTTAGACGTAGATTTTGGTTCGTATCCCTTTGTTACATCTTCAAATACAACAACAGCAGGAACTTGTACGGGTTTAGGAGTTGCTCCAAATAAAATTGGAGAGGTTTTTGGTATTTTTAAAGCCTATTGTACCAGAGTTGGTGGAGGTCCGTTCCCAACTGAATTAGACAATGAAATTGGAGAACAACTTAGAAAAGCCGGACATGAATTTGGTGCAACCACCGGTCGTCCCCGCAGATGCGGTTGGATTGATTTACCTGCTTTGAAATATGCCATAATGATTAACGGGGTTACCAAATTAATCATGATGAAAGCTGATGTATTAGACTCGTTTAGCAGCATAAAAGTATGCACTCATTATAGAATTGACGGAGAGTTAATTGATTATATGCCATTTGATATTGTATCTAAAAAGGTAGAGCCTGTTTACACCGAATTGAAAGGGTGGAATACAGATTTAACAAAGCTAAATTCTATTGATGAATTGCCAAACAATTTAATTCAGTATATTGAATATCTAGAAAAAGAACTGAATGTGCCAATTTCAATGGTATCTGTTGGTCCGGATAGAAATCAAACTATTGTTCGCGATAAAGTTTTTGCATAGTTTCTAGTTAAGAAAAAGAGTCAGATGAAAATGCTCTTCAAATATTTAAGTTTAACATCCTTAATCTTTAAAGGATGTTTTTCTTTTGTAGGGTTGAGGTACGTATTGAATATTGTTGCAATTTTCATCTTCATTTTTGAAGCAAAATCACAAAAAAGCAGTCAGATAGAAATTATAAATGCGAATACATTGGAGTTTGACCAGTCATTGGGGAACAATGCCAAACGATTGATTGGTAATGTTCAATTCAAGCACGATAATGCACTAATGTTTTGCGACAGTGCTTATTTTTATTCTGAATCAAACAGTATGGATGCTTTCGGAAGTGTTCGAATAACTCAAGGAGACTCGCTGCAACTTTTTGGAGATTCGCTAAATTACAACGGAACAACAAAAAAAGCGATTCTTCGAGGAAACATTAAACTAATAAACCCTGATATTGTTTTGACAACCACTTTTCTGGATTACGATAGAACACAAAATGTAGCGTATTACTTTGGTGGAGGTAACATTACCAGTAAAAAAGAGAACAATACACTTAACAGTAAACAAGGGTATTATTACCCGGATTCCCAATCATTTTTCTTTAAAAACGATGTTGTGTTGGTAAACCCTGATTACACCATTCATTGCGACACCATGCAGTATAACTCCACGTCAAAAATCACTTATTTTTATGGACCAACAACGATAAACAGCAAAGAAAATTCAATTTATTGTGAAAACGGTTGGTTCAACACAAAAGCCAATACATCAAAATTTTATAAAAATGCAAGATTTTATACGGATAGCAGAATAATAAAAGGAGATACTTTGAATTTTAACCAAAATTCTGGATTTGGAGAAATCATGAATAACGGTTCAATACACGACACTGTTGAAAATATAATTTTAGGAGGAAACTTGATACATGTATTCCAAAAAATAGATAGTGTTATGATAACCCAAAATGCTTTAATGACCCGTTTTTTTGATGACGACACACTTTTTCTACATGCAGATACATTCAAATTATCATCTCAATTTTTAGTTAAAGATTCCATTTTTAACAGAAAAGATACTATTAGAACCCTTTTTGCCTATAATCGTGTGAAATTTTACAAATCCGACATGCAAGGAAAATCGGATTCACTGATGTATAAATTTGCTGATTCAACAATTCATTTCTACAATGAACCCATTATCTGGTCGCAAGAAAACCAGATGACAGCAGATTTTATTTATTTAACAATGAAAAATAAGCAAATACATACCATTCATTTGAATCAAAATGCATTTGTAATTTCTAAAGCCGATTCACTTTTTGAACACTTTAACCAAATCAAAGGAGATAGTATGGTCGGATATTTTGCGTATAACAAAATTCATAAAATTGATGTTGTTGAAAATGCAGAAACCATTTATTATGGAAAAGATAACGAAGGGAAATATATTGGAGTGAATAAAGCCCACGGAAACAATATGCTTATTTTTCTTGAAAACAACCAGCTTTCATCGTTGACTTTTATCAAAGACCCTGAGGCAACTCTATATCCCATTAAAGAGCCATCACCTAAAGATGTGAAACTGAAAGGATTTAACTGGAAAATTTCTCAACGACCTTTGTGTGTTGATGATATTTTTAAAAATTGATGTTCAATCGCAGTTTTCCATTTCGTAGATAAAATAACCTTTTGTTAAAATACTTTCTTCCCAGTGAGGTTTAATATGTTCAGTGTGACAGAATTTACACTCTTCTGTGGTAATTGGTAAACCTTCTAACCCTTTAGATTTTAGAAATTCATTACCGTATT
>JADYZM010000029.1 GCA_020853105.1 Flavobacteriales bacterium | reverse complement strand
TGTTGTAGGTTTTGACTTTATGGAGTTATGCGATTTTAAACACAATGGAAATAATGATTGGGGCGATGAAATATTTGCTAAACTCATCCTTAGCATATTACTAAGTAAACTTCCGTCAAATGATTTAGATATATGAATAAAAGTAAAACTTATATGGAATTAAATAAAGATGCCTTAGGGCAGGAAGTTTTGGCATTTTTCAAAGGGGAAAAATCTTTTGAAATCATCGAAAGAAACGATGGTTATATAAATTTTTCAGCAGGGGCATCAGAGTATTTTTCTGAATTTAATAACTGGTCTGAAATTCAGAAACAAGCCATAAAATATGCACATGGAAAAGTTCTTGATGTAGGTGCAGGGGCAGGACGAGTTTCTCTCTATCTACAAAATAAAGGCTTCGATGTTTTAGCTATTGATAATTCCCCTTTGGCTATTGAAGTATGTAAAAATAGGGGTATTAAGCATACAAAAGTTCTACCGATTGAGCATGTTGGAAAGTTTAAAACGAATAGTTTTGATACAATAATAATGCTTGGTAATAACTTTGGTTTGTTTGGAAATTACAAGAAAGCAAAAAAATTGCTCAAAAAGTTTTATAAAATCACAAGCAAAGATGCCTTGATTATCGTTGAAACTGTTGACCCCTACA
Organism: Flavobacteriales bacterium; assembly: GCA_020853105.1. Taxonomy (GTDB): domain Bacteria; phylum Bacteroidota; class Bacteroidia; order Flavobacteriales_E; family Vicingaceae; genus Vicingus. Next base: position 5,039 of record JADYZM010000029.1, on the reverse strand, counting down.
AAGCAGAAGAACCAATACATCTTGCTTATCACGAATTTAATAGACAGAAAGGAAGAATGGCTGGACAACTTAGAATTAGAGTAAGGTTTAGGAATTATGCCACAGATTGGTTTGATTTTTTGTTTGTTTCCAAAGATGAAATGACCGAAATTCTGAATAATACCGGTTGGAAAGTCAAAAAATTTATTGGTTCTGACAATGACTTATATCCTGTTTATTCTGCAATAATTGAAAAAGAATAAAGGCTCACACAAATCTTTCTTTGAGTTTCTAATGGTATGAACGACTTTGAAAAAAATATTGTAATAAAAAGCAGAGGTATTCCAATTCACTTCTTTAGAAAAATTCCACTTAGCTGTAATCACATAAAGAAAATGGAATTTTCAGTTATTGGATATGTAGATGGTTGGGTAACAATATTAGACGAAACAGGATTGCAACATCATTTAAAATGTAAGGATGCGATTACTGGAATATCACTCGCTTGTTGTTGTCAGGAACATAAAATTGCGGTTTCGATAACTGCATTGGATAAACTCTATTTATATGATTACAATAATGGTTCTTTTGACAAAGAACCTATAACTATTTTTTCTGGTCATGAGGGCAGGGCTTTAGATACAGTTTGGTTTAGGGTCAATAATGAGGATATACTAATAACCTGCGATGAAAGAGGTAATATTTATAGGAGAAAGGGTAGCATATTAAAAAATGACATTGAAACAAGTGTATTTCGAGCACACCGAAAAGCAGCATTACGCATATTGCCTTTTATTTATTCTGACAAACCTGTTTTCTTAACTTTTTCAGATGATAGAAATGTATTGATACATAGTGTTCAAACTGATGAAATTGTTCAAAGTTATGATTTGAATAATGGGTGGATAGACAATGTATTTCTATTAGAAAATAACAATCAAGTTAATACAATCTGTATTTCTGATAGAGTTGGAATTTTATTATGGGATATTTATTTGCAAAAATTTTTATTTAGATTCCCATTCTTTGTTACAACTAATTTTTCTTACTGGTGTTCAGATAATACGATTGAATATATTGTTGTAGGTTCTGGAGATAAGTATTTGCTATTAAGAAAAACCGATGATAGAATCGAACCTTTTATCTATTCAAATAAATACGACATACGTTCAATTTCTTTTTTTCAAGGAAATCATGTGAATAATCAAATACCTCTAATTTTACTGGCATTTGAAAATAAAATATATACCCACAGTATAAATAAGCTATTGAATGATGAAATCATTATTGACGAAAACTTTATATCTGAATTTGACAGTTCAATATCAACCATATTCAAATGGTCAGATACTAATAGTTATTTAATCTTATTGGAAGATGGTAACATTTATAGCTTAGTATTCTAACAGTATTAAAATGAAAAATATAATGACAAATAGCGAATGTATTTTGAATCCCGGATTGTTTGTAAAAGGAATTCCTCATGAAATCTTTGAACATTATAGAAAAAATGCTCCCCTATTTCGAGATAAGGACACCATGAATGCCGATAGGATTGTTTGGAATTTGGTGCGTTATAATGATGTATTAGCAGGTTTAAAAAATGTGCAAGTATTTTCTATTCAGAATCACAACGAACTACATGAACAAACCAATTCTTTCGGAGATTCTCATCATTGGCATCCGAAAGCTATGTCGCTTTTAGAATCCCCAGAGCATACTATTCACAAGAAGCGATTCTCAAGCATAGCAAAAAAGGTGAATACGGATGCATATAGAGTTGTTGTTAGCGAATTAGCAAATGAATTAGTTAGCAATCTGTCAAATAGAGGAGAATTTGATGCTGTTGATGATTTTTCTGCCATCTTAACGAGCCAAATTGTTTGTAGTTATTTTAAAATACCAAAAGAAAACCATGAATTTTTTAGACGATTATCTTCGGTTTTTATGGGCGATACTTTATTGAATGCAGAAGTTGGGAGCTTTTCAGTTTATGCAAATAAATGTCCATTTAATATCAACGAAACATCTCCTGCACGTAATGCTATGGATATGATTAAGAATTATTGGGGGGATGCACCTTGGTTAGATGAATCATTTGTAAAAACTGCCGACCGTTGGGAAGTTGAGGATTTAGGATTGCAAATGTTTAGTGCTGGAATGGCTGGTTTAAGGAATTGCATTACTATGGGAGTTTATTATCTTTCCTTGAATTGGAAAGAACTAAAAGACAATTCGAATCTTTGGTTATCAAATATTGACTTGATTACAGAAGAAATAATACGATTAACGACACCTTTAATGCGAATCAGGCGTGTATTATCATCTGACATTGAAATGTATGGTCAAGAAATGAAAAAAGACGACCATGTATTTTTATGGTTAGCAAGTGCGAATACTGACCCGACTGTTTTCCAAAATCCTTTAGAATTTGTTCCGTTTCGTAGCCCAAATCCACATTTAAGTTTTAGTAGCGGAATACATTCTTGTTTAGGGTTTTCTTTGGCACGAATGGAAGTTGAGGAGGTTTTAAAGTCAATTATTATAAATTGGAAAAAGTTAGAACTGGTTGATTCTCCTGTTAGATTTAAATCAAGTGTTGTTAATGAAATATCTTCAATGAAAATTAAAATCGGTGCATAAAAGAGATAAAATCGGTTCTGTTCTTTGTTTAAATATCAAGTTTCTGCACCAAATACTTGACAAGAGGAGTATAGAAAAAGAACTTTGTCCAGTTTTTTAGTAAATAAACTGGACATTTTACTATCTTTGCAGTCAGCATTGAAAGAATGAAAGTATCCGAATACATATCGTTTACCATAGACAGGTTGCCAAAGGGCTATATCTTTACCTATTCCGATTTTGATACAGAGCAGAACAGCAAGGAAGCCATTATCAAAGCCCTGAACCGTTTGGCAAATTCGGGCAAGATTGTAAAATTGGCAAAAGGCAAATTCTATAAACCCGAAACAACGCCTTTCGGACAATTACAGCCCAATCAAAGCCAAATTGTAAAAGACCTTTTGGAAACAGACGGCAAAGTAACAGGCTACTTGACAGGTTACAGCATTTACAACCAGTTGGGTTTGACAACACAAATCAGCAACACCATACAAGTAGGCAAAAACGAAGTTCGTCCAATGTTCAAGCGAAAACGCTACACCATTTCGTTTATCAAACAAAAGAATACGATTACAAAAGAAAACATTCCGTTGCTTCAACTGTTGGACGCTATTCGTTACATCAAAAAAATTCCCGATACTACAATTGTTTCGACTTGCAAACGATTTTTAGCTATCGTAAAAGAGTTCTCCGAAAAAGACAAAAACACTTTGGTAAGATTGGCATTGAAATATCCCCCTGCGACAAGAGCATTATTGGGAGCATTATTAGAAACTATGGAAAACTTTACTTTGACAGAACCTTTGCGAAAATCATTAAACCCGATTACGGTTTACAAATTATCAGGGGTAAACAAAGTTTTACCTGTTGCCGAAAAATGGAATATCAAATGGGATTACACGAAAATAAACAGTTGTTCAGGCAAGCAATAGAGTTTACCGCACAGGAAAAGAAAATCCTTGCAATCTATGTTGAAAAAGATTACTGGGTAACGTATGCTTTGCATACCATTTTCAAAAACAAAATTGGTGAAGAGGCAGTTTTCAAAGGTGGAACGGCATTATTGAAATGTTACAATCTGATACAACGTTTTTCAGAAGATATTGATTTAGTCGTTTTGAGGCGTGAAGGCGAAAGCAACAACAAACTCACGACAAAAATCAGACAAATAAGCAGTGTGGTAAGTGATGTTTTGCCCGAAGTTGAAGTTCCCGAAATAACGCAGAAAATGGGTATGAACCGCAAAACGGCTCATACTTACGCAAAGGAATTTACTGACGAATACGGACAAGTAAGAGATGTAATAGTTGTTGAGGCAACTTGGTTAGGTTATTACGAACCATACACAACAAAATCCGTAAGTTCGTTCATCTACGAAATGATGATGAAAACAGGGCAACAAGCAATGACAGAAGAATATGGCTTACAACCTTTTGAAGTAAAAGTATTAGAACCCAAGCGGACACTTTGCGAAAAAGTAATGAGTTTGGTTAGGTTTTCCTACACCGAAGAACCTGTGAAAGATTTACAAGCAAAAATCCGCAATACTTACGACTTGCACAAGTTGTTACAAGACAAAGAACTTGCGGACTTTTTCAATACTTCCGCATTTGACAAAATGCTTTTGAAAGTAGCCAATGATGATGTTGCAAGTTTTAAGAACAACAATGACTGGTTAATTTATCACCCGAATGAAGCCTTGATGTTTCAGGAATTGGAAACAGTTTGGAATGAATTGCAACCAATTTACAATGGTGATTTCAGAAAGTTGGTATTTGCCGATTTTCCAAATGACACAGACGTTTTGACGACTTTACAACAAATAAAACAACGTCTATCTTCTATTGAGTGGACAATAAAACTATAATAATCGTTTCTATATGACCAAAAGCCAACGCACAAAAAATACACACTTGCAAGCCGCTACAAGCCAACCCGCAGACCAAAGCTTGCAAGAGAGTATTTTTTCACCCACCCAAGAAAAATTAAAAAACAAAAAATTTCCCCCGCTTCAAAAAAATAAAACTTCGCAACCGCACAACCAACGACTGACAAGCACTTTGACAGGTTACGACTTTACACAAACGGACACAGCGACTGGACACGAACGAAGAAGGGCATCCGCTAACATGGTATTGCCGCAATGGGGGGTGAAGTGCTTCTATGAAACTTTTGTGCTTAAACAAACGGCAGTGCATCTATTGAACATTTGTGCTAACCCCCCCCCACTGCGGCAATACCCGAACCGTCAAACTGTCTAAAAACTCAAACTTTTTCTTTATAAAATGTGGAATAGTTCCGTATCCAAAAGAGTGGTATTGATTGAGATATGTAGTATTTTTATACCATGAACTTCATACAAGGACAAAGCAGGGAACAAATGGTATTGATACCCGATTGTTTGGATGCTTTGATTGGTAGTGATAATGAGGTACGTG
>JADYZM010000028.1 GCA_020853105.1 Flavobacteriales bacterium | reverse complement strand
CCCCTAATGCCGACGGCATGAACGATAATTTCGTAATGGAAATTCAATGTGCTACACTTCTCAAAACCGTTGCTGTTGACATCGTCAACCGCTGGGGGCAAGCTCTGCACCATGCTGATTTTGATGTACAAAAATTATCCACTTCAAAAAACTCACTACAACTCTCGCTCTGGAATGGAACTACAAATTCGGGTGCTAAAGTCCCCGAAGGAACTTATTTTTATGTAATCGAATATACCAAAGTATCAGGAGAAAAAGAAAGTTTGAAGGGAAGTGTTAGTTTGTTGAGGTGAAAGTTAGGTTAATTTTTTTTGAATAAACTGAGTTACATTTTCCAAGTGAATTCCTCTTGAACCTTTTATTAGGATTGAGTTAACATTATTAAGCTGATTTTCTAACCATTGAATTGCTTCATCGGTATTTTTTACAGCAGTTAATTGATATTTATTTTTTATTTGTAAAAACTCCTTTCCGACTAATAGTGCATTCAATTTTAGCGTATTGATTTTATTAGCAATTTTTTGGTGCTCATCTTGGCTAATATGCCCTAATTCTAACATGTCTCCAAGAATTAATAGTTTGTTGGAATCAGTTAGTTTTGAAAATGAATCTATAGCCGCGTTCATACTAGTTGGGTTTGCATTATAAGCGTCTAAGTATAATGTAATTTTAGGTAGTTTTACTATTTGAGATCGATTATTAGTTGAAACATAATCTTCAAGTGCATCTTTAATTTTGGTCTTCTCTACTTTAAAATATTCTCCAATTTTAATTGCCGCTAGTATATTTGGTATGTTGTATTCACCATATAGTTGTGTTTCTATTTTTATTTCTTTCCAGTTGAATGAAAGAAATGGAGTTGATAAAATATTGGAAATATCTTCATATGAGTAATAAACCGATTTAATCCCTTCCGTTAAATTAACTAGTAAATCATCATTTTTATTAATGAACAGTTTTCCATTTTTCTCTTTAATAAAATGATAAAGTTCGCTTTTTGCTTTTATTACCCCCCCTTTACTGCCAAATCCCTCAATATGTGCTGTTCCAATATTTGTAATTATTCCATAGTTGGGTTCAGCTATTTTACACAAATGTTCTATTTCGCCTATGTGATTGGCTCCCATTTCAATAATTGCAATTTCACAATCGAATGGAATTGATAAAATGGTTAATGGAACACCAATATGATTGTTAAGATTTCCTTTGGTAGCAGAAGTTTTATATTTCTTTGACAGAACTGTATTCATCAGTTCTTTTGTTGTTGTTTTTCCATTAGAGCCTGTAATTCCTATAAATGGAATTGTAAATTGTTTGCGATGATAATTAGCTAATTGCTGTAAAGTATCTAAAACTCTATTTACAACTATACATTTATTAGAAATCTTAAATTTTGGATTATCAATAATTGCAAAAGATGCTCCTTCATTTATTGCTTGCTCTGCAAAAATATTAGCATTAAAATTTTCACCTTTTAGAGCAAAGAATAAACAACCCTTAGATATAGTTCTTGTATCTGTAGAAATTACGGGATGTTGTTTGTAAATATCGTATAATTCAGCTATTTCCATAGATCGTAAAAATAAAAAACCCTTTTGAAATTTTCAAAAGGGTTTTTTATTTTAATTAATATTTTGATGTTAGTATCCTAAACCAACAGGGCTACCAACCCTTGTCATAGCACATCTAAATCCAATGAAAGAAGTTGATTGATCTTCCAAAAGATGTCTTCTTGTTCCTGGTACAGCCCAATATGCTCTATCTTTCCATGAAGCACCTTTATAAACTCTTGCTTTGTCACTTACTCTTGTGGTTGCTCCAAATTGATACATCTTTAACATATCCTCTTTATCAAAATCAGGATTTTCACCCATTTCTCCACTAGTCCAGTTAATATTAGATTCCCAATCTCCATCTAAATAATTGATATTATCAGCCCTTCTATAATTTCTTCTGGATTGCAAATTATCTAGCTTAGGATCTACATCACGATAAATAATTCTTCCCAAACTGTCTTTTTCTGCAATAGCACCATCTTCGTCTAAAAGTTTAGTTTTATAAACATTACCTCTGAATGGTCTAAAATCATCATTATCTTCCATAGATAAAGGTCTAAACACGTCCATAACCCATTCTGAAACGTTACCAGCCATATTATACAATCCATAATCGTTTGGCCAATAGGCATAAACAGGAGCAGTAATATCTGCATTATCGTTTAATCTGCCTGCAACCCCCATGTTATCCCCTCTATCTCTTTTGAAGTTAGCAAGTATTTGTCCCATGTATTTTTCGTTAGAATTTCTAACGGCATGTCCATTCCAAGGATATAATTTTCTATCAGGAATTAATTCTTCTATTGTATTACCTATTAATGCATAAGCAGCATATTCCCATTCAGCTTCAGTAGGTAATCTATATTGTGGAAGTAAAATTCCATCTTCCATTTTAACATTTCTGTATTCTTTGTTCGGGTCTAAATCAATTAAACCATCAACCCTTTTACCACTTTCATATTGCCCTTGCATGTACGCATCGGTATTGAAGTTGTCTTCATTCAATTGGTTTGTGAAGAATTCAAACAATCCTTCGCGAATCAAGATTAATTCGTTTACTCTGTCGGTTCTCCAAGAACAAAAATCATTTGCTTGTAGCCAATTTACACCTACAACTGGATAATCTCTGTATGCAGGGTGTCTCAAATAAGTTTCAACATACGGTTCGTTGTATGCCAATTTGCTTCTCCAAACTAAAGTATCTGGTAAGGCTTTTTTAACTACTTCTGGAAAATCAGCAGAGAATACTCTCTCTAACCAATACAGATATTCTAAGTAGTAAAAGTTTGTTACTTCAACTTCATCCATATAAAAAGATGATACAGTTACTGTTCTTGGAATGTTGTTCCAATCGTAGTTAACTTCTTGTTCAACTCTACCCATGGTAAAACGTCCACCTTCGATTAATACTAATCCTGGACCTGTTTCTTGCTCCAAATAGGGAACTTTTTGAAAACCACCATTTTTTGGATTGTTATATTCCCAACCGGTTGCTCCTGATTGCTCTCTTTTACAAGAGGTCATCAGTACAATTGAGAAAAATGACAGAAACACAATTATTGATTTCACTGAATTAATTTTCATAATTAACAAGTTTATGTTGTGCAAATATATAATAAACTAGAAAGAGGGACAACTTATTGTTCTAAATTTTCGTTTTTTAGGTTTACAATCAAATTGAAGTCCTAAAGAAATTTCGTGAGAACCAGCAGTTTTATTGGTTAAATCAGATACGGTTATGTCATAACTATATCCGAACTTTAAAATTCCGGTTTGTATTCCAACAAGAGCAATGAATGCATCAGCATTTCTATACCATAATCCACCAATAATTGGACCTTTCGAATAATACATACCAAAATTTATTTGTTTGAAATCTTGCTGCATTCTAAATAAAACGTTTGGAGACAAGGTTGCCACATCACCTTTTCCTTCAAGAGGAATCACTGCTCCAGCATGAAAAGTATATTTTCTTGGTAGCGGGCTCTCACCTTTTATTACAGATTCATTTGGTTCAGTTAAGTGGTGAACAGCTACACCCACGAAATATTTTTCACTGTACCCTAAAATACCGGCAGAAAAATCAACATAATTTGCAGGAGCATCTCTTTTTACTTCATTGGTATTATATACAAATCCTCTTCGAGCATCAATCATATCTCCAAATGTTAGTTTACTCCAATCAACAGATTTTTGAGCCCATGTTGCTTGTAAACCAGCTTTAATCGAAAATCTTCTAGTAACCGGCAACTGATAGGAGTACATACCGCTCACATTTGTTGTATTTAATGTGCCTTCACCAGCTCGGTCATTCCAAACCAACAAACCAACACCGCCTGAAAGATTATCAACGTGTTGATCATAGGATGCACTATAAGTTACAAAAGAACCACTAATTCCTGGCCATTGATTTCTATAGTTGAGGTTTACCCTTGGACAGTTCGCTGAACCAGCAAATGCAGGGTTTAGATATAAAGGATTTGCATAGAATTGAGTGAACTCAGGGTCTTGAGCAAATATATTTGTAGAAACTAGTAATAAAATTACAAGTTTCAGAAGTTTATATCTTTCTTTTTTCCACATAAATTATACGTTTCAGTCAATGTGTTTACGTAATTTCGTTTTATGAAGTTCCAAATGTATTAATTTTGATATTCTAAAAAAAGCAATAATAGAAAAAAAGTAGCGTTTTCCAAAAATATTTATCAAAATGATAGCATTTTTAAAGTTTCTTTGTATTCAAATTATTTAAACAAACATGAAATTAATCAAATTATTGTTGTTTTTTCTGCCGTTTTCAAGTTATTCTCAAACTATTTTAGTTGATAGTGAAATTTTTTGGCACGATAACTTGATAAATGATATGCTTGATTCAAAAAAGAAAGTTTTTTTTGCATTTTCATCTGCTGAGTATGATGAAAATAAAGATTTTCTTCCTTTTTACTCTCATCAAATTAAACTTGGAAACCAAGAAATATTTAACGTTGAGTTCTCTAATGTAGAATATGAGGTGATTGATAAATCAAAGATTGAAGGTGTTTCCGGTGATAGGTTTATAACAAACAATCATCAACTCAAATTTGATAATTCAGTATCTAAAAAAGAGAATTACGGAATAATTACTTTTATACCTATAATATATAAGGAAAAATCTAATGAATATTTAAGAATAAAAAAATTTCAATTATCTGTTTCTGTAAGAGGATTATCCAGTATTAACAAGATAAATAAAAAATCAACAGTAACTAATTCCGTTTTAGCCACTGGTGATTGGTATAAATTTGGAGTGCTAAAAAATGGTGTGTTTAAATTGGATTATGAATTCTTAAAAAATTTAGGTGTTGATGTTGACCAAATTAATCCTCAACAAATCAAGATTTATGGAAATGGTGGTAAAATGTTACCAGAAATAAATTCCAAATATCGCCACGATGATTTGAAACAAAACGCTATTGTTGTTGAAGGCGAAAATGATGGCGTTTTTGACAGAGGCGATTATATATTATTCTATGGTCAAAGTCCAGATTCTTTAAGTTTAAGCTCAAATGAACAATATTTTTATAACAAAATAAACTTATACAGCGATACAACATTTTATTTTATTACTGTTTCAAGTACAGGAGAGTTGCCCAAAAGAATTCAAACGGTTGTTTCAGCATCCTCACCTAATAAAACTGTAACATCCTTCAATGATTTTCAATACTATGAAAAAGAAGTAACAAATTTGATTAAATCCGGTCAAGATTGGTATGGAGAGTTGTTTGATGTAAAAACTTCTTATGATTTTGTTTTTAATATTCCGAACATTGATGTATCAAGTCTGGTAAGAATAGCTGTTAGTGGCGCTGCTAGAAGTGATGTAGCTAGTGCATTTAGCATTAGTTCAGGAGGAGCTACAAAAAGTTTTCAATTTTCTCCCGTAACTATTAGCTGTTACAGTTGCTCATACGCTTCCTCTTCAGAAGATACGCTTAGTTTTATGCCTAGTTCTGATATTGTCAATGTTAAAATAAACTACAGTAAGCCTAACTCCGGTTCAATAGCTTGGTTAGATAAAATTCAAATTAATTCCAGGAGAAATTTAGTGATGAATGGGAACCAAATGATATTCAGGGACTTAAATTCAGTTGGTTTGGGCAATATCAGTCAATTTTATATATCGGCTGCAGAAAATATACAAAAAGTATGGGATATTACAGACCCATTAAACATCACTTCAGAACAACTTACAACAGGTATGGTTGCTTCATTTGTGGTAACTACTGACAGCCTGAGAGAATTTATTGCACTAACATCATCATACGATACTCAAGTAATTCCGGTTGGTAAAATTGACAATCAAAATTTGCATGGGTTGTCTCAAAATGAATATATCATTGTTAGCCATCCAAATTTTTTAAACCAAGCAGAGCAAGTAGCAGATTTTCACAGACAAAGTGGAATGTCTGTCGTGGTAGTAACTCCTCAACAAATTTATAATGAATTTTCATCAGGCTCTCAAGACCCTATAGCTATAAGAAGTTTTGTTAAAATGTTTTATGACAGGGCAAACAATCCCAATGAACTACCTAAGTATTTACTTCTATTTGGTGATGGTTCTTACGATAATAAAAATAGAATTTTTGGTAATACGAATTTTATTCCCACTTATCAGTCGGTTAACTCGCTTGGCGTTATTGGGTCTTTGGTTACTGACGATTATTATGGGTTACTTGATCCGGCAGAAGGAAATTGGTCATCAGGTATTGAGTTGATTGATATTGGAATTGGTCGAATGACTGTAAAAAATCAACAAGAAGCTGACAACGTGGTAAATAAAATAGTAAATTATTCTACATCTGCTACAATGAAAGACTGGCGAAATCAGTTAACTTTTATCGGTGATGATGAAGATAGTAATGAGCACATGCGTCAATCGGATTTTTTGGCAAAAATGGTTGAAACGAGTAATCCTGAGTATAACCCTGAGAAAATATTCTTTGATACATATAAGCAAGAAACAACACCTGGTGGAAATAGATATCCAGAGGTAAATAAAGAAATTATAAATTCATTTGAAGAAGGAGCATTAATAATCAATTACACCGGACATGGAGGGGAAACCGGTTGGGCTCACGAAAGAGTTTTAACTGTTGATGATATCAATAACTTTGAAAATACTGTTAAGCTTCCCTTAATCGTTACAGCTACATGCGAATTTAGTAGGTTTGATGACCCTAAAAGAACATCTGCCGGAGAGCTGCTTTTGATTAACAAATCTGGAGGGATAGGGTTACTCACCACAGTTCGATTGGTTTTTTCAAGCCCAAATTTTGCACTTAATCAAAGTCTATACGATAAAGTTTTTTTAGAAGCTAATGGAGAAAATAAAACAATAGGTGAAATATTTCAAGAAGTTAAAAATTTGAATGCAGCAAGTTCAAACAATAGAAATTTTACACTTTTAGGCGATCCGGCTTTAAAATTAGCTTATCCAAAACACGATGTGAAAACTACTCATTTGAATGGTGTTGCAATTAATCCTGTTTTGGATACAATTAAAGCCCTACAGAAAGTTACAATCAATGGATATATCCAAGATAAAAATGGCAATAAGCTAACTAATTATAACGGTACAATCTATCCTACAGTTTTTGATAAGAGTAAAACAATTACTTCACTAAAAAATGACGGAGGTGCACTTCCATTTGTTTTTAATTCTCAAAATAGTAAAATTTTTAAAGGAAAGGCAAGTGTAACCAATGGCGACTTTTCATTCTCTTTTGTTGTCCCCAAAGATATAGCGTATAATATTGATAAAGGAAAATTGAGCTACTATGCTGAGAACCAACAAATTGATGCCAATGGATATTTTACTGAGTTTTATATTGGAGGTACTGCTTCAAATTATACTCAAGATAATGAAGGCCCGCAATTGGAGTTGTATATGAATGATAAAACTTTTGTGTATGGAGGGATTACCGATGAAAATCCAAAATTATTAGCTTATGTGAGTGATTTACACGGGATAAACATGGTCGGAAATGGTATTGGACATGATATAGTAGCTGTTTTAGATGATGAAACAGATAAAGCATTTATCTTAAACAATTATTATGAAGCAGATTTGAACAGCTACCAAAAAGGATTGATAAAATTTCCATTTTCTAATTTAGAAGAAGGAAGACATAAACTGACATTAAAAGTTTGGGATGTTTATAATAATTCATCTGAAATTACTACAGAATTTAATGTTGTAAAAGCGAAAAATATTGTAATTAACAGAGTATATAATTATCCAAACCCATTTACAACTCACACAGAATTTTGGTTTGAGCACAATCAATCCAACAAACAAATGTTTGCTCAAATTCAGATTTTTACCGTTTCTGGTAAATTAGTAAAAACAATAAGCAAAAATATCACCAACGAAGGTTTTCGTTCTACCTCAATAACTTGGGACGGACTAGATGATTTTGGAGATAGATTGGCAAGAGGAGTTTATATTTATCATTTGAAAGTACGGGCAGAAAATATGTCTATTGCTGACAAATACGAAAAACTTGTTATCCTTTGACGACTTTAAACAATAATTAAATTATACTTCCGTTTTCGTTGAGTTAAAAATTTAAAGTAGATATAAAAAAGTATATTTGCTTTCTTTTAGAAAAAGTAAATGAAAAGATTATTAATTGGAATAACGCTCTGCATTTTTATTAGTGAAACAAAAGCCCAGAGTGTTTTAGGAAGAAGTGATTTACAACTAAACACGATAACTACAGCCGTACCATTTTTATTAATTACTCCGGATTCTCGTGCAGGAGCTCTCGGAGATGCTGGTGTTGCCACTTCTCCTGATGCAAACTCAATTCATTGGAACCCTGCAAAATTTGCTTTCATAGAAAAAAACATGGGGCTTTCAATATCCTACTCACCTTGGTTGAGACAATTAGTCCCTGATATCAGTTTGTCGTATGTGAGTTTTTATAAAAAATTGGGAAAAGACCACACTATAGCATCATCTCTACGTTATTTTTCATTAGGAGATATTAAATTTACTGATGATGTTGGAAATGCACTTGGTGATTTTAGACCAAATGAATTTGCAGTTGACTTATCTTATTCAAGAAAATTAGCCGATAAATTTTCAGCGGGACTTGCCGCACGATATATTTATTCAAATTTAACAGGAGGGATTGATGTTAGTGGAGCCAATACTAGAGCAGGTACATCATTTGCTGTTGATATTAGTGCGTTTTATACCAATCCTGATGTGAACATATTTGGGCAGGAAGCAGTTTTTAATGTTGGTCTTAATGTTTCAAATGTTGGAGCAAAAATATCATATACTGATGATGCTAATAAAGACTTCATACCAATGAATATGAAACTCGGACAATCTTTACAATTCGTTTTAGATGATTACAACTCGATTGCCATTATTACCGATGTTAACAAACTCTTGGTTCCAACTCCACCAATCTATAAATTGGACAAAACTGGAAGCCCCGAATTAGACCCTGTAACCAATGAACCGATTATAGATAAAGGAATGGATCCCGATGTTGCAGTTATGAACGGACTTATACAGTCCTTTTATGATGCACCAGGTGGGATGACAGAGGAATTAAGAGAATATAATATTTCAGCAGGGTTGGAATATTGGTATAACAAACAATTTGCAGTACGAGCAGGTTATTTTCATGAACATATTACAAAAGGAAATAGAAAATACGTTACTGTTGGGTTAGGGTTAAACATGAGTGTTTTTACTATTGATATGTCATATTTATATGCAACAACACAAAACAATCCGCTTGCAAACACTCTTAGATTTTCATTGATGTTCAACTTCGATGATTTTAAGAAACAAAAAGACACGGAAACAAAATAATATTTTAGATGAAAATTCGAGTTGGCTTTGGTTTTGATGTTCATCAACTGAGGGAAGGATATGATTTTTGGCTTGGTGGAATAAAAATTCCACACTCAAAAGGGGCTGTAGGACATTCTGATGCTGACGGATTAATTCATACTATTTGTGATGCACTTTTAGGTGCTGCTAATTTAAGAGATATAGGTTTTCATTTTCCTCCAACAGATGAGAAATACAAAGGCATCGACAGCAAGATTCTCTTAAAGGAAGTTGTAGAATTAATTCATAAAAAAAACTTTAAAATAGGAAACATAGACGCTACAATAGCTTTAGAAAAACCAAAAGTTAACCCGTATATACCTCAAATGAAATCAGTTTTAGCAGAAATTCTTTGTGTTGATGAAGATGATATTTCTATAAAAGCTACAACAACAGAAAAACTAGGGTTTGAAGGTAGAGAAGAGGGGGTATCAGCTTATGCGGTTGTTCTAATCCAAAAAATGTAAATACACATGGGAGAAGTTAGTAAAAATGTTTCTCTAAAACAATTTAACACTTTTGGAATTGAAGTTCAAACCAATTCTTTTGTTGAAGTAAACTCCATAGATAAACTCAAAGAAGTTTTAAAAAATAACCAATCCGAAATTCTCATATTAGGTGGTGGAAGCAATATACTATTTACTAAAGATTTCGCGGGATTAATAATAAAAAACAACATTAAAGGAATTGATGTTGTTGATGAAAATGATAATGAAATAACGCTAAAGGTTGGTTCTGGTGAGGTTTGGCATGATTTCGTAATTTATTGTGTTAATAGAAATTATGGAGGTATCGAGAATCTTTCATTAATTCCAGGTACGGTAGGTGCTTGTCCAATCCAAAATATTGGAGCCTATGGCGTTGAAGTAAAAGATGTGATAGAAAGTGTTGAAGCTATTGATATTAAGGAACTCACAACCATTAGTTTTTCAAATAAAATATGTGAATTTGATTATAGAAGCAGTATTTTTAAAACTTCAGCAAAAGGTAAATATGTAATAACTTCTGTAATTTTTAATCTTTCAAAAAATCCGAAAATTAATACATCATACGGAGCAATTGAAGACGAATTAAAGAAAACGGGTGTTTTAAAGCCTTCGATTATTGATGTTTCCAACGCTGTAATAAACATTAGAAAAAGTAAATTACCAAACCCTAATGAAATTGGAAATGCAGGAAGTTTTTTTAAAAATCCTACAGTTAGTTTTGCTAAAAAGATTCAATTGTTATCTGAATATCCATCAATGCCAAATTATCTTCAAAAAGATGGTAGTTTTAAGTTAGCAGCCGGATGGTTAATTGAAACTTGTGGTTTGAAAGGGCTACAAAAAGGAAATTGTGGAATTCATAAAAACCAAGCACTTGTATTGGTAAACTACGGAGGCTCTAGTGGAAATGAAATTCTTAAACTTTCTGAAGAAATTATTGAAAAAGTAAAAAGTAAATTTGGGGTTGAACTCGAGAGAGAAGTAAATATTATTTAAGAAAGTATGAAATAATAAAAAAAATAGTACATTTGCAGTCCGTAAAAAATTAGGAGACTAAAGTCATGGCAAAAAAAGGAAATAGAATTCAAGTAATCATGGAGTGTACAGAGCACAAAGAGAGCGGAAAACCTGGTACTTCAAGATATATTACAACAAAAAATAAGAAAAACACACCGGAGAGAATGGAATTGAAAAAATACAATCCTATTCTTAAAAAGGTTACAGTTCACAAAGAAATTAAATAATTTACTATGGCAAAGAAAGTTGTTGCTTCGTTACAGAAAGCTGGAAAAAGCTTAACTAAAGTAATTAAAATGGTTAAGTCTGAAAAAACAGGAGCTTATATGTTTAAACAAGGTATGGTTCCAAACGAAAAAGTACAAGAATTTTTATCTAAAAAATAATTTTTAGACACTGTATTACTGAAGCTTCTTTCTTTTTTGAAAGAGGCTTTTTTTATTCATACTATGGGCTTGTTCAATATATTTTCAAAAGACAAAAAACAATCATTAGATCAAGGATTACAACAATCCAATCAGAGTTTTTTTTCAAAAATTTCAAAAGCAATAATTGGGAAATCTAAAATTGATGATGAAGTATTAGATAATCTTGAAGAAATCCTATTAACTGCTGATGTTGGAGTTGCCACAACTCTTCGAATTATTGAAAAAATTGAAAAGCGTGTGGATAGAGATAAATATCTCGGCACAGCTGAATTAAATACTATTTTACGTGAAGAAATCTCTGAGCTATTGAAAGAAAACAATACAGATGATTATAAAGATTTTAACATACCCATTCAAGATGAACCTTATGTAATAATGGTTGTTGGAGTCAATGGTGTTGGAAAAACGACAACTATCGGAAAATTGGCACATCAGTTCAAAAAGCAAGGCAAAACTGTTATGCTTGGTGCTTCAGATACTTTTAGGGCAGCAGCTGTTGACCAACTCAAGATATGGGCTAAACGTGTAGATGTCCCAATAGTTGAACAAGGTATGAATGCTGACCCTGCTTCTGTAGCATTTGATACATTGCAATCAGCAAAAGCTAAAAAAATTGATGTAGTCATCATTGACACTGCCGGGCGTTTGCACAACAAAATAAACTTAATGAATGAGCTTACCAAGATAAAAAGTGTAATGAAAAAGGTTTTGCCACACGCCCCTAATGAAATCCTTTTAGTTTTAGATGGGTCAACTGGACAAAATGCCTATGAACAAGCGAAACAATTTTCAATAGCAACTGAAATTAATGCATTAGCAATTACAAAACTTGATGGAACAGCTAAGGGGGGTGTTGTAATTGGCATCTCAGACCAATTCAAAATTCCTGTAAAATACATTGGTGTTGGTGAAGGAATGGAACATCTGCAAGTATTCAATAAACAGGAGTTTGTGGATTCGCTTTTTAAAGGACAGTAAATTCATGAAAACAAAAACGTTAAAGAAAAACAAGGTAAATGTAATTACATTAGGTTGTTCAAAAAACTTATTTGATTCGGAGGTTACCATGACCCAACTCAAAGCAAACGGTTATGAAGTTGAGCATGAATCTGAACAAAACGACTCGTCTATTGTTATAATAAATACTTGCGGTTTTATTGATAATGCCAAACAAGAATCAATAGATACTATTTTAGAATATGCACAAGCGAAAAAAGATGGTTTACTGGATAAGTTATATGTTACGGGTTGTTTATCAGAACGATATAAAAATAACTTAGAATCTGAAATCAAAGAAGTTGATGCTTTCTTCGGAACTCGTGAACTTCCAAAGCTCCTTAAAACACTAAATGCCGATTACAAACACGAGCTTATAGGCGAAAGAATAATAACAACTCCCAGCCATTATGCATATTTAAAAATATCTGAAGGTTGCGACAGACCTTGTTCTTTTTGTGCAATACCCCTTATGAGAGGAAAACACAATTCAACGCCTATTGAACAATTAGTTGAACAGGCAAGAAATCTTGCAAAACAAGGTGTTAAGGAACTGATTTTAATTGCTCAAGAACTTACGTTCTATGGGCTAGATATTTATAAAGAAAGAAAACTCTCCGCTTTATTAGAAGAATTGTGTAAAGTAGAAGGTATTGAATGGATTAGATTACATTACGCTTACCCAACAGGATTTCCGATGGACGTGATTGAAACCATGAAAAACAATCCAAAAATCTGTAATTATTTAGATATACCCCTGCAACATGCTGCTAACAATATGCTTAAGGCAATGCGAAGAGGAACTACTCGAGAAAACACCACTAAATTGGTTAATGAAATCCGTGTTCTTATTCCAAACATTGCCATTCGTACCACTTTTATAGTTGGATTTCCGGGAGAAACCAAAGAAGACATTGAAGAAATGAAGGATTGGGTTAAGGAAATGAAGTTTGATAGGTTAGGAGTTTTCACCTATTCTCATGAAGAAAATACACATGCTTTTGGGTTGAAAGACGATGTTTCGGAAAAAGAAAAGCAGCGAAGAGCAGCCGAAGTAATGGAATTACAGCAAGGAATTTCGTTGGCATTAAATGAGAGTAAAATTGGCAAAACTTTTAAAGTGTTGTTTGATAGAGTGGAAGGCGATTATTTTGTTGGAAGAACAGAATTCGATTCGCCGGAAGTAGATAATGAAGTGTTGGTAGAAAAAGCAAATAATTTTGTTAGAATTGGTGATTTCGCTACAGTAGAAATTACTGGGGCAGATGATTTTGATTTGTATGGTAGAATAATTACTTTATAAGATTGCTTCGTCGTACCTCCTCGCAATGACGATTTAATTTATAATCAATTTCCCCGAAAACCGCTCTTTTTCATTGGTTACTACATAAAAATAAATACCTTTTGACAAATTTTGAATATCAATTTGAGTGTAAGATGAATTAATTTGTTTACTTAACACTTCTTTACCCGTTATATCTACTAATCTAAAAGTTGATAATATTAATGTACCAGATGATTCAACCATAATAAAAGAGTTTGCAGGATTGGGATAAACATTAAAAGTCCCTTTCTGGGATTTAGGGGCTTCTACCCCAACAGCCAATGCACATGCTGTATCTGCACAACCTAAACTGTCTAACTTTAGTAGCCACATCTCTTGTGGCGAGTTGGCTACTCCCGAACAGATAAAACCGCCATCGCTGGTGGTTCTGATATCGTACAAGTAGCTGTCGCAGGTATTGCATGTCGATAACTGGTGCTCTCTCTGCCAAATTATATCTCCCTGTGGGGTAGTTTTTACTACTAAGCCGTGATAGCGGCTTATGGCAATACTGTCGGTCCAATGGTTTAAACCTGCTGCTACCAAACTACCATCGCTCAACTCAAGTACAGTTTGGAAACTGTCAGGTCCGTTACCTTTAATAGGCATCACTTTTTTTAACCAAAGTAAATTGCCTGAACTGTCTAGTTTTAAAAGGCTAGCGTAGGTTCTTACACCTGTTGTGGTATCTATTGCATAGGCGGTTGAAACAATATATCCTCCGTCTTGTGTTTGGATAATGGTATGACTATTATCATTATACAAATCGCCATAAAACTTGTTAAACACCATGTTGCCTAAACTGTCCACTTTCATTACCCGTATGTTGTAATACGTGGGCAAACCCACCCCTCCGCTTTTGGTGGTGGTGCAATATATATATCCTCCATCACTACAAACTGCTATACTGGTAGGCAAATCATATTGAGAACCTCCATAAAATTTTTCCCATTGTTTGTTACCTAAACTATCAGTTTTTATAATAAATATAGGAGCAAAAGAAACTCCTCTATCTCCTATACAGATAAAACCACCATCACTAGTTTCTTTAACCTGACGACCTATGTAATCAAAGGTTGTGTCAGATAATTGTTTTGTCCATAAGGTATCACCAACGTCGTTAAAACGATAAAGTAAATCTCGAATTTTGGAACCATTATAGGTACTTCCATACATAATGTAACCTTCACCATTTACTTTTTGCAAAGAACCTTTAGAACCTGCATAATAGGGTACTGTATTAGTTTTATATATCTTTTGAAATAATTCAGTACCGTTAAAATCAGTTTGAATTAATGCTAAAGAAGCATAATAACCAAAGGGAGCAAAACCGCCTACCATTAAATATCCGCTGTCGTTTTCTATAGCATTAAAAGCTGTGGCGGCACTACTGCTATCAATAGGATATCTATTGTTAAAGTATTGTGCATGGGTTAGTAAAGGAAACAGAACACTAACCATTAATCCTATTTTAAACCTCAACCTCATTTTAATTTTACCAGTTTTTGTTTACTCACAACAACACCATTCTCTTCAATAGCATAGAGATAGATACCCGGTTGCAATACATTTTTATCAATCACTTGTTTGTTTACCCCTGATTTTAACGATATTCGGTAAATTTCTCTCCCCATTAAATCATGCATTACCAAATAAGTATTTATACTGTTTTCAGGTAATACAGCCTGTATGGTTGTGCTTTCGTTAAAAGGATTTGGGTAATTGGTTAATTGATATGCTGTTGCTGGTTGTTGGTTAATTAACTGTTGGTTATCAGTTGCCGGCACTATATTGTTAATTAATCGTGTATTGTTGCTATTATGTTGTGGAAAATGGTAACTCTCCTTTATTTTTTTATGAAACGCCATGTCTAACAGATTTCGGGCATTAATGCTGCCTTTTTTGTTAGTTTGCAATGCTATTGGAAGCCCCCTAAATCCCCCGAAGGGGGACTTGCTTAGAGGAACGAAAAAACCCGACTGCTGTTTATATTTTAGTATATTTTCCATAATTCTTACTGCACCACCAATTTACCTGAATACCTTTCTTTCTCTGATATCAACTCATAAAAATAAATGCCTTTGGGCAATTCCTGAACATTAATTTGGGTATACGAAGTATTTAGTTGTTGGGTTAAAACCTGCTTACCTGTTAAATCGATTAGTTTAAAATTAACTGATGAGATGGGATGTTGTAATTCAACTGTAATAAAAGAATGGGCTGGATTCGGATACACTTTAAAATCCCAAAAGGAGATTTCTTTAGTTTCCTCCAAAGCCGTAGCCAACGCACATGCCGTATCTGCACAACCCAAACTATCGAGTTTTAACAGCCACATATCTTGTGGCGGTGTGGTTACTCCCGAACAGATAAAACCGCCATCACTGGTGGTTCTCATATCATACAAGTAACTATTGTAATTAGTACACGTAGCACATGTGGTTAAATCATGTTCTCTTTGCCAAACCAAATCGCCTGAGGCTGTTATCTTAGCCACTAAGCCTTTATCTCTACCAAAAGTAACGCTATCGGTAAACCAATTTTTCCCTGCTGCTACCAAACTACCATCACTTAACTCCAGCACTGTACTGAAATTATTGAAACCATTACCTGTAAAAGGAACTACTTTTCTTAACCATAACGAGTCACCTAAATTATTTAATTTTAACAGACTAGGAAAGTATAAACCTGATGCTGTTGAATAAGATGTTGCCACCACATAACCTCCATCCTGGGTTTGAATGATACCAAGAGCTTCATCGTCTTTCACATCACCATAAAACTTGTTAAACACCATGTTGCCTAAACTATCCACTTTCATTACCCTAATGTTGTAATAAGTGGGTAAACCTACTCCTCCGCTTTTGGTGGTGGTGCAATATATATATCCTCCATCGCTGCAAAGGGCTATACTAGTGGGTTTGTCGTACGTTGTGCCACCATAAAATTTTCCCCATTGCTGGTTGCCCAAACTATCGGTTTTTATAATGGATATAGGAGCACTCGGGCTGCCACGGTCGCCTATACAAATAAAACCTCCATCGGGGGTTACTTTCATGTTGTCGCCTACATGACCATAGGCAACAGTAGTATCTCCTAATGTTTTTGTCCATAAGGTATCACCAACATCGTTAAAGCGGTAAAGTAAATCGTAATTTTTATTGATATTTTGTTTCCCTCCAAACATAATATAACCACCACTATTTACTTTTTGTAATGAACCCTGAAAACCTACAAAGTAGGAGTAGGTTGTATCTCCATATATTTTTTCAAAAAGTATATTCCCTTCAAAATCGGTTTGTAACATTCGAAGATTTTGCTTTCCGGTAGTAAGTGAAATATAAACACTAGCCGAAAAATAACCACTATCATTTTCTACTGCATTAAACCCTACGCTACCCCAACCATCAGTAACAGGGTAACGTTTGTTAAAATATGTTTGGCTTTGTATTAAATCAATATTACAAATCAACATCGAAATTACTATGCAAATTCTATTTATCACTTAGTTATACTTAATTTATTAGTGTATAATAATTTCCCTTCAACACCGCTTATACGTATAAAGTAAATTCCAGTTGGTAAGTGTGTCATATTAATAGTTTCTTTACCTTGTTGTTTTGCCGATAATGTTTGTTGATATACCATTCTGCCTGTAAAATCTATTATACTTAAATAAGAACTTTCTTTTTCCTGAGTAATGTGAAGTAATGTAAATGTTCCCTGATTTGGATTTGGATACAAATTAAACAATTCATTACTCTCTAAATTATTGATTGACTTCAATTTATTATCTTCTGATTCATTTTTAACAGGGTTAATTAACCTAGCTGTATTATTGTTCTGAGGAAAATGAAATGTTTCTTTTACTTTCTGTTTAAAAGCCATGTCTAAAAGATTTCTAGCATTGATACTGCCTTTTTTAGTAGTTTGTATCGCTACTGCCTCTACTTTGTTTTTTAATACGGTATCGGTTTTTATGCTCATTAATTTATCAGGCATGGTTTCCATGTCTATTAAAGTACGTTGCAACGATGTAAATTCCAATTCGCTGCCTTGTTGTTCTAAAGCGGTAATTTCTTGTAAAGCAGCAGTGTAGTTTTTGCCTATTACGTCTGCTTCAATGGCACACGTTTTACATACTCCCGGTGGAATTATTCCGCCTCCTGTTTTTAACAATACGCTGATGCTGTCGAAACGGTATTCGTCCTCCACATCGTGTAAAAACGAACGAACCAATCGGTTGGTCAGCAAATTGTTTTCTCGGGTTAATTCACCTATATAACCTTCTGTTAGCTGAGTAACCGAAGGTGGCAACGGAGCATTTTGTTGGTTATTGGTAATTTGATTGGTAATGCCGCCCGGATAATTGTTTGCCATTGCCAAATTTAAGATTTCGGGAGCTAAAGGAGCACTTTGTCTTAAAATGTCTTTTACGATTCCCGATGATAATTGAGGCTGACGAATAAGCAATGCG
The DNA here is from genome assembly GCA_020853105.1 of Flavobacteriales bacterium. Lineage (GTDB taxonomy): Bacteria > Bacteroidota > Bacteroidia > Flavobacteriales_E > Vicingaceae > Vicingus. The sequence continues at coordinate 99,813 of JADYZM010000028.1, read as the reverse complement.
TACAATAATTGATTACTAAGAGGAGAGTTTTGTAGTAGTACTTCTTTTATAATTCCTGCTGAATAGTTGCTGTTGATTAACGCCATTAACACAACAGACGAAAGCGGACTGTTTTGCAATAGCAGATTTTTGAGCTGCCCAGCAGAGGTAGTTCCTGCCGTTATTGCGGTGGTTAATGCTGTGGTGTTTCCGCCATCTAACGTAGTAGTTAATTGGTTAATGGTATTGGTGTTGGCAAACTGTATCAGTCGGATACTGTCTCTACATGCTCCACCACAACCTCCAAAATTGGTAGGGCATGATTCTCCTGGTCCAGATGCTTCAAATTGAACACCAGCATTGTTTGGTTGTACCTGAAAAGGTGTGTAACAACCTGCATCGGGTATGTAGGTGAGGGTATTGTGGTACCAGTACTGGTAGCTGTTGGGTTGCGTACCTATAACAGCAGCATTAAACAATTCGCCATCGGTAATTGCACCGCAGGCATCGGTAAATTTATTACCGGCAGGGGTGGTTGAGCTACCCGCTGCACCTTGTCGGGTAGCAATACCAGGAGCTACGGTAGTTAATATATCAAAATCGTTGCCCACATACGTGTTGCATTTAAAGGTTAATCCTTTAGTTGGGTCTCCAGCATTGCTATTTACCCCATTACCAAACGAGGCATAGCTGAGGTTGTTAAAGGTGTTGCGGTATACTTGATTGGTTTGGGTGTTGTTGGCAACATCGGTATTGTAAATGTATAAGCCAACCATGTTGTTGGCAGGAGTACCGTTAAAGGTGTTTTCCTGTACACTATACATATTGCAATCGAGCAGGTACATGCCGTAAGTGGTATCAGTAGGGCTAGAGGGTACATTAAAAGTGTTTTGATTTAAAGATGAACCCGTTATTCCTTTTGCATAGATACCTTTTTTACAACGTTTAAAAATATTTTGATTTATTCCTATACCTTGCAACGAATTTACCCCTAATGCATCAACTCCGATGCTTAAATCATTAAAGGTATTTGTACTTATAGGGAGAAAATTTACGTCTTCAGATCGAATACCAATCACACTCTCCTGACTGTTTATATCACTAAACACATTATCTGAAATCGAGCTAATCTTATTATTACCTACCTGAATAAATACCACATCAAAAAACTCTCCATCTCCACGTATTTTATCATAATTTGTAAATGTATTGTTATAGGTGTATTTAAAGGTAGAGTTTTTAATATAGTTTTGGCTATTGTAAGCATAACTTCCTAAAATAATCGAGTTCCTATTGTTAATAAATTGGCAATTATCTACTTCTAATCTACCTCCCTGAAAAATAGCCGTTCGTTCATTTAATCTTATCGACCGATTACAGTAAACTCCTCTTAACGCATTTTTCACAGTTGAGTTAGTTAGTTTTGCAAACCCTTGTACTGCTGTAGTACGTAGAGAGTTGTCAGCTGTACCCCAAACCTCTATTCCATCCCACCTGCCATCACTACATCCTGTTAGTGTTGAATTATTTACAATTAATTTTCCACCTCGTTGGAGAGTTATTCTAGCTCTCGGGTAGAAGACACCCAATTCGTTGATTAAATCGTATGAAAATTCCACATTACTGCTGTTAATGGTTAAAACTCCTCCAGCTTCGACTATTACTTCACCCTTTACTTTAATGATTGAGCTTGGATTATTCCATGTTACACTTCCTGTTATTACTGGGTTTACGTAATCGTAAACTGGGGTCGTATGCGTAGGATTTACTATAGCATTAACAGTTGTAACATTTCCATTAGCATCAGTTACCTGAACGGTATAAGTTCCCGAAAAAAGCCCTGTTGCTGTTTGTGTCGTTTGAAATTGTGGATCATTCCAATAATAGGTATAAGCATCAGGGTTACCACAAACATTTACGGTAGCTGTTCCTGTGCCAGGGCAAGGTGAGTTTGTTGTGCTTGTTGTAATGGTTGTTAATGGATTATAAGTTAAATTGATGGTATCTACTCCTATACAACCATTAGCGTCTGTTACCTGTAAAACATAACTAGAGTTCGTTGTTAATGCAGTTGTTAAAAATGGGTTTGAGCTAGTAGGATCATTTAGATTTGTTGTTGGCGACCACGAATAAGTAAAAGGAGCAACTCCAGATACTGCAGACGGATTGCCTCCTAAAATGTTATTTGCAGGATTTGGACAAGCTAGTTGGTCAATCCCAGCATCGGCAATGGTTTTTCCTGTTATACTTCCCAGTCCAGTAATTAAATTGGCTATTTCACAAAATCCTATACAATTTCCTGATGAGCTTAAGATTGGGTTTATACCAATATTGCCATCTACAATATTAATTTGACTATTAACTGTTTGTAAATTAATATTTGCACCACTTTCAACACATAAAAAAGAACCGTTATTTATGGTAATTTTTCCAGAACCTTTTACAATAACTGTAGCTCCACTTTTAATATGTAAGGTGGACTCATTATTGACTAATAACTCAGCTCCATCTTCAATAGTTGTTATTGTTCCACTCTCTAAGGTAAGTATGGTTGGGTCGGCAAAAAGAAACTTGTTGTCTTGAGTTATTGTTGCCGTTGGTTTTGATGGAGCGGTACCTTGGTCAAGTTTAAGAGTTTTTCCCATCTTTAAGTTAATTTTTGAAATGTTGTTATCAGGGTCATTAACATCATTTTTTAAAACTACGTTTCCACACCATCTCACATCGTTATCAATTTCATAATCATTCCATTTTATTTTTAGAATCATGTTAGGGGTTTCCGATAAAATTTCGATAGAAATACCATTTAACCAAATCGTTTTATTATTTGTTGGTGATAAAGAAACAGTTTTGTCTACATAATTAGCTGTTTGAGTATAAACCGTAACTGGAGCAGGGTTGTGGGCTAATCCGATTTTAGTATTATTGGTTGCAAAGCAAAAAGCATCCTCCCAATCACCAAACATATTGGCATTGTGAACCACAATGCCATTAAATACTTCACTTAAACCAGCAAATGATCCTGGATTTACAATAATATTTGACCCATTCAAGTTTGGAGGAATATTATACAAATCCGAATGTCCTGTAAAAGCATTTGGTAGACTGGTTGCTTTGTCTATTGGTATGTTTGGATTACCCCAATTACCGCAAATGTTAACATCTCCAGCTTGAGTTAAGTCAAAACGATAATTAAAATCATAGCTGCCCTCTGCAGATAATGGAAAAATATAACTTGCGTTTCCATTGTAGATTCCCGTGCCTATTTTATTTTCTCTTCCTACTTGTATAAAAGCATATAATCCTGGAGTTCCTCTTGGAAACATTCCGTTATTATTGTCGGCACAACTTTCATCATAAAAAACATCATAACGGGTATTCATTCTCCTGTTTTCTAGCCACAAATATTGAGGAAGGGCATTTGTGTTTTCAATGTGTGGTAGCTTTATACGAATAGCATCTCCTGTGGTAACAAAATCTTCTAATACAAAAATAGAATCGTTCGGATGATTTTGTATAGACCAATCAGAAGAAACTTCATTCATGCTAATGTCTTTTGCACTCAGTACGTGGGTTTTTAAAGGATGCTTCCAATCTAAAAACCATCTGTCAAATCCATTTACAAACCTCATAGTAGATTGTGATTGACCTGAAAGACTATAAGTATGTGGAATTCCCATAAAATTATGCGTACCTGCTCCACCAGCAGTATGCCAGTTATTGCCCCCATACATTCCATGAAAATGCTCTGCCAGTATAATATTTATTGAACCTTTTGCGTCACCACAAGCATTATAACTGGCTGAAGATTCAAAACCATTCATGTTTTTAATAGCAGTATTAAAATAACCAGAGCTTTGACCAAGTCCGTTGCCAGCAGTACAAATCCAACCGCTCTTATTTCGCCAAATAAACAATATAACATCTATCTTATTGTTTGAATATTTTGGTTTAACCTGACCAGCACTTGTTCCTTCTATTTGGTAATAGTCAAAATCATTTAGCGTTAACCCATGTGCCGTAGTTAATGTTGGAGAAAGTGGGTCACGATTATTTAACGAGTCTATAACTGTTTCTATATCTTGAAAATTTTCAGGAACAGTAATTACTTCTGGGTAATAATCTCCTAACAAGTAATAATTATTCATAGAGGCATCTTGATATATCCCTGAAATCCATCCTTTGAGGATTCCATCTACCGGAACAACCGGATCGAATAAACTATCGGCATCTGCTGGTGGTAAAGTTTTACCGTTGAGATCTATCGGCCAATAGCTTGGAGTAAACGGGTCGTTCCCAGATGTGTAATCAACTTCAACATATACGATAAACATTCTAATTGTATCTTTTACTGGTATCATGTATCCATTTTTCCCTTCTTGTTGCGAAAATAAGTTAGAGGAAAACAATATGAAGATGATTGTTAAAGTGTTGATTAACTGGATATTCGATTTCATAAAAGGTATATGTTTAAGGGGTTAAACTAAACAAATATACAGAAAATTGGTAAGGAAGATTTTTATTAAACGTAGATTTGTATAACTATTTTTTTAAATTATGCAAACCTATACTTTTCCATATCAACAAACCGATTATTTTTCGAAACTCATTATCGATTATTTGAATGGAGAAGAGAAGATGTCTTCTTTTTATAATTTACCTGTTAAAATGGAATCATTTGCTCAACTGATTGAGCAAAGAAAAATGATGCCCATTGATAGAAATGTTTTGGTTCAGTCGCTTCAAAAGCAATATCAAACTGTAGCTATTTCCGAATTAACTAATACAAACATTCTAAAACTTTCTTCCGAAAATACTTTTACCGTAACAACTGGGCATCAATTGAACTTGTTTACAGGTCCACTTTATTTTATTTACAAAATCATTTCGGCAATTAGTTTAGCAAAGTCTTTAAAAAACAACTACCCTGAGTTTGATTTTGTGCCTGTTTACTGGATGGCAACCGAAGACCATGATTTTGAAGAAATCAACCATTTTAACTTATTTGGTAAAAAGGTTGAATTGACAAAAACTCAAAATGGTGCAGTTGGTAAAATGAAATTAACTGGAATAGATAAGGTTTTTACTCAGTTAGCTGAATTACTTGGAAATCGACCAGAAGCAGAAAAAATAATTTCGATTTTTAAAAAACATTATACTGCTGAAAATACCTTTGCTGACGCCACTAGATCATTTGTAAATCATTTGTTTGGTAAACATGGCTTGGTTGTTATTGATGGGGATGATACCAACTTGAAAAAACAAATGGTAGAGGAGTTTAAGGTTGAATTAACTCATCAACAAAATGTTACAATCATAAATGAAACTACAACTAAATTAGAAACTTTAGGATACAAAGCTCAAATCACTCCTCGCGAAATCAACTTATTTTATTTGCAAGAAAACTTTAGAGAACGTATTGTTTTTGAAAAAGGATTGTATAAAGTATTGAATACTTCCATTTCGTTTTCAGAAACGGATATCATTACTGAATTAGAGACACATCCAGAACGATTTAGCCCGAATGTTGCTCTTCGCCCGATGTATCAAGAAAAAATATTACCCAACTTGGCATATATTGGAGGTGGAGGCGAATTAGCTTACTGGCTTCAATTAAAAAAAGCCTTTGATTTTAATCATATCAGTTATCCTATTTTAATTTTAAGAAATTCGGTACTGCTGATAGATGAATTAACAAAGAAGAAGCTTGACAAAATCGGAATTGGGTTAAATCAAATTTTTAATCCGACTGAGACACTTATTAAAGAGTATTTAAAATCCAAATTTACAGGTACAGTTAATTTGAGTGAAGAACAAAAAAAAATCAGTTCCATTTTCAATGAACTAACAAAAAAAGCCGAGACGATTGATGCAACCTTAAAACCTATGATTGAAGCTGAGTTTCAAAAGATAATAAAATCACTCTCACATATTGAATCTAAACTAATTAAAGTTCAAAAATTAAAAGAGGAAGATTCTGTCAATCAAATTGCTAGGCTGAAAGAAAAACTTTTTCCAGCAGGAAATTTACAAGAAAGAACAGAAAACGTATTGTATTTATTTCTATTGTTAGGAAACGATGCAATTGATGTTTTAATAAAAGAACTAAATCCATTGAAACAAGAATTTATCATTATAGAATGTTAAAACCGTACTTTCTTTGAGAATAGCGAATTAGAACTTTTTATTTTCACCAAATAAAAACCACTTGGAAATTGAGTAGTGTTGATTTGAGCTTCAGAAATAAATTCTTTTACCAATACTAGTTTACCTATGCAGTTGTATAAAAATAGTTGGCATTGTTCATTTTCAATTTCAGACTTGATGAATAAAGAAGATGATGTATTCCAAACCAAATAACCGGCATTAAAATTATCAATTGAAATAATAGAAGAATAACTGAATTCTCCATTATAGTCGGTTTGTTTTAACCTGTAATAACTAATCCCATTATGGGGGTTATCGTCTATAAATTTGTAATGTTGAGTTGTGGTGCTGTTATTTGAGCCTTTTTGTGTTCCTATTTCATTGAAAGAAAAAGCATCATTTGATCGTTCAATAGTAAAATAATCATTGTTTATTTCTATTGAAGTTTCCCACTCCAGTATATTTGAGCTACCAACGGCTTTTCCTTTAAAATTAATTAATGTAATTGGTAATAATTCTATTGGCGTACAACCATCGTTGTCGTAAACAGCATTTCCAGAAGCATCATAAGCAACATAAGCTCCATCAGAATTTGCGAGTAAACATCTGTCGTAATTTACCGTATCTGAACATGAAGTGCCAAAACTAACAGTTAGAGTTCTGGATGCACAAGCTGCATAATTTGCAAACCGCCCACCAATATTGGTGTTATTTGCGAATACAGCATAATATGGACCTGTACCACATAGTCCTGAGAAATCAAAATTATAGGTTGGTGTTTGTCCGGTAAAAACTATAACATTTGCATTTGCTGGAATAGGATTAACTTCAACAAATAAACCCGGGCATGCAGCAGTAGTGTTTAAAGATGAAACATAAGCAGGATTAGTTACCCACGTCTGAGCACCACAGCCGGAATTACAAAAGCTTCCTCCACTTGGGAAATTAGCTGTCAGACTATCAACAGACAAAGTTTTTGCACCATTAGTAAACGTAAAAAATTCATTTATTCCTTCACTCGCTCCGCCACAAGCATCAACCAATATTCCGGTAATTTCAGAACAGGTTTGAATTGGACAGCTAGGAGTTGTAAAACTTCCAGTCAATACTGAGCTTGTAAGGTAATTTTCGGTACAATTTACACTAACTCCGTTATATTCAAATATTGCAAAATAATAAGTGGTTGATGCGTTTAAATTTGTAACCGTTAAACTATTTAAACTACCATTATAAACCACATATTCATTTGCCGCAATTGTGCTCCCAGAACCAAATGATGCGTTTGCAATATAATTTGTTTGATCAACAGGTGTTCCTGCTATGGGTGATGTTGAAGCAACAACAATTCTATTTGCACCATTACCGTTAGTCCAAGATAAGTCGATACTACTGCAAGTTGTATCTGGGAAAGATAGGTTAGAAGAATTTACTGTTGGTTGTGCAGCCGGAGTACATGATAAAACTTTGGTTATTGATACATCGTCAATAGTTAAGTTTTCTGAAACCTTTGTGTATGTCCATTTCACATATCTGGAGCTTGGGGCTAAAGTGTAATTGTATGTTGTACAACTCGTTGGTAATGGGGTATGATTTACTACTGTCGAAAATGTTATGTTATCAACCGACTCTTCAACTAAAAGAGAAGATGTTGTTACTCCTGATACTTTTATCGTATAAGTTAAAACATCTGGGCTATCAGAAAAATAAACTAAATAATATTCAGCAGTATTGTCTAGTCTTCCTCCATTGCTACCTGAACAAGCAAATGAAGACGTATAAGCAGGTGAGCCTCCGTTACCATCAGTCCAGCCTAAAGGCGCTCCTGAATTCCACGTTGTACGTGAAAGGGGCAAAGTAGCTTGACCAAAAACTATAACTGCATTTAGAAGAACAAAGCAGAATATGGAAACTCTGACTATCATTCTGAAAAAGAATTAATTATAAAATGGTTTCGGGAATATCCCTATAGGTGGTCACTTTATAATTTACTACACAAATATACAATTTTCAATTTTTAACTTTTGGATAAAATCAAATAAATGTATTGTGAATTTTTAAACAACTAGTTGAAAACTAAATAACTAACTATAGTTAGATGGAAAATATTGAGTATAAAGCGTATTTTGAAACGGATTTTAAGTTTTTAATCAATTGTTTATAAAAAATAGAGCCTTGAGTCAAACTAATTTTTTGAAATAAATCAATTTACAGATTGATATTTTATCTTTGCGACATGGAAAAAATTCTGATTTTTGATTTCGGTTCACAATACACACAGTTGATTGCCCGAAGAGTTAGGGAATTAAATGTGTATTGCGAGATTCACCCGTTTCATAAAATTCCTATGATAGATGAAACCGTTAAGGGAATTATTCTCTCTGGTAGCCCATTTTCTGTACGAGATGAAAATTCGCCCAAACCGGACTTGACTCTTTTTAGAAAAAAACTGCCTTTGTTAGGAATATGTTACGGTGCTCAATATTTGGCTCAAAGCAATGGCGGTGAAGTTTTACCTTCTAAAATCAGAGAATACGGAAGAGCTAATTTGACTTATGTTGAATCAAGCCATCCGCTAATGAAAAATATTCCATTAAAATCTCAAGTATGGATGAGTCATGGGGATACTATTAAAAAATTACCTGAGAATACTAAAATCATTGCAAGTACTAAAGATGTTGAAATAGCCGGATATGAATTTGTTGGAGAAAAGACCTATGCGATTCAGTTTCACCCGGAAGTATATCATTCAACAGATGGGTTGCAAATATTGAAAAATTTTATTGTTGACACCTGTAACTGTAAACAAAATTGGACACCAAACTCATTTGTGGAATCAACAGTTGAAAATTTAAAAGCACAACTGGGTAATGATAAAGTAGTTTTGGGTTTGTCGGGCGGTGTTGATAGTACTGTTGCTGCTGTGCTTCTTAATAAAGCGATAGGCACTAACCTGTATTGCATTTTTGTTGACAATGGACTTCTCAGAAAAAATGAATTTGAAAATGTGTTGGAACAGTACAAACATCTTGGTTTAAATGTAAAAGGCGTTAATGCAAAAGATAAATTCTATAATTCACTAGATGGGCTTTCAGATCCTGAACAAAAAAGAAAAGCCATTGGTAAAACATTTATTGAAGTTTTTGATGAAGAGTCAAATAGAATTAGCGATGTGAAATGGTTGGCACAAGGAACAATTTATCCTGATGTTATTGAATCTGTTTCTGCAACTGGTGGACCGTCATCTACAATAAAATCTCATCATAATGTTGGAGGATTGCCCGATTATATGAAACTAAAAATTGTTGAACCGTTAAGATTATTGTTTAAAGATGAGGTAAGAAGAGTAGGGAAAACGTTAGGATTAAATGATAACCTGCTTGGACGACACCCATTTCCCGGTCCTGGTTTGGCAATTAGAATTTTGGGAGATATTACTTCTGAAAAGGTACAAATTTTGCAGGAGGTTGACTACATTTTTATTGAAGGATTGAAAAAATCAAATTTATACGATAAGGTTTGGCAAGCAGGTGCAATTCTGCTACCGATACAATCCGTTGGAGTTATGGGAGACGAAAGAACTTATGAACGTGTTGTTGCCCTTAGAGCTGTTGAATCTACTGATGGAATGACTGCTGACTGGTGTCATTTGCCGTATGAATTTTTGGCTAAAATTTCAAACGAAATAATAAATAAAGTTAAAGGTGTGAATCGAGTTGTATATGATATCAGTTCAAAACCGCCTGCGACAATTGAGTGGGAATAATACAAAGTTGATGACTAAAAAATATTTAATATTCATTCTGATATATTTAATGTCCTCTTATTCGCTATTTTCACAAAACAGCGAGTTTGAAGTTCATCAAATTAATGGCAAGAATTACTACATTCATGTTGTTGAACCTGGAAATACTTTATATTTTATATCAAAAAAATTCAATACTCCGATTGATATTCTTGAAAAAGAAAACCCTTCAGTTTCTGACGGGCTTAGCTTGGGAGAAAAAATTTTTATTCCAGTAAAAAAAGATGAAAGTATTGGCACTCAGCCTGTAAATGGAAATTATCTTATTCATAAAGTTGAAAAAGGAAGAACGTTATATTCACTTGCAAAAGAATTCAACATTCAGCAAAACGATATTATTGCATTAAATCCAGAGATTGATGAATTTGGAATAAAAGAAGGGCAAGAGGTAAAAATTCCGATAAAGCAGTTAAAACAACAGCAGCCCGATATTAAAGAGAACAATCCACAAATAAACTATTTGAATCATCAAGTCAAACAAGGAGAAACATTATACTCTTTGAGCAAACTATATAACGTTAGTGTAGATTCTATTAAAATTGTAAATAACGGATTGAAAGAAGGGCTTAAAGTTGATCAAACTATTTTTATACCCATCATAAAATCGGAATCAAGCCACATTTTAAACCTAAACCCCAAAGGATTAAATTCAATTGCAGTTGACACTACAAAAATTAAGTCTCAACAATCCAATCCAGGAGTAAAACCAATCTATAAAGTTGCATTATTGCTTCCTTTTTACATAGAGGAAAATAGAGAGCTTCCTGTATCCGTGCTAGAAAAGAAAAAAATTTATCCACGTTCAACTTTTGCCGTTGAATTTTATCAAGGAGTGTTAACTGCTTTAGATTCTATCTCAACAGAAAAGAACAAATTTGAATTATTTGTTTATGATTCAAAAGGATTAGACTCATTAGAAACTGAAAAAATCCTTTCTAAATCTGAATTAAAACAAATGGATTTAATCATAGGTCCTCTTTATCCGGTAAATTTTGAGAAAGCGGCAAAGTTTGCAGGAAAACATAATATTCCGATAGTTTCTCCTGTAAAACAAACCAATAAAATTCTACTTGGGAATGACAATATCTTCAAAGTTGTTTCCTCAAAGACATCGTCTATTCAACATATTGCCAAGTTAGTTGTTGATAGCTTCAGTCGAGATAATATAATAGCAGTTCAATACCAAACCAATGCAGAGAGTGTTTTAGCTGATGTTTTTATAAAAGAATATAACTCAATTTTGCTCAAAAAAACAGATACCTCTAGATATTCATCAGTAAAAAAACTCGTTGTATCAAAAAATGAAGATATTGTTGCTCAAATTAGAACAGATATGAATAATGTTATTTTTATACCCACAAACAATACAGTATTTCTTACCAATCTTTTCACCGGGTTAATATCAAAACTCAAGTTGAAAGAATATAGCAATACAAGAATCACCCTTATTGGTCTTGAGGAATGGTATAATCTTGAGAATATTGATTTAGAATATTTTAATACATTAAATGTTCATCTACCGATTAGCCAGTTTGTTGATTATGAAAAAGAATCAACAAAAGCAATGATTAAAAAATATTACGAAAAAACCGAAACTTACCCATCTTTTATTTCCTTTTTGGGATTTGATATTGCATCATATTTTGGAACAAATTTGATTCAAAGTGGTAAGGTATTTCAAGGTGAAAAAATAAATTCAAATCAAATTTCAACACAATTTAATTTCTTTAAAACAGGAATTGAAAGTGGATACGAAAACACCTATGTAAGAATAGTTGAATATTCTGATAATCAAATCAAGATTATTGAATAATTTGTTCAGTAAATTAAGATTTCAATTTTTTAACTCAAAAAAATAGGATTTCAATTATTTTGACAATAAATTCAAAAATTTAGATGCTTTTGTCTTTAAATTTATTGCCTATTTAAAAAAAATTAAAATTTATGTTAAAAAAGATAATAATCGGTTTCATTTTTGTATTCCTTTTTCAACCTTCATTTTCACAACTGAATATGAGTAAATTAGGGCAGTTAACTTTTCCCGGAAAAGGTGATTTAGCTAATCTCTGGGGTTATGTTGATGAAATGGGCAATGAATATGCAATTGTGGGTATGGAAGAAGGTGTTGCTGTTGTTGACGTTACTGACCCAGCAAACCCTACTCAGATTTATTTTGCAACCGGAGTCAGCACGATATGGCGAGAGGTAAAAGTTTACCAAGATAAGGCATATATTACTAATGAAGGTGATGATGGTTTAATGATAATTGATTTATCTCCGCTACCAGGCTCTAATTCTTTATCTTTTGTAAATTATACAGGAAATAATTTTCCTTTCACTACTGCACACACCGTTTTTATCGATGAAAACGGTTACTGTTACCTTTTTGGTTCAGATAACAAAAGCAACCCAAAAAATACAATCATTTTAGACCTAAACAAACCTATTTCAGACCCAAATTTTGAGGTTGGCACTTATGATGATTTTTATGTTCATGATGGCTATGTGAGGGGAGATACATTGTGGGCAGCAGCAATTAATGATGGTTTTTTTATTGTAGTTGATGTTTCGAATAAAGCAAACCCTCAAACTTGGGTTACTCAAATAACTCCTAATGTTTTTACTCATAATACTTGGATTAATGATGAAGGAACAACTTTGTTTACAACTGATGAGGAAAGCAATTCTTTTGTTACAGCTTATGATGTAAGTGATATAAATAATATTACTGAGTTGGACAGGGTGCAATCTAACCCTGGCTCAATGGTAATTCCTCACAACACATATTTTTTGAATAATTATGCCATCACTTCATACTATCGCGACGGAGTAACTGTACATGATGTTTGTGATCCAACAAATATGGTTGAAGTTGGAAATTATGACACTTCTCCTTCTATGTCTGGTAATGGATTTAACGGCTGTTGGGGTGTTTTCCCATATTTCCCTTCTGGAAATATAATTGCAAGTGATATTGAAAATGGACTTTTTATTTTAGATGTTAATTATACCAGAGCTCAAAAATTAGAGGGAATTGTAACAGATTCAGTAACTGCATCACCAATAAATGGTGTCTTAGTTAATATTGTTTCTACTGCAATTAATTCAAATTCAAATGTTATTGGAGAATATCAAATAGGTATAGCTCAAACAGGTACTTATGATATATCCTTTACAAAATCAGGATACGAATCAAAAACAATAACAGGAGTTAGTTTAAACTCATTAACTTGTGATCCAACTTTATTGAATGTTCAATTAAAACCTTTAGTTCCTTTCCAATTTCAAGTCAACGTAATTGATGCACAAACTCAAAATCCTGTTCCAAATGCTCAAATTAAGGTATATAATTCAGGATATACAAATACAGTTACAGCCAATGCTTCTGGCGTATATGTGTTTAATAATTTTACTGAAGCTACATATACCATTACTGCCGGAAAATGGGGGTATATTACTAAATGTGAACAAAATATTTTAGTCAATGGAGCAAATAATACTTATACAATCGAATTAAACCAAGGGTATTATGACGATTTTTCATTTGATTTTAGTTGGACCAGAACAGGAACTGCTACCGATGGACTTTGGTTTAGAGGAGAACCATCTGGAACAATGTTAAACTCATCTCAATCCAACCCTGAAGTTGATGTTACAACTGATTGTAATGAAGAGGCTTATGTTACTGGAAATGGCGGAGGTTCAGCAGGAGATGATGATGTAGATGGGGGTGAAACCATAATAACATCACCTGTGTTTGATTTAACATCTTATTCGGAACCGTATGTAAATTATTTCAGATGGTTTTTTAATGGTGGTGGTTCAGGTGCTCCAAATGATAGACTACTTGTTAAGTTGGATAACGGCTCAACAAATGTTACTATTGAAACCGTTACTCTTGCTACACCAGGTGTTTCAAGTTGGGTAAACAAGTCATTTAAAATTTCTGATTATTTAACACCAACAAATAATATGAGAATTTCTGTATCTGTTAGTGATTTGAATGCATCACCACATGTTGCTGAGGGCGGATTTGATAAATTTGAAATTACTAATGGTGCTGTTGGAGATGATGAAATTTTAACTTTCCAAGATTTTGAAATATACCCTAACCCATTTAGTACTTTTTTAACTATCAAAATACCTCAACAAATAAAATCAAGTAAACTGAATATTCAAATTATGGATATTGCAGGAAAAGTTGTCGAGCAAGTGAACACCATGAATCAAGAAACAATTCAATTGTCAAATAATTATAAAAACGGAGTTTATTTCATCAGCATTTCTGATAATAATAAAAACTACGTTGTAAAGAAGATAGTTAAACTTTAGTTCTGAATGCAAAAAAAAAGGAGGAGCTTTATAGCTCCTCTTTTAGTTCTATCAAGAATCTTTTAATATCTTCAAGTGATTTTATAATATCGTAGTTTTCCTTCGCTTGAAAACGATACGTTTTTAACATATTTTTTGCCCCTTCAAGTGTATAACCTTTTTCTTTAACCAAGTGGTAAATAAATTTCAAATTTTCAATATCTTGTGATGTGAACGAACGATTCCCCTTTGTGTTTTTTTTAGGTTTTAATATTTCAAATTCTTTTTCCCAAAAGCGGATTAAAGATGCATTAACACCTAACATTTTAGATACTTCTCCTATTGAGTAATATAATTTGGATTCAGACATTGAAACAAATATAGTTATAAAAGTGAACTTATTTGAAATACTTTAAACTTAAATCATTACCATCAAAAACTGCATAAGGATTGTATTTAATCCATTCCCCTAAATTTATATAGGTTGATTTCTCGTTTAGTTTAATTTCAAGTGGGAGATGTCTATGCCCAAAAATAAAATAATCGATGTGTTCCTTCTTCAAATATTCTTTCGAAAAGATTACAAGCCACTCGTTTTCTTCGCCTAAAAATTTTTCATCATGTTCAGCATTTAATTTTCTACTACTTCTGCTCCAAAAATTTGCTATTCCAATTCCCAGGTTAGGATGAATTCTTGCAAATGCCCATTGGCAAAGTTTGTTTGCAAATATTTTTTTGATGAGTTTATAACCATGGTCTCCAGGTCCTAAGCCATCTCCGTGACCAATAAAGAATTTTTTTCCGTTAATAGTCTTCACTACGTTATCTCTAACCAATTGTACTCCCAATTCTTTGGGGATATAATCAAAAATCCACATGTCGTGGTTTCCTGTAAACCAATAAATGATGATGCCACTATCGGTTAATTCAGAAATTTTACCTTGAAGTCTTACAAATCCTTTCGGAATAGAGTGTTTATACTCAAACCAAAAATCAAAAACATCGCCGACCAAATAAATTTCTTTTGCATCTACCTTGATAGAATCTAACCAGTTCACAATATTTTTTTCTCTTGTTTTACTTTCGGTTTCGTTTGGTGCTCCCAAATGAAAGTCGGAAGCAAAATATATTTTGGTTCTGTTTTGCATATTTCACGAAGGTAGTAATTAATTTACTTGTAGGTTTCTAATCCTTTCAAAAGGTTTAACCAGGTTTAAATTCAACATAAACCGAACAGTTTCCATATATTTCAATTGATTCAAATCGCTTGAAAGTTTAATTGGAAAATAGATTTCAAACATATCAGGAAATAGAATTAAAGTTGTTCCAAATCCATAAGTAATATCAGAGGCTTCATCAACTTCATCACCTTTGTAATTTTTAGTGGTATATCCGGTTAAACCAAAATCAGCATAAAGACCTATAAAACGTGCCGGTAGTGTGGTTTTTAAATTAATTGCATTCAACCATTTATTTGAAGAACTTGTTGTTGTATAATTTTTAAATCCTCCATCACTAATCATTGCCTGCTGATTTAAAAAACCATTAATGGTGTTTCTTGCCAACAAAATATGATTATACAAGTAATCAGAATTTCCGCTTAAATTATAGTTAAATCTTGTGTTTGCTTTATCGTTATATAAGAACCGTCCGATAAAAAAACGAATATCTAAGCCACTGTTCTTTTTCTTGTATGCAAATTTATAATTTGCCTCTATATTAATTTTTAAAAATTTTTCTGATTGTTGAATGTTAATTGAAGCATTATAAGGATTGATAGGATTTTTGCTCAAAACGCCTAATGTCAACTGATTTACATAGAATTGTTCGAGATTTAATTCGTACTTAAGAGTATTATCGGGCGTCCTGTAAAACCTCGCTTTTTCTTCGTAAATATTTGTGTTTTCAATACTTGCAAAGTAGCTATGAAACTGTCTTGCTCTTGCTTTTTTAAACTCAAAGTTGATTTGAGGTGCAAGTTTGTAATATTTAAGTGGTTGTATTGAGCCGCTGTTCGGTTTGTTAAACACTAAATAACTGAATGAAGCTGTTTTAACACCAAAGTTTATGTCTTGAAAAATTTGATTTGGATAGAAATGATAAAAAGTAGAAGCATATCCATTCACTTTTTCTGACCCAAAAGCATACATGGGAGAGATAATGTATTCAAATTTCTTACTCGGAATGACTGAATTATATATAGCTGTTCCGAGCATGAATTTATCGTTGCTGTTCCACCCTACAATTGGTGAGAAGAAAAGTTGTGTTTTATCTGGGTTTTCTAAACTTCCTATCAATTGAAATCTGATGGGTTCCATTCTTTTGAACAAACCAGAACTTTTTAAGGTGTTATTTTTTCTTGATATTTCAGGAATTTCTAGTTGAGCATCAATCCTATATGAATCATATTCTTCTTTTTTAAATGGTACAAATGCTTTTTTTCCAATTGGCTCGTACCACTGTGTAGTTTTTAATTGTGAATCTTTAATTCCTGAAATAGAAAAAGGACCATTGATTCCTCCTTTATTTTTTATCTTAATTAAGATATTTTCTGGATTTGAAGTGTCTGGCTTGGCAGATATTATTTTATAATCTATTTTTTTTGTTGTTTTTATAATATCATCAAAAAACCAACCCAAGTCTTTATTGGTAACATCTTCAAAAACTTGTCGTAAATCACTTGGTTGAGGATGCTTGAATTTCCATCGGTTAAAATACTCTTGCATGCAATTGTCAAACATGTCGTTACCTAAGTATGCTTTTAAGTAATCAAACACTATTGCTGTTTTTGAATAAACAATTCCACCATAGTTTAATGAGGTGTATTCGGCACTATGCTCTTCAATAGGCTGATCAAGATTACGTTTTGCATTAATCAGATACATGAGCTCGTATGAGCATTTGTGTGGATATTTTGTTAAGTCAAAAAAATTGGATAACCCAGAAACTGATGAGTCTTTTCCCAAATCAAATAATTTTTTATTTGGATACTTGGTTTCAATGTACCTGTTTTCGTTCAATGAATTTATACCTTCATCCATCCACGGGTGTAGCCTTTCATTTGAACCTAATATTCCATAAAACCAGTTGTGTCCAACCTCATGCATAATGACGGTTTCTAAACCAAATGCATTTCCTGAGTTTCCAATAACTGTTACATTTGGATATTCCATGCCGCCACCGGCACTCAATGCTCCATCAACTGCGGTTACTTGTTTGTATGGGTAATCTCCATTCCATAAAGAGTAATAATATATTGCGTCGTTTAAATAGTCAATACTATTTTTCCATAAATCAGCTTCATTGTTAGTAAACATTGCCCAAGTAGTAACTTTTTCTTTTGAGTGGGGCAATTCTACTTCACCTTTTAAAACATGATATCTTTTGTCGGCAAACCAAGCAAAATCATGAACCTTTTCTTGATGAAAATGTAAAGTTTTTAACGAACTGCTCGATTCAGGAAAACTTAAATCTGTAGAAACAAAATCAGTAATTCGTCTTGTGCTGTCAACCTTTTGATTAAGCCAGTTTATCTCATCTTCACCATCAACTATATCTCCGGTAGAACCTACAACATAATTTTTTGGTAAAGTTATTTTTACATCAAAAGTTCCGTATTCAGAATAAAACTCTCCTTGATCCAAATAGGGCATTGCATGCCAACCATCTCTGTCATATACTGCCGGTTTTGGATACCATTGAGTAATTTGATAGGATTGGCCGATATGTCCTAATCGGGAAAATTTTCCAACTGGAATTTTTACTCTAAATGGAGTAGAAATTTCTATAGTTTCTCCAGGTAGTAAAGCTTCTGGCAAGTATATCCTACAAATATCTTCATCAGGATAAACATATTCCCATTCCAATTTCTTATTTGATGAAGTAAAGTTTAATCCATCTATAAAACCCAATTCTTCTTGTTTTGCAAAATAAAGGTCGGTACTACCGGATTCTAATTTTTGTTTGCTCAAAGCACTTTTGTAGCTCTTGTAACCGTTTGGCCATAAATGAAAATAAATCAATTCCAGTTTGTCCGGAGAATTGTTTGTGTATTTGATTGTTTGGTTGGCGTTAAGTTCATGCAAATTATCATTCAAAGTTACAGAAATGTTGTACTCAACATGCTGCTGAAAATAAGGATTAGTCTTATTTTGGGATAAAGCAATGGTACTGAAAAAAAGAAGAAATGGTAAGATTATTTTCAGGCGAAGTTTTAGCATAACCTATTTTTTTATTTTTTCTTTAATCATTGAAGATAAAATATCAATAGCTACTTTATTTTCTCCTCCAATTGGAATGATGATGTCTGCGTATTTCATTGTTGGCTCTATAAATTGATTGTGCATGGGTTTTAGTGTGTTTTCGTACCTATGCAATACCTCTGATAAATATCTTCCTCTTTCAGAAATATCTCTCTTTATTCTTCTCATCAATCTTAAATCTGAATCAGCATGTACAAAAATTTTTATATCGCATTGATTTCTTAATTTTTCGTTTGTAAAAATTAAAATTCCTTCGACAATCAGAATGTCTCTTGGTTGAATTGAATTGTATTCCCCCGTTCTGGAATGAGTTGAGTATGAATATATAGGTTGTTCTATATTACTTCCAGATTTTAAATCTTCTATATGTTTGTTCAGCAATTCGAAATCAATGGAGTTTGGGTGATCGTAGTTAATTTGTATTCGCTCATCAAACGAAAGATTTTTATTATCTAAATAATATGAGTCTTGCATTAAAACTGAAATATTTTCTTTTGGCAATAATTCTGCAATTCGTTTAACAACGGTTGATTTTCCTGAACCTGTTCCTCCTGCTATTCCAATGATAATCATGTTTGAATAAATAACTGCTATTCTTAAATTTTGAGTGCCTAAATTTTATTAGAAAATAAACTCAAAAGTAGAATTTTTCTATAAACAAAGTTCTGATTTTGGTTCCTGAACACTTTTTACTAATTCTTTAATTAGAAGTGTTAGTTTTGGTTCAGCCCTAGCAGCAATTTCTTGAACCTCTTCGTGAGAAATTTCAACAATTTTGCCAGAAACTCCTAAATCAGTAATAACAGAAAGTGCAACACACGGTATGTTCATGTGATTTGCAACTATTACTTCAGGGACTGTACTCATACCAACTGCATCTGCACCTAAGAATTTTACAAATGCATATTCTGCAGGAGTTTCGTACGTTGGTCCTGAGAGAGCAGCATAAACACCTTCTCTAAGCGTAATATTATGTCTAGACGCAATAGTTTTTAACTTTTTAATGTATTCAATAGAGTAGGGAGCGCTCATGTCAGGGAAGCGTGGACCTAACTCATCAATATTTTTGCCTCGTAGTGGATTATCCGGCAACAGATTAATATGGTCGTTGATAATCATTATATCTCCAATTTGAAATGAAGAGTTAACTCCACCGCTGGCATTGCTTAATATCAAAAGTTGAATGCCTAATGATTTAAATAAACGAATTGGAAAGGTGCATTCTTGGGCTGAATATCCTTCGTAATAATGAAATCTGCCTTGTAAGGCTACAATACTAATTCCTTCAATTTTACCAACAATAAGGTTTCCTTCGTGCCCTTCAACAGTTGAAACAGGAAAATTAGGAATTTGACTATAAGGAATACTCACCTCTATATCAATTTGATGTGCTAAATTCCCCAAACCACTACCTAGTACAATACCAACCACAGGATTTAACTGCGTAATTGATTGAATGTATTTCTTAGTTTCTTGTATTCGATTTAACATATTTAATTATTTTAGAGTCAAACTCCTCTCCACCATTTCCATGAAAGCATATTTCTATCGGTAAATAAAACAACGGAATATCTTCAATATTTTCCTTTATTTCTTGCAAAGATAATCTCATTATATCTTTTTCGGTTGTTATCAATAATTTATTATTACCATATAAACTGATGAAAGTATTTTTTATAGTTTCTATATCTTTACTTGTGAAATAGTGATGATCAGGAAATTTTAAATGTTCAATGTGTGTGTATTTATCTTTTAAATAATAGTATAAGGGTAGTGGTTTCGCAATTCCGGTGATTAATAAAACTGAGTTACTGCTGGAAATATTTTCTGAAAATTCAATAGCAGCTTTAGTAAATGGAATTAATTCGCTATATTTTGTATATGAGAAATAAATTTCTTGATAGGGTTTTGGGTTCAATTCTTCTTTAATTCTTCTTAAATCAATTGGGGATAAAATAGATGGAGTTTTTGAAACAATAATAATATCTGCCCTATCACTTCCCATAGCCCATTCTCGTAATCTTCCCGAAGGCAAAACGTGGTCATCGATATATAATTTACTGTAGTCTGTTACCAAAATGTTAATACCCGGTTTTACCGCCCTATGCTGATATGCATCATCTAAAATTATTACTTGAGTTACCGGTGATTCCTTAATAATATTACGTATTCCTCTTACTCTTTTTTCATCAACTGCAACAGTAATTTCTTGAAATTTTCTTTTAAATTGCATAGGTTCGTCGCCAATTTCAAAAATAGTTGAATTATTATCGGAGATATAATAGCCAGAAGTAAGCCGACCATAGCCTCTGCTCAATGTAGCTGTTTTAAATTGTTCTCTTAATAATAATCTAATCAAATATTCAACATGAGGTGTTTTTCCAACACCTCCAACACTCAAATTACCAACAGAAATAATTGGTAACCTGAATTCTATAGATTTAAAAATATCTAAATCAAAACATTTGTTTCTCAAATACGTAGCTAATCCGTATAGAAAAGAAAGTGGGTATAAAAATATGGCTAAAAGTTTACTCAATACAGCTTTATTTATTAGTAGATTGTTGTAAATATGCATAAAATAAAACTACTTTCCAAATTCAAAGGATTATTTTTTAAATAAAATATTTTTTCATTAAAAAAAGAATGTCTTAAAAATGTATCTTTTAACGAGTAAAAAAGTTATACATATTAAAAAATTAGAGATTGATTTTCACTGAATTATAAAGAAATGTGAATAAGTTTCCAAGATTTTTATTAAAAATGCACCTCATTAATTTGTTTTAATGATTTTATATTCCATATCTTTACGCCTCTATAATTTGCACGATTTATATTAAAGGATTAAATTATTGAATATGTTGAAAAAACTAGCTGTTTTTACATTTTCCATGTTTTTTGTGTTGTTAGCTCAAGCACAATCAGGTGGTACTATTAAAGGAAAAATGATTGATAAGGCAACCAATGAGCCGCTCCCATTTGCCAACGTTGTGGTATTTAAAGGAGGAGCTCAGGTTGCAGGCTCTATGACCGACATGGATGGTAAATATACCATTTCTGCGTTAACACCGGGTTCGTATGAGATTCAAGCATCTTATGTTGGATATCAACCTGTAAAAATATCAGGTATTGTTGTAAATGATGGTAAAATCACGTTTGCTGATATAAAGGCAGGACAAGGTATTGATTTGGATAAATTTGAATTGGTTGACTATGAGGTGCCATTAATTTCAAAAGATCAAACCTCAACAGGAGGTACTGTTAGTAGAGAGGATATTGCTAAAATGCCAGGACGTTCTGCTGCATCTATTGCTCAAACTGTTGGTGGTGTTAATGTCAACGAAGATGGTTCGTATAATATCAGGGGTTCTAGAAGTTCGGGTACTGATACATATATAGATGGTATTCGTGTTAGAGGTTCTGCAAATTTACCAAATGCTGCAATTGAGCAAGTAACTGTTATTACTGGTGGTATGCCAGCTGAATACGGTGATGCTACAGGTGGTATTGTCAGCATCACAACCAGAGGTGCTTCTAAAGAATGGTTTGGTGGTCTTGAATATTTAACTTCAGGGTTTAAAAGCGGTGAAAAAGTAGTTGGATTAGACCAATTTGGTTTCAACTTGTTAGGTTTTAATTTAGCAGGTCCTATTTTAACCAAAAAAGATACAGCAGGAAATAAAACTGACGCTATTGCAGGTTTCTTTATTTCAGGTGAGTTTAAACATGAGGTTGATCCAAGACCTTCTGCAATTGATAATTACAAACTCACAAACGAAATGATGGCTGAATTAAATTCTAATCCATATTCAAGACGTATTGATGAAGGTGGTAGCGGTATAATAAATAACGGTTCCTTTATCAAAGCTAAAGATATGGAAACAATCAAATTTCGTCAAAATGTGGGGGCTTTAGGTATGAATTTAGCAGGAAAAATTGATATTTCTCCTACTAAAAATACAACAATTACTTTGGGAGGTACATTTGATTATAGCGATAGATTGGCTTATGTTCGAAGTTTTGCATTATTAAACTCTCAAAACAATCCCCAATTAATTGATCGTTCTTGGCGTTCGTATGTTCGTTTTACTCAACGTTTTGATAACAACGAGGATAAAGACAATCCTTCACTAATTAAAAATGCTTTTGTTTCATTACAGGCTGACTATTCAAATGTGTACCAAAAAGTTCAATCTGAGCAACATCAAGATCAACTTGCTAACTATGGTTATGTTGGAAAGTTCAAATCAATCAGACAAAATACCTATAATTTCGAGACATTTTATCCAACCGATGCTAACGGAAATGTAGTGGATACTTTGAGAGGATATTTATCTACTCCTGAGGTAGTTCAATATCAGTTCCAAAGAGATGAAATAAACCCAGTCCTAGCTAATTATACCGATAATTACTATACAATTTTTGCAAATGAAATGGAGGGACACTGGGAAAGACCTGTGCAAGTTCAAGGAAATGGTGGATTATTAAATGGAGATGGCCCAAGTTCTGTTTATAACTTGTGGTCATCTATGGGTACTCCATATAATGGATATGAAATGACAACAAGTGACCAATTAAGAATCACTACTTCAGGTAGTGCTGAAATCAAAGGCCATTCTATTAAAATCGGATTCCAATACGAACAACGTTCTACAAGCAATTATAATATTGCTCCACGTGCTTTATGGACTACTGGTAGAGGGTTAGTTAATACTCATATAGACAATAGAGATTTCACACAAGGAAACTACGATGTTGGAACTCAAGAATTTTATGTTCCAAATTCCGGTGGTGGAATTGATACAGTATATGAATACACTTTCAGACCCTATTATGGACCAAACCAAACTCAATTTGATAAAAATATCAGAAAAAAACTTGGACTATCTGAGAAAGGTACTGATTGGATTGATTTTGATTCTTATGGTAATGGTTTATGGGAAATTTCTGATTTTACTGCCGAAGATTTGTTAAACAACTATGGGCAAAATGGTATCAACTATTATGGATATGATTATACAGGTAAAAAATTATCTGGCAACACCAGTTTAGATGACTTCTTTACAAAAAAAGATGCAAATGGGAATCTGTTGAGAGAGCAAGGTGCATTTAAACCAATTTATATGGCGGGCTATATTCAAGATAAATTTGCCTTTGAAGATTTAATTTTTAATATAGGTGTTCGTGTTGATAGATACGACGCTAACCAGCCTGTTCTTATTGATAAATACTCTATGTTCCCTGTTAAAACTGTTGCTGAAGTTGGTAATATTCCAGACAAACCATCAAATATAGGAAATGATTTTGTTGTTTATGTTTCTGATGCAGCTGACCCAAAAGTTAGTAACATTGTGGGTTATCGAGATGGAGATACATGGTATGATGCTGATGGTAAGTTAATTACTGACCCAACAGTTCTACATTCAACAGGAACTCCAAACCCATGGTTGGTTGATGCTAACGATAATATAGTTTTGAAAGATTTAAGTCCTGCCTCATTTAAGGATTATGAACCACAGGTAAATGTTTCTCCTCGTATTGCATTCTCATTCCCGATTTCAGATGAAGCTTTGTTTTTTGCTCACTACGATGTGTTAACACAACGACCATCATCAAACAGCAGTTTACAATTGATTGATTATTTGTTAATTCAAAATACAAATAATACAATCAACAATCCTGATTTGAAAGCCGAAAAAACAATCGACTACGAATTAGGGTTTCAACAAAAATTAAATAATTATTCTTCTGTTAAAATTGCAGCCTTCTATCGCGAACAAAGAGACATGGTTCAGGCAATTAGAGTAACCGGTGCTTATCCAGAAAACTATTTATCTTACGGTAATCAAGATTTTGGAACAGTTAAAGGATTAACTTTTTCTTATGATTTAAGAAGACAAAAAAACTTCTCAATGAGAGCATCTTATACACTACAATTTGCTGATGGAACGGGTTCTAGTTCAACAACTTCTTTAAACTTAGTATCTAGCGGTAACAGTAATTTGAAAACTCTGATACCTTTAGCTTTTGATCAACGTCATGCTTTTGTACTTTCTGCCGATTATAGATATGGTTCAGGAAAAAGTTACAACGGACCTGTACTTTTTGGTAAAGATATATTATCCAATACCGGGCTTAACCTTATTGTTAGAACAGCTTCTGGTACTCCATACACCAAAACATCTAGAATTGTGAACAGTGCAGTAATCACTGGAGCATTTTCCAGTCCAATTGAAGCATCTTTAAATTCTTCACGTTTACCATGGCAAACCAACGTTGATTTAAAAATTGATAAAAATATTGACTTGAAATGGGGTAAAGGTGAAGGCGAAGAGAGAACAAAAGCCTATTTGAATGTGTATCTTCAAGTATTAAATTTATTAGATACAAAAAACATTCTTGATGTTTATTCTGCTACCGGTAATCCTGATGATGACGGATTTCTAGCTGCTGCTGAATGGCAAACTCTTATTGCTAGTAATCCTGACGAGCAAGCCTATAGAGACTTATACCAAGCTAAATTATTAGACCCGGGTAATTTTTCTTTACCAAGAAGAATTAGATTGGGATTACAACTAAATTTTTAATTTGAACGACTTATTTTATTTAGATATATGAAAAACGGACGTAACCATAAAACAACAATTGCTTCAGTGATTATTGCTCTGTTGTTGATAAGTTCATTGCAACTGAATGCAGCAATTGGAAATAATAAAGGAAATAACAAAGGCGGAGGTAATAACCCGACTCCTGCTGCAGGTTGTTCACCTGCTACAGCTATTGCTGTTCTTGAATTTAATAATGTTCGGGCACGTATAGAAGGAACAGGAGGTAGTATGTGGCAAGATCGTTCAAACAATATTGCTGCATATAACGTTCCCAAACAGAACTCAGAATCTGATCCATTACATACTCTCATTTATGCAGGAGCTCTATGGATTGGCGGCATCGACTTGAATGGACAGTTAAAAGTAGCTGCTGTTAGTTTTAGAAATATTGGTAATGATTTTTGGCCAGGACCTTTAGACGCAAATGCTGAAGTTACAGCTTCTACTTGTGAAATATTTGATCAGTACTTTGGTATTTCTCGTGCTATGGTTAATGCTTTCGTTGCATGGTTTGCTGACCAAAGTGCTTACCCGGATTATCAAATTCCTTATGCCATTTTAAACTATCCTGCTAAAGGAAATACTGTAAAAAAGAAACAACAATCCTATTATGTTGCTGATCATTTAGCTCCTTTTTATGACAATGATGGTGATGACTTTTACGACCCAAGTCAAGGAGACTATCCTAAATACGATTTGCTAGGGCTGGTTGATTGTCGAACT
The DNA here is from genome assembly GCA_020853105.1 of Flavobacteriales bacterium. GTDB lineage: Bacteria > Bacteroidota > Bacteroidia > Flavobacteriales_E > Vicingaceae > Vicingus. The sequence continues at coordinate 73,981 of JADYZM010000028.1, read as the reverse complement.
ACACGTGACATTCGCTTATTTGGTGATACTACACTTTGGTTTGTTTTTAACGATAAAGGGAATATACACTCTGAATCTCAAGGTGTTTCTATTGGTATGGAAATACGAGGTCAAGCATTTGCTTTTGCTACCAATGATGAAATCAACAACATGACCTTTTATAATTACGAATTAATAAATCGTTCTAGTTTTACTTTTACAGGAACATATTTTGGTCAGTGGGTTGATGCAGACTTAGGTAATTCGGCAGATGATTATGTTGGTTGTGATGCTTCTAGAGGATTAGGATATGCTTATAATGGTGATAACAATGACGAAGATGCTAATGGTGTAAGCGGATTTGGACAAACTCCACCAGCAATTGGTGTTGATTTCTTTGAAGGACCATACATGGATAACGATAACAAAGACAATCCATTAACCACAAATATTCCTTTAGCAATTTCTGAAAATGGTATTCCTTATTCTGGATTAGGAATTGGCTACGGAGATGGTATTATTGATAACGAACGTTATGGTATGCGTAAATTTGTATATTATAATATCGGAGCGGTTATCAATGGTAATGGTGATGTAAGAAATGCTACCGATTATTACAGTTATCTACAAGGAAAATGGCTTGATGGAGTAGGAAGAATGCGTTGGGGAGGTGATGGTAATCCTCTTTCAACCGGATTAGGACCTGAAGCTGATATTTTATTTCCCGGTGAATCTGACCCCTATTTTTGGAGCACTCAAGGGGTTGCTGCAACACCTACAAAATGGACTGAGGTGGAAGCAGGGAATACACCCGGTGACCGTCGTTTTATTCAATCTGCAGGTCCATTTACATTATTACCCGGAGCTGTTAATGATTTAACTGTTGGAGTTGTATATGGAAGAGCAGTTAGTGGAGATAATACTGCTTCACTCGACGCATTGCGTGTTGCTGATGATAAAGCCCAATCTTTGTTTGATAACTGCTTCAAAATATTGGAAGGACCGAATGCTCCTGATGTAACCATTCAAGAATTAGAAAATGAGCTGATTTTGTTTATATCAAACAATAATCAAATTTCAAATAACTATAAAGAAGGGGCTAATTTAAAAGATCCGTTTATTTCAATTCCGGATACTTTAGATGGAGTTTATCAAGGAACTGATGCTGATAAAGACACTTTGAAATATTATAAATTCCAAGGATATCAAATCTATCAAGTAAAAAATGCTTCTGTTTCTGTGAGTCAGCTTGACGATCCAAACTATTCAAGACTTGTAGCACAAGTGGACATAGAGGATAATATTTCCCAAATTGTTAACTACACGTATGATGAATCTATACTGTCCAACGTTCCTAAAGAAATGGTAAAAGGAAATAACAAAGGAATTTCTCATTCATTCCGTGTTACAGAAGATTTATTCGCAACAGGAACAAATAAAAAATTAGTTAATCACTTGACGTATCATTTTATTGCTATTGCTTATGCTTATAACAATTGGAAAACAGTTGACCCACAAAATTTCTCTTTGGGAGGTCAGTTGAAACCCTACTTAGCTAGTAGAACCAACTCAACAGGTGGTAGTATTAAAACATATAGCGGTATTCCGCATACCCCAAAACAGACAAATGGAGGTACAATCCTAAATTCTGATTATGGTGATTCTCCTGAAGTAACAAGAATTGAAGGTGCAGGAAATGGAGGATTAACTTTAGAATTGACTTATGCTTCTGAGTTACAAATTCTTTCTAGTAATTTCATGAATTATCCGATTTACCAAGCAGGATTAGGTCCTATTGATGTTAAAGTTGTTGACCCATTGAATGTGAAAAAAGGCACTTACTATCTTCAATTTTTAGATTCTACATCTGCACCAATTTTAAACCCGATTGATGATGCTTACTGGAGATTAATTGAAGGTTCCGATACAATTTATTCCGAAAGAGCCATTACTATGCGTAATGAACAAGTATTTGCCGATTTAGGGTTTTCTGTAACAATCAGACAATCTGAATCACCCGGGCAAGAAACTGATAATAAAAGCGGATTCATTTCAGCAAGTGTTTCTTACTCTGACCCAACTAAGCCTTGGTTATCCGGAGCTTATGATTTTGATAGTCAAAATGATTTGAATTGGATTCGTTCAGGTAGTCAAGATTACGACAGAGGAAATCCAAACCCTTATGTTAGTCCATACAACGATTATTTTTATAATGGTGTATTTTTTGACCCAAATCAAGACTTTGAAGATATATTGAGAGGAACATGGGCTCCATATCGTTTAGTTGCACACGCGTTATTCAGATCAAATGGAGATAATGTTACATTACCCTTTAAAGACGTAAGAAATGCACCTGGTATTCTTGATCATTATTGGGTAAATAATACTGCTGCAAAATTCTATTCAACAGTTGATTATCAGTATTCTCCATCTAAAGATCCTGATATTGATACTTCTGTTGTAGGTATATATGCATCACATCTTAAAAATTTACAATCGGTTGATATTGTTTTTACAAATGATAAAAGCAAATGGACAAGATGTGTAGTTTTTGAAACCGGTTTTGATTCTACTCAAAATGAAGGAAATGCAAGATATTTTGCAAAACGTAAATCATTGAACGTTGATAAAAACGGTGTTCCTGATGGCTCACTCAATCCACTTGGTAATATAGGTTATGGTATGGGTTGGTTCCCCGGTTACGCAATTAATATTGAAACTGGTGAAAGATTAAATATGGCATTTGGAGAAGATAGCCGTTTTATCAATCACAATGGAAGAGACATGAAGTGGAATCCCGATGGCGATATGTTCCGTTTTGATACATTAAATATGATACTTGACACTGTACATGGTTCTAGACACTATACGTATGTGTTTAATTCAAGATATGATCAAGGCAAATATTTAGATAGTTTGTTATCAATCAATAGAAATGTCGCTCCATCAGGTATAGCCTCAATACAAAAAACTTGTAGAAAAACTGCAAGATATATTGCGGAAACAGCTATGTGGTGTGGTATTCCACTTGTTGCAGGCGGTCAGTCTTTATTAGCAACCGATGCAAGAGTTAAGTTGAGAGTAAAAACACCATATCGTTCTTTTGAAACAGCTAATTCATTGGCTCCTTCGCCATCAGGCAATAGTAAACGTCCGATGTATATGTTTAGTATGGATGATTTTGCTGCCGAATCCGGTGTTAATCAAGCTGCAAAAGATATGTTAAGCAAAATAAGAGCAGTACCAAATCCATATTATGCTTATTCAGAATACGAATCGGATAAATTTGATAATAGAATAAAAATTACTAATCTTCCAGAGAATTGTACAATATCTATTTATAATGTTAGCGGTACTTTAATGAGAAGATATACTAAAGCAAATTCTTTAGCTAGTTTAGATTGGGATTTGAAAAATCATGCAGGAATTCCTGTTGCAGGTGGTGTTTATTTGATACATGTTGAAGTTCCTGATGTTGGCGAAGTGGTTCTGAAATGGTTTGGAGTAACTCGACCAACCGACTTAAATGGATTGTAATAATTTAGATAATAATTTAACTTTAAGCTTATAATAAGCATTTGACTATAAAAAGTAAAGAATATGAAGAATGTTAAAATACTGATAACCTTGTTTTTAGCTGGATTTACTGCTTCACAAAATGCATTTGCCGGAAATGAAAACAGAGCTGGTGAAGCGGGGTCATCTCAATTACTTATAAATCCATGGGTTAGAAGTGTTGGTTTTGGCGGTGCTAATACTGCTTCTGCAATAGGATTAGAGGCAATGAACCTGAACGTAGCTGGTTTAGCATTTACAACTAAAACTGAAGCTATGGTTACTCATAAAAATTGGTTAGTTGGTAGTGATACTAAAATCAATTCGTTTGGTATCTCTCAAAAACTTGGTGAAACAGGTGTACTTGGTATTGCTGTGATGTCAATGGATTTTGGTGATATTGATATTACAACTGTTAATTTACCAGAAGGCGGTGTAGGTACATTTTCTCCAAGCTATTTGAATTTTGATGTTGCTTATGCAAAATTATTCTCAAATAGTATTTCCGGTGGATTTGTTTTGCGTGTAATAAATGAGTCTATATCAAATATTGACACAAGAGGAGTTGCATTTAATGCCGGTGTTAAATATGTTACCGGAGAAAATGATAGAATAAAGTTCGGCATATCTTTAAATAATGTTGGACCTTCTCTTCAATCATCAGGTGAAGGATTATCGTTTACCAACGTTGATATAAAAACAGGTGTTACCGCAACTCAACAACGTAAATCAGCTAGTTATCAATTGCCTTCATCTTTAAACATTGGAGCAACCTATGATTTTTATATCGCTCCTGTTAAAGATTCTTCATCAAATCAGATTAAAGCTGACCACAGAGTAACTGTTGCCGGTAATTTTACAGCAAATTCTTTTACAAAAGACCAATACAGAGTTGGATTAGAATATGGTTTTAGAAATTTATTTATGTTGAGAGCCGGTTATGTGTTAGAAAGTACAACTTGGTTCGATTCAACATTAAGAACTACTGCTTTTACCGGTCCTTCCTTTGGAGCATCAGTTATTGCTCCACTTGGAAAAAATGGAACAACTTTCGGATTGCACTATGCTTATGAAATGACTGAACGTTTTTCAGGCTCACATAGTATTGGTATCCGTTTGGATTTATAATTATTAAATAAATAGTATAATTAATAAGAGAACGTATCATGCGTTCTCTTTTTCGCTTTAATAAACACTTTATTTTATGTCACAAGTTAGTTATTACACCGAGGAGGGGTTAAAAAAACTTACCCACGAACTGGAACAATTAAAAAACGTTGAACGTCTTAAAATCTCTGCACAAATTGCTGAGGCTAGAGAAAAAGGCGATTTGTCTGAAAATGCCGAATATGATGCAGCAAAAGAAGCTCAGGGATTGTTAGAACTCAAAATTTCTAAATTAGAGACTATTATTGCAAATGCCAGAATAATTGATGAGTCACAACTGGATACTTCAAAAGCATTGATTTTATCTAAAGTAAAAATTAAAAATCTTGCTAATAAGATGATAATGGAATACATGTTGGTTTCTGAAAAAGAAGCCAATTTGAAAGAAAAAAAACTTTCAGTAGATTCTCCAATAGGGAAATCCTTATTAGGTAAATCTGTTGGTGATAAAGTTGAGGTAAAAGTTCCTACTGGAATAGTAAATTTTGAAGTAATAGAAATTAGCAGATAATGGAGTCTATATTTTCAAAAATTATTTCAAAAGAAATTCCTGCTTATATCATTGAAGAAACCACTGATTATATAGCTTTTTTAGATGTGTTTCCATTAGCAAAAGGACATGTTTTGGTAGTTCCTAAAAAACAAGTGGATAACATTTTTGATTTAGATTCAGAAACATACAAAGGATTGTGGAGTTTTGCTCAACAAATTTCTCACCGGTTAAAACGAGCAATACCTTGTAAAAGAATTGGTATTGCAGTTATTGGACTTGAAGTGCCACATGCTCACATTCATTTGCTACCCCTACAGAGTGTTGAAGATATCAATTTTTCACGACCAAAACTGAAACTTTCAGATGCTGAAATGAAAGATATCCAAAATGTGATTCTTAATTCCTAAGAAATTTTTCTTTTAGGATTTTGTGTTATAAAAGCCTTCCAGCTTGAGTAACTTTTATCAGTAGAATTTTTTTGATTTTGAAAAGAATGGCAAACAGCAACAGCTAATCCGTCTGTTGCATCAAGATGCTTGGGCAATTCTTTCATTTTTAACATTGATTCTAACATACCTGCAACTTGTTCTTTTGATGAAGAGCCTTTTCCTGTAATGGATTGCTTTACTTTTAAAGGAGAATATTCAAAAACCGGTATGTTATGAGAAAGTGCTGCAGCAATTGAAATCCCTTGTGCCCGACCTAATTTTAGCATTGATTGAGGGTTTTTACCTAAAAATGGGGCTTCGATAGCTACTTCATCTGGTTTGTATTCAGTAATAAGATAGCTTGTTCGTTCATATATTTTTTGTAGTTTTAAAAAATGAGTTTCAAGTTTATTAAGCTCTATTGAACCTAAAGCGATTAATTCTGTTTTGCTATTTTTTATATGAATAATACCATACCCCATTATATTGGTACCTGGGTCTATTCCTAATATTACTTTATCTTTGATCAAAAATTGAGTGTGATTCAGTTTACAAAATACAACATTTTTAACACAATAATTCGAATTTTTATTGGCGTTGCAGCACTGATTTTTGTTTTTTATCATTTAAAAGATAATTTCATTGAGGGAAATGTTAAACCTCATCTCAGTTCTAATGCTATACCGCTCCTAGCTTTTTCTTTTTTGTTGAGCTTTTTGAATTGGGGTATTGAAGCTTTGAAATGGAAATACTTAATACGTGAAGTTACTTCAATTTCATTTTTTCGAGCATTGGGATTGATTTTTACAGGTATTACTGTTGGAATATTAACACCCAACAGAGTTGCCGAAATACCCGTTAGAGCGTATCTTTTGAATGAAAGTGAATCTAGAAATACGCTTATTTTTTTATCTTTTATCGGTTCGGTGTTTCAAATGATTGTTACTTATATTGTTGGTATTATAGGGTTGATTTTTATTTTTGATGAACGTTTTTATTCAACGAAGCATGTCGTTATTATTCTTATAGGTGCAATAGTTTTGATGACTATTTTTATTGTTCTGTATTTCAAATATTTAAAAATAAATGTGCTGAAAAAGTATAATATTAATAATCCGTTAAAATTTATACAACAAAAATGGCTCGGAGCATCACTTTATAGTTTATTCAGGTATTTTATTTTTGCTATTCAATTATGGATTATCCTGAAAGCCTTTGAAATCCATATAAATCAAATAAACTATATATGGTTAATCCCAATTTTCTTTTTGATATCTTCTTCAATTCCAACTATTCTTCTCTCTGAAATCGGAGTTAGAAGTTCAGTTGGTATTTTTGTTTTTGGAACCATATCAGAAAATGATATTAATATTCTTGCAGCTACAATAGTTTTATGGATAATAAACATTGCATTGCCTGCTTTATTAGGTTTGTATGGATTAAAAGAAATTAAACTTTTTAAAAATTCTATCACTTGATGTTTACTATTGTTTTAATAATAACTCTCGTGTATGCTTTCGTGATTTTATCAATTGCATGGGGATATTACAAATTGTCAAAAACAACCCCAAATAAAACAAAAAATTCTAAAATATCGATTGTTATTGCTGCTAGGGACGAAGAGAAAAATATTGAGAAATGCATAAGCTCAATAGTCAATCAAAATTTTTTGACCGAACACTTCGAAATTATTATTGTTAATGATCATTCCAACGACAAAACTGTTGAAATTATTGATACTTTAATAAAGTCTAACAGTAATATTCGTTTGTTGAATTTAACCGATACATATTCCAAGAAAGAAGCAATAAAAGTAGGAGTTAATTTATCAAAGCATTCACTTATAGCCACAACCGATGCTGACTGTATATTACCGAAAAATTGGTTGAACACAATTTCTCAAGTTGATTATTCAAATTATAGTTTATTGATAGGTCCCTTGTGTTTAAAAGATAAAAAAGGATTTTTGAATTCATTCCAACAACTGGATATATTTGCTTTACAAGGAATTACATTTGGAACAGTATATTACAATATGCCGACATTATGTAGTGCTGCTAACTTGGTTTTTTCAAAAACAGATTATTTAGAATGCTCAAATAAAATAAACAATAACTCTCCATCGGGTGATGATGTTTTTTTGATGGAACAACTATTAAAAAAAGATAAAAAAATTATTGGAAACTTGAATCGAGATTTTATTGTTGAAACAGAACCTGAAAATACTTTACTTGATTTTTTTAATCAAAGAATAAGATGGGCATCAAAGAGTAAATTTTATACAAATAAACCGATGATTTTTTTAAGCATTTTAATTTTTATAACAAATGTAGTTGCAATTTTCATCTATTCTCAAATAGTTTTTGTCGATAAAAACAAGGCTGTTTATATAATCTTGCTACTAACAAAGTGGCTTGTTGATTTTATATTATTATTTTTGGTAGCTTCATTCTCGAATAAAAAAATGAAAATGATAAATTTTATACCTGTTCAAATACTTTATCCAATATATATTTTGAGCACAGTTTTCTTATCAACATTCATATCATTCAATTGGAAAGGAAGAGTTTACAATGGTTAAGATGCACAAAGAAACATATTCCAGATCTCTAACTTACCATGCTTGGCAAAGACTTAAGCGAAATAAGTTAGCCATGTTTGGAGTATTTATTATTTTAATTTCATCATTAATTGCCCTATTAGGTCCAATTATCAGACCAGATTCTTCCCCTAAAGCTAATAATCAAATTTTAGAAATTACAGTTAGAAAGCCAGGTTTTGTTGTCGATATTCTAAAAGTTAGAAAAAATGAAGAAGATAAACCGCGTAATTTTTGGGTTTATTTTTCAAAAGGATTGGAAAGTGATTATAAATTAATTCCAATTTATGATTATAGTTTTGAAGGTAGTGATATAGTTGTAGAAAAATATACAGGCACTGAGGTTAACAATGGTCAAATAATGCGATTTAATATGGCTGATGTAGTTTTTCCATTAGACCATAATGAAGTAACACAAAACAACAACAGCCTCGAATTTTACACATTGAATGAGGGTAAAAAAAATGTGGATATCGAAGAATTAAAAAACGAGATTATTGAAAACAATATTATCTCTCAAAAATATTATTTAGGTACAGATAAATACGGAAGAGATTTATTAAGCAGATTAATGGCCGGAGCATGGATATCTTTATCTGTTGGATTTATTTCAGTTTTTATTTCGTTGATAATTGGAATAACTCTTGGTGCAGTTGCAGGATATTATAAAGGGTGGGTTGATGATGTTATCATTTGGATAATTAACGTTGTTTGGTCTGTTCCTACATTACTGTTGGTTATAGCCATCACTTTGGCTTTAGGAAAAGATTTCTGGCAAGTTTTTGTAGCTGTTGGGCTAACTATGTGGGTTGAAGTTGCAAGAGTTGTGCGAGGTCAGGTATTAAGCTTAAGAGAAATGGAATTTGTTGAAGCGGGTAGAGCCCTTGGTTTTAATGATAAGAGAATTATGTTACGTCATATTATTCCAAATGTTCTAGGCCCAGTAATTGTCATCTCTGCAATAAATTTTGCATCTGCAATTTTAATTGAAGCGGGGTTGAGCTATTTAGGTATTGGAGCACAACCACCACAAGCAACTTGGGGTAAAATGATATCTGAACACAAAGGATATATTATAACAGGAGACGCTTACTTAGCTGTTCTTCCTGGAGTTGCAATAACTCTTATGGTGTTGGCTTTTGTATTGGTTGGAAATGGATTAAGAGACGCTTTAGATTCTAAATCTGTTGACGATTTACCTACAGTTTAAAAGAGTATTAAACAAGTAGTTAATATTAAAAATCCGACAAGCATCAACAAAACAGAATAGGGAATGATTTGTTTTGCTTTTAGTCCAGTTATTCCTAAAAGAGGTAAAGCCCAAAAGGGTTGAAGCATATTAGTTAGCTGATCACCATAAGCAAGAGCCAATACATTTTTTGGAAGAGAAGAACCTAATTCTAATGCAGATTGTATTACAATAGGACCTTGTACAGCCCACTGACCGCCACCACTAGGAACAAAAATATTGATAATAGAAGCACTGAAAAAGGTGTATAGAGGAAATGAATTTTCTGTTGAAATAGAGATAAATAAATTTGAAATATCTGCAACTAATCCTGAGCCTTTCATTATACCCATAATACCAAAGTAAAGTGGGAATTGTATTAGAATACCAGCAGCTCCTCCCATAGCATCATCTACGGCAGAAAGGAATTTTGTGAAATTGGAATGAAGCAAAATAGCTAAACATAACAACAGCATATTAATATTGTCGGGGGTGAAGAAATCTAATAGGTTAAATTGATTTTCTCTAGCTATTTTTATCCAAAGATAAGCCATGATACATAATCCAAAAAACAAAGAAAAATATCTTGAATAATCTAATTTTTCAGCCCCTGAAATAGGTTCTAAATTACTTTCAGACACATTACTTTTTTGTAGTTGAATAGGCTCATTTTTTACATGTTTTCCAACGAAATACATGAAAATAGGTAGAATTATTATAGATAAAATCATTACTGTAATATTCATGGAAGAGCCTAAAGTTTCCCAATACGAAATTCGAGTAGGAAGTAATTCTAATTTTTCCGGAGAAAGCAATCCAGTCATCATGTCTTTCAAATGATTATTTTCTGCTACTTTACTCAGTGATGAGCCTGATAAGCCGCCATGCCAAACCATTAATCCTGAATATCCGGCAGCACCAATTATTGAATAGTTTAATGAAATGTTATTCTCCTGAGCATGTTCAGCTACTTTTCTTGCAAAGATTGCTCCGAATATTAAACCCAATCCCCAATTGAACAAACTTACCAAAACTGTTAAAAGAGTAACAATTCCTGCTGCATTGGCTGTATTTGTACAATATTTAACCAGTTTGAGTATAAAAGAATTAATAGGTTTTGAAAGAGCCAATACATGTCCTAGAACCAACATAAGCATCATTTGTAAAGTAAAAACTAATGATGAGTTGTTCCATACTCCATCTTCCCAATATTTTGCAACAGTTACTGAATAAGAAGCGAATGACTGATTTTCTTTATTGGTTGTAAAAAGGGCTGTAAAAAATACAATAAAGGTGAGTACTACTGCAATAGTAAATGGAGATGGTAAAAGATATTTGAAGGTTTTGCTGTATTTTTCAGTAAAACTCATCTTATTTTTTTGAGAGTAAGATTTCCCATGCAGCTAATATTTTATTGTTTTTTAAACAATCTTTCACAAGAGAAACTGTATCTATGCTTAGAGATTCTTGATATGTTGAGCCAATCATTTCAGGAATTTGTTCAATACATGCTAATAAGGCAAGTTCATTACCGGAGAATGCGTTACTTTTTTTGATAAACTCAGGTAGTTGGTCAACCCCAATTCCTATAGTAGAAAGTGGTTTTTGAATTTCAAACATAGAGTTTTTATCTGACCTGCAATACCAATTTCCACCCATTCTGCTGACTAAATCAATCTTGTGTTGGTCAATTAATCCATCAGAGGATAAAACATCTTCAAGTATATGTATTTTTAATACTTCACAAAGTATCAAGTTACCGGCTCCACCTTGACTGCCAAGTTCGATTACTTGATTGACTTTACATTCAAATTGAACAGGAGATTCTTTTACTCGAAAGGGTCTTACTACTTCTGATGGAATAGGAGTTAATCCAGCTTTTAGAAACTCATCAATTCCCTTGGGATATGGCGAACTTGCCAAGGAAACTTGCTGAACAATGTTATATGTAACAACATTTATCACAACTTCAGGAATTTCTTTTATATTTTCATAAGTATTCTTTTGTTCACCAGTTTTTCCGCTTCTTGCAGGTGAAAAAATAAGTAAAGGAGGATTTGCACTAAAAACATTAAAGAAACTGAATGGGCTAAGGTTTCTTTTTCCGGCTTTATCTATTGTGCTTGCAAAAGCTATTGGTCTTGGACCAATTGCTCCAAGTAAATATTGATGGGTTTTTTGAGTGCCTAATTCGGTTGGGGTCAATGTTATCATATCAGGGAATTTCAACAATGTTTTTAGTTTCATACACTGTTATTGAAATAGATTTGTCGCAACCCGATCCAAAATCAAGGGTACGGGTTGGAATATTTTCGGGCTTTACAGTAACAACTCCAGAACTTATCCAGTTGCAATTTCCGCTCAGGTTCAATGCAGTTATTATCTGAGAAGAAAAACCATTACCTTTGAAAACTCTTCCTGAGTTTGAGCCTGTTATAGAATAAACATCATCAACAATTGTTTGAGTGTTGCCTCCTTGTATTATTTTTAACTGATGTGTTCCTGAATAGTTAATTCGTTGGCTGTAGTTATTTATAATTTTCACTTCATTGAATTGAATCGTGTAGTTTGGAATTGAGTCTATTAATCCTTCGTTTTTGATGGTGATGGTTCCATAATAGACTTTGAATGCACCATAATTAAAGTCATCTAAAATTAACGTAGCTGTAGCTCCTGTTATATCAAAATAACTATCAAAAGTAGAATAGATTTTTCCCGAGCGTGTTATTCCTTCGGAAGTACAACCCGAATTGAACTGAATTTTTAACCATTTTGGGTTTGATGTAGTGTCTTTGAAAATAGTGTCGCAGCCATACACAGAAATAGAATCAGTTGTGTTGTTTGTTACAATTCCTTGTGTATAATTTGCGGCTTGGTAAAAAGTTTTAAAAATATCGTACACCAAATTAGTAGAGAAAGCTACATCAGTACTGGTGTGAAATGTTTTGTCCTCATCTCTGTCAGATTCTTTACAGGAACTGACAATAAAGAGAATAATTGCGGATATTATTAAATTGAATCTCATTTTCATCGCGAATAATTATTTGATAATTCTAAATTAAATTATTTTTTGATATACTGCAAATGTGAAGTTGTGTTTGTTTTTTTCATCGCCAGTATGGTCTTGTTTAAAAATTAAACTCCATTGGGTATAGTCAACTTTCGGAAAAAATGTATCGGCTTGAAAACAATCGTGAATATGTGTGATGTAGATTTTATCAACCAATTTTTTTTCTAAAGCTTCAGCATATATTTGACCGCCTCCAATGATAAAAACTTCTGTTTCGTTATTTGATTTTGCGTAGCTTAATGCTTCTTCTAATGAATTTTTTATGATACACCCTGGTTCAAAAAAATTTTTATCCCTTGTCAGTACAATGTTTTTACGGTTAGAGAGCGGCCTGAATTTTTCAGGAATTGATATGTAGTTTTTTCTTCCTGTAATGATGTGATGAAAATAGGTAACATCTTTAAAGTACTTCATGTCTTTAGGTAAATGCCATATCAAATCACCGTGATACCCGATTTCATTGTTTTTTCCAACAGCAGCAATAATAGAAACTATCATAATTTTCTAAGCCATTTTGTAGATATTAAATTTGATTCTTTTCCATTTTTGTTAATAGAAAAGTAGAGTGAAGTGGCTTCTAATAATGGAAAAGAGATAGTTTTTACTATGTTGTCTCTGCTTATTAATAGTGAAAGGGTATCATTTACATTCATTTTACTGATGATACTTCCCATATCTCCTTCAAAACGAAACCCATTAACAGCTAAAATTTCATCATTAACGCTAAGTCCACCAAACTCGGCTGAAGAATTTCTGTTAACACTTTTGACTACATTATCACGGATATTTACACCCAAACTAACCTTTTTACTCTCAATACTAGTTAAATCATAACCGGCATAGGCAAAAATAGATTTATAGTCAATTGATTTTGTTCCCTTGATATGAGTATTATAAAAATCACTAAAGTCCATACCGGACACTGTTTGAAGAGCATCTACAAAGTTTTGTAAAGTAATTCCCGTATTATTTTTTTTATAGTAGTTCTGATAGAGTAGTTGAAACACGTTGTCTAATGATTTTTTCCCTTGAGTTGCTTGAATTATTTTTAAATCGAGCATATTGGCAATTACAGAGCCTTTTGTATAATATGAAATTGATGAGTTGTAACTATTTTCATTGGGTTTGTAACCTTTTATCCATGCGTTAAAGCTTGCGTCCGTAACCGACATTACTTTATTTCCGGGCTGATTTTCAATACTTGAAATTGAGCCAATCAATTTGTTTAGTATTTCATCTTCTGAATAAAATCCGGCTCTATACAAGAGTAATTCGTCGTAATAACTTGTAAATCCTTCCATAATCCAGAGCAAATCAGTATAGTTTTCATTGTTGTAATCAAAATTGGTAAAAGCTAGAGGCTTAATTCGTTTGACATTCCATAAATGAAAGTATTCATGAGCAACTAAGCTTAAAAAACCTTTATAATCTTCTTCTGAATAAGTCCATCTGTTAACTTGAAGTGTAGTAGAATGAGAATGTTCCAATCCACCGCTACCAACAGTCAAATTATGAATTATGAATGTATATTCTTTATTCGGATTTTCTCCAAAAACATCAGTAGCAGCTTCAACAATTTTTGCCATATCTGTTTTTAGTTTCAATGTGTCGTGGTTTCCAATACCATAAATAGCCACATGGTGTTTTGCTCCTGATGCTTCAAAACTAAAAGTATCGTGGTTTCCAATTTCAAAAGGGGAGTCAACTAATTCGTCATAGTTTTTGGCTTCATATTTTAGTGGATTAGAACCAATTTTCTTTAAAGCGGTACTAACTTTTTTCCAATCTTTATAGGGGTAAATAGAAACCGTTGATGGTTTATTCTTTAGTTCATCAATAAACATGAAAATACTTGTTCCATTGAAATACCCATGTGAATCATCAAGAAAACTGGTTCTTACACTCATTTCAAAGGCATAAACTCTATATTGAATACTTATTCCAGATGATTTCTTAGAGTATATTCTCCATGTATTTTTGGTTATTTGCTCAATTTTAATGCTCGATTTGCCGGAAAATGCAGTTAAACTTTCAATATTTTTTGAAAAATCTCTTATCAAATATGAACCCGGAGCCCATGTAGGCATTGAAATATCAAATGAATCTTTTATGAAATCATTAACATTCATTGTTATCTCAAAATAATGAGTGTTGGGATTCGGCATTCTTACTTCATAATTAACAGTTGAAGAAAAACCAATTTTAAAAATGAGTAAACAAAAAATGAAACTTAATTTTTGTTGCATAGTATAAGTGTTAATTGTTGTTAAATACAAATGTACTTAATAATATTTCCACTAATTTTAGGTTGTTGAGAAAAGTAAATAGGTCTAATTATTAATTCTTGTGCTATGTCGAAAAAAATGCTGGATTACACCAAAGAATTACTTCGAAAAGTAAGTTTTGACGTTAAATTATTTAGAAAAGAATTGGCAAAAGCATATCAAAACCTGGTTGAAGAGGATATTGAGGAGTTGCGGAATTGGGTTGTGGCTAATTTTGGAGAAAAGTATTTATTAAATCCAATTTTTGTAGTCAAGTAAAAGAAAATTTAGATTTAAAAGTTTATCAAAGCTGCCATATCACTTTTTTCGAATGGATAGGCGTTGAAAGTCCCCATGCCTTTAGCGACAACTTCTCCCTTTTGATTGTATATTTCGCCTGATGTTGAGATAATGCTTTTACCTGCAAAATCAACTCTTCCGTATCCCTTTAATGTATCACCCAAATAAACAGGCTTAAAATAATTGATTTTGTATTCTACAGTTGCAACCAATTTTTTTTGTTGAACAACCAAACTCAAAGCTGCAACGCCAATAACTCCATCCATTAAAGCAGCAATCATTCCGCCATGAGCTGTGTTAACTGTTGCTAAGTGTTTTTTTTGAATTTCCATTTCATAAATAATTTCACCAGGTTTCACAATGGTTAATACCATGTTGTTTTCTCTTCCAAAATTATTTACTGAGTTGTATATTTCTAAAAGATGCTCCATATCTAATATTACTTTAATTTTAAAATGTAAAAATAGTATGATTATCTTTGCTAACTTAGTATAAATGTTAAATAAAATAAATATAAAATGGAATTAAAAAATTTTAAAATCACCATTTTTCTGATGGCTTTAGTTGTATTATCTTCATGCAAAGACGAAGAATTAGAAAAACGAGCCAATGAAATGGCAGTAGAAAACTTAGAACTTCAAACGGGGTTAACTGAGAAAGACAGTCAAATAGAAGGGTATATCAAATCCTTAAATGAGATAAGTGAAAACCTTGCTACGATA
Source organism: Flavobacteriales bacterium (assembly GCA_020853105.1). Classification (GTDB taxonomy): domain Bacteria; phylum Bacteroidota; class Bacteroidia; order Flavobacteriales_E; family Vicingaceae; genus Vicingus. Next base: position 58,176 of record JADYZM010000028.1, on the reverse strand, counting down.
AAGGAAAAACAGAAAATTGTTACAAGCAATTTTAATCTAAATGGTGAAATGAGTCCAAACATCAAAGATTTGATTGTTGAAGATATTAAATTGATAAATGATTTGTTGGAGCAAAACAAACAAAAAATGGCTTCAATGAATTCAAAACTAAAAAAATCGAATTTAAAAATTGCTGAGCTAGAAAAAATGATTGAAAACATGGCAAATCAACTTCAGGAAAAAGATGCTGAAATTGTTAGTTTACAAACTCAGTTAGCAAATGCTAATCAGCAATTGAAAGTTTTGTTTGAGGAATACAACAACAGATTGGAAGAAATTGGCGACCAAACAGAAAAACTTAACACGGCATTTTATTGCTTGGGGACTTCAAAAGAGTTGCAATCACAAGGAGTTTTGACAAAAGAAGGTGGCTTTATTGGTCTCGGAAAAATAGAAAAATTAGCTCAAGATTTCAATAAAAACTATTTTACAAAAGTAGATGTAACACAAGTGAAGTTTATAGAAATAAAAAGCAAAAAAGCTAAATTGTTGACATCACATCCTTCAGACTCTTATAAATTGGAAGGTGGAAAAGATTTTGTAGATAAATTGGTTATATCTGATGCAGAAAAATTTTGGGCATCATCAAAATACTTAGTCATTGTTGTTGAGTAGTAATTTCTGTTAAAGCGTTAGCATATTGTTTAGCTAAAACTTTTCTGCTGTATTTTTCAAAACCTTCGCTGCTAATGCGAAGGTTTTTGTTTTTGTATTCAAGGTAATAAGATGTAATGGCTCTCTTTAAAAGTGTTTTGTCTTTAAAATCAACCACAATACCAGAATTTGTTTCTTGAATTATTTTTGAGGCATCTCCTGTTGATTTTCCAATGCATAAAATGGGACGTTTAGCACCAATATATTCAAATAATTTTCCGGGAACTACCCCATTAATATTTGGAACATCATTAAGAGGAAGCAATAAAATCTGAGATGAAATTAAATGAGAAATAACTTTACCGTGAGGTAAATGAGCAAATCGTGTTAGGTTTCTTTCCAAATTACATTGCTTTACGTCCTGTTGTACTGAAACATCAATTTGACCAATAAGTTTTATTTCTAAGTCTTGTGAAAAATTTTCAAGTTCTTGGGTTAACTCATGCAATACTTGCCAAAGGAATTTTGGATTTCTATCTTCATTTAATGAACCTGCATGGGTTATGCTGAATTTTTCGTCTAGTTGTACCTCTGATTCTGTAAAGTCGTTTGGGTCAAATCCATTGGTAATAACATCTATTTTTCGATTAACTATTTTTTCAAAATCTTTTGCCCAACTCCAAGTAACTGTTACTACTTTAGTTGCATTTCGAAGAACTTCTAGTTCCAATCTTTTGTGCTTTTTGTCGGCAAAAGAAGTTAACATGAGTTTGTGGTAAAAGTCAATATTTGTCCATGGGTCACGAAAGTCGGCAATCCATGGAATTTTAATTTTTTTAGTAATTCGAAGTGCAATTAAATGCGTAGTGTGAGGTGGACCGGTTGAAACAATTGCATCAATTGTATTTTTTTTTAGGTACTCATCTAAAAAGGCAACAGAAGGTTTAATCCAAAACATTCGGGCATCGGGTATGAAAAAATTCCCTCTAACCCAAATTGATAATTTATGTAATATTGAGTTTGAAGAAGTTTCCTGCCCCATGCCAGGAGCAATTTTCTCATCTTTCTTTTTTCCCAATAATTTTTTATAAAGATCAAACGGTTCCCAAATGGGTACTCTGAGAGTTTGTGTTTTTTCGGGAATTTCGGATACTATACTTTCATCAACTACAGATGCTTCTCCATTTTCAGTGGTAAAAATTATTGGTTCCCACCCAAATTCTCTGAAGTATTTTGACATTTTTAACCATCGTTGAACACCACCGCCACCCATTGGAGGCCAATAATAAGTTATAATCAGCACTTTTTTCATTGCTGTAAAAGTAAGGAATTGGAAAAAGATTTTTAAATCGTGATATCAGAACTTAATACAAATTATTTTTTCTTTAGCTTATAATTTAGAGGAAGAATAATTTTTGGATTAACTTTTAATTCATCTGTTTGTGGCTCATACCCATCAGATTGAATCACACAATTATACGTTTTGTTTGGCTCTACAATTAAAATAAATTTACCTGTTCCTGCTTTTGATTTATAAATACCTTGAACTTTTGCGGTTTCGTTTTCTATTAGTGTAATCTTGGCTTCCAACGGTTTTGAATCGTCAATAGAAGTGATTTCACCTTTTATTACTTGTAAGTTTTCAAACTCATCTTTTAGAATAACTTTAAAAATATCATGTCCACCATATCCACCTTGTTGTGCTGATGAATAATAACCTGTCTTCCCGTCGGCACTTAAAACAAAATGAATATCATCATGTACTGTATTTATTGGGGTTCCAATATTCTCAGGTATTGACCATTCTCCAGTTTCATTGAGTTTTGTTTTAAAAATATCATATCCTCCCATATTTTGATGTCCCGTTGAACTGAAGTACAAAGTTTTTCCGTCAGGGTGAATAAACGGTGATTCTTCATCATAAGGTGTGTTGATAGTTGGTCCTAAATTAACTGCCTTGCTCCAAGTTCCGTTTGGTAATCGTTCAATTTTATAAATATCTATTCCACCCAAACCTCCGGCTCTGTTGCTAGAAAAATAAATGATTTTGTCATTTGGTGTTATTGACGCATAAGTTTCATTGTACGTGGAGTTTATATGATCTCCTGTTTTTATTGGAGTTTCCCACTCAGTTAGCCCCATTCTTGTTTCATATAAATCGTTTGATTTTTGGTTGGGAGAATTTCGATTAATAAACAACAATTGTCCATCAGGAGACAGCCCTGCACAAGCATCATTTCCATCGGTGTTTATTCCTTGTTTTAATTGAATAGGTTTGCCCCAGTTTGAACCGTTTCTGTTAGAAAAATAAATATCGCTATTAAATTTACCCGTCATATCTACTTGTTTACCTGTGGTTTCTGGTCTTCGAGAGGTGAAAAGTAAAATATCCTCACCGGCAGAAATCAGCGGAATATAATCGTCGTATTTACTGTTTACCGAAGCTCCAAGGTTCTCAATCGTTACTTCTCTTGGTTTTTGGAGTATAGATTCAGCATAAATTGATTTTGCAATAAGAACATTTACCTCGTCGTTTGTTAAATCTTTTTTACCGTTGATTATTTTGTAGCCGTTATAAAAGTTTATAGCTTTTTTAAATTTATGATCAAAATGTGCAATGGCGGCTTTATAACGAAACAACTCTAAACTAACTCCACTTGTTGTTTTTAAAAAAAAGCTTTCGGCTTTTTCATAATCGTTTAATTCAAAATAGCAAACTCCCAATTTGAAGTTAAGTTTTGGATTAGCAGTATCTTTAATATAAGCTTGAGAATATAATTTTTCAGCACTTGAATAATCTTTTTGCACAAACTTTTCATCAGCATCTTTCAGCAACGTATTGGTTTCTTGTGTTTGTGTGAAGCTATAGTATGAAAAAAAGCAAAAAACAACAACAAAATAAAATTTCAGCTGTTTATTCCATTTGCTTTTTATTGCTAAAGTGCTAATTATCACTATTATTATATAATAAGTTCTATTTTTTTAAATTCTACGTAAAAATGCGAAAAAAGGTACATTTTCAAAATAATTAAAAAAAATCTTTACAAACGTTTTTATGAATAATTGGATATTCATTGTATATTGAACCCATGAAAAAAACAGCAAAAACGAAAAATGATTTTTTTTATTTTAAAGTCATTAATTTTAGCCGATATTAAAAAAAGTATTCTATGAATTTTTCTCAATCACCAATGTTAAAGCATTTGTTTGCAGTTTTGATAATCATTTTGGTATCTGCAATTTATTTTTATCCTGAATTGTCTGGAAAGAAAATTATCAGTCATGATGAACTGAGTTCTATTGCTGCTGCAAAACAGATGAAAGATTTTGATAAAAAAGGAGAAACTATTTTGTGGGGAAATACTCTTTTTTCAGGAATGCCTTTATTTCAAGTGGCTTATCAGGTTAAAGCTAATGTATTGAGATATTTTTTTGAAACCAATAAAATATTCCCTAAAACAATGTGGTTATGGATAATGCTGGTTGTAGGTTTTTATGTCAGCCTTGCAATATTAGGATTTGATTCAGTTAACAGTTTAATAGGCTCAATAGCTTTTGGCTTATCCACTTGGTTTATGTTGTCTATCGAAGCCGGACATGCGACAAAAATTTTAACCATTGCTTTTATTCCACCCATGATTTCATCAATACTGATTTCATATCGTGGAAAATGGTTGATTGGCGGGATTTTAACCAGCTTGTTTTTGTGTTTTGCACTTATGGCAAATCACCCACAAATTGTGTATTATTCTCTTTTCTTTATTCTTGTAATTGTAATTGCTCAACTTATTGATGCTATTAAAGAAAAACGAATACCTGTTTTTTTTAAACGTTCAATCATTTTATTAGCTTTTGGAATTTTAGGAGTTCTTCCGAACACTACTTTATTATGGACTACATATGATTACAGTACTGAAACTATCAGAGGAGGAAAATCAGAATTAACGAAAAATGTAGTTCAATCGACAGGGCTGGATATGGATTATGCGATGCAATGGAGTTATGGTAAAGCTGAAACTTTGAATTTATTAGTTCCTGGATTATACGCAGGAGGAGCCGTGCTAGATGAGAAATCAGAAACATATAATGATTTGATAGATAAAGGTGTGCCAAAAGCTCAAATCAAAGAGTATTTAAAAAATATTCCTCTTTACTACGGTGAGCAACCCTTTACAACAGGTCCATCATACATAGGGGCTGCTCTAATATTTTTATTTGTGTTGTTGTTTTTTATTTCCAGCAATCGGTTGAAATGGATATTACTAGCTACAACCGTACTTTCAATAGTTTTTGCATGGGGAAATCATTTTTTGGTTGTAAATGAAATTTTCTTTACCCATTTTCCATTGTTTAATAAGTTTAGAGTGCCTTCTATGTGGTTATCACTTACAATGATAACAGTTGCAACTGGAGCAGTTATGAGTTTGAATCAAATTTTTAATCGCGAAATAGATAAAGAAAAGTTAAAAAAAGGGATAATTTATACAACTTCGGCATTAGGAGGATTGGTATTATTACTTATGCTGTTTGGACCCTCTATGATTTCATTCGATGGACAACACGATGCTCAATTAGAAAAATCCGGTTTAAATATTGATTTACTTATTTCTGATAGAAGTTCAATATTAACTTCAGATTCTATACGTACTTTGTTTTTGATTATAGTAACTGCTGCAATTCTGTGGGTAGTTAATACTGAGAAATTAAAAAATCTTACTACAGCAAAAATTCTGTTAGCACTTGTTATTGTTGGTGATTTGTGGATGGTTGACAAACGGTTTGTAAATGAAAATGATTTTATTAAAACAAAAACGACCGAACATGCTCTAAAACCAACTGCTGCAGATTCACAAATATTGTCAGATAAAGAACCAAATTATAGAGTTTTTAATACTACAGTTAGTTCTTTCAACGACAACAATACTTCCTATTTTCATCAATCAGTGGGGGGGTATAGTGCTGCAAAACTTATCCGATATCAGGATTTAATTGAAAATCAATTGAGCAAAGGAAACATGAATGTTTTTAATATGCTAAATACAAAATATTTTATAACAGGCCAGGCAGGACAAGAAATGGTAAATCAAAATACGGGAGCACTTGGTAGTGTTTGGTTTATTAAAAATATAGATTGGGCAGCAAATGCTGATGAAGAAATGAAAAAATTAACTGATTTTAATCCTTCATCTACAGTGGTAATTGATGCTCGATTTAAAGAATATATTGGGACATTTCATGCGGATACAACAAGTCGAGGTACTATTTCATTAACTAATTTTCATCCGGATAATATGGTTTATCAATCAAATTCAAGTGTTGAAGAATTTGCCGTGTTTTCTGAAATATGGTATAAAGGTAACGTGGATTGGAAAGCGTATATTGATGGCAAAGAGACTGAATTTATTCGGGTAAATTATTTATTACGTGGATTAAAAATACCCGCAGGAAATCATAAAATAGAATTTAAATTTTATCCTGAATCTCACTATTTAGGAAGCAAAATAACATTAGCAACTTCTATTGCTATTATTCTATTGATTGGTGGGTTGTTGGTGATGATAATTTTAAAAAAACAACTGCCAGGCATGAAAGAAGACTAACGAATTAGTTTTCCGTACCCATTGGATAAAGGGACTTGCTTAAAGCTTTGCTCAAAAGGGATGTTGCAAGAGTCGTGAATGGTAATACCTGAAGCTTCTATTATTATTTCTCTATAATGTATATAGTCTGAAGTCTTTGTTTGTACGATAACATTTGTTTGAGAAAGTTTTATAACCATACACTCACATTGCTTTTTCATTGAAAATAATCCACCCTTTGTAGGGTTGATACTATTTTGTTCTTTATCGTTGGCTTGAATAGTTGAGTGAACTGTTGTGCTTCTGTAATGATTTCTCCACTTTGGCAAAGGAGTGTATATGTATGTGCCGGGGTCGTAAATTATGTCTTTGCCGTTTATTTGTAGTTCAATAGACGCTTTATCGTTGTGTTGATGCCCTAAAGAATGGTGGGATTTCGAGTTTGTTCCGAAACATATACTCACAAAAAATGAAGGGGTTGAAAACCGTATAAAACCAAAGTCTTTAAAATGTGTCATTTTAAGGGTTGAAATGTCGATTTGATGAGGATAGTTAAATGATTTGTTGTATTTTAATTTCTCAAATGAAAAATCTACTGAGTCAATATCAGTTTGTGTATCAGATGAATATTTTTTATTTATGAAATTTTTAACCAGATGATTTTCTAAAGAGAATTCCATAGGAAAGTTAAGTTCAAAAAATCCGCCTGATGCAGCTATAAATGAAGAATGGTTGATATGGTTTTCGTCCCAAAACAATTCTTCTTGATAATCATTTCTTTGCGAAAGATTATGATAAAGAGCAAAAGCTTCATCTACAGTTATGAAATTTCCTGTTGGAGTTAATCTAAAAAACCTTCCACTATCGTTATCACCAATCTGACAAATAGTTCCATTTGGCTTTGTGTATGCTTTAGAGAAGGAATTCATTTTATATATGAATTGAATCACCTCATTTGTAAGGAAGTATTGATTGGTGTAGTCTTTCTTATGGAAGTCGGCTTTTATGTGGTATTTTTTTGATTTTATTTTCGAAATTTCAATCAATTGTTTACTTTCAATTTTATGTAACAATGCGAAACAGTAAACTATCATTTCTCCACTAAGTCTGTGGTAAGCAGTTGAACCTTCAAAATTTGATCCGTCATCAAAAAACTGTTTTTCTAATTCATTTTTTAGTTCCTGTATTGAATAGGCTAACCAAAAGTTTTGTTCTTTGCATTTCAAATAACTTGAAATAAAGGTTAGTCCTGCGATATTTCCTAAATAATGGTTAGAGGTTAATCCGTCTTTATATTCAAAATTATTTTCGATGTGTTTTGCGTGAGAAAACAAATAACTATTAAGAAGTTCATCAAATTCAGGGTCGAGTAACTTATGTCTATCTAACTGTTTAAACCAATCTTGAGCCAAGCAAATATTTGCAGCCCTGATACCGACATCCATTGTGCAACTCCAATTAACGCCCATGCCAATTGGATTTGTCATGATAAAATCAAGCATTTGACATTTGTACTCCTTAATTATTTCAATATTTTCGGAATTGTTTTTATAGAAAATAGCCAATTGGGGAAGGTGCTGAAGTCGTCCTAATTCCCAAGGCATTTTTAAATCAATTCCATCTGCCAGAGCTAATTTATATTGTTTTGTATAAGCAGATTGTGATTCAAATCTAAATCCGGATTTGTAATCTTTTTGCCAGTCTATTGGCTCATAGTTTGCTTTTTCAGATTGAATTTTTTTCCAGATGTGTTGGCTCAATTGTATATGGTTTTTATGCACAACATTAGATAACCAATTGCCTTGTGAATCAATTTTCATTGAACTAAGTGGATTTGAATACTTTATCCCTTCAATACCTGGAGAATCTGAAAAATAGCTGTTTTTAATCCATCCAGTACCAAGTAAATCAAACCGATGCTGAATGTACATATTGGTTAAATAATCTTGCACAGACACGGGTATTTCATCGGTTTTGATTTTAGAAATAGAGCTTAAGCCAGTATTAAATTTAATTTTTGAGCTAAATTTTAATTTTCTAAAGTCTTTTTTTTCGTATTTTTTTGTTTGAATTGATGTTGATATTTTTTCTAGAAAGGTGGTTTTAACCTTTTTGAGTATTACCGGTATAGGTTGACGAAGAATGAGTTGAATTTTAGCTAAACTAGGCATACAAAAAAGCAATTATTTTTTCTACATGTTTGTCCCACGTATATTTAGCAAGCACCTCATTTCTGGCATTTTCTCCTAGTTTTTTATATAATTCAGGATTTTCAATAGCCTTTTCAATTGTTTCAGCTAAAATAGTTTCATTGTTGGGTTCAATTAAAATAGCTGTTTTATTGTGTTCCAAAATTTCTCCAATTTGATTTAAGTTGCTTGCTATAATCGTTTTTCCCATTGCCATATATTCAAAGAGTTTAGTGGGGCTACCAAAAAAATCAGTGCCATCAGGATTTGGAATATGTGGTGAAAGTAATACATTACATGCGTCAAGATATGATGGACCTTCAGATTGATCAATTCTACCCGTGTAAATTACACTCTTTTCAACACCTGCTTTTTTGATAATATCTTTCACTTCAGCTAAATCATTACCTTCTCCAATAAGAAGAAATTTTGTTGTAGAATCTGGGTAGTTTTCAAAATATAACCGAATTGCTTTTGCCATAACAATTGCACCGTGCCATTTACCAAAAGTTCCTATAAAACCAATAATATATTCGGTTGAGACACCTAATTTTTGCCTGATTTTATCACCACCACAGTTGGGTTTATATATTGAGCAATCCACACCGTTAGGATTGACCAAAATTTTTTCTGGAGTGATTCCTTTTTCGATTAATGTGTTTTTTAAAACTTGTGAAACCACAATTATCTTGTCTGCAAAATTTAGATTTAGAAGCTCAATTTTGCTGAGTAAATTTAAAAAATAAACTTTACTATTGCTCCAATTTTTTGATACCCAGACTTCTGAGCCATTAAATTCCAAAATTAGAGGCACTTTATAAACTCTTCGAAGAAAAACTCCAAAAATATTACCCAAGCTGTATCTCTGATATATTGTGTTAAAAGATATATCGGTGATTTTTTTATTGTTGCTGATTAACTCTTGGTTGTAGTTCAGCTCTGACAGGTTAGGTATGTTGCCAGTTTTTGAATAATTTGGACTTATGATTTTGAAATGTGGTAGCCAATTTACGTTAAAAAGCTTTGAAGACGAAACTAGAGAGGTTAAAACTCCTTTATTTATCATGCTGTTTACAACACCGCTCGTATGTCCAACACTACCACCGCTTCGTAAATTAAACCAGTGATCTGTTCTGAGATAGATTATTTTTAAATCTGAATGGAAAGGGAGTGAATTTTTTTCACTGCATTTATTTTCTCTATCAAGAATAGAATTCAAGTTTGATTTGACAAAAGGAATAGCCAAGAGACTTTTAGAAATATTCAAAATATTTGTGAAAAGTGTTGAGGTTTTAATTTCTTGATTGTTAATGTCTATCCAACTAATATTAGAGCAGAAATTTAACTTCAAATACAATTCAGTAATGTCTTTTGCTAAAATATGGTTGACATCTGATGTTAAAATAGCAGTATTTTTCAACTTGATTCGCTTTCTACTGGCAATCAGTTGGTTAATTGTTTTGTGATTGATACTATTTTTTTCAATTGTCATTTTTTATTGAATTCAATGGTAAGAAACCAACCGGCTTTTTTGGAATCCATTAGCAAGAGAACCAATTTGGCAAAGAGTTGCATAAAAATATTAAATCGTTTTAATTTATCATAAAAAGTAATTGTGGTAGCAATTTTAATAGTATCTACATTTTTTCCTTTTAACAGCTCTAAGGCTTCGTCAGTGGTATATCCTTTGGTTCCAAAACTTTCCATTTTATTCCAAAGTATGTCTGCAACTGAAAGATTCCATTTTAGTTTTAGTCCTGCATGTTTAATCCAAAAGATATATGCCAAAGCAGATTTTCTGTTATATACCATGATTTTTGCTTTTCCTCCTGGTTTTAAAACTCTAATAATTTCACTTAATGCTTTAGGTGTGTCAGGTGAATGGTGAATAACTCCCCAACTATAAACAATATCAAAAAAATTGTCTTCAAAAGGTAAATTTTCTGCGTCGCTGACTTTGATTTCAATTGCTGAGAGATTGTATAGCTTTAAACGGTGTTCAGCATAAGCGACAGCTTCAGGGGTAAGGTCAATACCATATAAAATAGCACCATTTTTTGCCCACTGCAAAAAATCCGTGGCAGCACCGACTCCTACTTCCAATACTTTTTTTCCATTTCCACTCTTGAAATCTGCAAATTCGATAATTTCGGGTTCTTTAGAATACCTATCGGCTTCAATTTCCTCAAAAAACTCTTTGGTATATTTTTCTTTTTTTGTGAATTGGGTACCACAAGTTTGCTTATTCCAATAGTTGTGTACTTCACTTTTTAACTCTTTATTATCCATTGCAATTCAAACGTGTTAGTTATTCTCGTAGATATAATATTCCCACCACAATGCCAAATTGAGTAAATACCATATTTGACGACCATTTTTACTTTTTAGAGTAGTTTCAACATACTTGCTATTTAAATAACCAGTTTTGTCATTAAACAATTTTATTTTTTCGTTGGCAATCTCACCTAAATCATCCAACATCCAATCGTATACAGGAGTATCAAATCCTTGTTTTTTTCTGTGAATTATCTCGTCAGGAATGATTCCTTTTACCGCTTTTTTTAATATGAATTTTGAGACTTTGTTGGTTGTTTTAATTTTTGAAGGAATTCCCATGGAGTAGGTAACAAACTTATGGTCTAAAAATGGCACTCTGGCTTCTAAAGAGACAGCCATACTCATTTTATCTACCCTCATGAGTAGTAATTCGGGCAATCTCATTTTTAAATCCATATAGGTCATCCAGTTTAGGTTCGATTTTTCTGGAGCTTTTTGTAAGAAATCAGTATAGTGTTTGTTAATTATTTCCCAAGAGGAATAGTTGGGTTTAATTTTATTTTTGAAATTATCAGAAAGTAATTTGTTTTTCTGAGTTTCAGAGAAAGCTTCTGCTCCTCCCCAAAATATTTTCTTGTTTTCACTCCCGCGTTTTAACCATTCAAAGTAAACGGTATCTTCTTTACCTGTAATTTTTAATACGAATAAACCAAACTTCTTAAAAATATTGGGTATCCATTTTATATCGTTTAATTCTTGAAGTCGTAACAAATATTTCCACGATTCATATCCCCAAAACAATTCATCACTGCCTTCTCCTAACTGACAAACAGAAATGTTGTGCTCTTTTGCAAGTTTGGAAACGTAGTAAACGGGCATACAAACTGGGTCACCAATTGGTTCATCTTGGTGGTGGATTAATTTGGGCAAGAAATCAATAAAATCTTTTTGAGTTAGCTCTTGTTGATAGTACTCACAATTTGAATATTTTGCAGCCAATTGAGCATATTCAAATTCATTGGAATAGGAGTGGAGTTGATGGTCGTTTTCATAGCCAACAGAGAAGGCTTTTACAGGATATTTTGCACTTTTAGAAAACAAAGCAGCATTTACGCTTGAATCTATTCCACCCGATAAAAACACACCTACAGGGATATCTGCAACCCCTCTGTATTTAACGCTTTCGGTTAGTTCTTTTAAAAGTGTTTTTGAAATATCATCTTCGTTAGAATCTGTTATTTTTACATCATCAAAAACGTCCCAATATTGGGTTAAATTACTGACTTTACCACCTTCAATTTTAATATAATGTCCAGCAGGAATTTTGTATATTCCTTTGAACAATGTTTGAGGGGCAGGTACTGTTAAAAATGACAGGTAATTAAACATTCCTTCGAGGTTAATTTCTCTTTTTATTGATTTATCCTCGATTATGGCTTTGATTTCACTTGCAAAATAAAGTCTTCCATTGTGTTCGGTATAATATAAAGGTTTAATGCCAATTCTATCGCGTACAAGCCAAAGAGTATCTTTTTTTTCGTCCCACAATGCAATGGCAAACATGCCTCTAAACTTATGAATACAATCTATTCCCCATTCTTGGTAGGCATAGATAATGGTTTCAGTATCGGAATGATTGGTTTTAAAGCTATACCCTTTTTTGATTAATTCTTCACGAATCTCAGCGTGATTGTAAATTTCTCCATTAAATAAAATACTGATTGATTTATCTGAACTATGCATAGGTTGAGCAGCTACAGTGCTTATATCAATAATTGATAAACGTCTGTGCCCCATTGCATGAGTTCTCTTTGATGATTCAGTTAATATTAATGCATCTTTTCTGTTGTTTTTTAATTGGGTAATTGAGTCTGAGTTAAAGTTTCCGAAAAATGCAAATCCTTCGCCATCTGGTCCTCTATGGCTGATTTTGTCGTTCATTTTGATAAATAAATCAACATTAAATTTTTCTTGATTTTCTAAACCGATAAATCCTACAAATCCACACATTTTATTTTTTATTTATTGTTGTAAGGTAAAAACCAGCAGCTATTGATGGAAAAGCTTTTCCTAGAGATAAGTTTAGATTCATTACAAAAGGAATTCCGCTAAAAAACATATCAGAAAAACCACCGCAAAATAGCACAGAACCTCTTTGTTTTTCTATCTGATAGTTGTGTTTTTGCATCAATTTTTTTATTGAATTTAATGTAAATCGTCTTACATGAGGTGAATTTGCTATGGTTGATGGATATTCACTAACATATCTACCTGTTTTTTTTCGGATAAAATTAAATGCTTGTGAAATTAATAAAAACCTGAAAATATACCGCATACCTAACATAGACCAAAAAATATTTTCAAATTCAAACCAGCCGTATCCGTTTGGAACAGTAACAAATAAAACTCCGTTTGGTTTCAATTTTTTAGTGATTAGATTGATAACTGCATCAATATCCTTTTCATAAATATGTTCAAAAACTTCTGATGCGATTATATAATCGAAGTAATTATCTTCAAAATGAGCTAAATCTTTGCAAAGTAATTTATTAGGGTCAAGATTGTGTTTTGTAAAAATTTCTTTGCCTAATTCTATTGATGGGCAGTCTAAATCAATTCCATAGATGTTGTACCCCTCTTGTAAAAGTTGGGATGAAAGCATTATTCCTGTTCCACACCCAAACTCGAGTCCGACTTGGTCTTTGGTTATGGATTGTTTGAACCAATCTAATCTGGATTTATGACCGTATATATTTTCGTTTATTTTAATCATTGTTTTTTATAGAATTCTCTTGAATCTCTTAGTATTTTAATTAAAACCAACAACAAAATCAATCCATAAGCAACAAAAGATGCCCATGCTGCACCTTTGATTCCGTATTTGGGTATCCAAAGATAATTTAAAACTATGTTTGTGGCTAGAGTTATAATCCAATATGAAATAAGAAATTTAATTTTTCCGATAGTAGCATAATATTGTGCAATAATTGATTCTATTGAAATCAAAGAAGATGCAAGTAAAAGAATTATGAAAACAGAAAAAGAATCGGTGTACTTATTACCAAAAACTAAATTAATTAGAAATTGACCAAAGAAGTAAAAAACTAAATTGATTAGTATTAACATAATTGTTGCATAAAATACAATATTTCTAAGCTTTAGCAATTGTAATTTTTTTTCTTTTATTTCTCCCAACTTAGGAACCAGTAATGGAATAATTACTTGAATGATTAAAATCAAGTTTGAAGCTAAAGTTGCTGCCAGAGAATAGATTCCAAGCTCTTTATTTCCTAATAGTTTTTCGATAAAATAAACATCAATTCGAAGAACTAAAAAGGCTAGCAATAAGGTTAAATAAATCCGAATAGAATAATTGGAGGTTTTAATAAAAAGCTTAAAAGAAGCTTTTTGTTTTTGGACAAATGCTTTATCAATTGTTTTAAAACTAGTATATGCCAATATTGCCATTTGCAGGGCGTATGCAAACAGGAGCATAAAAACAGATTTTGTTTTCCAAATTATAAGAACAAGAATTATACTGTATAAAATACGAGAATATAATTCCAGATTGTTAGCTTCTTTTACTTGATTTATACCTAACATTAAACCTTTGTTAACCAATGATGAAACTTGAAAAGGGACGATTATTGCCGTAATTATTATTAAGGAAAAGTCTCTGTGTAAATAGATTGGATTTAAAATCAATAGGAACATAAGTGATATCGCTCCAACGATGAGGCTGAGCAAATTTGAGTTGCCAATTAAAAATCGTAAATAACGTTTGTTGTGAACTACAAAATATGTGTTTGAGGAAGAAAATCCTAAATGTGTTAGCTGGAATATTGTTAGTGCCAACGAAAGTAAAAATGAATATTCACCAAAATCTTCAACGGAAAAGGAACGGGTAATGAAAATAGTAGTTATAAACCCTAAGAAAATATAAATTCCTCTTGTAATAACACTATGAACAATGTCTTTAAAAAAAGGTGAGTTTTTAATATCTTTAATTTTATCTTGAATCATATATGAGGTTCAGATAGTAATTACATTAAATTTACTTTTAGCCCAACTTATATCTTGTTTGTTTTTAATAATATTTCCATTTTTTACAATCTCGAGTAACGGTAAATCATCTTTATGGTCGGTATAGAAAGTCGCATTTGCTAATTCCTGAATAGTAATTCCCTCCAATTCTAATAATCGGTTTATTTTTTCAACATTTAGACATTCCTTATTTTTTATTTTTCCTAGAAAAATGTCGTTTGAAAATTCTAATTCTGTACCAATACTTTTTACATTGTAATACTGTTCAAATTCATTTAGATAAATTGAAAATCCGCCTGAAACTACAATGATTCTGTCATTTTTTTCTTGGTGCGACTTTAAAATGGCAATTATTTTTTGATGTAAATTATTTTGGATTATGTTGATAAAGAACGAATGGCTATTTTTTAAGAAATAGCTTCGGTTTTTTCCTTTGAAGGGTTTCAATATAAATTCTTTTTTTTTCTTTGACCCTTTAATGAAATAAGAAGCAAACGTTTTCCTAAATTTTAAATAAATTCTGTAGAGAAAAATTTGTTGATTAATTAGATAGTTTAAAAATAAATTTACAGATTGACCATTAATTAAAGTGTCACAAAAATCAAAAATAACAAGATTTTGTTTAGCACTCATTGGTAAAAATATCCTTTAAAGCTTCTATTATAATCTCATTTTCTTCCTTTGTTCTGCTGGCAAGTCTTATGTATTCACCTTGTAAACCTATTTTATCTGAACAAGTTCTCGTATAAATGCCATACTTAATCAGCATTTTAGACACAAAAATTGATGAGGTTGTTCCATCTAATAATTCAATCAATACAAAGTTCGACAGACCTGGATAAACTTTAATCTTTGGAATTTTTATTAATTCGTTAAAAAAATATTGTGACTCTTTGATGTATTTTATTCGAACTTTCTCATATTCCTCAAGAAAGTCTTCTCTGGTATAAAGCCTGAAAAAATATTCAGCAATTCCATTTGAGTTCCATAAGTAGCCATCTTCTAATAATGAATTCACCTTAAATTTATCCATTACACCATAACCTGCTCTAATACCTGCTATTCCAAAATCTTTGGACATACTCTTTATAACAATCACATTGTTAAATTCTTTAACCAATTCAGTTGCACTTATTAGGGAATAATCATTGCTTTCGTAAGCAAAATGTATAAAACTCTCGTCAATAATAATGTTTTTAATGTCTATTAATTCAGTTATTATTTTTCTTAGCTCTTCATATTTTACATATTGACCATCTGGGTTGTTAGGGTTAATAATAACAATACTGTCAGGTTTTTCATCTTTGATAAACTTAATGTATTCCTCTGTATCAAGTTTATAGTTATTTTCTTTTTTAAGTGGATAAAATATAACCTCTGTGTCTTTCTGGGCAAATTCATAATACGAAGAGAAGGTAGGTATATTTACAGCTAATTTTTTAGCACCAAAATAGTGGAGCACAGCTTGAATCACTTCAATAGCACCGTTTCCAATAAAAATGTTTTCTTTATTTACTGATAATGGCTTTGCAAGTAATTCGGCAATAACACTATTTTGTGAAGGATAAAACTCTAATACATCTCGTAAAGAATTTGTATCTACCAACTCTCTTTTTAGATATTCAAGAAATAAATCTGTAGCATAGGGGTTCGATAAGAAGCAAGCATCAACTTTAATTGAGATTTCAGGAACTTTTTTTATCAATGTGAAAATACTCGGCGAATGGCTTCCGGCTTCATCTTTCAGTTGATTTAACTTGGCGGCTATTCTTATTTCACTGTTGTCTAATGTTATCATAGTTTACTATTTATAAAAACACTCTGTGACTTTAAGTTTTCCTGTTTTTCTGTCTCTTTCAATTTCATCAACAATTTTAACATGAATAGGTAAATCTCCAAGGCGTTGAGTTACTTCGCATTTAATTTTTTCGATATAGGTTTGTTGTACATCGTTTTCGAAAGCCAAATGTAAATCTAAATCTCCATTTTTTTGTTGTATAATTTTGAATTGCTTTAATAATGAATATTCTTTCATTGCTGTAGAGAAATTAGCTGTTGGCACCTTGGTTCCATCTTTTTTTATAAGAATATCATCACTTCTTCCTAAAACTCCTTTAAACGGGATGCTTAATGTTCTTCCACATTCACATTTATCAATTTTTTTGTCTAATGTTATTGCAACATCTTCTGTGTTGTATCTTATGAACGGCATAACATTATTAATGAGAGATGTAGCAACTATTTGATTGTCTATAATTTCAATATAACCATAATCGTCATTGTTATGATAGTTGCCTGCCCAACATTGCTGAACTGTTATAACTCTTTCGTTTTGTCCATACCAGTCAAGCACAGGGATATTCCAAAATTCTTCAATTATTTTTCTTTGGTATGGGATTAATGTTTCAGATGAGGTAACAATTGATTTTATTTGAGGAATTACTATTTTGTTTTCTTTTAATAACAACGTCAAGATATAGATAGAACTACCATATCCTCTAATTATTTTTGCTTTGGATTGATGTATTATCTTAAGGTATAAATCAAGATTTTTTTTATTTATATCAAATGGGGATAGATACCAACTATTTTTATTTTTTAATACTTTAAATAGTGGTTCTCCCGGTTTTGGTGAATAAGTCCGTAAAATTAAAATGGGGTCATTTGGCTTATAAGCATAATCGTGTCCCATACCCCATGCTCTATAACTTACAATGTTTTCTATTGCTTCACTTTTAAAAGGAATGTAAAATTTGAATGGCTTTCCTGATGAACCGGAAGTAGAGGATAGATACCCCTTTGTTTTATACTCTTTTATAACAAATTGCTCAATATTATCTCGAAAGTCTTTCTTTGTTATTATTGGAAATTTGTGTAGTTCTTCAACAGAAAAGTTATTAAAATCCACATCAATTCCTTTGTAAAAAGGTATTCTTTCAGTGGCTAATTTTAATATTGTTTTTAGTTTTTCTAATATTATGATTTTTCTTAAATCGTCATTAAGAAAAGGAAATTTATCATACTCTTTCTTATACTTGTTAAAGTAATATTGTTGATTTATCTCCTTTTTAAATTTTAAATACAAACTCATTGTTGTACAGCAAATGTTATTTCTGTGGTTTGAATCATGTCCCACAGTTCTATGGGCCAATTATTACTAGTGCCTTTTATTGTTTCGTATAGACTAATGAGTTCTTCTTTCTGTCCTTTATTGCTTCGAGATAAGTTAATTTCATTGATTTTTAACCCATAGCCTTTTAAAGATTTATAATCATCTAGAATTATGGTTTTCTCATCAAAATGAACTTCCATATATTCTTTTGAAATTAGCTTACTACCAACTGCAAAATATTGAATATTGCATACAGACCCATCTTCGTATTTTAACACTATTGAAACATTATCTGAAGAACCAATTTTAGAGTTGTTTGGTGATATTTTTTCAACGCTGATTGAAGCAATTTTAGATTCAGTGAAAAATGTCATCAAATCAATTAAATGACAAGCTTCACCAACAATTCGCCCACCGTGTTCATGCACCCATTGGTCTAGTGGAATATGTCCTGCATTCATTCTGTATTGAATAAACAAAGGATTTATCCTTTTTGATGTGTGTTTTTTTATTTCTGCTGCAAATACACTAAATCTTCTGTTAAAACCGGTCATTAAAACAGGTTTTTCACCGGGTTGAGTATAAAAATCTTTTATTTTGTCGAGCTCTTCCTGATTTATTGCAAGTGGTTTTTCAACAAAAGTATGCTTGCCCGCTTGCAATGATTTTAGTGCCAATTCAGCGTGGCTATCATGTCGGGTGGCTATTAAAACTAAATCTATTGAAGGGTCATTTATTATATCTTCAAAATTTGCAGTTGCATATTCAGCATTAAATTGGTCTGCAACTGCTTTTGCTTTAAAACCGGTGCGATTCATCACAGCTTTTAAATTGTATTTTTCTTTTAAAGACTGTATGTTTGGCAGATGCATTCCAATAGCAAATGAGCCAGCTCCAACCAAACTAACATTTACAACGGAAGAGTTGGTGTTTTTAACCTTTAATTCAACTTTTGACGTTAAATCTGAATTTGTTTCTTGCGTATAGTCTATCAATACCATTATGGGCTTATTTTCACCTTGTTGTAAAGATTCAAAAGCTTCGGTAATTTTTTCGATGGTATAGGTTGCATGAATTAATTTGTCAACATTGATTTGATTTTGATGAACCAATCTTAAATACTCAGTCATATTTCGATTTTCTGTCCATCGAACATAAGCATATGGGTAATCAAGCCCTTTTTCTTCGTAGTTACTGTCGTATCTGCCGGGTCCATAAGAAGTAGAAATTAAAAAATCAAGTTCTTTTGCGTATATATCTCCTCGTTCGATTTCCATACCCACAACGCCTACCAACACTACTTTCCCTTTTTTTCTACACATTTTGAATGATTCAGATAGGGGCTTGCTGCTTGATGTTGCTGCAGTAAAAAGTACTCCATCAACTCCGTACCCTCCAGAATATGAGCTTACCGTTTTGAGTAAATCTTCATGAAGGGGATTAATCGTTAAATCAGCTCCTAAACTTTTTGCGAGTTCTAATCTTTTTGAATCTATATCGCTCACAATTACTTGAACTCCACTCTTTTTAAGCATTTGCAATGCCAAAAGTCCGAGGATTCCTGCTCCAACAACTACACAGCTCTCTCCTAATTTTAAATCTATTCTTCTAACTCCTTGTAGAGCTATTCCACCTAAGGTAACTGTTGATGCTTTCTTTAAATCCATGTCTTTTGGAACATGCATCACTAAATTTTGTGGAACATCAATAAACTGAGCATGATTTGCAATTCCTGCACCGGCTGCTGCTACTTTATCACCTATTTGAAATCCAGTAACTCCTTTTCCAATACCAATTACAACTCCTGAAGCTGAGTATCCGGTTTGTTTTCCACCGTCTAAAGCTCCTTTAACACGTTGAATAGTTTTAACAATTCCATTTGCTTTTGCAAATTCGATAGCTGTTTTTACTTCTTCCGGTGAGTTTAATGCACGCTGTACCAATGATTGTTTTGATGTGTTGACGCTTGACATTTCAGTGCCAGCAGATATACAGCTATAACTTACCTGTATTAAAACACTTCCTTCACTCGTGTTTGGAGTTGGTATTTTTTCAGCTAAAACTTTTCCCTTTTTAACTATTCCTTGTTTCATCTGGGTATCTTTGGCTGCTAAGTTAAACAAATTGCAAATTATTACTTAATAATATTACTTTCTTATCCTAGTTTTATTGTTCTTAAGTAATTTAGCCAAAAAAAGAAGCCTTTTATGCCAAAAAAAATAATGGTTGTTGTGGGAACTCGCCCAAATTTCATTAAGGTTACTCAGTTTGAAAAAGAACTTGAAAAGTTTGGAAATGAATTTGAATTTGTTTTAGTCCATACCAACCAACACTACGACGAAAACATGTCTGATATTTTTTTTCAGCAGCTTAATATTAAAAATCCAATTTATTTAAACATTAATAAAACAAGTCCTGCTGCTCAAATTGGTCAGATTATTATTGAATTGGAAAGAGTAATTTATGAACAAAAACCTGATGCTTTGGTTGTTGTTGGAGATGTAAATTCAACTCTGGCTGGAGCAATTGCAGGAAACAAAACAAATACCCGATTATTTCATTTGGAGAGTGGTTTGAGAAGCTATGACAATGAAATGCCTGAAGAAATAAATAGAATCATTACAGATACTATTACTGACGATTTTTTTATTACTGAACAAAGTGGTTACGATAACTTGTTAGCTGCTGGAAAAGATAAAAATCAATTGCACTTTGTTGGAAACACAATGATTGATACTTTGGTTGCTTTTGATGATAAAATTCAACATGATGATATATTAGAGAAACTTAACTTAAAAGAAAAAAGTTATGTGTTAATGACTATGCACCGTCCAAGCAACGTAGATACCAAAGAAAGACTTCAAATTTTACTCGATATTATTAACAAAGTAGCTGAAAAGAGCTATTTGGTTTTACCTATCCATCCTCGAACTAAAAATAGCTTAATAAAACACGGTTTATTTGAGCAATTAAGTAACAATTCAAAAGTGATTATTACAGAAGCCTTGAATTACTTAGCATTTCAAAAACTAATCAGCTGTTGTAAATATGTGTTAACTGACAGCGGCGGAATTCAAGAAGAAACAACTTTTAGGCAAATTCCATGTTTAACATTAAGAGAAAATACTGAACGACCTTCAACAATCACAATTGGCAGTAATGAATTGGTAGAGTATAACTACACCTCAGTTGCTGAAAAAATTAACCAAATCGAACTTGGAACTTTCAAAAAAGGGCAAATCCCGCCAATGTGGGATGGGAATGCAACAAAAAGAATTGTTGAGGTTTTTAGGAAAATATTATAAATTCTTCATCAAATAAACATATAAGTCCACCATAGCTTTGATGTCCTTTTTATGTACTTTTTCATCAGGAGTATGGACATTTGCTTCAGCCGCTCCTATGAAGCACCAATCAATGGGGTAAGAACTTCTTTGTAGGGCTAAACCATCACTACCACCTGCACTTTCTACTTCAAGTTGATAGGGTATTTTACTTTTTTTTGCCAATGCGATTATTTTATTGAGGTAAGTCTTGCGAGGTATTCCCGAATCACGAACTGAAATTGCAACTCCTTTGCCGTGTTTTACTCCTTCTGTTACCCAAGTAATATCAGATATAAGAGCTTGCTTAACACCAAGTCCTTCATATAAAAACTTACCTAAATAACCTGCACTTCCACCACCATGTTCTTCCCATGCAGAAAACACAATTGCACCATTTTCTAGTGTTTTTGCAACTTCAAGAGCAGACCAAATTCCTAAACGATTATCTAAGTAACAACATTGAATGTAACTTTTATCGTCCCGAAAATTGGGTTTATAGGTTAGAGTTGTGCCTCGTTCTATTTCTCTTTTGTAATCTGCTGAAAACACCAAGAATTCATGGTCATCTTGCTCGGCTATTAAATTACATTCGATTTTCCCTTTTGAGTCTTCACCAACCAATGTAGTTCCTTTTTTTGCAGAAGGTCCGCCGATTTTTATTAAATTGTTGTTATAGCCGACAGTATATCCAACACTATCCATGTGTGAAAAAATAGCGGTTCTAGGTTTTCCAAAAATCAATACAATACAGTCCTGAAAGTCATTTCCAAATATAATATCAGGCTTTACTTTCCAGTTTTTTTGTTCTTTTTTGATGTAGTTCAATAAAAATTCAGAAACAGCATATTCGCTTCCTGATGGAGCGTGAATACTACAAAGTTTTTTTAAAAGTTCCATGAAAGATGTACGTGGATTGTTAGCTGAAAACTTTGCTGGCTTTTTTAGTTGTTAAGCATAACCGGCATCACCAACATTAAGATTTCTTCTCCATCATCATTTTTTTCACATGGGGTCATAATACCTGCTCTGTTAGGAGCTGACATGGATATTGTAATATCGTCAGAATCTATATTTGATAGCATTTCAATCAAAAATCGAGAATTGAATCCTATTTCAATATCTTCTCCTTCGTATTGACAAGTTAATCTTTCGTTTGCTTCATTTGAAAAATCAATATCTTCAGCAGATATATTAAGTTCGCTACCGCTAATTTTTAAACGAACTTGGTGCGTTGTTTTGTTTGAGAAAATGGAAACACGTTTTATTGAGCTTAAAAACACAGATCTGTTAACGGTTAGTTTATTTGGATTTTCTGCAGGAATAACGGCATTGTAGTTAGGGTATTTACCGTCAATTAATCTACAAATAAGCTTTGTGTTTCCAAATTCAAACAATGCGTTTGTATCGTTGTAACTGATTGTAATTTCATCTGCAACATTCCCTAAAATGTTTTTTAATAAATTTAATGGTTTTTTTGGAAGTATAAATGAAGAAGCTTTTTCAGCTTTTAAATCAGTTCTAGTATAGCGAACTAATTTGTGGGCATCTGTTGCAACAAATATTAAATTATTTTCATTCAATTCAAAATAAACTCCTGACATAACAGGTCTTAATTCATCGTTTCCGCTTGCAAATAGTGTCTTGTTTATCGCATTCGATAAGATTAATCCGTCGATTTTAATGCTTGATGATGCGTCTAACTTAGGGGTCTTTGGAAATTCTGCACCATTTTGTCCGGTAAGTTTATATTTTCCATAGTCTGATGAAATTTCTATACCAAAAGTAGTTTTATCAATAGTAAATGTTAGAGGTTGTTCAGGAAAGCTTTTTAATGTTTCCAATAAAAGTTTTGCCGGAATTGCAATTATACCATCTTCTTTTGCTTCAACATTTAGTTGGGCAACCATTGTAGTTTCTAAGTCAGAGGCTGTAATACTCAATTTTCCTTTTTTTATCTCGAATAAAAAATTATCTAGTATGGGTAGTGTATTATTTGAATTTAATACACCACTAACTCCTTGAACTTGCTTTAATAATACTGTGCTTGATACAATGAATTTCATCTCTTTCTTTTAAATTAAATGAGGAAACAAAAATAGGTTAAATCAATATGTTTTGACTGTTAAACTTTTCAATAATTATTAACAAGAAAATAAAAAATGACCGTTGAATTTAATTGAGTAAAACGCCTTGTATTACAGATTTTTAGACAATTTGTATTTTACTTTTAACTTTTTGTTTAAGTAGGGCAATTTCAACAACTTGAATCATGTTTTTAACATAATGAAAAGTTAATCCTTCTAAATATTTTTTATTGATTTCATCAACATCTTTTTTATTGTCTTCGGAAAGGATAATCTCCTTAATATCGGCTCGTTTTGCGGCAAGAATTTTTTCTTTAATTCCGCCTACGGGAAGTACTCTGCCTCTCAAAGTAATTTCACCCGTCATAGCCATTTTACTCTTCACTTTTCTTTGAGTAAAAGCACTTGCTATAGCTGTAAGCATTGTTATTCCGGCAGAAGGTCCATCTTTTGGGGTTGCTCCTTCTGGCACATGAATATGAATATCCCATTTGTCGAATATTTCTGTGTCCAGGTTTAGAATTTCAGCATGTGATTTTAGATAAGCAAGAGCTATTACAGCCGATTCTTTCATCACTTCTCCCAAATTTCCTGTTAGGGTAAGTTTTCCTTTTCCTTTGCTTAGACTGGTTTCAATAAATAGTATGTCGCCACCAACAGATGTCCAAGCCAATCCTGTAACCACTCCTGCAACATCGTTTCCTTGGTATTTGTCTTTTGAGTGACCAGGACCTAAAATTTGCTGCAATTGGCTAGTTGAAACTTTGTTTTCTTTAACATTTTCGTCCATTGCTATTTGTTTAGCAGTGTTTCTTACAATTTTTGCAAGTGTTTTCTCTAACAATCGGACTCCGGATTCCCGTGTATATTCAATGATAATTTTTTCAATGATTGCAGGGCTTAGTTGTAGGTGTTTTTTAGATAACCCATGGTTTGCTAATAGTTTAGGCAACAGATGAGTTTTTGCAATTTGAATTTTTTCCTCAACGGTATAACCTGTCATTTCAATAATTTCCATTCTGTCTCGCAGTGCTGGTTGTATGGAAGAAAGGGAATTTGCAGTAGCAATAAACAATACTTTCGACAAGTCGTAATCCAACTCAATAAAGTTGTCGTAAAATGTAGCGTTTTGTTCAGGGTCTAATACTTCCAACATAGCTGACGAAGGGTCGCCTTGATGGCTGTTGCTCAACTTGTCAATTTCATCTAAAACAAATACGGGATTTGAAGTGCCGGCTTTTTTTAAATTTTGAATTATTCTTCCGGGCATAGCTCCAATATATGTTTTTCTATGTCCTCTAATTTCTGCTTCGTCTCTCAATCCGCCTAATGACATACGAATATATTTTCTGCCGATTGCCTCAGCTATAGATTTCCCTAATGAAGTTTTTCCAACACCTGGAGGTCCGTATAAACAAATGATGGGAGATTTCATATCGCCTTTCAGTTTTAATACAGCTAAGTGTTCAATAATTCGTTCTTTTACTTTTTCAAGTCCAAAATGATCTCTATCCAATATTTTCTGAGCTCTTTTTAAATCAAAATTGTCTTTGCTGTAATTTAGCCAGGGTAATTCTACTAGTGTTTCAATATAGTTGTGTTGTACAGAGTATTCAGCAGCTTGAGGGTTTAGTCGGGCAAGTTTTTCAAGTTCTTTGTCAAAGCGAGTTTTGGCTTCTTTAGTCCATTTTACTTTTTCCGCTTTTTTCCTGAAATCTTCAATTTCTTGTTGAACAGGGTCGCCACCTAGTTCTTCTTGAATTTGCTTAATTTGTTGATTTAAAAAGTATTCTCTTTGTTGGCGGTCAAGGTCGTGCCGTACTTTAGATTGAATGTCATTTTTAAGCTCTAGCAATTGCAATTCTTTGGATAAGTGAGCCAAAAGTTTATTGGCTCTTTCATTAAGTTCAGGAATTTCAAGAAGTGCCTGTTTATCTGAAACGCTTCCCTTCATGTTGGAAGCAATAAAATTTATTAAAAATGTAGGGCTTTCAATGTTTTTGATAGCAAAAGTAGCTTCTGATGGTATATTTGGTGATTGTTCAATAATTTGTGATGCTAAATCTTTAATTGAACTAACTAAGGCATTAAAATTTTTACCCGATGGCTTTTCATTTTGATCAAAAGCTTCAATTTTAGCCTTTAAATAAGGTTCATTTTGTGTTATTTCATTTATTTTAAATCGCTTTTTCCCTTGAATTATAACAGTAGTGTTTCCATCGGGCATTCTGAGCATTTTTAAGATATATGCAACTGTACCGATTGTGTTTAAATCAATTTCTTTTGGGTCTTCAACACTATCATTTTTTTGAGAAACTACACCAAGTGTTTTATTTCCTTGATAGGCTTCTTTTATCAATTTAATAGATTTATCTCTTCCTACTGTTATTGGAATTACTACTCCCGGAAATAAAACAGTATTTCTTAGTGGTAAAATTGGCAGTTCTTCTGGCGTTTTTTCAGAGTTCATTTGTTCTTCATCATCAGCTGATAAAAGTGGAATAAACTCTGTTTCTTCGTCCATAATTTGATTTATTGCTAAGTTTTTAAAGTCAAAATTATCGTTCATGTTTTTTTTGCTTTTAAGTCATTTTGACAGAAAGAGCTGAATTTTTCTTTCAAAATTGTTTGGTGTATATATTAGTCAAGCTGTGTGCCATAAATCAAGAAATTGAAAAATTGATTGAAATTTGAAATTGAAGAAAAGTGTCAGTAGTTAATCTCTGTATTTACTTGTTATTTTATACACATTAGAAATTATTTCTTGGTCAAATTCAGTAAACTCAACGTGTCTTCTATCCATCACTTGATGAGCTACTTCAAAAGCTTTATTAAGTTGATAGGTTTCAAATCCTTCGGAGCCTCCCCAACTAAATGAAGGGATAAAATTGGGTGGAAATCCTCCGCCAAAAATATTGGCAAAAACCCCGACAACAGTGCCTGTGTTAAACATGGTGTTTATTCCGCACTTGGAGTGATCACCCATAAATAAACCACAAAACTGCAAACCTGTTTTTTCCATTGTTTCAGAACCGTAATTCCATAGTTTTACTTCGGCATAATTGTTCTTTAAATTGGAATTATTAGTGTCTGCCCCTAAGTTGCACCATTCGCCAATTACCGAATTACCTAAAAATCCGTCATGCCCTTTGTTTGAGTAACCAAAAATAACACTGTTATTTACTTCTCCGCCAACTCTACTGTTTGGACCAACTGTTGTCGCTCCGTAAATTTTGGTTGAAAGTTTTAAAATTGAGTTTTCGCAAAGGGCAAATGGTCCACGAATAACCGTGCCTTCCATTATTTCTGAATTTTTTCCAATATATATGGGACCGGTAGTTGAATTTAGAACACAAGCCTCAATTTTTGCACCTTCTTCTACAAATAAATCGTTACCTATCACTGTGTTTGTATCAGAAATTTTTTGTGAAATTTTTCCTTTGGTCAGATATTCATAATCTGCTTTAATGGCAAATTCATTTTTTGAAAATATATCGGTGATATGTTTTATAAAAATTGGATTTGAATTTGTTTTTTTTCGTTTCAGGGAATTAACATCTAAATCTTTTATTTTTTTTGGATTTTGTAAGTGCACAGCAATAATTTCCTTTTCAAATTCAAGAGATTCATTAATCTGTAATGCCAAAACTTCATTTACCAGTTCCAAATTTGGCAAAAAAGAGCTGTTAATCCACACGGATGAATTTTCTTTTCCAAAATCTAAGGGAAATTTTTTGCTGAGATAATCTGCAGTTTCAAATGAAGTTGTACAACTCATCATTTTTTCCCATTTTTCTCGAATTGTAAGAATACCGATTCGAAATTCTGCAATAGGTCTAGTGAAAGCAAAGGGGAAAAACTGACTTCTATTTTCTTCAAAGAATATAACGTTCATGGCTTAGAATTGATTCCTAAAATTACAAAATAAAAAAGTCCTGACAAGTTATATCAGGACTTTTATAAAATCATCACTTCTTAAATTATTTTGAGTGTTTTGCGTAACGCGTTTTAAATTTATCTATTCTACCTGCTGTATCTACCAATTGCATTTTTCCTGTGTAAAAAGGATGAGAAGTATTAGAAATCTCAATTTTTACTAGTGGATATTCTTTTCCATCTTCCCAAACAATGGTGTCTTTAGTTTCTGCAGTTGATTTTGTTATAAATGAATATTCGTTTGACATGTCTTTAAACACAACTAATCTGTATTTTTCCGGGTGTATTCCTTTTTTCATCTCTTTTCTTTTTTAAGCGGCTGCAAATGTAACTAAATTTTTAGTTGCCAGTAAATATTCTGCATATTTTTTTTTCATTTTGCTATTTTTTATAAAAAGTAAAATGTTCTTTGTGTTGATTTTAAGATTTGGTTGTTAATATTTTAATCAAAAGCAGATGGTAAGGTTTTGAATCAAACTTACCTTTGTAGGGTATGAATATTCGTAAAACGATATTATTTCTTTTTACTATAGTACTTTGTGTTCCTGTATTTTCTCAACCTGCTGAACGCAGAATATCCAGAGACGAATATATTGACAAATTCAAAGACGATGCAATCATGGAAATGCATCAATCCGGTGTTCCAGCAAGTATAACTCTCGCTCAAGGAATTTTAGAATCCGGCGACGGCAATAGTCCATTGGCGGTATATGCCAATAATCATTTCGGTATAAAGTGTCATACAACTTGGAAGGGAGAAACATTTTTGCTTGACGATGACGAAAAAAACGAATGTTTTAGAAAATATCCCAGTGTTTATGATTCTTATAAAGATCATTCAGATTTTTTAACTTCAAGAAGCCGTTATGCTTTTTTGTTTGAGCTGAAAATTACGGATTATAAAGGTTGGGCAAAAGGATTGAAAGAAGCGGGGTATGCAACTCATCCCAAGTATGCCGAATTACTAATTGATTTAATTGAAAAACACGAATTGTATCAATACGATTTGCATGCAAAAGTTGAAAAAAAACAACTTGTCAAAAAAAAATCTACTGTGTCTTTAGCCCAAGGAAATTCATCTCGCGTGGTTAAATTGAGAAATAATATTAAATATACATTTGTTTCTGAGGGAGACGATGTTGCTTCAATTGCTTCTGATTTTGATATGAATGTATGGCAAATTAATAAGTACAACGATTTGGACAAATCAGACAAATTAATTGTAGGAGAGATAATTTATCTTCAACCTAAAAGGAATAAAGCTGTAGAAGATTTTCATACTGTAAAGAGTGGTGAAACTATGAGGAAAATTTCTCAATTGTATGGAATAAAACTTCGTAAACTATATAAAAAGAACAACATGATAATAGGTTCACAACCCCAAACAGGTGTGAAATTATCACTCAGAAAAAAGATAAATAATAGTATTGAATAATTAGGCTCTAATCAAGCGATTGAGTTGGACTGTTAGATAATTCTAACATTTTGTCGTATTCCTCAGGAGTCAAATCATTAAAGTAAAAGTTAACTGGATTTAAATGTTGGTCGTTTTTCATCACTTCATAATGACAGTGTGGTCCTGATGATAACCCTGAATTTCCAACATAACCGATTACATCACCTCTGTTTACTTTTTGACCTGGTTTTACATTCGTTTTGCTCATGTGAGCATAAATGGTAACATAACCATATCCATGATTTAATTTTACATGAAGCCCATATCCACTACCTGCTGCGTCTGCCTGTTGAACAACTCCTTTTCCAGTTGCGTAAATTGGAGTTCCGACAGAGGCTGTAAAGTCCATACCTGAATGAAAACGATTGTATTTTAAAATAGGGTGCATTCGCATTCCAAAGCCACTAGCCATTTTAGTTAAATCTTTGTTATGAACAGGTTGAATTGCAGGAATTGAAGCCAACATATCCTCTTTTCGTTTTGCCATTTGAAATACTTCATCAAATGATTTAGATTGAATATAGACTTGCTTAGCCAGTTTATCAATTTTTTTTGCTACCTTAACGATAAGCTCTGAATTGTTGTAATTCTCTAACTCTTCATAACGATTTACACCTCCAAAACCAGCTTGACGAATTTCTGAAGGAATTGGTTCAGCTTCGAAAATCAAACGATAAATATTGTCGTCTCTGTGTTGAACATCTTCTAAAACTAAAGTTATATCGTCTAATTTTTTGTTTAATAATTCATACTGAGATTCTAAGATTGCATTTTCTTGTTTGAGCTGCTTTTCCTTTGGAGAATCCATGTAGGTGTAAACCAATCCATAAACGATAACACCAGACACTAAACTTGTTGCCATAAACCATAACACCTTTTTGAGTCTATCAATAAATCGAATTTCGATTTTATCGTAGTTCAGAGTATTTGAATTATATCTATACTTAACTTTAGACATGTTAAGATTTATGTTAATTTTGGACGCTAATTTAAGGATTTATCCTTTTATTAACCAGTTCAAAATTCGATTAACGGTATTTTAACAAAATTTAACTCACATGTTATCAAAAGAAATTAGACAAACTTTTCTTGACTTTTTTAAAAGTAAACAACACCATATTGTACCATCAGCTCCAATGGTTATTAAAAACGACCCAACATTGATGTTTACAAATGCCGGTATGAATCAATTCAAAGATTTATTTCTTGGTAATTCAGAAATTAAATTTTCCCGTATTGCCGACACGCAAAAATGTTTGAGAGTTTCTGGAAAACACAATGATTTAGAAGAGGTAGGAGTTGATACTTATCACCATACTATGTTTGAAATGCTTGGAAATTGGAGTTTTGGTAATTATTTTAAAAAAGAAGCTATTGAATGGGCTTGGGAATTGCTTGTTGATGTCTATAAAATTGATAAAAACAGACTTTATTTCTCTGTTTTTGGTGGCGATGAAAAAGATGGCTTAGAGTGGGACGAAGAAGCATACAATTTGTGGAAAAACCTGCTTGTGAATAATGGACTTACAGAAGATAGAATTTTAAAATGCAGTAAAAAAGATAACTTTTGGGAGATGGGTGACACCGGTCCCTGTGGACCTTGTTCTGAAATTCATGTCGATATTCGTTCTGATGAAGAAATCGCTAAAATTCCGGGTAGAGAATTGGTAAATAACGATCATCCTCAAGTAGTAGAAATCTGGAACTTGGTTTTTATTGAATTCAACAGATTGGCTTCTGGTGAATTAGAAAAACTATCTGCTCAGCATATAGATACAGGAATGGGATTTGAAAGACTAAATATGGTTTTACAAGGAAAAAAATCCAATTACGATACTGATGTTTTTACTCCATTCATTAAAAAGATTAGCGAAGTAACCGGAATCGAGTATAAATTTTCAAATTCAAAGCAGGATATTTCTTCAAGAGTTATTAGCGATCATATTCGGGCAGTTTCATTTTCAATTGCAGATGGACAACTTCCATCAAATTCTGGTGCAGGATATGTTATCCGAAGAATTCTCAGAAGAGCCATTCGCTATGGATATAGTTTCTTGAATCAAAAAGAAGCATTTATCTATCGTTTAGTTCCTGTATTAGTGCAGCAAATGGGAGACAATTTTGTTGAACTCAAATCTCAGCAAGAGTTAATTGAAAAAGTTATTAAAGAAGAAGAAGATTCGTTTTTCAGAACGCTCGAAAAAGGAATTTCAAGGTTTGAAAATTACATTTCGTTGGCAAAAAATAAGACAATAGAAGGAAAATTTGCTTTTGAATTGTTTGATACATACGGGTTCCCTATTGATTTAACTGAACTAATGGCGACTGAAATTGGTTTTAAAGTAGATATGATTGAGTTTAATTACGAATTAAATCAACAAAAAGAGCGTTCTCGAGCAGCAACAAAAATTGAAACAGGCGACTGGACTATTTTAAAGGAAATAGATGAAACAAAATTTTTAGGATACGATAGCTCTGAATCTGAAATTAACATCATCAAATTTAGAAAAGTAAGCACAAAAGGTAAAGAACTTGTTCAATTGGTTTTTGATATTACACCTTTTTATCCTGAGGGAGGTGGGCAAGTTGGAGATTGCGGAACAATAGAAAATTCATTAGAAAAAATTGAGATAATCGATACAAAAAAAGAAAACAATTTAATAGTTCATTTTGCGGAAAAACTACCCTCTAATTTAACAGACACGTTCAAAGCTGTTGTAGATAGAAAAAGAGAACTCACTTCGTGTAATCATTCAGCTACACACTTGTTGCACCAAGCTTTGAGAGAGATTCTGGGTACTCATGTCGAACAAAAAGGCTCTTTGGTAAATGCTGAATATTTGCGTTTCGACTTTTCGCATTTCGAAAAAGTAGATGATGAACAACTTGCTGCAATTGAAACACTTGTTAATCAAAAAATACAGCAGGCACTAACGTTGCAAGAACATAGAGCTATTCCAATTGTTGAAGCTCAAGAAAAAGGAGCAATGATGTTGTTTGGAGAAAAATACGGCGAAGTGGTTCGTATGATTCAGTTTGGCGATTCGAAAGAATTGTGCGGTGGTATCCATGTACCTAACACAAAAGAAATAAAATTATTTAAAATAAAATCGGAAGGTTCGGTTGCTGCTGGTATTAGAAGAATTGAAGCTTTGACAAATGAGG
The DNA here is from genome assembly GCA_020853105.1 of Flavobacteriales bacterium. Classification (GTDB taxonomy): domain Bacteria; phylum Bacteroidota; class Bacteroidia; order Flavobacteriales_E; family Vicingaceae; genus Vicingus. The sequence continues at coordinate 26,375 of JADYZM010000028.1, read as the reverse complement.
GGGCTGCTGAGTGGTTGAAAGAGAAAATTAATGTTGTAGAGAAGTATAAACCTTTATTCACCTCATTTTTAAATGACTTCAATCTTGAGATTAAAAAATATCAAGAAAACTTAATTAAAGAATATAGATTGGTTAATAATGAAGAAATAAAAACAGACTATCCTAAAGCAACAATTTCTGAATTAGATATGTTGAACGGAGCTATAGCTGATTTTATAAAAATTAAACTTCCTCTGCATATCATAGAAAAATTAACTGTAAAGAAAAAGGAAATTTTAAAAGCTTCAGAAAAAGGAAATAGAGAGCAAACTAATGAAATAAAACAATTATTACATAGAAATATTAAGGTCATTCATGGAGTTAATGTTATTGCTCAAAAAATTAACTTGAAAGATAGCGCTGCAATAAAAGATTTAGCTTTTCAACTAAAGGGAGAAATTGAAAATCTTTATTTGGTGCTTGGTGCTGAGGTAAATGGTAAACCAAACTTAACCATTGCATTGTCTGATAACTTACAAAAAGATAAGAATTTACATGCTGGAAACATAATACGAGAAGCAGCTAAAGAAATGCAAGGAGGGGGAGGTGGACAATCTTTTTATGCTACTGCTGGCGGAAATAACGTTAATGGACTTGATGCTGCAATAGAAAAGGCATTATCATTTTTAAATTAACATGTAATTTAATCAGCAACTTATTTTAATTAATTTAGCATGTTGACAATTTATTTATGGGTCGAAAGTATATCTCCATATTGATATTGATTCTGTTCTCTTCTTTCTATCTTCACGAGTATTATGTTAGTATAACTGACGGAAAATATGATGTTAAGAAACAAACCTTACAATTTTCAATAAAATTTATCGGGCATGATTTGGAAAAAGCATTAGAAAAAGCAGGAACCCCCAATCTTCAGCTTGGAACAAAAAGTGAGTTAATAAATTCTAATGAGTTTCTATTAAAATACATTAACAGTAAATTCGTTATCAAAAATAATGGGAAACCTTTACAGCTAAAATTTATAGGAAAAGAAATAAACAACGATGATGATATTTATTGCTACATCGAAACAGAAAAAATAAATGAATTTGGGCAGCTTGAGGTTTTCAATTCTCTTTTAACTGAGGTTTTTTCCGGACAAGAAAATATTTTATATCTTGAGATAAAAGAAAAAAAAGTCAACTTTACCTTTAATTACGAGAAAACTATAAATACAATTACCTTTTAATTAGACACCATGAGAAAGTTTTGTTTGTCAATATTGTTTTTTGGAATTTGTTTATTAGTCCATTCTCAAAACCAAAAAACCAGAGAAGATAAGTTTAAACAACTTTATGAGGAATTTGCTACACCAAACGTTTATAGAACCGCATCGGGAGCTCCTGGTTATCTGTATTATCAACAGAAAGCAGATTACTTAATAGATGTAGAAATTGATGAAAAAAACCAGATATTAAAAGGAACAGAAGTAATTACTTATAAAAACAACTCCCCAGACAAACTTTCATATTTGTGGATTCAACTGGACCAAAACATGAAGGCTAAAAACTCCGACACAAAATTAATTCGAACAAACAAAATAGAAGAAAAAATGAGTTTTTATGAGTTAACTCAACTTCATAACCAGTTTGATGGAGGATTCAAATTGGAGCACGTAAAAGATGCTTCCGGAAAAGATTTGAAATACACAATTAATAAAACTATGATGAGAGTGGATTTGCCGACCCCACTAGGCTCAGGAGCAAGTTATGTTTTAAAAATCAAATGGTGGTATAACATTAATAATAGAGATGAAGTTGGCGACCGCTCCGGTTCAGAATATTTTGAAAAAGACGATAACTACCTCTACACTATAGCTCAGTTTTATCCAAGAATGGCTGTATATAATGAGGTAGAAGGTTGGCAGCACAAACAATTTTTAGGCACAGGTGAATTTACCCTTCCTTTTGGCGATTTTAAAGTTAACATTACAGTCCCTTCCGACCATATTGTAGGGGCAACAGGGATTTTATCAAACTCATCAAGTGTGCTGTCACAAGAGCAGCGAAACAGATTGTCAAAAGCTCAAATGGAATTAAAACAACCTGTATTAATTGTTACTCAGAAAGAGGCAGAAGAAAAAGAAAAAAGCAAATCGACAACTACAAAAACTTGGTGTTTTTCAGCTACAAATGTTAGAGATTTTGCATTTGCAACTTCTCGTAAATTTATTTGGGACGCTATGGCTATTGAGTATAATGGTAAAAAAACCATGGCTATGAGTTTTTACCCAAAAGAAGGCAACCCGTTGTGGGAGAAATACAGTACAAAAGTTGTTGCTCATACTATTAAATCCTATTCAAAACACACCATAGATTATCCATATCCGGTTGCTATTTCTGTTCATTCTAAAGACATAGGAATGGAATATCCAATGATTTGCTTTAATGGAGGAAGACCAAATAAAGATGGAACCTATTCCGAACGCACAAAATATGGTATGATAAGCGTAATCATTCATGAAGTAGGACACAACTTCTTCCCAATGATTATTAATTCTGACGAACGCCAGTGGTCATGGATGGATGAAGGTTTAAATACTTTTACTCAATACATGTGTGAACAAGAATTTGAGCGTGGATATCCTTCCAGAAGAGGTCCGGCTAATAAAATTGTTGACCACATGAAAGGCGACAAAAGCCAAATTTCTCCAATTATGATTAATTCTGAATCTGCATTGCAGTTTGGTAATAATGCGTATGGAAAACCGGCTGCTGCCTTAAATATTTTAAGAGAAACTGTTATGGGACGAGAACTTTTTGATTTTTCTTTTAAAACTTATGCAGAAAGATGGAAATTTAAACACCCTACTCCAGAAGATTTTTTCAGAACTATGGAAGATGCTTCTTCTGTAGATTTAGATTGGTTTTGGAGAGGTTGGTTTTACGGTACTGATCACGTTGACATTTCATTTAAAAATGTTGAATTTTTTAAGATAGATTCAAAAAACCCGGAAATAGAAAATTCATTTAAAAGTGAAATGAAAACTCAAGAGAGAAAGTTTATTAGCGATATCAGAAATGCTAAAGAAATCGAGCAAACCTACAATGAAAAAGACAGTTCAATAAATGATTTTTACAATACATATAACCCATTTGAAACTACTCTTCTTGATAAAAAAGAATACGAAGGATTTTACAAAAAATTAAATGAAAACGAAAAAAAGCTGCTTAATGCCAACTACTATTACTACAACATAACTTTTGAAAATATTGGTGGTTTGGTTATGCCTCTGATTCTTAATTTCACCTTCAAAGACAGTTCGACACAAACCATTAGAATTCCTGCAGAAATTTGGGCAAAAAACGACCTCGAAATAAGTAAAATATTTTATTTTGAAAAAGAAGCTATTTCTATTGAGCTTGACCCATGGCAAGAAACAGCTGATGTAGATTTGAATAACAACAATTGGCCACAAAAAAAATATCCAACAAAGTTTGAAGTATTTAAAAATAACGATTACCAGTGGGATTCTGAAAGCAAAGAGAATCCTATGCAAAGGGCTGCCAGAAACGAAAAATTAAAAAACAATAGCTCCTCAGAATACAATCCGGATAAACCTTCAATTGAAGAAAAGAATTAAGGTTTATTAAGTATTATTTTTCTTGTAACGTTTTGATTGTTTACTTCAACAGTTAGGAAGTATATTCCTGAATCTAATTCCTTAATGGGTAGCGTATTTTTATTTTTTAAAAAATAACCTTCTTTAACTATATTCCCTAAAGTTGAAGCTAAGGAATATTTTACAGGAAAAATCAACGAATGAATATCAATAGATAAATTACCGCTCGTTGGGTTAGGATAAACTGAAAAACTAGTTAGGGTGTTTTCCGGTATTGAGTTTGCTGTGTCTTGAGCAACTGCAAAATACATTGTTGCCCCAACCGCACCTTTTAAAACTTCAAAAAAATAGGGAATATCCATTTTACTTATACTGTCGTTGATAGAATGTGAAAACGGAGTTGCATTTTTTTCATACAGTCCGGTAATAACATAATTTTTAAATTGAAAAGGCATATAATCAGAACTATAAGCATTAGATATATTTGTGGATAAACTTGAATAAAGCTCCATACAAGCAGCTAGTGTGTCAGTATAAGCATACGAATCAGCATTTGCCGCTGACGGATAGCTTTCATCTCTTTCGCAAACTATCGTATTGTTTATCTTAGAATTATCACCCCCAACTTGGTCAATGTTAAACACTAGTTTAATATCCATACCACTAGGATATGCAATATCATTAACATAATGTGTGCTTCCGACCAATCCGTTTTCTTCCAAACTAAAATGAATAAATTTTACAGAGTAATCAGTTTGGACTTCTTTTAACAGTCTTGCAGTTTCTAACAAAATTATTGTTCCACTTCCGTTGTCATTTGCTCCGGGTCCATTTTTAGTGTCATAATGCCCATCAACAATTACAAAGGTATTCGGATAAACAGTCCCCAACTTTGTTACAATAAGATTGTAGGAATCATTTCCATTATAACTAAAGGTATCAATACTTATGTCTGAATAGCCATAACTTTGGTGTTTATTTTTCAACCAGAGTAATGTATTTGTTAATGATGTTGACCCCAATTCTTTAATTCCCAGACTTTCAAATTGAGTCAAATTTTGAAAAACAGTATCAATTGAACACGAATTAACAATGTTTCCATAAAAAGAATTGTATAACTGTGCACTTGCCCTAATTTGAACAAACAATACGAATAAGGTTATTGAAATAATTTTTTTCATCAAAAATGAATTGATACTCAACTACAACGCAAATTTACGTCTTTGTGGTTGAATTTTTTGATTGAAATGAGAACTATATTGTATCTTTAAAAATTGCAGTAAAATAGTAGTTTTGTATAAAATAAGTGTGGGAATGAAGTATAAACATGTTTTATGTTTTTTAATTGTTACGAGCTGTTATCATACCTATGCTCAAGAGAGAGTTACAACATTTGGAATACAGTTTAAACCTATAATTTCAAGCGAGTTACTCTCAACCGGAAAGCTACAAATAGAGCAGAATAATATATTTTATACTGTAACACCCAATACCGGTAGTAGTTTTGGAATGGTTATTCGCAAAGGATTAAATAAAACCCTTTCTATTGAAACCGGTATTAATTATTTAACCAGAAAATTTGAGTTAAACATTAAAGATGATTTGTTTAATTACAACGAATCGTCTGTTTTTAAAATGGTCAACTATGAAATTCCACTTTCACTTTTGGTGTACATTCGACTTTCTGAACATATCTATATGAACGTATCCGGAGGGGTTGCAGCAGATATTTATCCTTCTGATTTATATACCTATAGTGATAATTTTCAGAATGATATCTTAGTGTTAGATTGGTTCCGACAAAGCTTAATTGCCAATTTGGGCTGGGAATACAGAACCGACAAGAGTGGTTACATCTATATTGGAGCATCATATCACAGACCTTTTGCCGAAATGGCTAAAGAGAGAGTATGGTATCATGGAAACAAAAGAAATGAAAGGGTTGAATTTAGCTTATCCGGTAATTATATAACTCTTGATTTTAGATATTTTTTCCATGAAGACCCGGAAAAAAGAAAGAAAAAAACAAAAAAGTCCAGACCTTCTTTAGAAAAAAGATAACTGAAATTGACACCTTCTAAATCAATTCGGATTGTTTCTATCCCACGAAAATATATTACTTTTGACTTTTCAAAATCCTACGAATGAAAATTTCTTACAATTGGCTTAAACAATATATAGACATTCAGCTTCTACCGGAACAAGTAGCTAAAATTTTAACTAATACAGGGTTAGAAGTTGAAAGTATTGAAAAAATTCAGTCGGTAAAAGGAGGATTGGAAGGATTGATTATTGGGAAGGTTCTTACAAAAATACAACACCCAAACGCAGATAAACTTAGCATTACTACTGTTGATGTAGGAAGCAAAATACCTTTGCAAATTGTTTGTGGTGCATCAAACGTAGCTGAGGGACAAAAAGTAGTTGTTGCTACTGTTGGTACTACACTTTACAAAGGAGAGGATAGTTTTCAAATAAAATCTGCCAAATTAAGAGGCGAACTTTCTGAAGGAATGATTTGTGCAGAAGATGAGATTGGACTTGGAAATTCTCATGATGGCATAATGGTATTAAATAACAATGCTGAGGTAGGAAATCTTGCAAAAAATTATTTTGGAATTCAAGACGACTATATTTTTGAAGTGGGATTAACACCAAATAGAACTGATGCTATCAGTCATATTGGCGTTGCCAGAGATTTAGCGGCTGCTCTTAGCCTTGACAAAAAAGTAGAGATTAAATATCCTGATGTTTCTAAATTTAAAAGTAATACTACTAATTTTTCCATTAAGGTTGAGGTAGAAGATACACAAAGATGCCCAAGATATTCAGGCGTTACGTTGTGTAATGTTCTAGCAAATGAATCCCCAAAATGGTTAAAAGAAAGATTATCATCAATTGGCGTTAAACCAATTAATACCATTGTTGATGTAACCAATTATGTATTGCATGAAACCGGACAACCTCTACATGCTTTTGATGCGGATAAAATTGTTGGGAACACAATAAAAGTAAAAACCGTATCAGAGAATACTAAATTCACAACACTTGAGGGCAAACAAAGAGAGCTTTCTTCTAATGATTTAATGATTTGCAATTCCCAAAATCCCATGTGTATTGCCGGAGTTTATGGCGGTATGGAGTCTGGAGTTAGTGGATCCACAACGAATATTTTTCTAGAAAGTGCATATTTTAACCCAATATCCATTCGAAAAACAGCGAAATTTCATGCGTTAAACACAGATGCTTCATACAGGTATGAACGTGGTGCTGACCCATCAATTACAGTATTTGCTTTAAAGAGGGCAATTTTATTGTTACAAGAAATTTTTCAGAACACAGTATCTTCTGAAATAATTGATATATATCCAAACCCGATAAAAGATTTTGATGTGAGTTTAAATTATCAAAATTGCGATAGACTAATCGGAAAAAAAATAGATAGAAATAGTATCAAAAACATATTAAAATCTCTTGAAATCAAGATTAAAAATGAAACCTCTGAGGGATTAGAATTATTGATTCCAACATTTAAAACTGATGTGCAGAGAGAAGTAGATGTAATCGAAGAAATTTTAAGAATTTATGGGTATAACAACATTGAAATACCAAACGTAATGACTTCAGCAATTGTTTCTAGCCCAATAATAAATGCTGAAAAAATAATTTTTTCTATAAAAAATCACTTAGCAAGCATTGGTTTTTATGAGATTCTTTCCAACTCATTATCTAACTTAACACATTACAAAAACTCTGATAATTTAGTTGTAATTAAAAACCCTCTAAGTACAGAATTGAATGTGATGAGGAATACTCTTCTTTTTGAAGGATTAAAATCAATTGAATTCAACCAAAACAGGAAAATAAGTGATTTAAAACTCTTTGAAGTCGGAAAAACATACTTCAAATTTAACAATACATTTAAAGAGAACTTGTGTTTAGGAATTTTTCTAAGCGGTAGTTTTGAAAGTGAAAATTGGAATTCTAAAAATATACCATCAACTCTGTTTCACTTAAAGGGTGTAATACACTCCTTATTTGAAAAATTTGGAATTTCATTGCGTTCAATAGAAACTGTTCAAGAAACAAATGACAATTTTGAATATTCATTGAGTTACAAATCAAATGGAGAAGAACTGGCTATTTTTGGTTGTGTAAACAATTCCATTCAAAATCAATTTAAAGTTACAAATGAAATTTTTTATGCCCAGCTCAACTTAGAATCATTTATCAATTGCATAAAAAAATCTAAAACACAACACCACGAAATAAGTAAATTCCCTCACGTAATAAGAGATTTAGCTTTGTTGATTGAGAAATCTATTACATATCAACAAATAGAACAAAAAGCATTTTCTATCGAAAAACGAATATTAAAACAAATAAGACTTTTTGATGTATATGAAGGGAAAAATATTGAACCTGGAAAGAAATCGTATGCTGTAAGTTTTACTTTTCAAGACGAAGAAAAAACATTAACCGATGGGCAAGTTGACAATGTAATGTCGAAACTTATTCAAAGTTTTTCAGATGAATTCAAAGCTACTATCAGGTAATCTAATTTTAGTTTTTTGTATAAACAGCAGTAACACTATCAATACCTGATCCATCATCAGTAGTATAAGACAAATTCATTGTAGAACTATTGGTTATAGTTCCTGAACCCACCACATTGTATCCGGAAATAGTTTGTTGAAAAATTGAAATAGAATTTCCACTTATTTCAAATTGAGCATTGCTGTTGGCAAAACCTAAATTATAAAAATTACTGGCTACTATTCTTGATGCAATTGTAGTATGTTTTGTTATATCTACAGAATAAGTTGTTGTACCAAAAACGGTTGATTGTTCATTACATACCCAGGTTCCAACATACACATTTCTAAAATCCGGTTGAGTTGTTCCGTTTGGGGTTGGATTGTCTTCTTTTTCATTATCTGCAGCACATGAATAAAACACGATAACAGCAATAAAAAAAGTGTATTTTAAGTAACTTTTCATACCCGAATGAATGAATCCAAATATAGCAAAACAAAACGTATGCCATTCACTATCATTTAGAAAACTTATTAACCTATTTTCCTTGAATTCCTAAGAAAAAACTTTATCAACAATTAAATGGATTTTAAAATGGATTTAAAAATTATTTGTACATTTGGGAAAACAACTAAATTTAATACTAACTAAAATTAATTAAGATGAAAAAAATTACTTTATTGATTGGAGCAATTTTTGTAACATCTGTGAGCTTTTCTCAGGTAATTACAAGACTTGTTTCCGTGCCTTGCAACACAGGTTTGGAAGGTACATACCCTTTTGAGTATGCCGGTGAATTAGACGGTTCTTCAACCGACTGGGGTTTACCAAATATTTTCTTGGGTGAAAATTCAGTTCAAGGTCCATTGTGTATGATTGACGATGGAACACCGGGTATTGTAACGGGAGTTGGAACCCCACCACTAAACAATGTGCCAAAATCAGCTTTGGGTTGTGATACAACTAACGCTTCAACTCAAGACTTGACTGGAAAAATTGCTGTGGTATATAGAGGTACTTGTGAGTTTGGTTTAAAAGCTTATAACGCTCAATTAAGAGGGGCTATTGGTTGTATCATCATTAACCACACCGGTGATGCAGTTGGTATGGCTGGTGGTGTCTATGGTACTCGAGATACTATTCCTGTAGTTCAAGTAGGTCGTACTGCCGGAGATGATTTGTATTTAGCTTTACAAAATTGTACTCCAACATGTAACAGTGTAATTGGTTTTATCGGTTCTAAAGTTAACCTATATAACAATGACATGGCTTCATCAATCTCTGATATTGTTATGCCACACCAATTAGCAAATCCTTCAAGTATCAACGCAACAGATACAATTGACTTAGGATTATGGGCTTATAACCTTGGTAACAATGCTCAAAATGGCATTACAGCTTCTGTTAGCATAGTTCATGAAATAGCAGGTCAGGTTTATACTAACACTTCAAATCCTTTGAACTTTGTAGCACCAGATGTTAATACATTGTTAATTGATACTAAATATTTTGATTTAGGATATTATATTCCTGCTGAAGGGCAAGGTGCATACACAATCACTTATACTTTAGGACCAAACAACGATGATGACACTCCTGACAATTCTTTTACCGTAGTTTACAGATCTACTGAAGATATTTATTCTAAAGCTAGAATTGGAGTTGGTAATTTGCCTACACCATCTACTGCATATTCGTTGAATGAGACTACAACCGCTTATGATGATTATGAGTCTTGTATTGTTTTCCGTAATTCAATGATTGCTTCAGGTCCAAACGGACAAGGTTCTGCCGTAGGTATGACTTTCTCTGCTGCTCCTGTTGGAAACACAATGACAAACGAAATGGTTGAAGTAAGAATGTATCAATGGAATGATGCATTTGTTGATTTAAATACAACTCCAACTTTTACACAATTACCTCAATTAACACAAGGTCTTTATTTCTTTGCCGGCACTCCTGATTCACTAGATAATCAGTACGTAGCTTTTGATGCTCCTACTGCAATGGCAGACAACCAAAGATATTTATTCTGTGTTTACAATGCTAGTGATTCATTACGTATCGGTTTTGATACTAGAATTGACTACTTAGCAACTGCAAATAACTACCTTCAACCTGTAAGCCCTGTTAAAACATTACCTAATGGTGGTACTGCTACATGGTATTCAGCAGGTTTTGGATGGGATGCAACTACTGCAGTAACAGTAACAATCGATTTCCCAACAGCTGTTAATAATATAGTAGAAAAAGAAGTTTCTGCTACCCCTTACCCAAATCCTGCAGTGAACATTCTTAATGTTCCTGTTAGAAAAGGTGTTAAAGGCGCTGTTAATGTTGAAATTATTGATTTGACTGGTAAAGTTGTTCTTTCAGACAACAAAACTATTGGAGAAGGTCCTTTGAAAATCAACGTTGCTTCAATTGCTAACGGTGCTTATATGTTCAGATTAACTTTTGCTGACGGCTCTAAAGACGCTTTCAAAGTTTCTGTAAACAGATAAAAAAACTATAATAGCTTTTAAAGGCTCTCAATTATTTTGAGAGCCTTTTTTATTTTAAATTAGTATATTGCAATAAAAAAAGAGACATGAAAAAATATTTACTAATTCTTATTGCGAACTTTTTTGCAATGAATTTTTCTGCACAAGTAATCGTAAAAATTACTCAAAGTCCAAACAATCCTTTATTACTTGGAGTAATAGATTCACAGTGGGCTGATGCAGTATCAACGGGTTGGTCAACACCGGATTTAACAATTGCTGCAAACTCTATTGAAGCAGAATTGATGTTTGTTGATGATACAGTTAGTACCGGGTCAATTGATGTTAATGGAAATCCAACATGGCAAGATGCTTGTGAGCCTTTAGTTAATGACCTAACCGGTAAAATTGCTGTAGCATATCGCAGCACGTGTTGGCACGATATAAAAGCATATTATGCTCAACAAGCAGGAGCTATTGGAGTAATATTAATTAATCGAGACCCAGGTCCATTTAGCATGGGTGGCTCAACTTACGGCAGTAGTATCACCATTCCGGTAGTTTCAATAGGAAGTGTTGAAGGAGATGATCTTAAAAATTATATTGCAATGGGTGGCGTTCATGCTTTTATTGGAACTAAAGTTGGTTTAAATGCAAACGATGTCGGTTCTAGCGCATCTGAAATTATAATGGCTCCTCATCAATCCATTCCACAATATTTTGCTAAAAATGGAACCGAATTCCCTTTAGATTTAGGATTGTATGTATTTAATACCGGTTCAAATGCTCAATCGAATGTAACTGCAACTGCTGAGGTTTCTAAAAATGGAAATGTTCTTTATTCAAATACTTCTACGCCTATTAGTTTTTTAGCACCTGTTTCTGTAACGGTTGATACAATTCTAATTAGTTTAGGATCTTACAGTCCATCGTCTTGGGATACAGGAAAATATGATATTAAATACATTGTCAATCTAGCAAATGATGAAGATACTTCAGACAATATACTTTCAAGTTCTTTTGTGATAAGTAACAATGTGTATTCTAAATCTAGAATTAATTCTTTGGAAGAGCCTATATCAACTACTGCATACTCATTAAATGAGGATATTACACAATACGATGATTGGGAACCTTGTATAGTTTTTAAAAATTCAAATGCTTCTAGAGGAATTGCCAAAGGAATCACTTTTTCATGTGCTCCAGTTAATTTTATGACAGGCGAAATAATTGAAACTAGAGCATATCAATGGAACGATGCTTTTGTTGATTTGTCAGCAGGAAATCCTACTTTCAATAGTTTGATACAATTATCAAGTGCTTTTTATTATTATGCTGATGAGTCTGAAAATGGTATAAACATTAATCTTCCATTTGATGATGATGTTATTCTTGCTGATAATCAAAAATATTTGTTTTGTATATATAATGCTAGTGATGAACTAAGGGTTGGATATGATGTAGGTATTGATTATTCTTCAACAATAGACCACTATTTACAACCGGTTTGTCCTGTAAAAACACTCCCTAATGGTCAATCTGCTGTCTGGTATTGGGCTGGCTTTGGAACTGATGCCTCACCTGCTTTTACTGTTAATATGGATTCGTTAATGGTTGGTATAAACGAAAAAACTTCTGAAAATAGTTTAATTCCTTTTCCTAATCCTGCTGTGAATTTACTTACTATTCCTGTAAATAAATCTAAGATAGGGAATGTATCTATTGAAGCAATTGATATATCCGGGAAAATTGTACTCTCAGAAAATAGTATTATAAATGGAAATACGATTAAAGTTAATATAGCTTCAATCAAAAATGGAACATATTTATTTTTAATAAAATATGCTGATGGTACCCAAGAAAAACATAAGATTTCAGTGAATAGATAACTTAGAAAAAATTTTATATCAGTTTTCTTATTACCATTAATCCATCACGAACGCCAAACAGAACATTCTGAACACGATTATCTGATTGGATTTTTGCATTGAAATTGATAATAGAAAGTGTGTCAATATCATCGTTTTTTGGCGTAGAAGTAACTTTTCCGTTCCACAAAACATTATCAGCAATAATGTATCCATTTGTTTTAACCTTGTCAAAAATCAGTTCGTAATACAGACTGTAGTTTATTTTATCTGCATCAATAAATACCAAGTCGTACATTTTTGTTAATGTAGGTATTATTTGAGTTGCATCACCTACCATGAGATTAATTTTCTTTTCTAAACCGGATCGTTTAAAATTTTTTCTAGCTAAACTCTCTAACTCTTCGTTATTGTCAATAGTGTCAATACAACCATTTTCTTGTAGCCCTTCAGCTAAACAGATTGCAGAGTAACCTGTAAAAGTACCTATTTCCAATATATTGTTTGGATTAATCATGTGGCTAAGCATACTTAAAATTCGACCTTGAACATGCCCCGATAACATTCTTGGATTGAGTACTTTTTCCCACGTTTCATGATTGATATCTTTTAATATTTCTGATTCAGTTTCAGTATGTGTTTTAATATAATCTTCAATTGATTCAGGTAAAAAGTTCATGTTTCAAGATTTAATGTTGGGTAAAAATTAATGTACTTAGTTGTTTTTCATCAAAAATTTCGTTTGAAATATCAATAAGTTCAGTTGCAGTAATTCGATTTATTTTTTTATAAACTTCTTCTAAGCTATCAACTTTCCCGTAATTAATTAAACTTTTTGCTATTCCTAACATCACATTGACATTGTTTTCATCAGCTAAAACTATTTGTCCGAGCAACTGTTGTTTTGCTCGGTGAAGTTGAATAGAAGATAGTTGTGTTAATCTAAACTTCTTTAATTCCTTGTGAATTAAATCAATTGATTTCTGAATGTTTTTTTTGTCTGTTCCAACATAAACTGAAAATAATCCAGTGTCTGAATAGCTTGTATATGAAGATTCAATTGAATATGCGTATCCATATTTTTCACGTATGGTCATGTTTAATCTACTGTTCATTGAGGGTCCGCCTAAAATGTTGTTCAAGAGAATAAAACCAGGTTTTTTTTTGTGGTGAGAATGATAAGCAATATTGCCTATAATTGTGTGAGATTGGTTGTGGTCTTTCGTGTTTTCTTTTGTAAATGAAGTATAACTTTTAAAGGCAGTTCTGTTTTTTTGATAGTTTTTGGTAATATACCCTTCAATATATTTTTCTGCAAATTTTTTAATTTTTTTTACTTCTATGTTTCCAATTACACTAAAAACAATTTCTTTAGCAGTGTAGTTTTTATTTATAAAATTTAAAATTTTCTTCCTATCAATTGATTTTACACTTTTTTCGCTACCTAAAATATTAAATCCCAAAGGGTGGTTTTTAAAAACAAGTTCTTCAAAATCATCAAATATTTGTTCGTAAGGAGTATCTTCAAAAGAATGAATTTCATCAATAATTACCTCTTTTTCTTTTTCAAGTTCATTTTCATTAAAAGTAGAATTGAATAAAATATCAGAGAGTAATTCAACTGCTCTTTCAAGATGCTCTGACATGAAAGATGCGTAGATACACGTCTTTTCCTTTGTGGTATAAGCATTAATTTCTCCGCCAACAGAGTCTATCCTGTTTAAAATGTGATATGCTTTTCTTTTTTTAGTACCCTTGAACAAGGTATGCTCGATAAAATGAGCTATCCCATTTTCAGAAATATTTTCATCTCTACTTCCTGCATTTATTACAAAACCACAATGAGCTACATTGCTTGATGTTTGTTTGTAGATTATACGTATTCCGTTTTTTAGTTCAAAGTGAAAAAATTCTTTCATTTTTCAATTAATTCGTTACAAATATAAGAGTAAAACAATACTTGATGATGTGTTAATAAGTTGGTTGAAAACTGAAATATTTGTTAATTAAAAACGCTTATTATTTGTTATACTTTAGATTCGTCAAATTTAAAATACTGATAATAAAATGTTTAAAAAAACCAAACACTTATTCTTTGCTCTTTTTCTTTTATTAACAATTACTAATTCATTCTCTCAAGCGACTTTATCGTCAAAAGAAGAAAAAGATTTATTGAAAAAGGCTGAGTCATATTATTATGATGAAGAAGCTCAAAACATTCCAAAAGCATTAGAGTTTTTCAAAACATTATCTGAAAATAAACCCAATGATCCTTACTACAAGTTGATGGAAGGAATTTGTTATACACACTTTAAACATAAAAAGGATATTGCTTTAACCAAACTTTTAGAAGTAAAAGAGAAAAACCCGACTTATAATGAAGTTAATTTTTATTTAGCAAGAGCTTATGCAGTGAATAATAAATTTGATAAAGCAATTGAAATGTATGAAACATACATGTCTGCACCAGATATAACAGAAGACCAAAAAGCAAAAGCTAGACAAAATATAATATATTGTCAAAATGCAAAACAATTTACTTCCGACAGTTTGAGTGTTGAAATAGTTAATATCGGCACACCAATTAATACTGAATTTTCAGAATATGTACCTGTAATCACTTCAGATGAGACTGTGTTAATTTTTACATATCGTGGAGATAGAAGCAAAGGTGGATTAATGGATAAAACAGGAAAACCAGATCCAAGAGGAGAATATTATGAAGATATTTTTGTTTCTTACAAGTTAGGGAATAAATGGCTAGAGCCAGAGAGCATAGGTGATAATATCAATACTAATGGACATGACGCAAGTATAGCTCTTTCTGTTGACGGACAACAACTATTTATCTATAAAAGTACTAAAATTGATAATGGTGATATATATATAAGTAAGTTGGAAGGACAAAACTGGAGTAAACCCGAAAAATTAAAAGGCATTGTAAATACCAATGCGTGGGAAGGTAGTGCCAGTTTATCAAGCGATGGAAAAAAATTATATTTCTCAAGCAACAGAGAAGGAGGATTTGGCGGTAGAGATTTATATTCAGCTGAATTGTTACCTGATGATTCTTGGGGAAATGTTAAAAATCTTGGACCTGTGATTAACACCAAACACGATGATGATGCACCATTTATTCATCCTGACAATAAAACAATGTACTTCAGCTCAAAGGGACACAATAGTATGGGGGGGTATGATATATTTTATACCTATTTAGATGGGAATGATTGGGACGAGCCAGCTAATATTGGTTTTCCGGTTAATACAATTGACGACGATAGATATTATGTTTTATCCGCAGATGCAAAAACAGGATATTACTCTACTGCAGGCAGAAGCGAATTGGGGACTCATGATATTTATACAGTTAGCCCTGGTCATTTTGGAAAACGACCTATTTTGGCACTTGTTGTTGGCGTAGTTAATGCTGATGGTAAACCAGCTGAAGCTGATATTACAGTTACAAATGATAAAACCGGTGAAATTGCTGGTAAATACAAATCAAATTCTTCATCGGGTAAATATATGTTGGCATTAACACCCGGCAATAAATATAAAATTGCAATAGAAGTAGAGGGATATGACCCAAAAATTGATTATATAGATGTTCAATCCTTAGAAACGTATGTTCAAGTAGAGCATGATTTCAATGTAGGCGGAAAACAAATTGTTGCTGATGTTGCCGCCTCAAAAGAAGATATTCTACAAACTAAAATAGATAACCAGATTGAAAAATATAAAAAAGAAAGCACAAAAGAAGGGTATGAGGCAATGGTTTATAACAAGATTATAAAAGAACAAGGTGATAAGCAGGAAGAAGGTGTTGAGTATTATATTGATGTTGATAAAACTGTTTCTTCAAACACAGAATTACAATCGTACCCTCAGGTTCAAAGAAAGTATCCAGACGGTACAGTTAAAGATAAAATCGGTCCTTATAAATCTCTACTTGCTGCTGAAATTGCAAAACAAGAATTGATTAAAAAAGATTCGACATTCTCTGCCCTAAAAATTGAAGTAAACGACAAAGGGCAAGACAAATCAATAAAACAATATTACTCTAAAGAATATGTAAGATCTGATTTTACTGATGATGTAACTCTTCACGACCAATTAACTGGAGTTGTTCAACCCGATACCAACACTCAACCTTTTGATAAAACTGCAGTAGAATTAGAAAAAGGAACAGATGTTAAATTAGACAGCAATAAAACCCTTGAAGATGCTTTTTCAAAAAATATTGCAGGATTAACTTTTAAAGTTGAAATCGCTGCAGTTTCTAATCCAAATGATTTTAAGTTAGGATATTTGGAAAAATACGGTAAAATAACACCTAAAACCTATCCCGACGGAATTACTCGCTACACTTTTGGTCCTTTTGAAACCCTTGAAGAAGCAGAAAACTTTAGGCTCATGGTCATTGAAAAAGAAAAGGCTGCACAAGATGCTTTTGTTACCGTTTTTGTTTTTGGGCAACGTAAAAAACTGGATGAGCTTACAGAAAGACAAAAAGAAGACCTTGGTATTAAAACTGCTATATCAAAAGGTCCTTGCAGCGAAAATTTTGTTGATTTCTCGTTCTTTGTCGGAAAAGATTTGAATGATAAAAACATATACAACAAATTAATTGCAACAGGAGGTAAATCTTGTGCTAGTGGATTGGAATTTCGAGTTCAAATTGCAGCATATAGATTTCCAAAAAACTACAAGTGGAATCATTTGAAAAAATACGGAGAACCCCTTGTTAAAGATTATCCTGACGGAATTACCCGATTTACACAGGGGGTATATACTACTCTAGGAGAAGCTGAAGTGTTGAGACAACAAATTATCAAATCCGGTCAAAAAGATGCGTGGATTACACCATTCTATAACGGTAAAAGAATGTTGTTAGAAGAATTGATTAAAAATAATTTCTTCGGTAAAACTGTAAATTAAATTAAACCAATAATAATTCAAAAAGCCTCCGCTCTATTTAGGAGGCTTTTTGTTTTTCATTTTATGCATTAATAAATATTGTGTACTTTTCGGTCTGAATTTTGTATGAATCGAAAAAAAAGATTGTTATGAAAAAAATAATTCTATCCACAATTACATATTTATATTGTGTAACTTCAATTGCTCAAACTAATCTGGTGCCTAATCATAATTTTCAGAAAGTAACCAAAAAGATAAAAGAAAAGGGTCAGATTGCTATGGCATCTCCTTGGATTTCACCTACTTTAGCTCAAGCTGATTTATTTATTAAAGCATTAAAAGAAGGTGAAGTTTCTGTTCCTAACAATATATACGGTGCTGAAGAACCAATGTCAGGAGATAACTATGCTGGTTTTATTGCCTATAGTTATAAGGAAAAAATACCACGTTCTTATCTACAAGTTAAATTAACAGAACCACTTAAACAAGATGAAGAATATTGTATAACTTTTCATGTAAGTTTGTCTGACTTATCCAAATACGCTTGTAATTTTATTGGAGCTTATCTTTCTACAGATGCTGTATCTGCTAATAACAGTGATGTTTTGCAATTTGAACCACAAATTGTGAGTAGAAAACAAGTTGTTTACGAAAAGCAATTCTACTGGACACCAATTTGTGCTAAGTTTAAAGCCAAAGGTGGTGAACAATACTTAACCATTGGAAACTTTACTCCTGAATTAAAACTAAAAATTAATAAGGTAAAACGACCCCAAGGCTTTAATACACCTCAAATTAATGAAGCGTATTATTTTTTGGATAATATATCCGTAACACTTGCAAATACTGAAGATAGATGTGATTGTGATTTTACACCAGGAGTAGATGATATTGAAACAGTAAACAGTCAGTTTAAAAGTGATTTATCAGGAAAAGATAATAAATCTAAAATAATAGATTCTTATGGAGCACCTGCAACAAATGCACCTAACACCATTGCACCTTCAAACAATAGCACACAAAGTGTATCAAATAATAATGTAATTTATTTTGACGATAAAAATGCAGATTTAAAACCTGAAGAAATCAAAAAATTAGATGCTTTTATTGCATTACTTAAAAATACACCCAACTCTAAAATTGAATTATTTGGTTACATAGATGAATCAGAAAAGACTGAAGAAAAATTAGATGGAAGAAGAGTTAGTGCAGTGTATAAATATGTTATTTCAAAAGGATTAGTGAAGGAAAATGTGTTACGTGAAATGAAAGGAGTATCTACAAACAAAGATGCAGTTAAAAACAAACGAGTTGAAATAATAATAAAGAATTAATAATTATAGATTATTGAAAAAAAGACCTTATTTTTCAAATAGGGTCTTTTTTTTTGGGTAATGCTTAAATTTTTTTAGTAAAAATTGAAAATAATACTTTTTTTTATGGGGGTATGTTTAAAAAAAAGTATTAAAAAATGAAAACACCCTCATTTTTTAATTTATTTTTGTCAAAAAAAATAATTAATTACTAAAATATATGGCAACTTTTCGATTTCAAGCATTATCTGAAGCATTATCAAGAAAACCTCTTCCAATTGATTATCCTGATGTAAAAGCATCTAATTATTACGCATCAAGTGTATTTACACAAAATGTGATGAGAGAATATTTACCCGGAGACGTTTATAAAACTTTATTAAAAACAATTAATGAAGGTACAACCCTTGATAGACAATTAGCTAGTGTTGTTGCTTCTGCCATGAAAGACTGGGCATTAACAAAAGGAGTTACACATTATACTCACTGGTTTCAACCTCTAACAGGAACAACTGCTGAAAAACACGATTCTTTTTTTAGACCAATCGATGAGAATAGAGCAATTGAAACATTAGATGGAGATAACTTAGTCCAACAAGAACCAGATGCATCGAGTTTCCCAAATGGAGGAATCAGAAACACATTCGAGGCGAGAGGATATACTGCTTGGGATCCAACTTCACCAGCATTTATCGTTTCAAAAACATTATGTATCCCAACAATTTTTATTGCATATACAGGCGAAGCACTCGATTTTAAGATGCCATTATTAAAAGCGTTAAATGCACTTGATAGAGCTGCTACAGATGTTTGCCAGTATTTTGAAAAGGATGTTACAAAAGTTAATGCTACTTTGGGATGGGAACAAGAATACTTTTTAATTGACAAAGCTTTATTTTATGCACGTCCTGACATTATGATGACAGGTAGAGCTCTTGTTGGACATAACCCTGCTAAAGGACAACAATTAGATGATCACTACTTCGGATCTATTCCAGATAGGGTAACTGCCTTTATGAGGGATTTTGAAATAGAGTCTCATAAATTGGGAATACCCGTTACAACAAGACATAACGAGGTAGCTCCAAACCAATTTGAATGTGCACCAATGTTTGAAGAAGCAAATTTAGCAAATGATCACAACCTGCTCTTGATGGATATTATGGAGAAGGTTGCTCGTAAACATGATTTAAGAGTTCTTCTTCACGAAAAACCTTTCCCATCTTTGAACGGTTCAGGTAAACACAACAATTGGTCAATGAGTACTAATACAGGAATCAACTTATTAGCACCCGGTAAAAACCCAAAAAATAATCTAAGATTTTTAACTTTCTTTGTAAATACAATAAAAGCAGTCCATGATAACCCTGAGATATTAAGAGCAAGTATTGCATCAGCAGGAAATGATCACAGGCTTGGCGCTAATGAGGCACCTCCGGCAATTGTATCCGTTTTTATAGGAAGACAATTAACACAGATGCTTGACAGTATTGAGAAAAATGTGAAGGCTGGTAAAATGACTCCTGAAGATAAAACAGAGTTAAAATTAAGTATTGGAAAAATTCCTCAAATATTGCTTGACAATACAGATAGAAACAGAACTTCTCCGGTTGCTTTTACCGGAAACAAATTTGAATTTAGAGCAGTAGGCTCATCAGCAAATTGTGGCTCTGCAATGATAGCTTTTAACACGATTGTTGCTAATCAATTAATTTTATTTAAAAAAGATGTAGATAATAGAATCAATAAAGGAGAAAAGAAAGATGAGGCAATTCTAAAAGAACTTCAAAAATTAATAAAAGAATCTAAAAAGATAAGATTTGAAGGAAATGGATATTCAGAAGATTGGGTAAAAGAAGCTGAAAAAAGAGGTTTACCAAATCTTAAAGATACACCTCGAGCAATAGCAACAATGAAAGATAAAAGAACAATAGAGTTGTTTGATAAATTGGGTATTCTTTCACCTATTGAAATGGAAGCAAGACATGAAATTGAACTGGAAAACTATATACTTAAATTACAAATTGAGTCAAGAGTATTAGGAGATATAGCTCAAAACCATATTATCCCAACTGCTATAAAATATCAAAATATACTTTTAAAAAATATTAAAGGAATGGTTGATGTCTATGGAAAAGATGCAAAGAAAATGGCATCAACACAATACCAACTACTAGAACAATCAGTTATCCGTTTAAATGAATTGAAGAAATGTTGCGACTCAATGCTTGAAGAACGAAAAAAGGCAAATAAAATTGAAAACGCAGAAAAGAAAGCATTTGCATACTGTGATAAGGTAAAACCATATTTTCAAGAAATTAAATATAATTCTGACAAACTAGAACTGTTGATAGAAGATGAACTTTGGCCATTACCAAAACTAAGAGAGTTGATTTTTACAAAATAAGAGATATTTATTAATTGGTTTAAAAAATATCACAAAAGTTAAATTTTGATAATCTTTTTTTGAATTATCCAAATAAATATTTTACCTTAGCCAAATTCATTTGTAAAAAGACTAACAAACTCTATGAAAACATTAAAATTTTTAAGTGTATTTATTTTACTTTTTGTAATTAATTTTACTATCAAAGCTCAGAAAAATTACGTGCTAGATGCCGATGTAGCATTTAGTGGTTATAAATATTATCAAGCAATTGAACTGTATAAAAAAGCATATACAAAAGAGAGTAATAAAGAAACTAAATCTAGAATACTATTTCAAATAGCTGAGTGTTACCGTTTAAAAGAAGATGGTACTCAAGCTGCTGTTTGGTATTCAAAAGCGATTACATCAAAGTATGAAGACCCAATTGCGATATTGCATTTAGCTAATATTTATAAATCTCAAGGAAAATATGAGGAGGCTATCGTTGAGTACAATAAATATAAGGCTGCAAACCCAGGTGACAAGAGAGGTGATGCAGGAGTTAAGTCCAGTACTGACGCGAAAGCATGGAAAGAAAACCCTTCAAAAGAAGTTGTTAATGCACTTCCATTGCTAAATTCAGAGGATTATGATTTTTCACCAATTTTTTCTGATAAAAAAGGTACAGAAATTTATTTTACATCTACAAGACAAGGTTCAACCGGAACTGAAGTATCTGATGTAACAGGTATGAATTTCGATGATATATATATGTCTAAAAGAGACAATAAAGGAAAATGGAGCACACCTTCTTTATTAAATGCCACAATAAATTCTCCAGCCAGTGAGGGTTCAGCTTGTTTAAACTCTAAAAAGAATACAATTTATTTTACCCGTTGCGGAGTATTAAAAAAAGGAGTTATGGGCTGTAGTATTTATACAGCTACAAAATCTGGTCAAAACTGGGGAGAACCTACATTAATTCCTATTGCTAATGATACATTTACTGTTGGACACCCTGCAATTTCTGATGATGACAACACACTTGTTTTCTCTTCAAATATGCCAGGTGGTCAAGGAGGGAAAGATTTATGGTATATCACATACGATAAAAAAGCAAAAAAATGGTCAGATGCTGTTAACTTAGGTGCTGAAATTAATACTCCAGGAGATGAAATGTTCCCATATATTAGAGATAATGGAGAATTGTATTTCGCTTCAACAGGTCTTCCGGGCATGGGGGGTCTTGACTTATTCAAAGCAAAAAGTAAAGGCGTAAATCAATGGGGAAATCCAGAAAACTTAAAATATCCAATGAATTCAGAAGCTAATGACTTTGGAATTGTTTTTGAAGATGGACAAAATAGAGGTATGTTTACAACCAGCAGAACGGGAGGAAAAGGTGGTGATGATATTTGGGAATTTTACACTCCACAAATATTGTTTTCTTTGAAAGGTACAGTTAAAGATGTTGAAACACAAAAACCAATTCCTGGAGCAAAAGTTAAAATTGTTGGGACAGACGGTATGACAGCAGAAGTTTTAACAGATGATAACGGTGCTTTTTCATTTATTGAAAATGGAGATAAACGTTATATTAACCCAAATACTTCATATTCATTGGTTGTAGAGAAAGAGAAATATCTTTCAGCAAAAGGAAAAGAGTCAACAGTTGGATATACTGAAAGCAAAAACTTTGAGCATGAGTATGAACTTCAACCAATGAGAGGTCCAATCAAATTACCTCAAATATTATACGCATACAACAAAGCAGATTTGTTACCTGAGTCTAAAGATTCGTTGAATTATTTATATAATATTATGATTGATAACCCAAATATTGTTATCCAATTACGATCACACACAGACTTTAGAGGTAACAATACCTATAACGAAAAACTTTCTCAAAGAAGAGCTCAGTCTTGCGTTGATTATTTAGTAAAAGAAAAAGGAGTTGCTGCTGATAGAATTGTAGCAAAAGGTATGGGAGAAATGGAACCATTGAAAATGCCAGATGGTACTTTATTAGATGAGAAATATATTAATTCATTGAAATCTGAAGAAGAGAAAGAAGCAGCACATCAAAAAAACAGACGTACTGACTTTAAAGTATTGAGAGATGATTATGTGCCAACAACAGCACCTTCAACTCCTAATTAGATAATTTAAATAGAAAAAAAAGCATCTTGTTTTGCAAGATGCTTTTTTTGTTTATATAACTTTGCAGCCCATGAATTCAAACGAAAGATATTTACTGAGAGGAGTTTCTGCATCTAAAGAAGATGTTCACAATGCAATCAAAAAAATTGATAAGGGATTATTCCCTCATGCATTCTGTAAAATAATACCGGATTATTTAACCAATAGTGAAGACCATTGTATTGTAATGCATGCTGATGGTGCTGGCACAAAATCATCTTTAGCCTATGCTTATTGGAAAGAAACCGGAGATTTATCTGTTTGGAAGGGAATTGCACAAGATGCACTTATCATGAATATAGATGATTTACTTTGTGTGGGGGCAGTTGATAATATTCTTGTATCATCAACTATAGGTAGAAATAAAAATTTAATTCCCGGAGAAGTAATTTCAGAAATAATCAATGGTTCAGAAGAATTGTTAGAAGAATTAAGAAGTTTAGGTATAGGAATTTATTCAACCGGAGGAGAAACTGCTGATGTAGGAGATTTGGTAAAAACAATAATAGTTGACTCTACGGTAACTTGTAGAATGAAACGTTCCGAAGTGATTAATAATGCAAATATTAAAGAAGGAAATGTTATTGTCGGATTGGCTTCATATGGAAAGGCTAGTTATGAAAAGGTGTATAATGGAGGAATGGGAAGCAATGGGCTAACTTCTGCCAGACACGATGTATTTAATAAAACGATTGCTAAAAAATATCCTGAAACATTTGACAACACCTTACCACAAGAATTGATTTACTCCGGAAAGTATAACTTGACTGATAAAATTGAAGGAGAGGAACTTGATATGGGAAAACTAGTTCTATCACCAACAAGAACCTACGCTCCGATAATAAAAGCTATTCTAAATAGGTATAAAGGTAAAATTGATGGAATGGTTCATTGCAGTGGTGGAGCTCAAACAAAAATATTGCATTTTGTTGATGATTTACATATTATAAAAAATAACTTGTTTGAAGTGCCTAATTTGTTTAAAATTATTAAAGAGCAATCAGGTACAAATTGGAAAGAAATGTATAAAGTATTTAACATGGGGCATCGAATGGAATTGTATGTAGATGAAACTATTTCAACTGAATTGATTTCTATATCCAAATCATTTGGTGTTGATGCCAAGATTATCGGTTATGTTGGGAAAAAAGGAGAAAAAAAACTTACAATTAAAAGTGAATTTGGGGAGTTTATATATTAATTGATTTATGAATGATTTATTAAAAAAATTAGAACAGATTAATCTTCGCTTTGAATTAGTAAGTGAACAAATTACTGACCCTGAAGTTGTTTCTGATATGAATAGATATGTGAAGTTGAATAAGGAATACAAAGAATTACAGGTTATACATGAGGTGTATAAAAAGTATAAAAACGTAATTGGAAACATAGAATCATCTAAAGAAATTATTAAGACAGAAACGGATAAGGAATTTTTGGAAATGGCTAAATCTGAATTGGATAGCTTGATTCAAGAAAAAAATAAAATGGATGAAGAAGTAAAGCTGTTGTTAATCCCCAAAGATGAAGAGGACAGCAAGAATGTTATAGTTGAGATTAGAGCCGGAACCGGTGGAGATGAGGCAAGCATTTTTGTTGGTGATTTGTACAGAATGTATTCAAAATACATGGATAAAAGAGGTTGGAGAACTGAAGTGTTAAATTTGAATGAAGGAACAGCAGGAGGGTATAAGGAAATATCTTTTTCAGTAGAAGGAGACAGTGTATATGGAGTTTTGAAATTTGAGTCTGGTGTTCATCGCGTACAGCGTGTTCCAGCAACAGAATCGCAGGGCAGAGTTCATACTTCAGCCGTTACAGTTGCAGTTTTACCTGAAGCTGAAGAAGTTGATATTGAAATTAGAAAAGATGATATCAAAAAGGATACCTTTAGATCATCAGGGGCTGGTGGTCAACACGTGAATAAAACAGAATCTGCTGTTCGTTTAACACATATTCCAACAGGTGTCGTTGTTGAATGCCAGGAAGGACGTTCTCAAATAAAGAATATGGAAATTGCCATGAAAGTATTAAGGACACGCTTGTATGAAGCAGAGGTTATCAAAAGAGAAAAGGAAAGAGCTGCCGAAAGAAAATCTCAAGTTTCAACCGGAGACAGGTCAGCAAAAATTAGAACCTATAATTATCCTCAAGGTAGAGTAACAGACCATCGCATTGGTTTAACATTGTATAATTTAGGCTCTGCAATGGAAGGTGATATTGATGACATTATAAATGGATTGAAAATAGCCGAAAATACAGAAAAATTGCAAGCAGGTTTAACAGAGTAGTTATTGAAAAAGTTCTTCAATTTTTACATTTAGAGCTTTAGCAATTTTAATTAATGTGCTTATTTTCATTTCTTGCTTACCTTTGATATATTTTCTTAAATTTTCAACATCTAAGTCAGCATCGTAAGCGACATCACGTTGTTTTAGATTTTTTTCTTTTAAGATTAGATGAATCCTAGCTCCAAGTAAAATAATTTCTTGTGGCATTTCTGATTTCCTAATTCGCTTTTTCATTTAGGAAATTTACATTCAACTGATTGATTTTATATAATTACATACAATCGGTTGAATACAACTGATTTTTTTATTATATTTGATTCTAAATAAAAAAATAATCTCATGAGAAATCTTATAATAATTACAACAATATTGATAGCAATAGGATTATCAAAAATCGAAGCCCAAAATGTAAACCTATTATCCGATACAGGAAACGTAGGAGTAGGAACACTATCTCCAAGTACAAACTTTGAGGTAGTAGGAAGTACCAAACTAGGTGGAAATGTGTTGATAGACAGAGAAGTAAAAATAAAAGACAGTTTGACAGTACAAAAGAAGCTTATTGTTGATCAAGATGTGTTAATTAAAGGCAAATCTGTCTTTACAGATGAAGGAAAATTTAAGAGTGATTTGCGAGTATTAGGAACAGCAAAAATGAAAGAGAAATTGGTTGTTGATAGTACAGCTAATTTTAAGGACAAAATAGTGGTGGATGGATTAGGAAAATTTAATGGAGATATCAAACTTACAGGAGAGTTTATATTTGGAAATAATAAAAGAATAGGTTATTTACCTG